>NCEA01000060.1:0-4920 GCA_002280515.1 Rhodobacterales bacterium 32-67-9
TGCGGGGCGGCGGCGGGCGTGCCTTCAACCGCGAGCGTGATAGGCCGGCGAACCGGTTCTTTCACCCAGACAGCCGCGACATCAGCACCGACATGCAGAACGGCAGGCAGATCAGCACATGCCCCGCAGCGACGGTCCAGAGCGAAAGCTGGATGCCGAGGATCTTCAGCAGGATCACCAGAAGCGCCACCGCGATGACGATCGAGGGGATGACCAGCGGCAGCATCATGAAGCTCTGGATCGGCCCGCCGCCCGGCAGCCGGAACCGCGTCAGCGCCAGCGCCGCCGGCATCGCGAGGACCGTCGAGAGAACCGCGACTGCGATGGCTATCTTCAGACTGTTCTGGAAGGCGAGGATCATCGAGGTATTCGCGGCCATCGCCGAGAAGTTCTTCAGTGTGAAGCCCTTGAGCGGAAAGGTCGCGAACGTGCCGTCGTTCAGCGCGAAGACTGGCATCAGGAGCACCGGGCCGTAAAGAAACATCACGAAGAGAATCGCGTAAACCCAGACGCCGTCGATCTTTTCAAGCATCCTCATGCCCTCCGCGCGCGGATCCGGC
Organism: Rhodobacterales bacterium 32-67-9; assembly: GCA_002280515.1. Taxonomy (GTDB): domain Bacteria; phylum Pseudomonadota; class Alphaproteobacteria; order Rhodobacterales; family Rhodobacteraceae; genus Albidovulum. The sequence goes on from NCEA01000060.1 coordinate 561, forward strand.
GATAGCCGATCGCCCAGAGGAATATCGCCACGATCACCGCGATGATCAGCATCATGGTGATCGCGACGGCGGCCCCGAGGGGGGCGTTGTTCTGCCGCAGGAACAGCTCCTGCACGAGGTTGCCGATCATCGTGCCACCGGGGCCGCCGACCAGCGTCGGGGTGACGTAGTCCCCGACCGTCGGGATGAAGACCAGAAGCGCGGCCGCGACCGTTCCCGGCGCCGACAGCGGCAGCGTGATCCGGAGGAACCGCTTCACCTTGCCGTCGCCAAGGTCCGACGCGGCTTCCAAGAGCGACCGGTCGATCTTTTCCAGCGAAACATAGATCGGCAGGATCGCGAAGGCGACCCAGGAATGGGCGAGCGTGATCACCACCGCGCCGGGGTTGTAGAGCAGGAAGTCCAGAGGTTTATCAATGATTCCAAGCTCTTTAAGGCCGGAATTGATAGCGCCGTTGAAGCCGAGGACGATCTTCCAGGCGAAGACCCGCAGCAGGTAGCTGGTCCAGAACGGAATGGTGATCAGGATGATCCAGAGCGCCTTGTGCTTGTGCACCCGGAAAGCGAGGAAATAGGCCATCGGATAGGCCAGCGCGATCACCGCGACGGTTGCGCTCAGCGACATCACGACTGACTTGATCATCAGGATCGCCGGGACCGGATAGGCGAAGTAGAACGGGATGCCGAACCAGATCGTCGGCTCCTCCGTCAGCCGGACGAGCTGGGCGTAATTCTCCAGCGTCGGCGTGCGGTCCAGTTCGAACCCGTTCTGGGTCCAGAAGCTCAGGACCACCAGCGCCGCGAGCGGCAGCGCCAGCATGGCGATCATTACGGCGAGCGCCGGCGACAAAAGGCCGTAGCCCCTCAGCCACCGGCGCGTCCGGTCGGCGTCACGCAGGCGCGACGCCGGAGCGGGTTCGGAAATTGCACTCACGGCCGGATCAGTATTTCAGCGCCTTGGTGTCGCCCCAGACCTTGTTGAACCCTTCCTGAACAGCATCCGTCGGGGTCTTGAAGACGATCGTGTCGGCCATCATCGCCACCGGGTCAGTGATCCCCATGTTGGCGATCGCCTCCTTGTCGGCGATCTCGAACGACTTCATGTTGGCGTGGCCGTAGCCCGACCCCTCGATCAGCGCCTTGCCGGTCTCGGGGCTGAGCCAGGCGTCGATGAAGTCATAGGCCGCCTGTTCGTCCGCCTTGCCTGTGTTCAGGAGCGTGAGACCGCAGAACCAGGTGAACATGCCTTCCTTCGGCTTGGCAAATTCGACCGGCACGCCTTCATTGCGCAGGTTCGCGACAAGGTCGTTCCAGGCGTAGGCCGCGACGATCTCGCCCGAGGCCATTGCCTGCTGCACTTCCGAGGAATCGGTCCAGAGGAATTTCGAAGTGTTGACGGCCCTGGTGCCCCATTCCTTCGCCGCCGCATCGAGCGCCGCGCCTTCGAGCTTGTAGGCCTCGTCATAGGGCATGCCGCCGACCATCGCGCCGATGATGATCGCCATCTCGTTATCGCTCATCGCCACCCGGCCCTTGTAGGCCTCGTCGTAGAAGATCGCCCATGTCGGGTTTTCCGTGAATTCCGGCGGCAAGAGGTCAGGCCGGAAGGCGAGCGAGGAGTTGCCCCAGTCGGCCGGCGCCATCACGGTCTTGCCCTCCCAGACCACACCCTCGGCGGACTGGAGCGCGGGGAAGACGTCTTTCCAGTGGCTGAGCCGCGAGGTATCAAGTTCGGCCGCGACGCCGGCATTGACAAAACGGGCGACGGAATAGTTGCACGGATGCATGACATCGGCGGCGAAGCCGGCCAGCACCTTGGCCAGCGCATCCTCTTCCCCGGCGAAGATCGAGAAGTTCGGCTGCGCGCCGTATTTGTCCACATAAGCCTGGAAATAGTCCGGCGAATCGTAGCCGCCCCATTCGAGACAGGTCAGCACTTCGGCGGCGACCGACGGTCGCGGCAGGATCAGCGTACCCACTCCGAAGGCACCCGCAGCCTGCATCATCTGCCGCCGCGACAGGTTTCCATCGATCATTTTATCAATAAACTTAATGCGTTGCATGGTAGTCTACTCCCCGCTGATGGCTTTTTATCAGCAAAGCTTAGCACCGTTTTGCGAATCGCAAAGAGGAATTATACAACCCTTCAACAACGGTTTCTGATCCCCCTTGTGGGCGGCCGCCGGAAGAGGACAGTTCGAGTGTGTAGCGCAGGAGTAGCCCGCATGATCTCGCCCGAAACCATCGTCCTGAATGGCGATATCCGCACGATGGATCCGCATTGCCCGAGGGTTCAGGCGCTCGCCATCCGCGCCGGCCGGATCATGGCACTCGGCACGACCGAAGAGATCGCGGCCCTCGCCGGTCCGGCCACCAAGGTGATCCGCGCGGGCGGGCGGCTGATCCTGCCCGGCTTTCACGACACCCACCTTCACGTGCAGGACGGTGGCCAGCATTTTGCCGAAAGCGCCGACCTCTCGGCCGCGCGCCGGCCGGAGGAGTTGCAGGCGATCCTGCGCGATTTCGCCGCCAGCCATACCCGCGACTGGGTTTACGGCGGGTTCTATTATTCCGGGGTGTTCGGCGCCCACAATCTCGACCGCCACCTTCTCGATGCCGCCGTGCCGGACCGGCCCTGCATGATCCTCGCCTCGGACGGGCACAACGGCTGTATCAATTCCGTGGCCATCGCCCGCACCGGCCTCTCGGCGGCGACGCCGGACCCCGAGAACGGCCATTTCGTCCGCGATGCCGGCGGCGTGCCGACCGGCCTTCTCTATGAACGCGCGACGAACTGGGTCGACGCGCGCAAGCCGAAACCGACCGACGACGATTTCGCCGCCGGGGTCCGCTTTGCCCAGGCCCATGCCAACGCGCATGGCATCACCGGCGTGCTCGACGCCTCGGTCCACGAACAGCATGCCCGCGTCTACCGCCGGCTCGCGACCGAGGATGCGCTGACGGTGCGGGTTCTGGCCACCGCCCGCGTCGATCCGTCCGAGACGACCGCAGCCGCGCTGGCCCGGCTGGAGGCGATGCGCCGCGAGTGCCAGATGCCGATGTTCCGCATCCATTCGGCGAAATTCTTCCTCGACGGGGTGATCGAGAACCGCACCGCGGCGATGATAGAGCCCTATTCCGACGCGACGGGCGGCAACGCGCCCTTGATGTTTTCTCCCAACCAGATCAACGACATGTTCGTCGCCTTTGATGCGGCGCGGTTCCAGATCCACGTCCACGCCATCGGCGACATGGCGGTGCGCGCGGCGCTCGACGGGATGGCGGCGGCGCGGGCCGAGAACGCACCCTGGCCCTCGTGGCACCAGATCGCCCATGTCCAGTGCATCGACCCCGCCGACATTCCCCGGTTCGCCGACCTCGGCGTCGTTGCCAATATCCAGCCGCTCTGGGCGCGCCTCGACGCCTCGGTCGGTGACATCGCCCTGCCGATGGTGGGCGCGACGCGCGGCCGCTGGATGTATGCGTTCCGCTCGCTCCGCGATGCCGGCGCGCTGCTTGCGCTTTCCAGCGACTGGACCGTCTCCACCCTCGACCCGTTCGAGATCATTGAAACCGCGATGACCCGCCAACCGCCGAAGAAAGAGGGCAACCACCCGGTCTTCCTGCCGGAAGAGCGGCTGACGCTCGCCGAATGCATCGAGGGCTACACGATCAACGCCGCGACCGCCGGTTGGCGGCAGGCGGAGACCGGGTCGCTGTCGCCTGGCAAATGGGCCGATCTCATCATGCTCGACCGCGACATCTACGGTTGCAGCGTCTACGAGATCGGCGACACCAGGGTTCTTTTGACCCTCCTCGCCGGGCGCGAGGTCTACAGCGCCTGACCGCCGGGGTCGAAGACCGGCAGCAGGATTGTGAACTCCGTCCCTTTCCCCGGCTCGCTTTCCGCGCTGATCGTGCCGCCGCCGCGCGTCACGAGATTGCGGCTGATCGACAGGCCAAGCCCGGTGCCCTCGCTCCGTTTCGTGGTGAAGAACGGGTCGAATATCCGGCCCAGCACCTCTGGCGACATGCCGGAGCCGGTATCGCGGGCCGAGATCCTGACCATCGGCCGGTCGTCCACCGTGTCGCGCCGGGTCCGCAGGGTAAGCCGTCCGCCCTCCGGCATCGCCTGGACCGCGTTGACCATGAGGTTGATCAGGACCTGCTGCAATTCGGTGTGGTTCATCGCGACATCGCTGCCGGCCTCAAGGTCGAGGTCCACCGCGACCCGGGATTTCGCGAGGAGATGCTGCACCAGGGGCATGGTATCGCGGATCACCGTGTCGGGATCGTTGCCGGCGCCGGTATCGGCATATTCCTCGGGCCGGGCGAAATGCAGGAGTTTCGAGACGAGGAA
>NCEA01000060.1:4964-12221 GCA_002280515.1 Rhodobacterales bacterium 32-67-9
ATCGCCTGGATCTGCTCCTGGATCAGCGTGAATTCGGTCCGAAGCGGTGCTGCGCGGGCGCCTAGGTCTTCACTCACCACATCAAGATTGCCCTGTATCACCGCAAGCGGATTGTTGATTTCATGCGCTACCCCTGCGGTGATCTCGCCAATCGCGGCAAGCTTTTCCGAAACGATCAACTGGCGGGTCGTCGCCTCGATCTGGCGGTTCGCTTCTTCAAGGTCGCGCGTCCGGTCCCGGACCCGCGCCTCCAATTCCTCGTTCCAGTCGCGCAGGACCCGGTCGCGTTCCTGCAACTGGTCGAGCAGGCTGTCGAGATGGCCCGCGACGCGGCCGATCTCGTCATCGGCGCGGGCCAGCCCGGTCCGCGCCCCGAGGTCGCCCTGTTCCACCTTGCGGATCGCGGCGTTCATCCGTTCGAGCGGTGCGAAAATACCTTGCGCCCAGCGAAGCAGGATCGGGACGGAGATGGCGAGAACGATCGCCAGCGTCACCGCGATCTCGAAGAGCGTCTGGCGTTCGGCCGCCTTGTAGGGGGCTTCGAGAAACCCGACATAGAGCATCCCCACCCGGTTGCCGAAGCTGTCGACGATCGGCTCATAGGCCGAGACATACCAGTCGTTGACGACGAAGGCGCGGTCGAGCCAGACCTGACCCTCGCCGAGAACCCGCGCCCGGACGGCGGCCGAAACCCGGGTGCCAAGCGCCCGCACATCTTCGAAAAGCCGGACATTGGTGCTGATCCGCACATCATCGAGAAAGATCGTCGCGGTGCCCTGCCCGCCGTCCTGCATCCGCGCGGCGGGATAGACGAGGGTGTTGATCTCGTCGATGAAATCGAGGTTGCGGTTGAGAAGCGTGCCGCCCACCAGAACGCCGCCCTGCGCCGGGGCCGCGGCATGGACCACCATCCCGCGCGTCTCTTCGGTCTGCTCGGTCGGAACGGCAGCGCGGGTCTCCACGAGCGCGAGCCGGGCCTGTTCCGCAAGGCCGGGCGAAAGCGCATCGAGGTCACCGCCCTCGAAGATGTCGATGCCGACCCCGGCCCGCCCCTCCAGTGCCGCATCGACCACCGGCCAGCGGCCGGCTTGTGGAACCCGCCCCCCGGCCGGTGCGGTCCGGGCCGCGCCCGTTCGGTCGCGGAAGTAGAGGAAGTCGAGACCAAGCGCGGCGCGCTTCTCTTCCAGAAGGGCATCGAGCGCGGCCGTGTCGCCGGCGGTGCCGGCGAAAGCCGCCGACTGGGCCAGCGCCTGGATATCGGCGCCCCTACCGCTGACCAGCCCGGCCAGATGCTGATGCGCGATGGTGAGTTCGCCGGCGACCTTCGCGGTCAGCACCTCGTCGAAACGGTCGATCCAGTTCTTCGCGGTCGCGGCAAGGACCAGCGGCAACAGGATCAGCGCAGGCAGGAGCGCGATCAGCAATATCCGCACCCGGACAGAGCGCCAGAAGCGCGGCGCGGAGGTCACCGGCGGCTCAGACATTCCACTGCGCGCATTTCCGGTCGATGGTCTTGCGCGAGACACCAAGCCGTCGCGCCGCCTCGGCCCGATTGCCGCGACAGGCTTCGAGGATCGCGAGGATATGCTGGCGCTCGACCGCCTGAAGGCTTTCGACCGGCTCGGCCTTGCCCTGCCCACCGCCGCCGGCGATCTCGGACGGGAATTCGCCAAGAATCAGCGACCGTTCGATCAGGTTCCTCAGTTCGCGCACATTGCCCGGCCAGTCGTAGCGCGCAAGGTTGCGCAGCACCTCCTCGGTCACCGTCAGCGGCGGCACGCCAAGCTGGCGGGCAAGGCTGCCGATGAACAGCTCGGCCAGTTCGGCAATGTCGCCGACCCGTTCGCGCAACGGCGGCATGTCGACCGTCAACACGTTGATCCGGTGGAAAAGGTCGCGCCTGAAACGGCCTTCGGCCACCGCCCGGTCAAGGTCTGAATTGCTGGCGAAGACGAAGCGCAGGTTCAACGGCACCTCGCGCTCCGACCCGTCCGGGCGGATGCGGTTGTCCTCGATCACCCTGAGCAGCGTCGCCTGCATCGTCAGCGGCAATTCGGCGATCTCGTCGAGAAAGAGCGTGCCGCCGCTGGCATGGATCAAGAGCCCGTCGCGCCCGGCATTGCCGACCTCGCCGAAAAGCTCGACGGCGAGCCGGTCGGGCGAGATGGCGGCGCAGTTGATCGGAACGAAAGGCTTGTCGGCCCGATCCGAAAGCGCGTGGAGCGTGCGCGCGGCGATCTCCTTGCCGGTGCCGCTCTCGCCGGTGAAAAGCACCGGCGTCGGCAGCGGCGCCACCCGTTCGAGCGTCTTCCTGACTGCCGCGATCCTGGGCGACTTGCCGATAAGCCGGCCGCGTGCCGCGAGGGCGTCGGCCTTCATCTCGTATTTCAGCAGGTAATTCTCGCGCCGGAGATAGCGCTGGTCCATGCAGCGGTTCACGGCGTTGAGAATCTGGTTCGACCGGAAGGGCTTCAGCACGAAATCCGCCGCCCCGACCCGAAGCGCCTGGATCGCCGTGTCGAGATCGGCATAGGCGGTCATCAGGATCGCCTCGGCAAACAGGCCCACCCGGCGCTGTTCGGTCAGCCAGTCGAGCCCGGATTGCCCCGGCATCACGTTGTCGAGCAGAACGAGGTCGAAATGCGCCTTGTCGAGAAGCTTCGAGGCTTCCTCGGCGCTTCCCGCCGCCTCGATCCGCTTGCAACGCGGCTCGAAGATCCGCAGGAGGAAGTTCCGCATCCCCGGCTCGTCATCGACCACCAGAATCGAGACATGCCGGAGCACCCGGTCGATTTCGGTCGGCGCGGCCGGGTCAGCGTCCATCTTCGGCGGGGGTCCGCCCTGCAACATTTCCGTCAATGACCTTTCCGCGTCAATCGAGCCGGACGTCGGGGCCGCTCGTCACCTCGCGGGAGGAAAAACCGGCGCGGTGAAGCGTCAGATCCGCGATTACCGAGATCGCTATCACGGTCAGGAATGCAAAAGCCATCACCTTCATCGCCCGACCTTCCCCCTCGTTCCGGTGGCCTGCCCCGTCATTCCGCAGGCTCCGATGCCGGATGCGCCGGCGCCGCGCCGGTCGCCTCTTCGTACCAGAGCGCATGGTGTTCCCTGGCCCACTGGACGTCAACCTCGCCGGTGCCGACGGCGTCGAAGGCGCCCTCCATCCCGACCGAGCCGATGTAGATATGGGCGATGATGATCGCCATGAAGAGAAAGGCGACGATGCCGTGCCAGAGCTGCGCGAGCTGCATTTCCTGATGCGGACCGAGCATGGTCGGCAACTCGCCGTAGCCGAGCGCCTGCGGCAGGCCGGTGCCATTCAACAGCGCGAAGGTCTTGGCGAACATCGGCAGTTCGAACGGAAAGAGCAGCGACAGGCCCGAGGCCGAGATCGAGGCGCCAAGCACCACGACCGACCAGAAGACGATTTTCTGCCCGGCGTTGAACTTCCGTGCCGGCGGGTGGACACCCTTGGAGAAAAGCCCGCCGCCGACGGCGAGCCACCTGAGGTCCTGACGATTTGGGATGTTTTGCGATATCCACGTCACCGTCACCAGCACGAGGCCGATCATGAAAGCCCAGGACACGTTGTTATGCGCCCATTTTCCAGCGGCCGCGATCGGGGCGTAAACCTCCTTGCCAAAGAGCGGAATCAGCGCGACGCGGCCGAAGATCATCGTCAGCCCGGTCAGCGCCAGCACCACGAACGACCCCGCCATCAGCCAGTGGCCGAACCGTTCCAACACATTTCTGGCCTGTGTGTTCACCCTCGATACGGATCTTGCCCCGGATCAGGTAGAAAAGGAGAAGTACAACCAGCATCCCGAGCAGAAGATAACCGCCGTAGTGCAGGAGTGGCCCTTCGCGGAATGCGAGCCAGCGCATACCGCCATCCTGGATCACCATGTCCGACCCCGGCATCCGCGTCGACACGGTCAGATCCGCCTCGCCGTAGCGCAGCGCCCGCCAAAGCTCGGGGTCCGATACGCCGCCAAGCGTGCCGAGTTGGTCGGTCGCCGCCGCCGCGGCCTCGGGATTGCCGATCGCATCGCGGCGAAAGCTGTCGTCGAGCTTGAGCCCCTGCTGGCGGGCAAGAATGTCCTCCAGCGTCTGGGCGCCGCCGGTCGCGGCGCGCGGGTCGGGCGCCGAGCCCTCCGGCGCCCCCTGCCCGAGCGCCGGCAGCGCCACGACCGTGATCGCGGCCAGAACGGCCAGGAACCTGCGCAGGATCATCATCTTCCCCGATCTGCTTTTTCGTCGCTAAGGTGTCCCGCGACGCAACGCGCCACGGGACGAGGCAAAATCGCGGCGCTATCAGTTGGCCGCCTTCTTGTCGTAGGCCGTGCCCCAGCCCCATGCGCCTGACCCGAAGCCGCGCGCCACGACCCGCTCGCGGTAGATCGCCGAGACGACATCGCCGTCGCCGGCGAGAAGCGCCTTGGTGGAACACATCTCGGCGCAGATCGGCAGCTTGCCCTCGGCGATCCGGTTGCGGCCGTATTTCTGGAACTCGGCGACGGAATTGTCCGGTTCCGGCCCGCCGGCGCAGAAGGTGCACTTGTCCATCTTGCCACGCGACCCGAAATTGCCGGCCTGCGGATATTGCGGCGCGCCGAACGGACAGGCGTAGAAGCAATAGCCGCAGCCGATGCAGAGGTCCTTCGAATGCAGGACGATGCCGTCCTCGGTCTGGTAGAAGACATCGACCGGGCACACCGCCATGCAGGGCGCGTCCGAGCAATGCATGCAGGCGACCGAAATCGTCCGTTCGCCCGGCGAGCCGTCGTTGATCGTCACCACCCGGCGCCGATTGATGCCCCAGGGCACCTCATTCTCGTTCTTGCAGGCGGTCACGCAGGCGTTGCACTCGATGCAGCGTTCGGCGTCACAGAGGAACTTAACTCGTGCCATATCCGTTTCTCCTTATGCCGCGCTGATCTTGCAGAGGGTGGCCTTGGTCTCCTGCATCTGCGTCACGACGTCGTACCCATAGGTCTGCGCGGTGTTGCTGCTTTCGCCGAGGACGTAGGGATCGGCGCCTTCGGGATACTTGTCCCGCAGGTCCTTGCCCTCGAAATGTCCGCCGAAATGGAAGGGCATGAAGGCGACGCCCACGCCCACCCGCTCGGTCACCATTGCCATGACCTTGACCTTGCCGCCCTCCGGTCCCTCGACCCAGACCTGCGCCCGGTCGCGAACCCCGAGGTTGTTGGCGTCGCGGGGGTTGATCTCGACGAACATGTCCTGCTGAAGCTCGGCCAGCCAGGGGTTCGACCTGGTCTCTTCACCGCCGCCCTCGTATTCGACGAGGCGGCCCGAGGTGAGGATGATCGGATAATCCTGGCTGAAGTCCTTCGCCTGGATCGAGGCATAGAGCGTCGGCAGCCGGTAGAGCTTGCGGTCCTCGTAGGTCGGGTAATCCGCCACGAGGTCGCGCCGGTTGGTGTAGAGCGGCTCGCGGTGGAGCGGCACCGGGTCGGGGAAGGTCCAGACCACGGCGCGGGCCTTGGCATTGCCGAAGGGCGCGCATTCGTGCTTGATCGCGACCCGCTGGATGCCGCCCGAGAGGTCGACTTTCCAGTTGGCCTTGGGGCCGCCGACCGCCTCGATCGCGGCGCGCTCGTCGTCGGTCAGGTCCTTGTCCCAGCCGAGATCCATCAGCATCTGCATGGTGAATTCCGGATAGCCGTCCTGGATCTCCGACCCCGCCGAATAGACGCCCTCGGCCAGAAGGTTCTGTCCATCGCGCTCCACCCCGAAGCGGGCGCGGAAGGTCAGGCCGCCCTGGCTGACCGGCATCGACATGTCGTAAAGGTTCGCGGTGCCGGGATGCTTCATCTCCGGCGTGCCCCAGCAAGGCCAGGGCAGGCCGTAAAAGTCGCCGTCGGCCGGCCCGCCCACTGCACGCAGCGTCGTCCTGTCGAACGTGTGCTGGTTTGCCATGTGCAGCTTCAGCCGCTCCGGGCTTTGTCCGGTGTACCCCACGGTCCACATGCCGCGGTTGAACTCGCGGGTGATATCCTCGATTACCGGCTCGCCGTCCTTGACCTCGATATTGCGGAAAAGCCGGTCGGCGAAACCGAACTTCTCGGCGAACTTGTTGATGATGATGTGGTCGGGCAGGCTTTCGAAGACCGGCGCCACGACCCGCTCGCGCCACTGCAACGACCGGTTGGAGGCGGTCACCGAACCCGAGGTCTCGAACTGGGTCGAAGCCGGCAGGAGGTAGACGCCGTCGGTCCGGTCATGCAGCACCGCCGAGACGGTCGGATAGGGATCGACCACGACGAGCGTGTCGAGCTTTTCCATCGCCGTCTTCATCTCGGTCCCGCGGGTCTGCGAATTCGGTGCGTGGCCCCAGAGCACCATGACCCGGACATTGTCGTTCTGTTCGATGTTGGCCTTGTCTTCGAGCACCCCGTCGATCCAGCGCGACACCGGGATGCCGTTGGTGTTCATCAGGCTGATCGGATTGCCGTCCTTGTCCTTGGCGTCGTTGCCGTCGGCATCCTTCAGCATCACGAACTGGGACTTGAGCCAGTCGAGATCCTCGCCCCAGACCCGCGCCCAATGCGCCCACGCCCCGGGGGCAAGGCCGTAATAGCCCGGCAGGTCGTTGCAGAGAACGCCGAGGTCGGTCGCGCCCTGCACGTTGTCATGGCCGCGGAAGATGTTGGTGCCGCCACCGGCGACCCCCATGTTGCCGAGCGCGAGTTGCAGAACGCAATAGGCGCGGGTGTTGTTGTTGCCATTGGTGTGCTGGGTGCCGCCCATGCACCAGATCACGGTGCCCGGCCGGTTGTTGGCCAGGGTGAAGGCGACCCGACGCAGCTGGCTGCCGGGCACGCCGGTCACGCGCTCGGTCTCTTCCGGCGTCCACTTCTTCACCTCTGTCTGGATCTGGTCCATGCCCCAGACCCGGGTGCGGATGAACTCCTTGTCCTCCCAGCCGTTTTCGAAGATGTGCCAGAGGATGCCCCAGACCAGCGCCACGTCGGTGCCGGGCCGGAAGCGGACATATTCGTCGGCATGCGCGGCGGTGCGGGTGAAGCGCGGATCGCAGACGATCAGCGGCGCGTTGTTCTCCTCCTTCGCCTTCAGAAGATGAAGGAGCGAGACCGGATGCGCCTCGGCCGGGTTGCCGCCGATCAGGAAGATCGCCTTGGAATTGTGGATATCGTTGTAGGAATTCGTCATGGCGCCGTAGCCCCATGTGTTCGCAACCCCGGCGACCGTGGTCGAGTGGCAGATGCG
>NCEA01000040.1 GCA_002280515.1 Rhodobacterales bacterium 32-67-9
GCTGCGCTTGAGAACACCGGCGGGCGCCCCGGTCGGCCCTCATGCGGCGCGTGCCAGGCCATCTCCTTGTCCAACCAGATCAGCAGCGCGCCGCGCTTCCTCAGCGCCGCATTGTAGCTGGACCAGTTCGTCGTGCGGTAGCGGGCGGGTGATGGCTTGCTCATGCCGCCCGTCTAACCGCATGGATTCACAATGTGAATCCTTGAGGGCCAGAGTTCTGCAACAACGCCAGCCAAATGAGAAAATACGGCAATAAAGGGAATCCCACAAGCCCTCGGTGCGTCTCGTCCACACTCTTCCGCATCAGGCTACCGAGGCATGTCGGGGATCAGCAAGAGCCAGGTCAGCCGCCTGTGCGAAGAGATCGACGGCAAGGTAAAGGCGTTCCTCACCCGCCCCCTCGAAGGCGACTGGCCCTGTCTCTGGATCGATGCGACCTACTTCAAGGTCCGGCGCGGCGGGCGGATCGTCTCGGTCGCCGTCATCATCGCCATCGGGGTGAACACCGACGGGCGGCTCGAGGTGCTTGGTTTGGAGATCGGCACATCCGAGGTCGAGCCGATCTGGACCGAGTTCCTGCGCAAGCTGACGCGGCGCGGTCTGCGCGGGGTCAAACTGGTCATCAGCGACGCGCACGAGGGCATCAAGGCTGCCGTCTCGAAGGTCCTCTGCGCCACCTGGCAGCGGTGCCGGGTTCACTTCCAGCGCAATGTCCTCGCCCACGCCGGCAAGAGCGGGCGCAGGGTCGTCTCGGCCTTCATCGCCACCGCCTTCGCCCAGGACACCGCCGAGGCCGCCAGCACCCAGTGGCGCGCCGTCGCCGACCAGATCCGACCCAAGGTGCCGATGCTCGCCACGCTGATGGACGAGGCCGAACACGACGTGCTGGCCTATCTTCCCGCATTGCGATCACCGCTGCACACGCCTTCCGAAGTTCTTCTTCGGTTTCAGGCGTGACGGGCAGCGAGCCCGTGTTCACGGCCTTCGCCAGCTGGTTGAGGTTTGCAGAAAGCCGCGATGCGCCAAGCGCACCGAGGACGCGCCCGAGTGCCGCCTGGTCTTTGACGGGAAATTTGCCCCGCGTTGTGCGGGGCGTCACATCCTCGCCGAACAGGCGCTCGCGAATATAGGCCCCGAGTGCCTGTCCCGCAGCGTCATGCTCCAGAAGCCCGCGCTCATCGAAGCTGAGGCGCAGCGAGAACGGTGCAGGCTTGTTGTCTACTTTCTTGTTGGCTAAGTCGTTGAAATCATTTTTGGGATACTTCATGTTCACGCTCCCGACCGTCAAGGTCTGGTTGCGTGAGATGGCGCTCCCATTCTTCAAGTGCCTCAAAGAGAGAGTTCGAGTTCTCTCTCGTTAGGTGCACCAGAAATTACCGGCGATTAGAGCGGCTCCAAAACAGTCCGCTCCGCGGTGTGCCACACCGGCACGGCGGTAATGGGTCCAGTTCTCAGCGCGGTTGCCGGATCGCGGATGAAGCCGTCGTTCTCGGCGCAAACTTCTGGCTCTCGGGCCTTGACCTTGCGCCGGGAGCGCCGTTCTTCTCCCTGAAATCGGCGGCCAGGCCAATTGCCGGCCGGATCAGCCGGCGTCCTTGCAAAAGAGATCGTAGTCCAGTTGCTGGCTGACCGCCGCCTGCCGCGAGGACAGCAGGTTTTCAAGCTCCGTCACCGTCTTCTCTCCGGTCGAGAGATGGCACAGGATCATCAGCCGCCCCTCGTGTGCGAGCGCCTTGAGGAAGGTCGAGGCATCGTCGGCGCGCGCCATCATCACTTCGGGCGCGACGTCGCAATGCTGCGTGACGGCGGGTGCGTCGTAGCTCGGCTGAGGGTTGGTCAAGGGCATCATCCATTCTTACACACCAATTATAGGCTGTGACACGGGTCCGCGCCAGCCCCGGTGCCGAATCGCACGGCGCGGCGGTGCGGCGGAGTTACGCCGGTCGCCGGTGAGGTGCTGTCAGGGTGACTTTACGGAAACCGGGGTTTCGGCGATGATTCGACCCGGATGGGGTCTGAACTCGACATATTGCGTGCCGAGGCACGACGGCTGATGGCGGCCGGCCTCGCGGTGGCGGCGCCCTGGGGGGCGGTGTCGCGCGCGCTTGCCGCGGCGTCGGTTCCCGCGCCGGGGTCCGGCGGGCGGAACCTGATTCTGGCGCTTGGCCGCTATGCCCCGGCGATGGCAGGCGCGGCGCTCGTCCGCCTCGGTCCCTGCGAGACGCTGATCGTCACCGACGCGGCGGCGGGAGGGGCGCCGGAGGGCGCGCGGATGATGGTCGTGGGCTGGCCCGAGCCCGATGCGGCAGGGGCCCGCGCGGCGGCCGCGGTCGAGGCCGCCTTCAGCCGGCTCGGGCCGGAAGACCGGGGCATCGTCCTTCTCTCGGCGGGCGCCACGGCGATGGTGCCGGCGCCGGCCGTCGGATTGCGGCTTTCCGATCTCCTGGCGGTGGAGCGGATGCTGCGCGGCGCCGGGGCGGGTGCTGCGGAGGTGGCACTGGTCCGCCAGCAACTGTCGCGGTTCGAGGGCGGCGGTCTCATCGCCCTTGGCGCGCCGGCCGAGGTCGCCGTCTTCGCGCTGTCGGATCCCGAAGAGGGCGAGGATCCGCGCCGGATCGCTGGCGGAATGATGGCGGGGCCGCTCGGCAGCCGGGTCACTGCACGGGCGCTGGTGGAGCTTTATGGGATCTGGGACCGGTTGCCGGAACGCGTGCGCGGCCATTTTGCCCAACCCGCGCCACCCCCGCCGGCGTCGCTGAAGGCGCGGATACGCGTGGTGGGGTCCAACGCGCTGTCGGTCGCGGCGATGGCCGGGGCCGGGGCACGGGCGTTTTCGCGACCGCTTTCGGGCGAGCCGGTGGAACTGGTGCACGACATTCACGCGGTCGCGGCGGGCTTGAGCCGCGGAACCGCCGTTGCATTCGGGATGGAGCCGGCGCCCGGCTGGCCGCATCCGGTCGATGATGCCGGCGAACCGGCCCCGCCGGATGACGCGGGACAGCCGGGCGGCGCGCTGGTACTGCGCGCGCCGCTCGTCGCGGGGGCCGCGGGGCCGCGCCACGCCGATCTCGCGCTGCGCTTCGCCTGTCTCGCCCGCGACCGGCGGCTGCCGGCGCCCTGGGCGTTGCTCCTTTCGGCGAGCGATGGCGGCGGGGCGGACGGGCGGGTGCCGGGCGTGATTGTCGACAGCGACACGCTCGGGCAGGTGCGTGCCGCCGGGATCGACCCGGACCGGGCGCTGGAGGGGGGCGGCGCGGGCGCGGCGCTCGACGCGGCGGGGGCGGCGTTCCGGACCGGGCCGACCGGCACCGATATCGGCGACCTCGCCATATTCGTCCGGGGCTGAGGCGACCCGGGGCGCCGGCGCCTAGTTGTGGTGCAGGAAGTCCCCGTAGCGGCCATCCCAGAAGAGCAGCGGTTCGCCCTTGCGCAGAGCCGCGCGCAGCACCCGGCCGACAAGGATCGCGTGGTCGCCGCCGTCATGCACCGCCTCGGCGGCGCAATCGAAGCGGGCAAGGCAGCCGGACAGGAGCGGCAGGCCCTCGGGTGTCGTCGTCATCCCGATGCCGGAAAAATCCTCGCCCGAGCGGGCGAAGCGGCGGCAAAGGTCGAGCTGGTCGGCGGCCAGCACGTGGATCGCGTAGTGTTCCGCCGCGACGAAGGTCAGGCAGCGGGCGGAGGCGCGGGCCGGGCACCAGAGCACCAGCGGCGGGTCGAGCGAGACGGAGGTGAAGCTGTTGGCGGTCATGCCGATCGGCCCACGGTCGGACAGGGCGGTGACCACGGTGACGCCGGTCGCATAACGCGCGAGGGCCGCGCGAAACTCGCGCTCGCCGCCGGTGCCGGGGGTGATCTGGTCCATCTGCGGTCCCGTTGTCGTCCCAAGGGCCGGATCGGCCCCGCTCGCGGCGACAGGAAAACCATATTCCGGCAGCGAAGGCTACCCGGGATAGTGCTGCGGGTGGTGGCTCAGGCCTCTTCCTCGCCGGTATCGACCAGCCAGCCGCCGGGGCCGGCGATGTGGTCGGGAAGTGCAAGGATCAGGAGCTCACGGACCAGGAGACAGGCCAGAAGGCTCGCAGCGATCTCGTCAAACGAAAACTGGGTCAGAATTTCCATAGTCCCCTCCAAGGTCCATGACAGGGACATTCGCCGCCAAACCGGGCGCGATTTGGGCGCGGCGGTGACATTTCGCGGCCGTTGTCGGGGCTTTTCGGCGATATCGCCCGAAAGGAGTCACGACCCCTGTTGTAGAACCACAACGCCGTTGTGGCTTTCGGTGCAGCATTCCGGGCGGTTCGGCTTGTTCTCGCGTCCCGGCCTGCCTATGTCGCTGCCATCACCCCCTGCCGCCGGAACGGACCGGGCGTACCACGGAGTACCGGATGACCACTGCGTTTCACTACTTCCGCTGGGCGTTCATCGTGACCGCGGCGGGCCTTGCGCTCGCCTTCTGGCTCGGCTGGGGTTATGATCACCGACTTTCCGGCGCGATCAGCTTCTTCCTGATCGGCGCGGTGCTGGCGATCCTCGAAATCTCGCTTTCGTTCGACAATGCCATCGTCAATGCCAACAAGCTGAAGGAGATGGACCCGGTCTGGCAACGCCGCTTCCTGACCTGGGGCATCCTGATCGCCGTGTTCGGAATGCGGGTGATCTTTCCGCTCCTGATCGTGGTGATCGCCGCCGGGATCGGCCCCTGGGACGCGATCCACCTCGCCGCGACGCGGCCGGACGAATACGCCCGCATCATCAGTGGCGCGGATCTGTCGATCGCCGCCTTCGGCGGAACCTTCCTGATGATGGTGGCGCTGAACTACTTCATCGACGAGGGCAAGGAAGTGGACTGGATCCGGACGCTGGAATGCCAGCTGCGGCGCTGCGCCTCGATCCGCGGGCTTGAGATCGCCTTCGTTCTCGCGGTCGTGATGCTCTTTGCGGCGGTCCTGCCGGGCCAGGAGACGGCGCGCTTTCTCTTCGCGGCGGTCGGCGGGCTCCTGACCTTCCTCGCCGTCGAAGTGCTCGGCCATGTGCTCGATGCCCGCCAGGCGGCGGTGGGCATGGCGGCGCGCGGCGGGCTCGGCGCCTTCCTCTATCTCGAGGTGCTGGACGCCTCGTTCAGCTTCGACGGGGTGATCGGCGCCTTCGCGCTGACCCACAACCTCTTCCTCATCGCCATCGGCCTCGGCATCGGGGCGATGTACGTGCGCTCGATGACCGTGATGCTGGTGGAAAGAAAAACCCTGTCGCAGTTCCGCTATCTGGAACACGGGGCCTTCTATTCGATCCTCGTCCTCAGCTTGATCATGTTCGCCCAGACGCTCTGGCACATTCCCGAGCTGGTCACCGGGGTCCTCGGCTCCGGCTTCATCGGCGTCGCGCTGGTCTCCTCGATCCTCTACAACCGGCGCCAGAGCGCCTGACCGACTGCCGGCGCGGCAAGGGGGCGGCGATGGGGGCGGCATGACGCTGAAGGAGCGCTTGAACGGACGGTTGAAGCGCTGGCTCGTCCGGGTGCGGCGGAGCGTGCCGCCCGGATTGCGGAGCCTCCTCGGTCTCGCGCTCGTCGCGGGCGGAATCGTCGGGTTCCTGCCGGTCCTCGGGTTCTGGATGATCCCGCTCGGCCTTCTCGTCATCGCGCTCGACGTGAAGCCGCTCGTCCAATATGTCCGGGAACGGTGGCGCGGACGCCGCGATCGCTAGGCGGCCCGGGTTGCCGGGACCCGGTCGGACCTCTACATAGCCGCCATGACCGCCGCCGCCGAGATCCGAACGTCCGCTCGCCTGTCCGTCGCCCCGATGATGGACTGGACCGACCGTCATTGCCGGGTCTTTCACCGGCAGATGAGCCGGAAGACCCTCCTCTATACCGAGATGGTGACGGCGCCGGCGGTGATCCACGGGGATCGCGACCGGCTTCTGGGGTTTGATGCGGCCGAACATCCAGTGGCGCTGCAACTCGGCGGCTCCGACCCGGCAGAACTGGCCGAAGCCACGCGGATCGCGGCGGAATTCGGCTATGACGAGGTCAATCTCAACGTCGGCTGCCCCTCCGACCGCGTGCAGTCGGGCTGCTTCGGCGCGGTGCTGATGGAGCGGCCGGCCCTCGTCGCCGACTGCGCGGCGGCGATGATCGCGGCCTCTCGGGTCGAGGTTACGGTGAAATGCAGGATCGGCGTTGACGACCAGCTGCCCGAGGCGGTGTTGCCGGCCTTTCTCGATACTGTCGCAGGGGCAGGGGTGACGCGCTTTGCCATCCACGCCCGCAAGGCCTGGCTCCAGGGGCTGAGCCCGAAAGAGAACCGCGACGTGCCGCCGCTCGACTACCCGCTCGTCCTCGCGATGAAACGCGCCTTCCCGGCGCTCCACATCTCGGTCAACGGCGGCATCGGCTCGCTCGATCAGGCAAGGACGATGCTCGACGCCGGTCTCGACGGGGTGATGATCGGGCGCGCGGCCTACCACGACCCCTACGGCATCCTTGGTGCCGCCGACGACCTCATGTTTGGCGCCGGGCCCGGCCCCGACCGGTACGAGGTGGTCGCGCGCATGCGCCCCTACATCGCCCGCCATCTTGAGGCCGGCGGTCGGCTCCACCAGGTCACGCGGCACATGCTCGGCCTCTTCCACGGTCAGCCCGGGGCGCGCGGCTGGCGACGGATCCTCTCCGAACGGGCCAACGCGCCGGGGGTTGGGCTCGAAGTTCTCGACGCGGCCCTTGCGCCGACGCGCGATCTCGCCGCCTGACCCTCCTTCATCTTGCCGGAAATATCCCCGCCGGAGGCATCCCCGGCACCAGGCCCGTGCCGGCGCCGGGCGAGAGAGGACCGGAACAGCGGGAGCCACCCCCCCGCAGTGCGCATCCCATTCGCGCGCCGAGGATAGGCCCGCGCGCCGCGGCTGCCCCCGCGGCGCGGTCAAGTCTTCTGGCCAATCCGCGGCGTGCACTGTATCTGCCGGGGGCGAACCAACGAAAAGGGTGAAAGATGCCGGAACTTTCCGACCTCCTGCCGATGCTGGCGCTCCTCCTGACGATCGGCGCGGTCGCCGGCCTGATCGCCGGGCTTCTCGGCGTCGGCGGCGGCATCATCCTCGTGCCGGCCTTCTACTACGCCTTCGCCGGCCTCGGCTATGGCGGGCCGGACCTGATGCAGGTCTGCCTTGCCACGTCGCTCGCCACGATCATCGTGACCTCGGTGCGTTCGGTCCTCGCGCATAACCGGAAGGACGCAGTGGATTGGTCGGTGCTGCGGGGCTGGGCACCGGGCATCGCGCTTGGTGCGGTGCTGGGCGTACTTGTCGTGGCGCAGTTGCGAACACCGGTGTTGCAGGCGATCTTCGGCAGTCTCGCGCTGGTCGTGGCCTTCTATCTCGGGCTCGGCCGCGCCGAATGGCGGCTCGGGGCGGCGATGCCGGTCGGCGCGGTCCGGGCGGTTCTGTCGCCGCTCGTCGGTTTTCTCTCGGTCCTGATGGGGATCGGCGGCGGGTCGTTCGGAGTGCCGCTGATGAGCCTCTTCGGCATGCCGATCCACCGCGCGGTGGCGACGGCGGCGGGGTTTGGCGTCGTCATCGCGGTGCCCTCGGTCACCGGGTTCCTGCTGACTGGGGCCGAGGCCCCGCCTCCTTACACGGTCGGATCGGTGAACCTTCCGGCCTTTGCCGTGATCATCGCGATGACGCTCATCACCGCGCCCCTTGGCGTCCGCTTCGCCCATGCGATGGATCCGAAGCCGCTGAAGCGGGTCTTCGCGGTCTTCCTGATGCTCGTCGCGCTCAACATGCTGCGCAAGGCGTCCGGCTGGTAGACCGGCCCGGCTATCGCGGATCGAGGCGGGCGAGGTAATCGTCGACCGTGCGGCCGGGTTCGGGCAGGAACGCGCCACCGTCATGGCCGAGAGATGTCACAAGATCGACGCGGAACATTTTGAAATCGTTTGAAAGATCACACCAGGCAGTCAGCGTCCAGGCGCGGCCCCAGTAATCGAGGTGGAGCGGCCGGATGCGCCGGGTCCGCGCGGCGCCGGTCGCGTCGGGATACCCGAGGGCGAGCGTCAGGTGATCGCGGATCGCCCGGCGAATGAGCGCCAGATAGGGCGCCGCGCGCGCGGCCTCGGCGCTGGCGAAGACGAAGCTGTCGGCACCCGGGTCCTGCGCCCGTGCCGGCGCCACGGCGCCGATCTTGGCGCGCAGCGAGGCGGCCGCGCGCGCGGTCATCGGATCGGCGGCGCCCGCGACAAGGGTGATGCCGAGGCGCAGCGCCTCGAACTCGTCGCGGGTCAGCGTCATCGGCGGCAGCGTCGTCGGATCGCGAAGCTGATAACCGACGCCGCGCGCGCCTTCGATCGGCAAGCCGGAGGCGGCGAGCGTCCCCATGTCGCGCCAGATCGTGCGGGTCGAGACGCCAAGGCGGCGGCCGAGATCGGCGGCGCGGTGGAGCTTTCCGTCGCGGAGGATCTGGACGAGGTCGAAGAGGCGGTCGGAGCGGCGCATCGGATGGGGTCCGGCGGGTTCGAGGGGGGCTAACTGACAGAATACTGTCAGTTAGCCCCCCACCACAAGGCGTCATCGGCCGGTAAGCCGCCCAAAGCTCTTTGACAGCCGGCGCTGAGGGCCTAAATCGGATAGATCAAGTGACGGGCGCGACGATCCGCGCCCCAGGGAGACGAACATGCTCAACAACATCGGCATTCCGGGCCTTCTTCTGATCGCGGTGGTGGTCCTCGTGCTTTTCGGGCGCGGCAAGGTCTCCTCGCTCATGGGCGAGGTCGGCAAGGGCATCACGGCCTTCAAGAAAGGCGTGAAGGAGGGCGGCGAGGAAATCGAGAAGGCCTCGGCCGCAGAGGCGCGCGACGTGACCCCCGAAGCCGAGAAGGACAAGGCCTGAGCCTTGCCCTTCGCGTAAGCCGGGGCGCACGCGGACATGTTGGATATCGGCTGGAGTGAGCTTCTGCTCATCGGCATCGTGGCGCTGATCGTGGTCGGTCCGAAGGACCTGCCCGGAATGTTCCGCACCTTGGGACGCTTCACCGCGAAGGCGCGGTCGATGGGGCGCGAGTTCCAGCGCGCCATGGATGACGCCGCGCGCGAAACCGGCGTCAAGGAGACGGCGGACGAGCTGAAGGCGATGACCACCAAGAAGAACCTCGGCCTCGACGCGCTGGAAGAGGCGGCGTCGAAGTTCGAGAAGTGGCAACCGACGAAACCCTCGACGACGGCCAAGGGGCCGGCGACACAGGCGCTCGCCGACAAGAAGGCGGCCGAGGCGGCGGCGCGGACGGCGGCGAAGCCCGCCGCGCCGGCCGCCGAGACGGCGTCGGACCCCGCGGCGGCGACCAAGCAGAAGACCGCGCCAAAGCCCAAAGCCGCGCCCAGGGCCGCCAAGGCAGCGGAGGCCGCCCCGAAGACGGTGGCCAAGAAGCCGGCCGCCAAAGCGCCTAAGGCCAAGCCCGAGACGAAGAAGGGCACGGCATGAGCAAGGACGATATCGACGATTCGACAGCGCCGCTGATCGAACATCTGACCGAGCTTCGGTCGCGACTGATCTGGGCGCTTCTCGCCTTCATCGTGGCCATGGTCGCCTGCTTCACCGTGGCCGACCCGATCTTCGACTTCCTGACGCGGCCGATCTGCGCGGCGCTCGCCGATCGCGGGCAGGACTGCTCGCTCGCCATGATCAAGTTGCAGGAAGGCTTCTTCGTCGCGATCCGCATCTCGTTCCTCGGCGGCTTCGTCCTGTCGTTCCCCTTCATCGGCTACCAGCTCTGGCGCTTCGTCGCGCCCGGCCTCTACAAGTCCGAGAAATCGGCCTTCCTGCCGTTCCTGATCGCCTCGCCCGGCATGTTCCTCGCCGGCGCGGCCTTTGCCTATTACGTGATCCTGCCGCTCGCCTTCGATTTCTTCCTCGGGTTCCAGAAGGCCGGCCCGGTGCCAGTCGAGGGGGCGGTCGATCCGGCCGCGACGACGGCGGCGGGCATCGCCTTTTTCGGCTCGATCGAGGAATACCTCGCGCTGACGATCAAGTTCGTGCTGGCCTTCGGGCTTTGCTTCCAGTTGCCGGTTCTCCTGACGCTGATGGGCAAGGCGGGCCTCGTCTCCTCGGCCGGACTTGGCGGGGTCCGAAAATACGCCGTGGTCGGCATCCTCATCGTCGCGGCAATTGCGACGCCGCCCGATGTCGTCAGCCAGGTGATCCTCTTTGCCGTCGTCTACGGGCTTTACGAAGTGTCGATCCTGCTGGTCGCGCGAGTCGAGAAGCAGCGCGAGGCGAAACTCCGGGCCGAAGGGCTCTGGTTCGAGGACGAGGACGAAGAGGAGGCCGCGGCGGCGAAAAAGGCCGGCGAGCCATGAGCGAGGCGCTGCTCCGGATCGCCGAGGCGCTGGAACGGCTCGCCCCGGCGCCGCGTGGCGCCCCGGATTTCGACAGGGCAGACGCCTTCGTCTGGCATGTCGGCCCGGACCGGCTCGAACCGGTGGCGGTGGTCAACCGTGTCGATCTTGGCCTTCTGGTCGGGATCGACCGGTCGCGCGACACGCTTCTCGACAACACGCTGCAATTCGCCCGCGGCCTGCCGGCCAACAATGCGCTCCTCTGGGGGGCGCGGGGGATGGGCAAGTCGTCGCTGGTCAAGGCGATCCACGCCGAGGTTCTGCGGCAGAGACTGACGCTCAAGATCGTCGAGGTCCAGCGCGAGGACCTGCCCTCCATCGGGCGGCTCCTGACCCATCTGCGCGCCGCGGCGAGCCAACGCTTCCTGCTCTTTTGCGACGATCTGTCGTTCAGCCATGACGACCAGCACTACAAGTCGCTGAAGGCGGTGCTTGACGGCGGGATCGAGGGACGGCCGGCCAATGTGGTCTTCTACGCCACGTCGAACCGCCGCCACCTGATGCCACGCGACATGATCGAGAACGAACGCTCGAGCGCGATCAACCCGTCCGAGGCGGTCGAGGAAAAGGTCTCGCTGTCGGACAGGTTCGGGCTCTGGCTCGGCTTCCACCCCTGTTCGCAGGACGAATACCTCGCGATGATCCACGGCTATTGCGCGGCCCACGGGCTCAAGATCGACGACGCCCGGTTGCGCGCCGAGGCGATCGAGTGGCAGGCGACGCGGGGCGCGCGCTCGGGCCGGGTAGCCTGGCAGTTCTTCACCGATCTCGCCGGCCGCCACGGCATCCGGATCTGAGACGCCCTTTCGGACGCCCCCCGTTCACCTTGCCGAAAATACCTCGGGGTGAGCCCCGGACCCGCCGGTCCGGGGCGAGGGGCAGCGCCCCTATTGCAGGTAGGGTACCGGATCGACGCTGTCGAAGCCCTGTCGGACCTCGAAATGCAGGAAGGCCGGATCGGAGGAGCGCACCTTGGCTATGGCCTGTCCGCGCTTGACCTTGTCGCCCTTCGCCACGGTGATCCCGTCGATATTGGCGTAGACGGTCAAGAGGTTGCCCTCGTGGCGGATAACCAGAATCGGCACCTGCTCGGTATCCTTGGTGATCGCGGCCACGGTTCCGTCCCCGGCGGCGCCAACGGAAGTGCCGGCGCCCGCGGCGATGTCGATGCCCTCGTTCTTCTTCTTCTGGTAGCCCCGGATGATCTTTCCCGAGACCGGCATGGCGAGTTTGGCAGTGCCCGAGGCGGCGGTCTTCTCGGCCCCGAGATTGGCTGCGGGCGGGGTCTTGACCGGTTCGGCGGCAGGGGCGGTCTTTTCCGCCGGCAGCGGCTTCGCCGCCGAGGGCGGCGTCGGCGTGGGGGAGCCTACGCCGGGGGCCGTGACCACCTCGCGCGCCGGCGGTGTCGCGGAGGCGACCGGGATCAGCAGCGTCTGACCTTCGCGCACCGAAAGATCCGGGCCAAGCCCGTTCCAGTCGGCAAGTGCCTTGACATTCACGTTGTAGAGGCGGGCGACCGAATAGGCGGTCTCACCGCGCATCACCCGGTGGCGGATCGGTTCGGTGTTGCCGATGGTCGCGGAACTGACGCCCGTCGCGGCCGGCGCCGGGCTCTGGCCCGCGCTCGCACGGTCGATGGCACCCGAGGCGATGGTCGTCACGTCGATGGCGCCGCCGGTGACAGGCGCCGGCGCGCCGGTGAGCGGCGAGGGCTCGGCCACCCGGCGGGGCAGAGCGAGCACTTCGCCGTCGCGCAGAACCGCGCCGGGGGCGATGGCATTGTAGTTTGCAAGTTCGCCCGCAGGCACGCCGATCCGGGCTGCAACGCTTGCGACCGTGTCGCCGCGCCGCGCCACCGCGACCTGGTAGCCGGGGTAGGAGATGATGCCGCGCGCATCCGCCGCCGGCCGCGCAGCAGCCGCGTTCGCCGCCGCCGAGGTGTCGAGCCCGGTGCCGCCGAACCGCCTCAGGTCGAGGTCGAACCCGCCGCCGGACTGGCAGGCGGCGAGCAGAAGGACGCCGAACCCGAGAAGGGGCAGGCGCAGGGAATGGGTCGGAAAATCGCTCATTGCTCGTATCCTCATCATCTTGCGGGGGATCCCGTTGGCCGGGTCTCTCCTCGGTCCACTCGACTGGTCTCAGTCCTGTGCCAGCCCCTCGACCAGTGGCACGAAGCGCACCGGCCGCAATTCCTCGTACTCATAGCCCTGAGGCGTGCGCGTCACCTTGATCAGGCTTTGCACCGTGTCCGACTGCCCCACCGGCAAGACCATGATACCGCCGATCCGAAGCTGAGCCAAGAGCGGCCCCGGCGGGTCCTCGGCCGCCGCGGTGACGATGATCCGGTCGAAGGGTGCCTGATCCGGCAGGCCGTGGCTGCCGTCGCCGGCGATCGCGGTGATATTGGTCAGGTCGAGCGTAGCGAAGACCTTCTCCGCCTCGCGCACCAGCCGCCGGTGCCGGTCGATCGTGTAGACCCGGCGGGCGAGCAGCGAGAGGATCGCCGCCTGGTAGCCCGAGCCGGTGCCCACCTCCAGCACCTTGTCGCGCGGGCTGACCTGAAGGGCCTGGGTCATCAGGCCGACGACCGAGGGCTGGCTGATCGTCTGACCGCAGGCGATGGGCAGCGGCATGTCCTCGTAGGCGCGGTCGGTGAAGATGCCGCGCACGAAATCGCCCCGGTCGATGTTCTCCATCGCCGTCAGCACCCGGGAATCGGTAACCCCCTTGGAGCGGAGCGCGTAGAGAAAGCGCATTTTCCGCTCGGCGGGGTCGGTCATGCCAGCCGGGCCTCGAGATCGCTCAGCGTGTCGTGGGCGGTAAGGTCGGCGCGCATCGGTGTGACCGAGATGTAGCCATCCAGATTGGCCGCGACATCGGTGCCGGGGGCAGTCGGGCGGTGCTGCGGTCCGCCGGTGATCCAGAGGAACTTCTTGCCCGAGGGCGAGATATGCGGCTCCACCCCGAAGAACGTGTCGGTGCGGTAGCCTTGCGCCGCGACCTTCATCCCCTTCACGTCGCGCCCGGCGACGGGCGGGAAGTTGACGTTGTAGAAGATCCGGTAGTCGCCCTTGTCCCAGATCCCCTTGTCGAGCAGCGCGCGGACGACGGCGGTGCCGTGGTCGCGCGCCGCCTCGAACGGGGTGGCGAGGTCTTCGGTCCGGGGCCCCATGAACTGGCTGAGCGCGATCGCCGGCAGGCCCTGGAGTGCCGCTTCCATCGCGCCGCCGATGGTGCCGGAATAGAGGACGTTCTCGGCCGCGTTGTTGCCGCGGTTGACACCCGAGAGGACGAGGTCGGGCCGATCGCCCTGCAGCACGTCGTAAAGCCCGGCAAGCACGCAGTCGGCGGGGCTGCCCTCGGCCGCGTAGCGGCGGGGGCCGAGCTTCATGATCATCATCGGATGGGTGTAGCTGATGCAATGCCCAACCCCTGATTGCTCGAAGGCGGGTGCGACGGTCCAGACCTCGCCCTCCGGCCCGGCAAGCTCCTCGGCGATGGCGGTCAGGACTTCGAGCCCCGGCGCGTTGATTCCGTCGTCGTTGGTGATCAGGATGCGCATGCCCGGCCTCTTGCTGATTGCTCCCTGACTAAACCAGCCGGCGTCAGGGGTAAAGCGGCGCGGTTCATGGGCGCGGCCTTCGTGGCAATGCCGCCCCGGCCGGTCTCAGAGCGCCGCGACGATGCGCGCCGCCTCGTCATGGATATCGGCAAGGCGGTCGCGGTCCTCGCCGGGGAAAAAGCGGGCGCGCGTGGCGGTGGCCATCGGGGCCGGCGCCGCGATCACTACCCTTGGCCCGATCTTCGCGGTCTCTGCCTGCCAGGTTCGGGCCAGCGCGATCTGGGCCGCCTTGGTGGAACCGTAGGCGCCGAAGAACTTCTCGCCCGCACGGGGATCGTCGAGGAAGAGCGCAGTGCCCTCGCCGGCACGAAGCAGCGGCTCGAGAAGCGGGATCAGTGTCGCGGTGGCGCGCAGGTTGCAGGCGACCGACTTGTCGAAGTCCTTCGCATCGAGATGCCCGGCCGGGCTCAGGGGGGCGGCATGGATCGCCGCGTGGACCCAAAGGCCAAGCTGGCCCCAGCGCGCGGCAATCGACTGGGCGAGATGCTCCATCGCGCCGGCGTCGGTCACGTCCATCGGCGCCAGCGTGGCGCTGCCGCCGGCCGCCTTGATACGGTCGTCAAGCTCCTCGAGCCCGCCGGCGGTGCGGGCGACGGCCAGAACATGCCAGCCGGCGGCACCGAGCGCCGAGGCAAGCGCGAAGCCCAGCCCGCGCGAGGCGCCGGTGACGAGGGCGAGTTTCGGATGGGATGCGTCGGTCATGGCGCCCGTTTGGCATTGGCGGGCGGCGGGTGCAACAGAATTGATTGACAGCGCGCCGCGCTGCGGCGAGATTGCGCGGCAAATCTCACAGAGGAAGGATCGCCAGATGACTCTCTCCAAGGCTCTCGCGCCGTCTCAGTCGCTCCTGACCCGTGCGGTCATGGTTCTGGGCGGATCGTTCTTCATCGCGCTTGCCGCGCAGGTCTCGGTGCCGATGGTCCCGGTGCCGATGAGCTTGCAGACGCTGGCGATCCTGATCGTCGGTCTGAGCTTCGGCGCGCGGATGGGGGCGCTGACCCTCGTCGCCTATCTCGCCGAGGGCGCGATGGGCCTGCCGGTATTCGCCGGCGGCGGCACGGCGCCCGCGCTAGTGGGGCCGACGGCGGGCTTTCTCTACGGTTTCGTGGCGATGGCCTGGATCGCCGGTTTCGCGGCGGATCGCGGCGCCAGGGGCGTCGTGACAATGGCGCTCGCGGCGCTTGCCGCCTCGGCGCTGCTCTACATCCCCGGCCTTGCATGGCCGGCGCTGGTGATGGGCAAGACGGTGCCGGAACTGCTTTCGGGCTGGATGCTGCCGTTCCTCGCGGGTGACGCGGTCAAGGCGGTGATCGCGGCGCTCGTCGTCTCCGGCGGCTGGGCGATGCTGAAGAACCGCAAGGCCTGATCCCGCGCCTTGCCCCGCTGATGGAACAAACGCCGCCCCCCGGGGCGGCGTTTTCGTTTGGATCACTCCTCGGCGTGGAGCCGCGCGAGGGCGGCCTCGCACAGCCCGAGCGGTTCCCATTCGCAACCGGCGCAAAGCCGGTGAAGGCTGCCTGCCGGCACCGAGGCCTTGATCCGCGCCTTCGCCTCGCCCCATGTCAGCCGGTCGCCGGCAGCGAGGTTCAGCGCGAAGGCGTGGGCCGTGTCGAGACGGTCGATCTTCTCCCCGGCCTCGCATCCTTCGCCGATCCGCTTGGGGCAGGGCGCGCAGATATCGTCGGCCGCCCGCGTCACCTCGATCACCGTCGCATCGCCCCCGGGCGCGCGCAGGCGGCCCATGACGATGGCCGCCATGTTGGCGGTGAAGCCGTCGGAATAGCCCTTGCCCTCGAATCCGAGCGAGCAGAGGAAATGATGCGGGCGGTAGCGTACCGGAGCGCCCGTGCTCACTCCGCCGCCTTCATCTCGAACCCCTGCGCGATCTGGTCCGAGGGGGCGACTGGATATTCGCCGGAGAAACAGGCGTCGCAATATTGCGGGTGTTTGGCGTCGCGCCCGCCGGCCTCGCCCGCCGCGCGGTAGAGTCCGTCGAGCGAGATGAACTTGAGGCTGTCGACGCCGATCCAGTCGCGCATTTCGTCCTCGCTCATCGTCGCGGCAAGGAGTTTCGACCGTTCCGGCGTGTCGACTCCGTAAAAGCAGGGCCAGGCCGTGGGCGGCGAGGCGATGCGGAAATGCACCTCGGCCGCACCCGCCTCGAGGATCATGTCCTTGATCTTGCGGCTCGTCGTGCCGCGCACCACGCTGTCATCGACAAGGATCACCCGCTTGCCGCGCACCAGCGCCCGGTTGACGTTGAGCTTGAGCCGCACGCCCATGTTGCGGATCTGCTCGGTCGGCTCGATGAAGGTGCGGCCCATGTACTGGTTGCGGGTGATGCCGAGGCCGAAGGGAATGCCGCTTTCTGCGGCATAGCCGATGGCTGCGGGGGTGCCGCTGTCGGGCACCGGGCAGACGAGATCGGCCTCGACCGGCGCCTCGCGCGCCAGTTCCACGCCGATCTGGCGGCGCGTCTCGTAGACCGAGCGCCCGCCGAGAAGCGAGTCGGGGCGCGAGAAATAGACGTGTTCGAAGATGCAGAACCGGCTCTTGGCAGGGGCGAAGGGCTGCGAGGAGGTGACCTTGCCATGTTCGATCACCACCATCTCGCCAGGCCCGATCTCGCGCACGAACTCGGCGCCGATGATGTCGAGCGCGCAGGTCTCGGACGAGAGCGCATAGCCCTCGCCGATCTTGCCGAGGACCAGGGGGCGGACACCGAGGGGATCACGGACGCCGATGAGCTTCGTCCGCGTCATCGCGACGACGGAGAAGGCACCCTCGACGGCGCGGAGCGCATCCTTGATGCGCTCGGCCAGCGTCTTCTGCATTGATCGCGCCATCAGGTGGATGATGCATTCGCTGTCCGACGAGGACTGGAAGATCGCGCCGCGCTCGATCAGGTCGCGGCGGAGCTGGGCGGCGTTGGTCAGGTTGCCGTTATGGGCGATGGCGCAGCCGCCGATCGAGAATTCGCCGAAGAAGGGCTGGACGTCGCGGATCGCGGTATTGCCCTTGGAGCCTGCCGTCGAATAGCGCACGTGGCCGATGGCGAGACTGCCGGGCAGGGTCGCCATGACGTCGGCCTTGGTGAAGTTGTCGCGGACATAGCCGAAGCGCTTGGCGTTGTTGAAACCCTCGGCCGCGTCATAGGCGACGATGCCGCCCGCTTCCTGGCCCCGATGCTGAAGCGCGTGCAGGCCAAGCGCCACGAAGTTTGCCGCATCGGCTACACCTATGACGCCGAATACGCCGCATTCCTCCTTCAACTTGTCATCGTCGAAGGGGTGGGCGAGGTGTCTGCGCATCGCGCTGGTCTCCGAATCCGGATTCGTGGATGGCCCCCATTTAGTGCCAAGCGCCGGCCGTGTCACGCCCATGTAACGGGCAAATGATGAGCGACCCGTCAGTTGCCCGGGGCAGTGAGGGTCTTTGCCCCGGTTCCGGTGGCCGCATCGGCGCCGCCGGTGGTGCTGCCGGTGGGGGCGCCGCAATCGCCGACGAGGTCCTGATAGCGTGCGAGAATCCAGCCCGGCGCGTCCTGCGGCACTTCCTGGTTCAGCCGTTCCTGCAGGGAGGCGAAGACCCTGGCGGACTGCGAATTGTCGACGACCGGGACGGTCGAGTTCACCAGCACCCGATCATAGACCACGAAGGCGACCGCGACGAGGAGAATGCCCCTCAGCACGCCGAAGAGAAAACCGAGGCCCTGGTCGATCCCGCCGAGCGCCGATCGCTGTACCGCCGAGGAGAAGAGCGGTGTGAAGATCGACATCACGATGAGCGAGAGCGCGAAGACCCCCGCGAAGGCGGCGATGATCGACAGTTCGCAACTGTCGCCGAGAAACTTGTCGAGGACCGGGATCTGCTTGATCAGCGGTTCGGCCTGCGGCGCGAAGATGAAGGCCAGCACGGCGGCCGCGACCCAGCCGGCGATGGCGAGGATCTCGCGCACGAACCCCCGACTGTAGGCCAGGATTGCCGACATCAGGATGATGACGGCCACCACGGCGTCGACGATCGTAAAACCTTCCATGCCCTCGCTCCTCGCGTTCAGCCTGCGGCAAACATCTCGCCGACAAACGTCGTCAAATCGGGCATCTTGCGCACCCGCATCCCGTCGCCGGCCTCGATTTTCGAGCGATCCGGCGCGATTGCCTGTGAGAAACCAAGTTTTTGCGCTTCTTTCAACCTGTTTTCGGTCTGGCCGACGGGACGTAATGCGCCCGAGAGGCTGATTTCACCGAAAATCACCATGTCCGGCGGCAAAGCCACATCCTCGCGCGCCGAGAGTAACGCTGCGGCAACAGCGAGGTCGGCCGCCGGTTCGGAGACGCGCATGCCGCCCGCGACGTTGAGAAAGACGTCGAGCCCGGCGAAAGGGATTCCGCAGCGGGATTCGAGCACGGCAAGGATGGTCGAGAGCCGGCCGCTGTCGAGCCCGACGACGGTGCGGCGCGGGCTGCCGGGCGGCGAAGGCGCGACCAGCGCCTGGATTTCGGTCAGCACCGGCCGGGTGCCCTCGATCCCGGCAAAGACCGCCGAGCCGGGGCTCGCCTGTCCGCGTTCGGAGAGGAAAAGCGCGGAAGGATTCGCCACCTCGGCCAGCCCGCCGCCGGTCATCTCGAAGACACCGATCTCGTCGGCGGGCCCGAAGCGGTTCTTGACGGCGCGCAGGATACGGAACTGGTGGCCGCGCTCGCCCTCGAAATAAAGCACCGTGTCTACCATGTGCTCGACCACGCGGGGCCCTGCGATCTGGCCCTCCTTGGTGACATGGCCGACGAGGATGACGGACGTGCCGCGCTTCTTGGCGAAACTCACCAGCTCATGCGCCGCGGCGCGGACCTGGGAAACGGAGCCGGGCGCGGCTTCGACATGGTCGGCCCACATCGTCTGGATCGAATCGATGATCGCAAGGTCGGGCCGGGTTGCGTCGAGCGTGGTGAGGATATCGCGCAGGTTGGTCTCGGCCGCGAGCTGGACCGGCGCGTCCGAGAGGCCGAGGCGCCCGGCCCGCATCCGCACCTGCGCACTCGCCTCCTCGCCCGAGACGTAGAGACAGGACAGGCCGCTGCGCGCGAAACTCGCGGCGGCCTGCAGGAGCAGGGTCGACTTGCCGATGCCGGGATCGCCGCCGACGAGGATCGCCGAGGCCGGGACGAGGCCGCCGCCGAGCACCCGGTCCAGTTCGCCAAGGCCGGAGGCGGCGCGCGGCGGCGGAGTTTCGTGCGTGGCGAGGGTCGAAAGCTCGATCCGCCGGCCCTTGGCGGCGCCGAGCGACTTGCTCGCCGGGCCGGCACTCAGCGGCGCCTCCTCGACGATGGAGTTCCACGCTCCGCAGGCATCGCAGCGGCCGGTCCACTTCTTGTGGACGGCACCGCATTCGGTACAGCTGAAGGAAGGGCCGGATTTCGCCATGCGCCCTTCCTGCCCGAAGGCGCGCAGGGCCGCAAGGGCGGAGGGGGGCGCCGCCCCCGTCCCGGACCGGGTCCGGGACTCCCCCGGGATATTTCCGGCAAGATGAAGGACGAGGCGGTTCAGGCTTTCTTAACCATGATCCGGTCTGATCGGCGCCGCGGTACAGGCGGGGACGCCGATGACCGTGCAAGGTGAAGCGCCCCGTTACCCCTTGGCCGGGCCAGCGGTGACGGGGCGTGCTCCCCCTTCATCTTGCGGGAAATATCCCCGCCGGAGGCTGATCCGGGGGATGCGATCGTTCCGGTGGACACGTCAGCGGGCCCGTGACGGCATCCGCGCGCGTTCGGTCAAGTGCGATATCGCGAGGCTCGCAAGAATGCAGGCGCTGAAGAGGTAGAGCCCCCAGGCCGTCTCGATCCGCCCGACGCCGACCCCCTTGGCCAGCACGATGTAGAGCGCGATGAGGAAGATGTCGGCCATCGCCAGCCGGCCAAGCGCATGCAACACGCCGAGGATGCGCGGCGAGGCGAGGCGGAACTGCACCAGCGCGAGGCCGATCGTTTTCATGTAGGGGGCGAAGACCGCGAGAAAGGTGACGAGAAGCGCCAGCGCCACGTCCTTTTCCCAGAGCGCCTGGAGGCCCGTGACCACGGAAATCTCGTCGAGGTCGAAGAACGGCAGCAATCCGGCGCGCAGGAGCGGGGCGAACCACGAGACCGGAAACAGCAGGAGCAGCAGGAGGTTGGCGAAGCGCAGCATGGCGCGACAGTTACACGAGCGGCAATGAGCCGCCAAGGGGCCGGTCAGTAGACCGCGTTGCGCCGCCGTCGCCGGAACGCGACGATGACGAAGAACCAGATCCAGAAGCAGAGCCAGGAAAGGCCGAGCGAGAGGGCGTGGATGCGGCCAAGCTCCGCCCCGCCGGCATTGATTGCGACCGCGGCGAGGCCGACGACGCCGAGATTGAAAGCCAGCGTTCCGCCCGATATCGCAACGCCGACGATCGGCCAGACGGCAAGGCCACCGCGCTCGCGCACGCGTCCGGCACGCCTGAGGCAGGCGCGCAGCGACAGGATCGGGGGGATACAGAACAGGGCAATCAATACGTAGAGTGCGGGCAGGGCGCCCTGAGCCGAAGTCATCATCCCTCTCCAGCCCTCGTTCAAGCCTGCTGAGACTAGGCCGTGAACCGAAAAAAGTCAAATTTTTACGATGGGTTAGGCAGAGATTTGCTGGTGCGCGCCATGCCGGTCAGCGCACGGCCTCGATCGGGCCTTCGGCGCGTCCGTGGATGAATTGCTGGACGTAAGGGTCTGATACCCTGTCCATTTCCCCGATCGGTCCGGTCCATTGGATGACCCCGTCATGCAGCATCGCCACCCGGTCGGCGATGGCGCGCACCGAGGTCATGTCATGGGTGATGGTCATTGCCGTGGCACCCATCTCGGTCACGATCTCGCGGATCAGCTCGTTGATGACGCCGGCCATGATCGGGTCGAGGCCGGTGGTCGGTTCGTCGAAGAAGATGATCTCGGGCTCGGCCGCGATGGCGCGGGCGAGGCCGACGCGTTTCTGCATGCCGCCAGAGAGTTCGGCCGGATAGAGATCGGCGGTGTCCGGCTTCAGCCCCACGCGGCGCAGCTTCTCGATGGCGATCTCGCGCGCCTCGGCCTTCGGCCGTTTCAGCGATCCGCGCAGGAGCCGGAAGGCGACATTCTGCCAGACCGGCAGCGAATCGAAGAGGGCGCCGCCCTGAAAGAGCATGCCGAAGCGGGCGAGGAAGGCGTCGCGGGCCTTGGTGTCGGCGTTCTGGCCATCGACGGTGATGGTGCCGCTGTCGGGGTGAACAAGGCCGAGTATGCATTTGAGAAGTACGGATTTTCCGGTGCCGGAGCCGCCGATGATCACCATGCTTTCACCCGACGGAATCGTCAGGTTCACGCCGCGCAGGACGCGGTTCCTGCCGAAGGCCTTGTGAACGTCGGTGAGCGTGATCATGCGGCGAAAAAGACCTCCGTCAGCAGGTAGTTCGCGGCGAAGATCAGGACCGAGGCGGCGACGAC
The DNA here is from genome assembly GCA_002280515.1 of Rhodobacterales bacterium 32-67-9. GTDB lineage: Bacteria > Pseudomonadota > Alphaproteobacteria > Rhodobacterales > Rhodobacteraceae > Albidovulum. The sequence continues at coordinate 21,496 of NCEA01000040.1, forward strand.
GGCCGATTTCGTTGCCCGGCCCACGCCCTGGGCGCCGCGCGCCGAGTGCATGCCGTAGTAGCACCCCATGAGCGCCACGATGAAGCCGAAGGCGGCCCCCTTCCAGAGGCCGGACACCACGTCCCAGACCTCGAGAAACTCGCGGGTGTTCCTGAGATAGGCGGCCGGGTTGAAGCCGAGCCGGTTCACCCCGACGAGGTAGCCGCCGAAGATGCCGATACTGTCGCCGACCGCGACGAGCACCGGCACCGCGAGCGTCGCAGCCAGGACCCGTGGCACCGTCAGGTATTTCATCGGATGGGTCGAAAGCGTGACCAGCGCGTCGATCTGCTCGGTCACCTTCATTGTGCCGATCTCGGCGGCGATGGAGGAGGCGACGCGCGCCGCGACCATCAGGCCGCCAAGCACCGGCCCCAGTTCCCGCACCATGCCGATGGCGACGATGGAGGGGACCACCGCCTCGGCGGAAAACCGCGCGCCTCCGGCGTAGATCTGCAAGGCCAGCGCGCCGCCGGTGAACAGCGCGGTCATGCCGACGACCGGCAGGCTGAACCAGCCGATCTGCATCAGCGCCTGGAGGAATTCCTTCGGGTAGAAGGGCGGGCGGACGAGATGGCTGATCGTCTCGCCCGCGAAGATCGCGATCCGGCCTAGGGTGGATAGCCCCAGCAGCACAAGCCGCCCGATTCCGGCGAGAGGGGCGAGGGGGCTCATGCCGCCGCTCCGGTATAGGCGCGCGCGTAGCGGGGGCCGAGTGCGGTCAGGATCTCGTAGCCGATTGTCCCGGCGGCCTCGGCGAGGGCATCGACACCCTGCGCCGGGCCAAGGATGTCGAGGCGCTCCGGCACATGGTCGAGATCGGTGACATCCGCCGCCATGAGGTCCATCGAGACCCGCCCGACCAGCGGGCAGGGCCGGCCGCCGGCAAAGACCCGCGCGCGGCCGCTCATCGCCCGGATCAGGCCGTCGGCATAGCCCGCGCCGAGCGTTGCGATGCGCGAGGGCCGCGCGGCGGTCCAGCTGTTGCCGTAGCCCACCGTCTCTCCGGGCGGCACGTCGCGGATCTGGATGACCGGGAGGGAAAGCGTGACGACCGGCCGCGCCTCTGCGAAGGGCTGACCGCCGTAAAGCCCGATGCCGGGGCGGGTCAGGTCGAAATGGTACTCCGGGCCGAGAAGGATGCCACCCGTCGCCGAAAGTGAGCGGGGAACGCCGGCGCCGTCGGTCATGCGGCGGAACGCCGCGAGCTGGGCGGCATTCATCGGGTGGTCCGGCTCGTCCGCGCAGGCAAGATGCGACATGAGGAGCCGCGGCCCTTCCGCCAGCAGCGACGGGGCGAGGGCGGCCCATTCCGCCTCCTCCATTCCAAGCCGGTTCATGCCGGTGTCGAGCTGGATGCCGAAGGGCTGGCCCGGCAGCGCCGCGCGATGCCGGTCTACCTGTTCGGCCGCGTTCAGGAGCGGGATCAGCCCGGCATCGCGGATCGTACCGGTATCGCCGTCCATATGGCCGGAAAAGACGAAGATCTCGGGCTCGCGGCCGAGGGCGCGGCGCAGCCCCGCGCCTTCTTCGGCCAGTGCCACGAAAAAGCGCCGTGCACCCGCCGTCGCAAGCCTTCCGGCAACACGCGCGGCACCAAGGCCGTAGGCGTCGGCCTTCACCACCGCGCCGGCCTCGGCTCTGCCCATCGCGGCCAGCGCCCGCCAGTTCGCAGCGATCGCGTCAAGGTCGATTGTGAGGGTCGCGCGGGCCATGGCGGCGGTTTTGACAGCTTGCCCCGCAAGGTCAAGAGGAAAGCAGGCGGCGCGGCGCCGGCACCGGGCAAAACCCGGGGCCTTGCGCGCCGCGAAGATCAGAACCGGTCGTCGCCGCCCTGCTGCCAGGGCTTCACCAGGTTGCCGAAACGGGTGAAGCGACCCTCGAAGCTGAGTTCGACATGGCCGATCGGTCCGTGGCGCTGCTTGCCGATGATCACCTCGGCCTTGCCATGCACCTGCTCCATGACCTCCTGCCAGGCCGCCATCTTGTCGAGCTCGTGATCGCCGGGCTTCTCGCGTTCCTTGTAGTACTCGTCCCGGTAGACGAACATCACGACGTCGGCGTCCTGCTCGATCGAGCCGGATTCGCGCAGGTCGGACAGTTGCGGCCGCTTGTCCTCGCGGCTTTCCACCTGACGCGAAAGCTGGCTGAGGGCCACGACGGGGATATTGAGCTCCTTGGCGATCGCCTTGAGGCCCTGGGTGATCTCGGAGACCTCGTTGACCCGGCTGTCCTTGGCCGAGGCGGGCCGGACAAGCTGGAGGTAGTCGACCATCAGCACGTCGAGCCCGTGGGTCCGCTTCAGCCGCCGGGCGCGGGCGGCAAGCTGCGAGATCGGCACGGCGGGCGTGTCGTCGATATAGAGCGGGCAGGCCTCGAGCGCCTTCGCCGCCTCGACGAAGCGGCGGAACTCTGCCTCGGTCATGTCACCGCGGCGGATGTTCTCGGACGGCACTTCGGAGGCTTCCGAAAGGACCCGTGCCGCCAGCTGTTCGGACGACATCTCGAGCGAGAAGAAACCCACGACGCCGCCTTCGACCGCGCCCTCGGACCCGTCGGGGCGCTTGCCGCGCCTGTAGGCCTTGGCGATGTTGAAGGCGATGTTGGTGGCGAGCGAGGTCTTGCCCATCGACGGTCGCCCGGCGAGAATCAGAAGGTCCGACGGGTGCAACCCGCCGAGCTTCTTGTCGAGATCGGTGAGCCCGGTCGAGATGCCGGCCAGCCCGCCCTCGCGCTGATAGGCGGCGAGCGCCGATTGCACCGCCTCGGTCGTGGCCTTGAGGAACGACACGAAGCCCTTTTCCACCGTGCCCTGTTCGCCAAGCGTGTAAAGCCGCTGCTCGGCCTCGACGATCTGGTCCTTCGGATCGTTGTCGACCTCGATAGTCTGGGCGCGGGCGGTGATGTCCTGGCCAAGCCGCATCAGTTCGCGCCTGACCGCGAGGTCGTAGATCATCTGCGCGTAGTCGCGCGCCGCGAAGGCCGAGATGGCGGCACCGGCGAGCCGCGCCAGATAGGCGGGCCCGCCAAGTGCCTTCAGCCCCTCGTCGTCCTCCAGATAGCCTTTCAGGGTGACCGGCGAGGCGAGCGCATTCTTCTGGATCCGGGCCACCGCGATCTCGAAGATGCGGGCATGCACCGGCTCGAAGAAATGCTCGGACTTCACCAGAGAGGCGATCCGGTCGTAGATGTCGTTGTTGGTCAGGACCGCCCCGAGGAGCTGCTGCTCGGCCTCGATATTATGCGGAAGCGTATCGTTTTCCGGCTGCGGCTGTACCGCGCGGATCGTCGCCACGTCGTTCATTCTGTCCCCCGTTTTCGGCCAAGGGATATGCGCCATCCGGCCTGCCCATGCAAATTGTATAACGCTGTGGATGAGCAGTGGATAAGCATGTCACAACAAGATGATGCGGTGGGTGCCACCCCTCTGTCAATATCTGCGCGGATCGTCACCCCGGGACGGCGGGACCTGGCCGATGCCGTGGCGTCATTCCTTGCGGTTCGCCTCCTGCCAGGCGCGGGGGCTGGTCAGGAAGGTCTCGACCTCGTTGAGGGTGCCCGCATCGAAGGCGCCCGATTCGCGCGCCTCGGCCAGAACGTCCCACCAGGTGCAGAGGAAATGCAGCGCCACCCCGTGGTCGGCGAGCGTCTTCACCGTCTCGGGGAAGATGCCGTAGTAGAAGATCACCGCGGTATGGGCGCAGGTCGCGCCGGTGTCGCGGATCGCGTCGACGAAGCTCAGCTTCGATCCGCCGTCGGTGGTGAGGTCCTCAACCAGAAGCACCCTCTGGCCCTCGGTCATCGCGCCCTCGATCCGCGCATTGCGGCCGTAGCCCTTGGGCTTCTTGCGGACATAGGTCATCGGCAACGCCAGCCGCTCGGCCACCATCGCGGCGAAGGGAATGCCCGCCGTCGGATGCGCGGATAGGAGATCAGCTTGCGGCAGTCGATGTAGGTCGGCGACGGCAGGCCGCTTGCCAGCGTGAAGGGCTCGGCCGCGTTGAAATGCACGGCCTTGATCTCGAGCAGCATCCGCGCTGTCAGCCGGGAGATGTCTTCTTTGGCGGGGAAAGAGCTCGGGATCATCTCATCCTCATTCATGCTTCACCTTGCTCGAAATATCCCCGCCGGAGGCATCAGGAGGCGGGGCCGGGAGCCTCCGGCGGGGATATTTGCTGCAAGATGAATGGTCAACCGCCCACGTTCCAGTGGAGCGGAACGCCGGGATCGAAGACCGTGACCGGGCCGGCGCCGGTGTCGATCTTCGCCGGATAGGCCACCGCCGCGCCCTTGGTGAGTGTGATCCGGCCGGGATTCGGATCGAGCCCGTAGAAGGCGGCGCCGTTCAGCGAGGTGAAGGCTTCTAGCCGGTCGAGCGCGCCGTCCTCCTCGAAGACATGGGCGAGGATCGACAGCGTGTTGGTGGCGGTGAAGCAGCCGGCGCAACCGCAGGCGTTTTCCTTCAAGGGATCGGCATGCGGGGCGGAATCGGTGCCGAGGAAGAAGCGCGCCTCGCCGGAGGTCGCGGCCTCGCGAAGCGCCAGCCGGTGGATCTCGCGCTTGGCCACCGGCAGGCAGTAGTAATGCGGCTTGATGCCGCCGACGAGGATGTGGTTGCGGTTGATCACGAGGTGATGGGTGGTGATCGTCGCGCCGAGGTCCGCGCCGCCCGAGCGGGCATAGGCGACGCCTTCCGCCGTGGTGATGTGCTCCATCACCACCCGGAGGCCGGGTGTCGCGCGGCGGACCGGGTCGAGGACGCGGTCGATGAAGACCGCCTCGCGGTCGAAGATGTCGACCGCAGGGTCCGTCACCTCGCCGTGGACGCAAAGCGGCAGGCCGATTTCGGCCATCGTCTCCAGGACGCCGCGCACCTTGTCGAAATCGCGCACCCCGGATTGCGAATTGGTCGTGGCCCCGGCCGGGTAGAGCTTCACCGCCCGCACGAGGCCGGAGGCGGCCGCGGCGGCGACGTCCTTCGGGTCGGTCGCCTCGGTGAGGTAGAGCGTCATCAAGGGCTCGAACGCCATGCCCTCGGGCAGGGCGGCGAGGATGCGGGCGCGGTAGGCCGCGGCCTCGGCCCCGGTCACCACCGGCGGCACGAGGTTCGGCATCACGATGGCACGGCCGAAATGGCGGGCGGATTCCGGCAGCACAGCCTCGAGCATCGCGCCGTCGCGCAGGTGAAGGTGCATGTCGTCGGGGCGGCGGAGGGTCAGGGTCTGGCTCATGGCCTTCGCCCTACACGTTTCGGGCGCGGCTTTCCACGGGGTTCGCCGCACCGGGCGCGAAGAATTTTCGCCACGGCAGGCGCGGGCTTTGCTACCGTCGGACCAGCACCGGGCCGCGGGGGCGCCGGGACCAGCAGCGAGGAGAGACGACATGTGTCATGCCTGTGTGATCGACGGAGTGCGCAAATCCATGCTCTCGCGCCGCGATCTCTTTCGTGGTGCGGCCGTGGCGGGGCTTGCCACCGCCGCGACCGGCCTGATCCCGGCGCGGGCGGCGCTAGCCCAGTCCTCGGGCAAGGTCATTGACCTGACCCATACCTATGACGGTGCGTTCCCGACCTTCGACGGCAATCCCGGCATCCTCTCCGAGGAGGCGGTGAATTTCGACAAGAGCGGCTACCAGATCTTCAAGCTGACGATCTTCGAACATACCGGCACCCATATCGACGCGCCGTTGCATTTCTCGAAAGACGGCGCCTCGGTCGCCGATCTGCCGGTGGAGAATCTGATGGCGCCGCTCTGCGTCGTCGATATCGCCGCGAAGGCGGCCGAGGATGCCAATGCGATGGTGACGAAGGCCGATATCGACGCCTGGATCGCCGCGAACGGCGAGATTCCGGCCGGAGCCTGCATCGGCATGCATTCGGGCTGGGCGGAAAAAGTGGGCGATCCACTCTATCGCAACACGCCGGACGGTGCATTCGCCTTCCCCGGGTTCTCGAAGGAGGCGACGGACTACCTTGCCGAGCTTGGCGCCGCCTCGATCGCGGTCGACACCCTGTCGCTCGATCCCGGCAATTCCGCCGATTTCGCGGTGCATTACTCCTGGCTTCCCGGCGGGCGGTTCGGGATCGAGAATGTCGCGAACCTCGACAAGTTGCCGGCGAAGGGTGCGACGATCTTCATCGGCGCGCCGAAACATGCCGGCGGCACCGGCGGGCCGGCCCGCGTCATGGCGGTGGTCTGATGGCGGTTCTGCCGGTTCTCGGCGACGGAGCGGCGGGGGCGGAGGCCCGCGCCGTCTTCGACGACATCCGCGAAAAGCGCCAGACTGATTACGTCAACAACTTCTGGCGCGTGCTGGCCGCCGATCCGGCGCTTCTGAAGGCGGTGTGGGAGCGGTTGCAGGTGGTGATGGCGCCGGGTGCGCTCGACCCCTTGACGAAGGAACTCATCTATGTCGCGGTCTCGGTCGCGAACGGCTGCGACTACTGCATCCATTCCCACACCGCCGCCGCGCGGGCCAAGGGCATGACCGAGGCGCAGCATGGCGAGCTTCTGGCGGTGATCGCGATGGCGAGCCAGACCAATGCGCTCGCCACCGCCCTGCAGGTGCCGGTGGATGCGGCCTTCGACGCAGGCAACAGCGGCTGAGACGCTCGCCGAAACGTGTCCGTCGGTGAGTCCGTCCCGTGGTAGACTGGCGGCATCGGCGACGCCCGGACCTCTGGCCCCGATCCACTCGGGCCGTCCTCTCGTCGCGTCGCCTGACTGGCAAAGCGGGGTGAGAACCATGGCCAAGACGATCGGTAATCCGCTGTCCTGGGGGGCGCAGTTTCTCGGGCATGCCGGGCACGATATCGGCGCGGTGGCGCGGGAACTCGGCAGCGAGGGCGCCGCGATGCCGTCGGTGCGGCGCATCGGCACTGCCGACCTGCGCGCCGCCCTGCGGCTTGGGTTCGCCGATTTCGCGGCGTTGCGCTCGGATGTCCTTGTGGCGGGGCTCCTCTATCCGGTGATCGGCGCCTGCCTGATCTGGGCGGCGTTCCACCGCAGCCTCCTGCCGCTGGTCTTCCCGCTTCTCTCCGGTTTCGCGCTGATCGGGCCGGCGGCGGCGGTCGGGCTTTACGAGATGAGCCGGCGGCGCGAGGCCGGGCAATCGGCCGGCTGGTCGGATGGCTTCGCTGTCCTCGGCGCGCCACGGTTTGGCGCGATCCTCGTGCTGGCACTGGCGCATTTCGTGGTCTTCCTGCTCTGGATCGTGACCGCCCACGGGATCTACCTTGTCACGATGGGGCCTGAGATGCCGGGCACTGCAGCCGCATTCCTGTCCGATGCGCTGACCACCGGTCCGGGCTGGACGATGATCGCGCTCGGCATCCCGGTGGGCTTCGTTTTCGCGGCGCTGGTGCTGGCGACCAGCGTCGTCTCGTTCCCGCTTCTGATCGACCGGGGGGTCGGCCTGCCAGTGGCAGTCGTGACCTCGGTCCGCGTGGCGCGGGAAAACCCGGTGACCATCGCGCTCTGGGGGGTGATCGTGGCGGTCTTTCTGGCGGCCGGATCGGCGGTCTTCCTGCTCGGCCTTGCGGTCACGATGCCGATCCTCGGGCACGCGACCTGGCATCTTTACCGTCGCGCGGTGGCGCCGGGCTGAGGGGCAATCCGCCGCCGATCCCGGCACCTCTGGCAGGGCCGGTCTTGCGCTGGCGTGTACACCGGCGCAAACTCAGCCCAGGGGCGCGGCACGGCGTCCGTCAGAGGATCGGGCAGAGATGAGACAGATTGCAGCGAGCGTTCTGGTGGCCGCCAGTCTTGGCGGATGCACGCAGGATCCGGGCTTCGCCGGGGCGGCCGGCGTGCGCGAAGCGACGGCGGCCGAGGTCGGCGCCTGCCGGTACGTCAGCGATATCCGCATGAAGCCGGGTGTTTACGGCGCGCTGGCGGATCAGGGCGTGAAATATGCCCGCAACACGATCATGGCCGACGCCGGCGAAGGCGGCGCCAATACCGTGGTCTTCGATCCGGTATCGCCGGGCAGCACGGTCTACGAGCTTCACGCCGTCGCCTATCGCTGCTGACCGCCTTCGGGTTCAGCGGTGCCGCGCCGGGGGAAGGTGTTCGCCGGCCGCCGCAAGTTCGCTCTCCAACTCCTCGAGTCGGGACTTGAACTTCGGCGCGTCAAGCCGCCCGATCACGTTGCGGCAAAGAAGTGCTGCCAGCCGCACCCGCCCGTCCTGATCCAGCCGCGCCAGAAGGTTGCGCAGGTAGGGCCGGTAGTTGCGACGCGAACGGTAGAAGATGCGGAACATATGCGCATCGAAGGCGCCGGTCGCGGCAGCGGCTAGGAGCGAGGGCAGGATCCGCATCTGGTCGAGCGTCGCGCCGATATCGCGGCCGAGGTTGCGGCAGGGCAGGAGCGTGACATGGCTCCGCGCGAAGAGCGCAGCATGCATGGCGTCGAGGTTCTGCTCGGGGTCGAAGATCACGTAGACCGGGCCGGCGCCCTCGGTCATGTCAGGGGCGAAGCCGTAGCGGTCGGTGAACGAGGTGCGCCGCATTTCCAGGAACCGCGGGTCCCATCCGGCGACGGCAGGATCGAGCGTCGCCTGCGGCGCGCCGAGGATGACCGTGGCGCCGGGCGCCGTGACCGAAAAGGCTGCCGCCGCATAACCTGCCATATCGGCGCCCCAGAACACGACCTGGTCGAAATCCTCGAAGAAGGCGTCGTCGACGAGGCGGTCGAAGAACGCGTAGACCGCCGGGTCGCGATACCAGGTGTTGCTGCGGGCGATCAGGCAGAGATGCGACCAGCCGCGCCCCTTGGCCACGTGATAGCCGAGCGGCAGCTGGCCGGGCTGGGCCTGCCGGATCGAGGCGACGGTCTCGAAGGTGACGATCAGGATCGGGCTTTCATCGAGGAAGAAGGCCGCGTGCGACGTACCGAGCCACCGGAAGTAGCCCGCCTCCGCGCCGATCTCCTCGATCCGCGCGAACCAATCCGCATCGGACAGGGACCGCGGGTCCACTGTACTCGCGTTTTCGCTTTGCATTCCCCACCGCACCCAAACACTACCCGGGGATCAATCTGCGTCCGGCGGGCAGAGGCGCGCAAGCGGTGAGTAGAGGGCCGGTTGATTTCATTGACGATTTTAGGTGAATTTTAGGGGCACTGTTTCCCCGCCCGGTTTTATCCGGTATCGCCACCCGGCTCTGTTTCCGCCAAGGCGCGGACCGCGTGCGCGGCGATGATTCCGTGCTCTTCGCGGGTGAGCGGCCGGCTTGGCGGTGTCATCATCAACCGACCGTAGAGCGCCCGCCAGACCTCCTCGCGCATCAGGATATTGAACCGCGCGCGGCGCCAGGCCACGGCCGCCGCGTGCAGCGGTGCGAGCACCGGATCGGCGCGCAACTCGTCCCTCAGCGGCGCGCTTTTCGGAGCGAGGGCGAGGATGGAGCGGTCCTCCGCGTCGCAGAAGTTGCGCTCTACCCAGTAGGACATGTCGAAGGCCGGGGCGTCGCGGTTGGCGCGGCCGCGATCGCATTTGACGAGGTAGCTTTCCATCGCGCCGAGCGCGTAGTGGTTGAGCTGCACGAGCTGGTAATTGTCGCGGCCGAAGTCCGAAAAGATCCGGCCGGTATGAAACAGGGCGGGCATTGCGCGGCCCGATCCGTCGAACCAGCGCTGCTCGGCCAGTCGGGCGCGGTCGGGCTGGCGCGGCCGGTGGATGCCAAGCTTGCGGTAGCTTCCGTCGTTGCGGAAAAGCGTCTTGAAAAGCGCTGCCCGCCATGGCCAGCCCATCACCGCCGGCGCGGCATGGGTGAAGCTTTCCTGCGGCGGGCGGTCTTCGTAGACGCGCACCCCGCAATTGCCGAAGAGCCGCCAGGTGAGCGGGATCGCCGTCGCCTCCGGCAGCGCGTCGAGAAGCGCGCCGATGCTGCGGTCGCCGACATGAACGTTCACGAACTCGTCGATGTCGAGGCTGAGGATCCAGTCCGCCGCCGCCGTCAGCGGATGCCCGTCGGCACGTTTCAGCGCCTCCCATTGCGGGCCCTTGGCGTGCGGGGCGTCATTGCGGACATGGGTGAGCCATCCCATCGCCTGAAGCCGGTCGAGCATCGCATCGGTGCCGTCCTCGCAATCGTTGGAG
>NCEA01000041.1 GCA_002280515.1 Rhodobacterales bacterium 32-67-9
CCACGACCTTGCCATTGTCCGCGAGGTTTGTTCGGCGGTGACGGTGATGTATCTGGGCCGTGTGGCCGAGGAAGGGGCCGCCAAACCATTGTTTTCGGACCCCGCGCACCCCTACAGTCAGGCGCTGCTGTCTGCCGTCCCATCCCCGAACCCGCTGATCGAGGCCACACGTCCCCGCATCCTGTTGCAGGGCGATCCGCCATCCCCGCGCAACCCACCACCGGGCTGCCGGTTTTCCACCCGCTGCCCGGTGGTGGAGCCGCAATGCCGCCTGGCCGAACCGGGCTTGCGCCCCGTCGCCCATGGCGGGGCCGCCGCGTGCCACCTTGCAGACGCAAGCGTTCATGCCATGATCTGATCATGCATGATCACGCGCCAGACATCCGACCGACAACCCTGCACGCCCGCATCCGCGCCGAGGTCGAGGCGCGCATCCTGTCGGGTGAATGGCGGCCCGGCGACCGGCTGCCGACCGAGACCGAGCTGATGGCGCGGTATGGCTGTTCGCGGATGACGGTGAACAAAGCCATGGCCTCGCTGGTCGCGACCGGGCTGATCAGTCGCAACCGCCGTGCGGGAACCGTGGTCGCCCGACCCCGAATGCACGCAGCGGTGCTGAACATCCCCGACATCCGCGCTGACATCGAGGCGCGCGGTGCAAGCTACGGCTACCGACCGCTTCTGGACGAGATGCGCCCGCCGTGCTGCGTGCACCTGGGGGCGGAAGGGCATCATCTGGGCCAAAGCCGGTTCGTCCGCTCGGTGCATCTGGCGGATGACAGCCCGGTGTTGATCGAAGACCGCCACATCTTTCTTGACGCTGTTCCGGCTGCCGCGACGGCCGATTTCCGCAGTGAACCACCCGGTCCATGGCTTCTGGGTCATGTGCCCTGGACCGAGGCCGAGCACCGCATTGCTGCCATCGCGGCGGATGCGGTGGCAGCACGTGCCCTGGAGGTCAATTTCGGCACGCCCTGTCTTCTGGTCGAGCGTCGTACCTGGCGTGGCGAGGAAACCCTGACCATCGCCCGGCAGGTGTTTCGCGGCGATGCGTTTGATCTGACGGCCCGGTTCGGCCCCAAGCCTGATATCGGCTGAGCCGGGGCAGCCGATTTCCGGCAGCCCCGTCCGTGTTTGGCTTGCTATTCCACCTCAATCATCTGTGCATATGCCCCGCCCACACGCAGGGTGACGGTGATCGGCTCATTGCCGCGATTGCGCCAGAACCAGCCGTGATTGCCCGCAAAGGGCGCGGTCATCGTGCCCTCCTGTCCGGGTGCGGCGCGCCCGTCTTCGAAGCGAACCTCGTTGGCTCCGCCGTCGTCGCCGTGCTGGCTGTAATTCACCCCGCCGCCTTCCGAGACCCATTCGAAATTGGCGACATCACCGGCTGCCATCACCAGCTTGATTTCTTTGGCCTCAGTCGGGCCAAGGGTGAACACAACCTCATCGCGCCAGCCGGGCGCGTCTGCGACGACGGCGGGTGCTGGCGCTTCGGCAGGCTCGACCACGGTTGGCGCGGGCTCCGCGACGGCCTCGGGTTCCGGTGCAGGTGCCGCTGGTGCCGTGACGTCCGGTGCAGAGGGGGCTGTTGCCACGTCGGCACCAATGACGGCGGCGATCTGGGCAAGCTGCGCGTCGATCCGGTCAAGCCGCGCCACAACCTCGCCCGGCACAGCGGCCGAGGCTATGCCTGCTGCGGGAGCAACCGGTGCAGCGTCCTGTGCTGCCGCCTCGCCAGCAAGCTGCTGCTTGATTTCGCCCATTTCGGTCAGACCCAGAAGGCCGCCGACGCCTGTGGGGTCGATTCCGTATTCCGCTGGAAGCCAGAAGAAGGTCAGGATCGCCAAAGCCCCCCCACCGGCCATCAAGGTGCTGCGGATCAGGCCGCCGGATGTGGCCTCAACCCCTTGGACATGGCCAGCCGCGCCGGCCGGCTGCGTATAGCGCGGTTCGGCGCGCAGGGGAGGGACAGGCGCTTTGCTGATATCGAATTTCTGTTGCATGTCAGTATCTCCGTTTCTCACGCGACGGCCAGGCCGACGAGCTGATAGCCCATCAGCGCAAAGCCCGCGGTCATCATCAGGACGTTTGCGGCATAGGCCTGCCGCCCGAAGGAAGGTGAGGCGCGCCAGCGGGTCATCACCAGAAGGATGGCGGCGAGGGCCAGAAGTTGACCGATCTCGACGCCGACGTTGAAGGCGAGCAGATTGGGCAGAAGCCCGTCCGCCGAGATGCCATAGTCAAGGATTTTCGACGACAGCCCGAAGCCGTGCAGAAAGCCGAAGATCAGCGTCGCCACCTTGGTATTCGGTTGCACACCGAACCAGGCGCGGAAGGCGCCAAGGTTGTCGAGCGCCTTGTAAACCACCGAAAAGCCGATGATGGCGTCGATAACATAGCTGTTTATGCCGAAGTTGAACCAGACCCCGGCCAGCATCGTGGTCGAATGGCCGATGGCGAACAGCGTCACATAGGTGCCGATCTGTTTCATGCCGTACAGAAAGAAGATGACCCCGAACAGGAACAGCAGGTGGTCATAGCCCGTGACCATGTGCTTGGCGCCGAGATACAGGAAGGGGATGATCTTCACCCCGGTCACTTCCTGAATGTAGCCCTTGTCGCCAAGGGTGACGCCGTGCGCCAACGCTGGCGCTGCGGCGGTAAGAAACAGACCGAGGACGAGCAGGATCAGCGCCCATGGAAAAGGGGCCCCTGCCGCCGTTCGGCGTAGGTTTGGAGAATTCATTTTGTGTCCTTGAAAGATGCGGTGTCCGTAAAAGCCTGCTGGCTTGTCAGATCAGCACATCACGCGGCGGTCTTAGGGGGCCATCCCTGCTGTGCCCGTCCGCCAGCGGCATATCGTGGAAATGGACGGCGGATTGCACATCGAAGCCGGAGTTTCCCGAACCAGCCAGAATGGCGGAAGCTTGATGCTCATGGTCGGTCGCATCGTGCTGTCCGGCGCTGTCCTCGGCATGGGAATGTCCGTGGATCTGTTGGGCGAGGTCAGCCTGCTGCGCCAGATAGACTGCACCGGGCCCATGCGAAGGCAGGATCACCACCGGAGCGAGGATCAGCGCAAGCAAGAGCATAATCGCTACGGCAAATCTTGCCGCAGGTGCTGCACTTGTATTCAGGGATCGTTCCACGCTCTGCCCGACTTCGTTGTTGTTCTATCCCCCCTGGGGGGTTAGGTTCAATATATGACACAAGAGCACCTGCATGCAACCCACCCCGCCATCCTGACGCGGCTGAAGCGCGCCCACGGCCATATGCGCCATGTGATCGGCATGATCGAAGCGGGCGCACCTTGCCCGGATATCGCCACCCAGCTTCTGGCGGTGGAGCGGGCCATCGTCGAGGCAAAACGGACCCTGATCCATGATCACATCGACCATTGCCTTGGGGCATCGGCGACCGGCGATCTTGCCGAGATCAAGGCCCTGACGAAACTTCTTTGAAAGACGCTACGATGTTGAACGTTCTTGGCAACCGGACCTTCCGGCACCTTTTCGCGGCCCAGCTGATCGCCCTGATCGGCACCGGTCTGGCGACGGTCGCCCTTGGCCTCTTGGCCTGGCAGCTTGCGGGAGATGACGCGGGACTGGTGCTGGGCACGGCGCTGGCGATCAAGATGGTGGCTTATGTCACGCTGGCTCCGGTGGCCGCTGCGGTGGCGGAACGCCTGCCGCGACGGGCCTTTCTGGTGGTCCTTGATCTGGTGCGGGCGGGGGTCGTCCTGTTCCTGCCCTTCGTCACCGAGGTCTGGCAGATTTATGTGCTGATCTTCTTCCTGCAGGCGGCCTCAGCGGGGTTCACTCCGGCCTTTCAAGCCACCATCCCCGACGTTCTGCCCGAGGAGAAGGACTACACCAACGCCTTGTCGCTGATGCGGCTGACCGAGGATATGGAGCAGCTCGTCAGCCCGATGCTGGCTGCTGCCCTGCTGACGGTCGTGACCTTTCCGGTTCTCTTCGGAGGAACGGTCGCCGGGTTTGTCGCCTCGGCGCTGCTGGTAGTCACGGTCGCCCTGCCTGCGCGGGCGGTAGGCGAGCCGGAGGGGTTCTGGGCTGGCGTCACCAAGGGCGCTCGGATCTATCTGGCGACCCCCCGCCTGCGCGGGCTGATGGTGATGGAGATGTCGGTCGCCGCAGCAGGGGCGATGGTCTATGTCAACACGGTCGTTCTGGTCCAGGCCAGGCTTGGGCTCGGCGAGCCGCAGGTGGCGCTTGCTTTTGCGGCCTTCGGGGCCGGGTCGATGCTGGCGGCATTCCTGCTGCCGCGCATCCTTGATCGCCTTGCCGACCGCCCGGTCATGATCGGCGGCGCGGCACTGATGGTGGCCGGGGTTGCGCTTACATCGCTTGCCGGAAGCCTTGGCTTTTTGCTGGCGCTTTGGGCGCTTGTCGGTTTCGGGTTCTCGCTGACCCAGACCCCCATTGGCCGTATCCTGAACCGCTCGGCACGGGCCGAGGATCGGCCTGCCGTCTTTGCCGCGCAGTTTGCGCTGTCGCATGCTGCCTGGCTTGTCACCTATCCGCTGGCCGGGTGGATCGGGTCAGCCTATGGGCTGCCCGCAGCCGCTTTGGCCCTTGCGATAGTCGGGGCCATGGCGCTTGTCGCGGTCATGGTGCTTTGGCCGTCTAAAGACCCGCAAAACCTCGCTCATGACCATGCCGACCTGCCGCCCGATCATCCTCATCTGCAAGATCATGCCGCGGAAGATCATTGCCATCCCTTCCAGATCGACGACCTGCATCGGCGCTGGCCGACGGCCACCTGACGGGAATGTGGACTCTATCGACGCTGTTTCTCGCGGCCTTTGCTGCGGCAACTCTCATCCCTGCCCAATCCGAGGCCGTTCTGGTCGGCATGCTTCTGGCCGAAACGAACCCGGTGTGGCTGTTGCTGCTGGTCGCCACGACGGGCAATGTGCTGGGGTCGCTGGTCAACTGGGCGATCGGCTGGTTCCTGCAGGACCGGATGCCGGTTCGCTGGTTCCCGGTCTCGGCCGACCAGCTTGCACGCGCCCAGGGCTGGTATGCACATTGGGGCTGGTGGACTCTTTTCGGGTCGTGGCTGCCGATTGTCGGAGATCCTTTGGTGCTGGCCGCAGGGCTGATGCGAGAGCCGCTGTGGCGCGTGGTGCTGGTGGTCACACTTGCCAAGGCGGGACGCTACATCATTTTGACCTGGGCCACGCTGCAACTGACCTGAGCTTCAGCCTGCCCGGGGTGCCCACAGGATTATCGCCGCGCCAAAGAGAACAATCGCGGCCCCCGTTAGATCCCAGGCGTCTGGTTTGCGTCCCTCTGCCAGCCACAGCCAGACCAGCGAGGCCGCAACGTATACCCCGCCATAGGCCGCATAGGCGCGACCGGCATAGTCGGATGGGGCGAAGGTCAAGAGCCAGGCAAACGCGGCAAGACTAACCAGACCCGGCAAAAGCCAGATGGCGCTTGCCCCTTGCCGCATCCACGCCCAGAACGCGAAGCACCCGGCAATTTCGGCCAGAGCCGCGCCTGCAAAGATGAAAATCGTGGTCATCGTACCCTTTGATCTGTCGAAGGGTCCTGACGATCACATCGGGCTATCGACCTGCTGTTTTGCGGGCAGATTGCAGCTTGCCCCGGTGTTGCATCCGCCGCCGGGTGCACATCCGCAAGTTCTGGCCACGATACGCCGACGCTTCCAGACGATGTAGCCCGCAATCCCGGTTGTTGTCAAAAGCGCCAGCCCTGCTAATTCCCCCCATTCCGCCCACGCGGCGGCACCGCCCGCCAACGCTCCGCCCCCAAGAATGAGCGGCAGGACAAGTGGCGCGCAGCAGGCGGCACAGGCCAGCCCAGCGGTGCCGTAGAGCGCAAACTTGCTGCGGCTTCGGGTAACTTCGGTCGTCATCACATGCTCCTTGATTGTCAGCCAGGATGCAGCCTACTTCTTCAAGTAACTTGAAGGGCAATAGCCCATTTGCAGATAATGGGTAGAACCGTGCTGACCATTCTTCAGATCGCCAAACGCACCGGGCTGACCGCCCCCACGATCCGGTATTACGAAGAGATCGGCATCCTGCCCGAACCCGAGCGAAGCCCGGCAGGACAAAGGCGCTACAGCGCCAGTGATGTGGAGCGACTGACCTTCGTGCGCCGCTGCCGCGATTTCGGCTTCTCTTTGCAACAGGTCCGTGAGTTGCTTGGCCTGCGCCTGTCACCGGCGACCGATTGCGGTGCGGTGCGGACAATCAGCCAGTCTCATCTGGAGGCGATAGACGAAAAGCTTCGGCAATTGACCGAGTTCAGAACGCAGGTCGCAAGGTTCGTTCAGTCCTGCGATCAGACATGTACTGGTGGCCCGGCGACGGAATGCTGCATCTTCGAGGCAATAGTAGGCTAGGGGGCGTCTTGGCCTTGTCGTGCTTCGCCATGCCCGTGATGATGGTGGTCGGTCGCGCAAAGGGAATGATCGCCCAGCACTTCAATCACCCTGCAATCCGCAATGCATCCGCCTGCACATTGCAGCACCATGCGCTCGAGCTCCGCTTTCAGCGCGGTCAGGCGCAATATGCGACTTTCGACCTCGCGTAGCTGCGCCTTGGCGATGGCATCGGCGGCAGCGCAGGACTGGTCGGGTTTGTCCGAAAGGCTGAGCAGGTCGCGGATCGCCTCGAGTGTGAAGCCAAGGTCGCGGGCGTGCCGAATGAACGCAAGCCGCTCCAGCGCCTTGCGGTTATAGAGCCTCTGTTTACCAGCACTACGTTCTGCCTCGGGCAAGAGGCCGATCTGCTCGTAATAGCGGATCGTCGGCACCTTCACCCCGGCCTGTGCCCCGAGCTTCCCTATGGTCAGCATCAGATTTCCCTTGAAGCTATAGTTGCTAGAGACATTAAGTCTCTGATTCGATGAAGGCAACTGCCCTACACGGGGCCGGGAGAATGTGATGACGGAAACCGGAGCGGAAAACGGGGCAGTCTGTGACTGGACCATTTCGGGCATGGATTGCGGGTCTTGCGCCTCCAAGATCAAGGATGCCGTTTCGCGCCTGCCGGGGGTGAGCGGGGTCGAAGTCGGTCTGATGTCCGAACGTCTGCGCCTGACGCTGGAAGCGGGCAAGACCGACCGCGAAAAAGTGGAGAAAGTTGTCAAGTCGCTGGGCTACGGCCTGACCCCGCGTGCGGCGGGGGCGGCGGTGAAGAAGGACTTCGTGCTGCCCGGCGCAGGGCCGGCGAAAGAGCACGGCGACGAACATGCCGGCCACGATCACTCCGGCCACGACCATGGGCCGAAGGTAGTGGAGGTGGCAAGGTCCGACGACAGTGGCCACGGCAGTCCCGGCCACGTGCATGACGACCCCGCAGATCGCGGCAAACGATGGTATGAGACCAGCAAGGGCAAGCTGGTGATCTTTACCGCGCTGCTCCTTGGGGCAGCATATACTGTCAACCTGTTTGCGCCGCAGGTCGGGAAATGGGCCTTCGTGACGGCCTGCCTGATCGGGGTCGCCCCGGTGGCGCGACGCGCTTTCGCGGCGCTGCGGTTGGGGCAGCCTTTCACCATCGAAAGCCTGATGACGATTGCCGCCATCGGTGCCCTGTTCATCGACGCGGCGGAAGAGGCGGCGCTGGTCGTATTCCTGTTCGCTGTGGGAGAAGTGCTGGAAGGCGTGGCGGCTGGCAAGGCGCGCGACGGCATCCGTGCCTTGGCCAATCTTGTGCCCAAGACCGCCCTTCTTGAAGTCAGCGGCAAGACGCAGGAGGTTCCAGCGTCCAGCCTTGCCATCGGCCAGATGATCCTCGTGCGCCCCGGTGACCGGATTCCCGCCGATGGCGAGATCACCGAGGGCACCTCCGGTATCGACGAAAGCCCGGTGACGGGGGAAAGCGTGCCGAAGTCGCGCGGGCCGGGGGATGCGGTCTTTGCGGGGGCGATAAATACCGAGGCGGCCTTGCGTGTGCGCGTCACCAAGGGCCCCGAGGACAACACCATCGCCCGCATCATCCGCCTGGTCGAAGAAGCTGAAGAGGCCCGCGCGCCGACCGAACGCTTCATCGACCGCTTCAGCCGCTGGTACATGCCCGCCATCGTGGCGGTGGCGGCACTGGTGATCGTGGTGCCGCCGCTGGCCTTTGGTCAGCCATGGGATATCTGGATCTATCGCGGGCTGGCTCTGCTCTTGATCGGTTGCCCCTGCGCGCTCGTCATCTCGGTCCCGGCGTCCATCGCCTCGGCCATGTCGACGGGTGCGAAACGCGGGCTGCTGATGAAGGGCGGCGCCGTGATCGAGGCTGCGGCCAAGGTTGGCTGGGTCGCCTTCGACAAGACCGGCACCCTGACGCATGGTCGGCCGCAGGTCACCGATGTCGTGCCCTTCGGCAGCATCACCGAGGCGGACCTGCTGGCGGTGGCGGCAGGGGTCGAGACGGGGTCGAGCCATCCGCTGGCCATCGCCATCCTGAACAAGGCGAAAGAGGCCGGGGTTGCCGCTCTGCCGTCGCGGGATGCCAAGGCGCTGATGGGCAAGGGTGTGGTCGCTACGGTTGGCGAGGCCTCCGCCTGGGTTGCCTCGCCGCGCTATGCGATGGAGCACGGTGGCCTTGACGGTCTTGGCCTGCGGCAGGCCACGGTGTTCGAGGATGCAGGCAAGACCGCTGTCGCGGTCTTCCGCGAAAACACCCCGCTCGGCTTGATCGCGATGCGGGACGAGCCGCGCATGGATGCAAAAGGAGCCGTGCGGCAGCTGACTGCGATGGGTGTCTCCTCGGTCATTCTGACCGGGGACAATCCGCGCACCGCAGCGGCCATTGCCGGGGATCTGGGCCTGAAGTTCGAGGCTGACATGATGCCGGAAGACAAGCTCGCTTACATCCGCGAGATCGGCACGCGGGACGGCGTCATGATGATCGGCGACGGGATCAACGACGCCCCGGCGCTGAAGCAGGCGAATGTCGGCGTGGCGATGGGGTCTGGCACCGATGTGGCGCTGGAAACCGCCGATGCCGCGATCCTGCGCGACCGGGTGACCGACATCCCGGCGACAATCCGTCTGTCGCGGGCGGCTATGGCCAACATACGTCAGAACGTGACCATCGCGCTTGGGCTGAAGGCGGTGTTCCTCGTGACTTCGGTGCTGGGGCTGACCGGTCTGTGGATCGCGATCCTCGCTGATACTGGCGCGACCGTGCTGGTGACGCTGAACGCGTTGCGCCTGTTGCAGGTCAACCCGGAACGCGAGGCATAACTCGATGATCTCCGGGTTCGGGTGGGCTGCGCTGGCCCTTCTCTTCGGCTATCTCGCGCTGTTCTTCTGGGGCAGCGCTATGGCGGCGCAGGCCGCGGGTAAACCCATCTGGCTTTTTGCCCGGGCCAGGGGGCGCGACCGTCTGGCCGCCATGGGCTTCCGCGCGGCCTTTGTTCTCGCCTTCTTCGGGCCACTCCTCTGGCTCGCCGTGCCCATGCTCCACAAGATCGATCCGCTCTGGACCGAGGGACGTGCCGTCCTTCTCAGCCTGATCGGGGTCTTTGTCGCAGGGCTCGGCGCAATGGTGGCTTTCGCCGCACAGATGTCGATGGGGTCGTCCTGGCGCGTTGGCGTGGTCGGCGGCGAGACGGGTGATCTTGTCTCTGGCGGGCTCTACCACTTCAGCCGCAACCCGACCTTTGTCGGGCAGGCGGCCCTGCTGGCGGGTGTTGGCCTGGCGGTTCCGTCCGTCCCGACGTTCCTTGCGCCGATGCTGTTCCTGTGGTCAGCCCGCACGCAAGTGCGTTCGGAAGAGGCCGCACTGCGCGCGGCAATCGGCCCGGACTATGACAGATACGCCGCATCCGTCCCGCGCTGGATCGGCATCAACCGCAAGGCTGAACGATGACCCGAGCGATGCTCATTTCCCTCATCGCCGCGACTGTGCTGGCGGACCAATTGACCAAGGCCGCAGCGCTATCGCTGTTGTCGCAAGGGACTGTGGTCCCAGTCTTTCCGAGCTTCAATCTCAGCCTCGGGTTCAACGAAGGCGCCAGCTTTGGCTTGATGGGCGGCGTCATGGCGGGCAGGCCGCTTCTGATGGCGGCGCTGACGGCCGCCCTGACCCTGATCTTCACCCTCATGGCATTCCGGGCGCGACATCCGCTGGAGAGGGCAGGCTTTGCGCTGGTCGTAGGCGGCGCGCTTGGCAACATTCTCGACCGTCTCAGGCAGGGCGCCGTGACTGACTTCCTGGACGTCTATTGGCGTGACTGGCACTGGCCCACCTTCAACGGTGCCGACATTGCGATCACTCTGGGCGCGGCCTTTGTCCTTGCCGCCTCGCTTCCCATTCGCCGCCGCAAGGAGCCTGTTCTTGACCAACGCTGACCCGCGGGGCCTATCGCGCGACGATCTGCCCTTGACCGCCGCGTTCCTGATCGCACTGACCGCGACACTTGGTGCTCTCTTCATCGGTGAGGTGCTTGGTCAGATGCCCTGCACCCTGTGCTGGTATCAGCGCATCGCCATGTTCCCGCTGGTGCCGATCCTTGGCCTGTCGCTGTGGCGAGGCGACGGCATGTCGCGGCTTTACGGCCTGCCGCTGGCGCTGGCGGGTCTGGCACTGGCCGCCTGGCACTCCGGGCTTTATGCGGGCATTCTTCCGGCGCCCATTGTTCCATGCACCGAGAGCGGGCCGTCTTGTTCCGGCCCTGCGCAAGTCATTCTTGGCCTGCCTATTCCCTTTATGTCTTTCCTGGCCTTTGCCGCGATCTGCGTCTGTCTCATCCTGCCGAAAGGAAACCGCACATGAACCGCCGTTCTCTTCTCCTCGGGGCTTCGGCTCTCGGGCTCATCGTTTTCGGGGGCGGTGCTTTCCTCGTGAACCGCCAGCGTCAGGCCGAAGCCGAGGCAGCCGCAGTCGCCACTCCTGCCGCAGACCAAGCGCTTCTGGTGCGGGAGTATTCCCCGAGCTTCGGCCCTGCTGATGCGAAAGTCACTTTGGTCGAGTTCTTCGATCCGTCCTGCGAGGCCTGCCGGGCTTATCATCCGGTCGTCCAGGAAATCCGCCGACAATTCCCTGATCAGGTCCGCGTCGTGCTGCGCTACACGGTCTTCCACGAAGGTTCGGACGAGGCCGTGCGCATCCTCGAGGCCGCGCGGATGCAGGACAAGTTCGAGCCGGTGCTGGATGCGCTGCTGGAACAGCAACCCGGCTGGGCCGTTCATGGCTCGCCCGAGATGGATGTCGCGTGGGAAATCGCCGGAGCAGCTGGTCTCGATCTTGAGAGGGCCGAAACGGACCAATTCTTCCCAGGCATCACAGGAATACTAAACCAGGACGCTGCAGATGTTGAGGCTCTGGCCATCCGCCAAACACCGACCTTTTTCCTCAACGGCAAGCGGCTGGAGAATTTCAACGCCGACAGCCTGATCGCCGATGTTCGGTTCGCTGTGGAGAATAGTTGACGCCGATCAGGATCGGTTGGCGAATGCGGCAAACAGGGCGAGCGTTCGCTCGCTCACATGATGCTCGATGCCCTCGGCGTCGTGTTCCGCCGTCTCGGGGTCTAGTCCCAGGCTGAGCAGGAAGCGCAAGACGATGTCATGCCGGCGGCGGCACTCCTTGGCCAGTGCGCGGCCTTCTTCCGTCAGAAAGACCGAGCGATACTTGGCGCGGGTGATCAGGCCGTCCCGGGCCAGGCGGTCGAGCGCCTTGGCGACGGTGGGTGCCTTGACGCCCAACTTGGTTGCAATATCGACCGGACGCGCTTCGCCTTGCGTTTGGATCAAGTCGGCGATCAGCTCGACATAGTCCTCGGCCAATTCGTTGCGATGCGCCGCGCGCACGCCCTGAAACGCCTCCGCGCGGGGGTCGGCGGGGCGCGTGTCAGGCTCAACGGCCCCAGCAAGGTGATCATCGTGTGTCATCCGTTCAGGTTTGCACGAACTGGATTGACTCGTAAAGGCGTTGGGCAGATTGTTAGCCGCGTCTAACTTTTGGCGCACAGACTTTTGTGCCCATCGCGAGGAAACCTGATCCATGGCTGCCGATACCGCACCGCCCGTTGATTCGTCACGCCGCGCCTTGCTGGTCGGCAGCCTTGTGGCGGCTGGTGGCGCGGTTATCGCCGCTGGCAGCGCGCGTTCGCAAAGCGCCCCGGACCCGATGGCCGGTCACGACATGTCCGCCATGGTGTCCGATCCCTATGCCGCTCCGATGCCGGGCATGGCGCATGGCAACATGACCACGGTTGGTCTGGTCGACCACGAACGCAACGGTTTCGATCCGACTTCCATGCTGACAGATTGGGAAACCGGGCGGACAGAGCTTTTGCCCGATGGCCGGACGCTGCGAACCTTCGAAGTCGATGCCATCGACCGCGAAATCGAGATTGCCCCCGGCATCTTCTTTCCTGCCTGGACCTTCAACGGTCGTGTGCCCGGACCAGCCCTGCGTGCCAAGGAAGGCGAGCGTCTGCGGATTATCTTCCGCAACCTCGGCTCGCATCCGCACTCCATGCACTTCCACGGCATCCATTCGGCGCGGATGGACGGGGTTCCCGGCGCCGGACTGATCGGCCCCGGCGAGGAGTATGTCTACGAATTCGACGCCAAACCTTTCGGCTGCCATCTCTATCACTGCCACGCCCTGCCGCTGAAGCGGCACATGCACAAGGGGATGTATGGCCTCTTCGTTATTGACCCGGACCCTGGACGCCAGACCGACCCTGCTCTTGCTGCTGTAGCCGCCTCACGCCTGCTCGGCAGCCCCGAGAATGCTGGATGGCAAGAGTTGGCGATGGTGATGAACGCCTTCGACACCAATTTCGACGGCGCGAACGAGGTTTACGCTGCCAATACCGTGGGCCAAGCCTACATGAACGTGCCGATCCGCATCGACAAGACGAAGCCCGTGCGCATCTACCTGCTGAACGTGACCGAATTCGACCCGATCAACTCGTTCCACTTGCATGCGAATTTCTTCAATTATTTCGACACTGGCACCACGCTGACCCCCACTCTGCGCACCGTCGATCTGATCATGCAATGTCAGGCACAGCGCGGCATTCTTGAATTCAGCTTCGCCGAGCATGAGGACGGGATGTATATGTTTCATGCGCATCAGTCCGAGTTCACCGAGCTTGGCTGGGTCGGCATGTTTGACGTGAAGGGGCCCGCGGTATGAGCGATCAATCCACGCCGGCCCGTTCGCCAAAGGTCCGGCTGCTGCTCGTCATGCTGCCGCTGGCCGCGATGCTGGGTGCCTTTGTCTGGATCGCCTCGCTTGATCCCCTGCGCAGCTTCAACAATGGTGCCCCACCGATCGAGGCGCTGACTGTGGAGCGGACCATTCTGGATGAAACCGGAATCGGTCTTCTGGTGCGGGCTGGCGGGTCCGAACCGATGGTGATCGCGCAAGTGGCGGTGGACGATGCGTTCTGGACCTTCACGCAAAACCCGCCTGGACCAATTGCGCGCGGGCAGGCCGTCTGGGTGCAGATTCCCTATCCTTGGGTTCTGGGCGAGGCGCATCTTGTCAACATGCTGTCCAACACCGGCACGGCGTTCGAGCATGAGATCGCGGTGGCCGTGCCGACACCGAAGGCCACGGTGGGGCAGTTGCGCCTTCAGGCGCTGGTCGGCGCGATTGTCGGCCTGCTGCCTGTGGCGATCGGGCTGATGTTCTATCCGGCGATACGCGGCGTCGGGCGGGGAGGCATGAATTTCCTGCTGGCGCTGACCGTTGGCCTGCTGGCCTTCCTGCTGATCGACATGACCTCCGAGGCGCTTGAACTTTCGTCCGAAGCCGCCGCGCTGTTCCAGGGCTCTGCCATGGTCTGGCTTTCGGCCTTGGCGAGTTTCCTCTTGCTGATGGCCATCGGACGCTGGCGCGGCACACCCGAAGGGCTGGCGCTGGCCTTCTACATCGCGCTTGGCATCGGCTTGCACAACTTTGGCGAGGGGCTGGCGATTGGCGGGGCTTTTGCCGCCGGATCGGCGGGGCTTGGCACCTTCCTCGTCCTTGGCTTTGCCCTGCACAATGTGACGGAAGGCATCGGTATTGCCGCGCCGATGCTGCGGGTTCGCCCGCCGCTCTGGACCTTCGCGGCCCTGACGCTTCTCGCCGGCGGCCCGGCTGTGCTGGGCATGTGGGCGGGCAGTCTGGCCTATGCGCCGCAATGGTCGGCCTTGGCGCTGGCAGTCGGGGCCGGTGCGATCCTGCAGGTCATGGTCGAGGTCACCGCCTATCTGATGCGCCAGAACCGCGACCGGCAAGCGGTGCTGTTTTCCCCCGCCGTTCTGGGCGGGTTTCTGGCCGGGCTGGCGTTCATGTATGTGACGGCCGCGTTGATCAAGGTGTGATGTCCGTCCGCGGTTCAGGAGGTGCGGCCCGATGCCTCCCGGCAGACCCTGACAATCGCGTGAACTGCGGTCTTCGGCGTTGCCTCTCTAGGAGCTAGAGGAATTACCTCTGTCGCGTCAGACAGGGGGAATGAAGAATGTCAGCAGGGAAGGGGTGCTCCGGTTTCTCAGATCGCATCAAAGGTGTCGGTGAAACGATGAAGAGGCGTTTGCCGCAACTACGGCTGTTGGGGCGCATGAGATGATAGGACCTTTCTTCGGTCTGGTCGGTTTCCTTTGGGGCTATTTGATCGCCCGCAGGCGCGGCGGCAAACGTCTTGATCGGCTGCAGTATGGCGTGGGCTTCGCGATTGCTTTCGCGCTGTTTGGCACGGTGCTCGGGATGGCATTGGGCTGGTTTTTCGGGCTCCGCTAACCGGCGGAACCCCGCCCGTGCCAATAAACTCACCGATTTGTCGCTTGAACCTCTAGTTGCTGTAGGTCTTAGAGCGCATCCAAAGAAACTGTTCGGAATGCCCCATGCGCCTGCGACCCCTGCAAATCACCCTCTGGATTGCTGCCATTCTGGCGACCGCAGTCTTCGCCTGGTCCCGCTGGCCTGCTGCGAACCAAGTGTCGTCCGAGGCGTCGATGGCCTTCGAACCTTCGTTCGCACTGGCGGATGGTGAGGGTAATCTCCGCACGAGTGCGGAGTTTCGCGGCAAGTTCCTGCTGGTCTTTTTCGGCTTCACCAATTGCCCCGACGTCTGCCCGACCACCCTGTCTGACGTGGCACAGGTGATGGACGATCTTGGCGCGGACGCAGGCAAAGTGCAGCCCCTGTTCATTTCTGTCGATCCAGAACGGGACCGGGAATTGGGTCTGAATGATTTCACCGCCGCATTTCACCCCGCGATCATCGGCCTGGCCGGAACTGATGCCGAAACGCGCGCTGCGGCGCAAAGCTTCAAGATCTTTTTCGAACGTGAAGCGGACCCCACCGCGCCGGATGGCTACACCATGTCGCACAGTCCGGGGCTTTTCCTCGTCGGTCCTGATGGGGCATGGCTGCGCCAGTTCAGCTACGGCACAGCCGCCGCCGAAATCCTGTCCGACCTTCAATCGAGATTCTAAGCCATGAAACCCCTGATCATGCCCTTTGCCCTTATACTTGCTGCCACAACAGCGCAGGCCTGCGAAACCGTAACGCTTGGTGATCTGACGATCGAACATGCCTGGTCCAAAGCGACCATCGGTGCCGATCGCCCCGCGGTATTCTACGTCGAGATTTCCAACAGGGGTGCCACCGATGACGCCCTTGTTGGCATTTCGACCCCTGCCGCCGGAATGCCGATGTTGCATGAGACCGTGGTCAAGGACGGTGTAGCCTCGATGCCCCATTCGATGACCATTCCGGTTCCGGCGGGGCAGGCGGTGCAGCTTGCTCCAGGCGGCTATCACGGCATGCTGATGGGCCTGAGCGCCGCTCTGAAGGCTGGTGACCGCTTCCCGATGACTTTGACTTTTGAGAAGGCCGGAAAGGTCACGGTCAATGTCGATGTTCTGCCGTTGCGTGCGGAGGGGCCGGATTGCTTGGACGCAGGGCAGTAATTCTGGGCCTGGGCGGAGCGATCGGTGCGGTGGCCTTCATGTTGGGCCTAGGTGCCTGGCGCACGCGCAACCAGCCCGCACTCAACGCAGTCCTGCCAATGCCCCTTTCCATGATGGGTTGGCAGATGACCGACCAGCGAGGGCAGTCAGTTCGTCCGGCAGATTGGTCCGGCCGCCCTGTGATAGCCTTCTTCGGCTTCACCTGGTGTCCAGATGTCTGCCCGACAACACTCTCCGACATTTCGGGGTGGCTCGAAGAGCTAGGACCTGATGCCGACCGGCTGACTGTCGCCCTGATCTCGGTCGATCCAGACCGTGACAGTCCGCAGGTGCTGGGCGAATACCTGGCAAACTTCGATCCGCGCATCATTGGGCTTACGGGTGCGCCAGACCAGATTGCCCGAGCGGCTGCCGAGTTTCGCGTGACCTACCGTAAGGTGCCGCGCGACGGTGGTGACTATACGATGGACCACACTGCCGGTGTCTTTCTGTTCTACGCAGATGGTCGCTTTGCCAGCATCATCGACTTCCACGAGGACCGGCGCTTCGCCGTTCCAAAGATCCAACGTATCCTCAAGTGAAAGGTCATTCTGCCAGATGATCCGCTACACAGCCGTATTCTCGCTTGCCCTTGGTCTCTTCGCCCCGGTCGTGGCCTATGCGGACCCGCCCGGCGCACATGTTCAGGCGCAATCCTCGGCGGTGATCGCGTCTGGCGATACGCTGGACAGTGTTCTGGACCGAGCAGGCATTCAGCCTGCGCTGCGTGCCGAGGCCGCTTTGGCTTTGGCCGGTGTCTATGATCTGACCGATCTGCGACCAGGGCATCGGCTGGAATGGCTGGCATACCCTGGCGATTCATCCCGTCTCGAGCGCCTGTCTCTCTTTGTGGAAGACGGCGTTGAGATCGCCCTGACCTTTGAAGGCACCGTCTCGGCAAGCCGTGTCGATCCGCCCGTCCGCCCCGTCGACCGAAGCGAGAAGCTGACCCTTGAGGGGTCGCTTTACGATGCGCTGGTGTCGCGCGCTGCGCCGGAGCGGTTTGCGGTTGACCTGACCGCCCTACTTGCCGGGCAGGTCGACTTTCGGCGTGATCTTCAGGGGGACGAAACCTTTGCAATCGTCTGGCAAGAGGATCAGCTCCCGGATGGCAGCATCGCCGGAGAACCACGCCTGAATTATGCAAGACTGGAGTTGCAAGACCGCGTGCTGGAACTTGTTGCAACCGAGGCAGCGGGTCCGGTCATTGTTTTCGAGGATGGCGTCGCCGTGCAAAGATCTGCGGCACCCATACTCGGGGCGCGCCTGTCGTCTGTCTTTGGTCGCCGCAATCACCCGGTCCTTGGTGGCGTGAAGATGCACACAGGCATCGACTATGCAGCGCCGGTCGGAACCGAAGTTTCAGCGACGGGAGCGGGCCGGGTGGTCTTTGCCGGCACGATACGGGGCTATGGCCTGACCGTGGACATCGACCACGGCGGCGGTGTCGTGACCCGCTATGCCCACCTTTCCGAAATCGCAGACCGGGCTCAGGATGGTGCGCGCGTGAAGGCGGGTGACAGGATCGGCGCTGTCGGGGCGACCGGTCTCGTCAGCGGCCCGAATTTGCACTATGAGGTGCGCGTTGATGGTCGGCCGGTTGATCCCACGGACCGGGATGCCCTGCCAGAACAGGAAATTGCCACGGCGGGCGATCTTGGCGCTCTTGCGACCTGGCGCCGGGCAACCGGTTTCGTGCAATTCCAGCAAGAGGACAAAGGATGACCAATCAGCGCATGAACCGTCGGCAGCTGCTTCTCTCGGTGGCAGCGATGACCGCACTTTCTCCTGCCAGATTGATGGCCCAAGACCTGCCCCCGATCCATGTGGTCAAGGGGCAAGGCTGCGAATGCTGCGTGGCTTGGGTTGACTATTTGCGACAAGAGGGGTTCACGGTTACGGATGAGGTTGCCTATGGAACCCTGTTGATCCGCCACAAGATGGATCTTGGGATACCGGCCAACGCATTCTCTTGCCATACGGGCAAGATCGAGGGCTATGCGCTTGAAGGTCATGTGCCCGCTGCAGATATCCGTCGGTTGCTGGCCGAAAAACCCGATGCGATCGGCCTTTCCGTCCCGGGCATGCCCTATGGCTCACCGGGAATGGGTTCGGAGGACAACCGGGATGCCTATGATGTCCTGCTGATCCAGCGGGATGGGAAGTTGCCCGTGTTCACCAGCTATCCGGCCGCGTGAGTCCGGTCGGCCCAACTGACCAACCGTCAGGCGAGACTGTCAAGGATCTGTTGGTCGGCCTCGTCGCTATCCCAGTCATAAGGGCCTGGAAGGCGCCCGATCTCCTGCGACTGTCGATTGACCAGCAGCGTCGTCGGCAGTCCGATGAAGGCAAATGCCAGTTGAACCCGCAGGGATTCCGCCCAGAACAGCGGCAGGTAGCGGATGCCGATCTCATCGAAAAAGCGGCGGCCGCGCTGGATTCCCGTGTCGTCGATGCAAAGTGGCAAGACCATGAAGTCGGCCCCGGCCAATCTGCCGTGAAGGCGATCAAGTGCCGGCATTTCCTCGCGGCACGGCGGGCACCATGTCGCCCAGATGTTCAGCAGGATGACCTTGCCCGCAAAATCGGCCAGCTTTCCAGTGCTGCCATCTTCGCTGATGATTGGAGGCGAGAGTAGAGGTTGCCCTTCGCCGCGCAGTTGGAAGGGTGGCCGCGCCAAGGCAGGACCGGCGGCGAGGGATGCGCCCAACCCGGCCAGCGTTGCACGGCGGCTGAGACTTTGCGCCATGTCATGCTCCTGTTTCGTTGTCTGGGGCCAGCGGCGAACCGCTGGCCATCCTTGTTGGTTTGGTCCGGTGTCGCTCAGGTCGAGACGGCGAATTCGGTCATCATCCCCGTCGCCAGATGCGCCATGTGATGGCAATGCAGCATCCATCGCGCAGCCTCGCCCGCGTCAACCGCGACCGTTACCATCGACATCGGTGGCACGTGAACGGTATCGCGCAGGGCACCGGCAAAGCGCGGACCGCCTGTGCCAATCACCTGAAACGCATGGCCATGCAGGTGCATCGGATGCGCCATCATCGACATGTTGTGAAGGGTGATCTCGATCCGCTCGCCGGTCTTGGCGGTCACCGGAATGTGGCTGCCCCAAGTCTGGCCATTGATCGTCCAGACATAGGGCGTCATCGACCCGCCCAGCATCAGCATCGGCCGCGAGGCTGCCTTGCGATCCGGCAGGGGCGTCAGAGCCCGCAGCGCGCTTTCCTGTGTCAGGTCGCCGCTGAAGGCCGGATGATCGGCGTCCGACACCTCTGCGATTTTCGTCACTGCGGCACCCGCCGTGGCCAGGATCAGACCGGTCCGTTCGCGCGCGCCTTCGCGCAGCGCCAGCACCGGAAAGGCACCTCCGTCGCCCGGAACGTCCAGTTCGATGTCCAGCCGTTGCCCCATCGCCACGCCAAAGCGACTGCCGGGCAGGGGCTGCACCGGCTCGCCGTCTACCGCGACCAGCCGTCCGGGCAACGTGCCGCTGTCGACCCAGAACACCGTGGCGGACGACGCGTTGATGACGCGCAGAAGCAGCCGGCCACCCTTGTCCACCTGCACCACCTCGGGATCGTCCAAGGTGCGGTCATTGGCAAGATAGGCATCAAAGGCATAGTCGTTCAGGTCCATCGCCATGCCGGACATGTTCGTGCCCCCGTTTGCCATGCTACCCATGTCCATCCCGGCCATGCCATCCTGCCCCATCTGGCTGTGGTCCATCGCAGCCATCGACGCCCCGCCAGTGATCTCGGCCAACACTTCGGCTGGTGGCTTGAACGAAAAATCGTGGAGGAACAGAGTCACCTCTTGCCGGTCAGCCGCAACATCCTCGGGTCGCCGCACGATCAGGGGCGCGGCGAGCAGCCCCATTTCATGTTCGGGGATATGGGCGTGCATCCAGTGCGTGCCGGGACGGGCGGCAAAGTCATAGGCGCGGGTCTCGCCCGGTTGCAGCAGCGGCATCGGCAGGTCCGGCACGCCGTCCTGCGCATTTTGCGGGATCTGCCCGTGCCAGTGGATCAGCGTTGGCACGTCCAGAGTGTTGTTCAGGTCAACGGCAAAGACCTGCCCCGGATCAAGCACCAGGCCGGAGCGGCCGTTACCGTCCAGTAGACCCCAGACGGTGGCCGCCTTGCCCCGCACGTCGATCGTGCGGGTTGTGGCCGAAAGTGCCATCCGGGTGGTTTGCGCCCGCACCAGCGCGGGCATGGTCAAAGAAGCAGCCGTGGCTGCGGACGCGGCAAGAAAGCCGCGACGGGTCAAAAGCGACATGTGAAATCTCCTGTAAGTCGCATAATCGGATCAATAACCGGACCAGGCTTGGGCCTTGGTCCGCTATGTCAGATCAGCGCAACTTTCGGAGGCGGGCCGGGGGGAGGCAAATCCAGTGATGCGGCCAAGGGTGCCGCGCCGGGAAGGATGTGGGCGGCATGCACCTGGCGCAGGGCGGGTTGTTCCGACGAAGGCAAGGTGGCGGTCACAACGCGGCAATGCTGTTCGCACAACCGCTTTTGCGCATCATAGCTTTGGCTGTCGTCCATGGTGGCCATCGCCCCTGCGTGGCCTGCCATAGCCATCATCTGGGCATGTGACGTTGCCGACTGCTCTGCTCGCCCCACCAGAGGCAGCGCGGAAAACACGGTTCCAAGCAGATATACCACCAGAATGAGCGCGCGCATTGGGATGACCGTTCTTAACATGCGCCACGCCTAGCAGATTTGTCCGAGTGAATCATTTGACAGTTCAGTGTCCACCCACGTTCGGGTGAGATCACTGTTTGGCCTTCACTGTTGTGGTGGCAGGGATCCGAACTTTCGCCGCCTTGGTGAGGGCCTGCATACGGGAACTCAGAACACCAGAACCTTGTCGGCGGCGACAGTCGCCTGAGCCAACTCGTCCATGGTGGATCTCGCGGCACCGGGGATTATTTCGTCCTGCGTCAAACCGCGCGCGTCCATGCAGGTGCCGCACAGAAGCACCCGGCCTTTCGCGCTCAGCACCCGGCCCAGCATCCGTTCCAGATTGTAAAACCCTTCCGGCGTCTTTTGCCCCGCCTTGGCACAGACCACTGCATCGGCCATCAGAAAGACGGTAATTTCCGCGTCCGGGTCATGCTTCGGCAAAACGATGGCCAGCCGCAGGCCGTTGTAGCTGCGCTCGGTGCCATAGGGCGGGTCATTCAGGATCAGGAGGTGTTTCAAGTGCCGCGTCTTTCAGATTGAAGCCGGTTTCAGGCGGCGATGGATCTCGCCGCCGGACAATGTCAGAGCCTATTCGCCGAGGACATGACGACGTTCTTCAAATTCGGCCTTGTCGATTTCCCCTTTGGCGAAGCGTTCCTTGAGGATATCGATCGGTGTCCGCCCCGGCGGCATTCCATGCGGAGGCGACCCGCCAAGCCAAGACCCGCCACGCCCCTGAAGGACGATGACAACGGCTGCGACCACGACGGCCAATATCAGGATCATGAACAGCGGGCCAAAGAACATGCCGTATCCTCCACCCCAGCCCATCATTCCAGGGCCATATCCGTACCTGTCGGCATCGGGCAGCGTCTGCCCCCATGCGGTTCCGAGAGAGAGCGCCAGGACCAGAGGCGGTGCGATCCATCGGTCATGAAACTTGAGCATCATCCTACTCCCTTCATGGTGACGGCCAGCTATGGGATTTCGTCTATCCCTTCGTGGCCAATGCTGCCTTGACCTGCGTCAACGGCCGCAATGAGGATCCGGTCTGAAGCACCGCGTGCCACTTAGGCAGAAGCTGGATTGAGGCGGGGATGGGTTTCCTCACCCCAGAGCCACAGCACGGCACCGGACATGGCCATCGAGATCGCCACGAACCAGAAGGCCGCCACGGTCGATCCGCTGAAATGTGCGGCCAATCCCAGACCAAGCGCGCCGATCCCATAGCCCAGATCACGCCAGAACCGATAAATCCCGATTGCCGATCCTCGCCAGGTCGGCGGGGTGATGTCGGCCACGGCGGCCGAAAGGTTCGGATACAGAAGCGCCATGCCGAAGCCGGCGATGGCGGCCGAGACCGACCACCAGACGAAGCCCTGACCCAGCACCACCAGAGCAACCCCCGCACCGCAGATCCACATGCCAAGGACGTTCGGCCAGAACCGCCCGATCCGGTCGGAAAGCCGGCCGGTGAAAAGCTGCGAGCCGCCCCAGACGAACCCGTACATCCCGACAATCCAGCCAATCTCGGGTAGGCTGACCCCACGATCCAGCAAAAAGACCGGGAACATCACCCAGACCAGCGCGTCGACGAATTTCTCAACCAGTCCGGCTTGCGACACGGCGGCCAGGCGCCGGTCCCGCCAGGACATCAGCACAAAGACTTCCCATGTGCCGGGGGTTTCCGACACGCCCTGCGGATAGCGCGGGCGAAAGGCGGTCGCAGCCTTGGCCCGGTGGCGCGCAGCCTCGGCCGTGGCGAAGGGCAGTGTGTCCTGCACCCAGACCAGCGTCAGAACCAGCGCCAGCCCGATCACGACACCGCCAAAGATCAGCAGCCCCAGCCGCGGGCCCAAGGCGCTGGCCGCATAGGCCGTGATGATCCCGGCCAAGGCCACGCCCACATAGCCGGAAAACTCGTTCAGCCCCAGCGTCAGCCCGCGCTGATCGGCCCGGGTGAAATCCAGCTTGGCGGTTTGCGTCATCGACCAGCACAGGCCCTGATTGACCCCCAGCAGCACGGTCGCCGCGACGATCCAGCTCCAGCTTGGCGCGAAGTAGATCATCAGCGGGATCGGGATGGCGGCAATCCAACCCAGCAAGAGAACCTGCTTGCGCCCGATCCGCTCGGACAACCGTCCGGCCACGAAGTTGAGGGCGCCCTTCACCACGCCGAAGGCCACGACAAAGGCCGTGAGCAGCAGGAACGATCCTTTGGCCACGCCAAATTCGCTTTCCGCCAGCGCAGGAACCACAGTGCGCATCATGCCGATGGTGAAGCCGACCAGCAGGACCTGGATCAGCTGATGCACGAACTGGGTCAGGTTCTCACGGATGCCGAGGGTCAGATCGGCGGCACTGTCGCCGGTGAAGGCTGCGGGCTGGGTCATGCGGGAACCTCCAGCCCGGTGTTGATGGCCCGGTTCTGTGCCGCCTCGGGCGGCGGGGGCGGAATGTCGGCGGTCATGACCCGGACGAACTCCTCCTCGTCCTTGATCCCGAAAGCGGTGTTGTGGCGCAATTCAAAGCCGATGCTGGAGCTTGATTCGGGCAGCGCCTTCAGAACCTGAATGGATTTGAACAGCGCCCTTGCCCCATCTTCCGCACTTGATGCAAGCTCGGTGCGTCCAAGATCGCCGACCATCAGCGTATGTCCGGTCAGCACGAACCACGGCTCTGCAGCGCGGGTACGGTCGGTCACCAAGAGGGAGATATGCTCGGGCGTGTGGCCAGGCGTGTGCAGGACTTTCGCCACGACATTGCCAAGCTCCAGCACTTCGCCGTCAACTACGCCTTTGAATGGAAACTTCGCCGCCGCGTCCGCGTGCAGGACATATTCGGCGCCGGATGCTGCCGCCAGCGCCCGACCGGACGAGACGTGATCCGCGTGAAGATGGGTGTCGATGACATAGAGGATGCGCACTCCCAGGGCTTTGGCGGCCTCAATGTAGGGTGCGATGTCGCCGACCGGATCGACCACGGCAGCGGAGGCCTTGCCGCCACAGCCGAACAGATAGGAGGCTGCAACCGGGCCGGAATGCAGGAACTGACGCAGGATCATCTTTGGTCTCCTTTGGACTTCGGCCATGGTCGGGCTTGATCGCCTCGCCGCGACTCGCTACATTCAAGCAGTTACTTGAATGATCTAGACCCGAAGGATCAGCCCTGTCAATGACGCCGAAACTCGCCTTGCTGGAAGAATACGCCCTGATCGCCCGCGCCCTCGGCGCACCGCACCGCATGATGCTGCTGGAACAACTGGCGCAGGGCGAGCGGGGAGTCGAGGCGCTGGCAGAGAAGGTCGGAGTGACCGTGGCCAACTGCTCGCAGCATCTCCAACAGCTGCGTCGCGCGGGGCTGGTCACCAGTCGCCGGGCGGGAAAGGCCGTGATCTATCGGCTGACCGACGACAAGACGCTGGTGTTGATGGACCTTCTGGCGCGCATCGCACGACAGAACCTGTCAGTGGTGGAAGAGATCCTTCAGGGCCTGTCCGAGGGTCAGCCGTCCGAAGCGATCACCCGCGCTGAACTTGCGGAACGGTTGCAGGATGGTTCGGTCACAGTGCTGGACCTGAGGCCGGAAGACGAATTCGCCATGGGTCATATCCCCGGCGCAATACAGATCGACCTGAGAGATCTCGATAGGCTTGCAGGGCAACTCGACCCTGCCGCAGAGATCGTCGCCTATTGCCGTGGCCCCTATTGCGTCTACGCCCATCAGGCAGTCGCCGCTCTGCGTCAGCAGGGGCTTTACGCCCGGCGCCTTGACGGCGGCTTGCCGGAATGGCGGGCAGAGGGGCGGGCTGTTCAGGCGAACGCCCGGACATAAGGAGACCGTCCCGACCGACACTTTTCGCAAGGACATGACTTCCCTGCATCAACGCCGCCGGGCAAGCTCGCGATAAAGCGCCTCGCGGGTCACTCCCAGTTCTGCGGCAAGGTCCTGCCAGTGCCCCTTGTCCGGCAAAGCACGGCCTTCGCCCAACCAGGCATCGACCCGTTCCGACACCTTGCGCAGGGTGCGAATTTCGGCGCGCAACCGGGCGGCCTGAACCGACCGGGCCAGATGCGCGGCCCAGGCCTCGGCCAGCACCAGATCATCGCGCAGGGTCCGGCGGAACTCCTCGACTGGAAACAGGCGGACTGTGGCGGGTTCCGCCGCCTCGGCCCCGCAGTGATAGACTGCGGAATAGGCCGAGGCTTCGGCAAGCACATCACCCGGCCCCGCCGATTGCAGAATGACGTCCACCCCTTCAACGGTGCGGCGCAGCAGGCGAACCCGCCCTTCCGTGATCAGCGCCATCTGCAGGACCGGGTCGCCCGCAAAGAACAGCGCCTCACCAAGTTGCAGGCGGCGTTCTGTGGCCAATGGCAGGCTGAACAAGCGGGTGTGATCGACTGACATGATCCCTATCATATGCCAGCCCCCCGGATCTGCGACAAGTGAAGGATCATCAATTCAGGATCATCCCATGCGTCTGACTACCTTTGCCGTCGCCCTTCTTCTGCCCACCGCCGCATTGGCCCAAGAGGCCGCCCCGATGGACCATTCCAAGATGAATCACGCGGCGATGATGGCGATGTCGTCAGAGGCTCCGGCAGGCGTGACCGAGGTCGGACAATCCGCCTTTGCCGCCATCGCCCAGATCGTCGAAGTGCTGAATGCGGATCCCGCAACCGACTGGTCGAAGGTCGATATCGAGGCACTCCGGCAGCATCTGATCGACATGAACAATGTGACCCTGCGCGCGGAAGTGGCCGCGACGCCGACGTCGACTGGCGCACGTTTCACCGTCACCTCACCCAATCCAGAGGTCCAGGCCTCGATCCGCCGGATGGTCGTGGCCCATGCGGCCACCATGAACGGCACCAGCGGCTGGACGATGGTTGCCGAGGAAGATCCCGCTGGCGCGATTCTGACGGTGTCAGGAACAAGCGACGATGCGATCAAGATCAACAGTCTAGGGTTCATCGGTGTGATGACACTTGGGATGCATCATCAGGCGCATCACCTGATGATCGCGACGGGGACCGGCCCGCACGACTAGATACCGATAGGCGTGGGGACCTAAACGGGATCGTAGATCCAGCCGAGCGCCCCCAGGCTAAACCCGGTCAGTCTTGTCTGCTACTGAGCCGCTGCGTTCTTGCTGCGTGCGAAAGCTTAGAGAACGCTGCCGCCGCCTGAACTATCGATTCGTTGAGTTGGCCGGGCTCAGAAAGCATCGACAGTTTCGCTGGAACCAAAGCAGGTGATTGTCCGGTTACCGTGGGCTTACCAGGTAGGAGCATGCTATTTCTTGCCCGATCAATCAGCCCAAACCACCGATCCTCATAATACCGCACGTGGCGCGCCCGGATCGGATACTGCCCTTCTGGCAGCACCAACACCTCATCCAACGGAAACCGCAGCAACTCGTTCGCAGAAATCAGGGGCCGCTCCTCTGACCGCCGGCTGACATTGGCACTGTCTTCCAGCGCCCGGATGCGCGACTGACTTTCAGTCACAGCCGTGACGGTCGACCGCCCGAGGGCGTTGGAAAGTACATCCGCTGTCCGGTCATCCTGCGGCGTCATGTAGATTTGCACCCCGGCGCCACCCTGCAGCGACCGTCGCCCCGTCTCACCATAGATGTCGTCCAGACCCGGAATCGTCTGGGAGATGATAAAGAACCGCCCCCCGAAACTGCGGATCGTCTTGATCGAGGAGAGCACCAGCGGCTGCCGCCCAAGTTGGTCGAACTCGTCCATCAGAAACATCACTGCATGTGGCTCGTCCGGACCAGGCTCCTTGCGCTGGAGCGAAGCGATGGCATCTGCGAAGAGGAGACGCACAAGCGGGGCGAGGGTTTTCAGGTGCTCGGGCTGGACGACGATGTAGAGGCTCTGCGGCCTGGCGCGGAACGTCGAGAAGTCGAAGTCGCTGGCCGAAGTGACCCGGTCAACCGCCGGGTCGTTCCAGAGTTCGAGGCCCGAGCCCTGGATCACCGAGACATAAGCGCCGAGGGTCTTCTCGGGGACATCGGCCATTTCGAGAAAGGTGCGCGAGACGATCGGGATCTGCGTGTCCTCGGCAATGGTGGTGTAGGTCTTCTTCTTGTCGCCGCCACCGGCCATGAGTTCGCCGGCATAGCCGAGGGTCGGGCGGCGCTTTTCGATGGCGTAGAGGCAGGAGGCGATGAAGAGCCGCTTGCCAGCGTTGAAGAAGCTCTGCGCGCTTTCGCCTTCCGGGATGAGGAAAAGATCGGCCATCGAGTTCAGCGCGGTGTATTGGCGCTCGGCCGAGGGCAGGGCCGCAATGCGGGCGAGGGGATTGAAGCGATGCGAGCCCCGTTCATCATCGAAGGGGGAGAAATACCAGATAGCATTCTTCAGCCCGTGCTGGCGGTGGATCGAGGTCTTGGCGAAGTTCTCGCCTTTCACGTCGAGGATGATGCCGGACCCTGTAAAATGCAGAAGGTTCGGGATGACGAAGCCCACACCTTTGCCGCGACCGGTTGGCGCGATCATCATCGCATGCGGGAAACGGTCGGGCGGTGCCATTACGAAGGGGGCATCGGATTTCGGGGAGCCGAGCTTGCCGAAGATGAAGCCGTTCTGGTCGAGACTGCCGATCATCTTGTTGCGCTTCAGCTCGCGCCTGGTCTGGAAATGCGCGTCATCATACTGGTTGAGCCGCCCGCGATGGACGCCCGCGAGCCCGACCAGAGTAAGGGCAATCGTCACCGCACCGGTGATGATCAGCGCGCCCTGCAAGGTGGCGGGGCGCGCTTCCAGGTCGGCCCAAGGATAGCGGAGGAACCAGAGGCCCAAGGGGCTGAGCGTTTCGAGGTTCTCGCGAAAAGCCACGATGACATAGACGGTGGCCAGCATACCGCCGATATAGAGGCCGGTCACCAGACCCAAGGCAACAGCGAGCGGATACCGCCAGGCGGATTCAAGGTTCGAAAGCATGGCTGGGTTTCCTCTAAAGTTCGTGGCCCAGATCGCGCTCGAGGCCGCGCTCACGCTGACCGAGGTCAGCCGCCCTTGCCTGGCTGCGCGCCAGATCGGCCCAATGCCCGACGGTGCCGGACTGGCCAAGGTCGCCCTCGTTCTTCAACTCGTGGGCAACCGCAGCCCGCAGAGCAGGATCGCGGACTTGTTCAGCGAGAGGCCCGAGATCACCGGATCGCACGCGCTCCAGATCTTCCGGCCGCAAGCTCTCCTGCATCCGATCGACGATGGCTTCCAATGCCGGAACTTCGGACAGCCGGAGATGTCGGTCGGCGGAGAGCATCTGCTCGCGCGCGACGGCCTCGGTCAACTCGGGCCCGAGATTGAAGGTTGCGAGTTCTGCCCGAACCTCCTGGCCGAGCGCGCGCTCTGTCTCCATCCAGAACACCTTCTGCATGGTGTTCGGCTGTTCGGCGATCCAACTTGCCCGCTGGCCTTCGCTGCGTTCGGCCAGGTTGAAGCGGGCGGCCATTTCTTCGACGGAGGTGCCCGCGATGCGAAGCTCGTCTTCCCGGATCGAGAACAGCGCCGTCAAGCGTTCGGCGATCTCGTCGCGAACATGCGCGAGCGTGGCGCGCAGACCCTCATCAAGCGAGATGCCGTCGGTCATGCCATGATCCAACCGTGCCAGAGAAGCGAGGGTCGGATTGTGATAGGGATCGGCACTGCGCTCGGCAACTCGGGCGTGTTCCGCTAGCAGCAGATTGTCAGGCGCAAGTTTCAGCGAGGCGCGCGCCTGATCAGCAAAGCTGCGCTCGAGTTCCACCCGCTCGGCCGAGGGCTCCATCGCCCGAATTGCCTCCCAGGCCTCGGTGGCGGAGGCGATCATCTCCGCCCGCGCCGTCTCGATCCGGGCAGCGGCATCGCCCTCGGCGTGAAGGGTGGCATCGGGCATCTGGGGAACTCCTTGTCTTAAAGCGGAAGCGGACGCGCCGAGCGCTGCGGCAAGGCGGGTCATGAAACTTGTGGCGCTTGGTTCAGCGCCGGAGGCTGAGGCGAGGCCCGCGATGTGGCCCAGCTCGTCATAGTCGCGGGCAAAGCCCTGTAACGCATCGAGCCTGCGCGCCCGCTCACCATCTGACATCGGCGGCGGGGGAGGTGGCGTGGTCTTGCCGGACGCATGGGCGGCGCGCATCTCGGTTTCTCGTGGAGCGTTTTCGATCAGCCCGCGTGACAGCCGTGTCGAGGCGACGATGTTCAATCCATGTTCCTGAGAGATCTCGGCGTGCAGCTCGCGCATGACGTCGAAATTCAACGCAGCATGGCGACAGATCGACATGAAACGGCCCTGCTCAATGCCATGTTTGTCCACCACGAAATGCGCGTGCAGATGGTCGGTGTCCTTGTGCAGCGCCGCGACGTAGCGCCAGACATCACCAAACTCGCCCGAACCAAAGACCGCTTGCCCCCAGTCCCGGGCGACAGCCTCTGCGCGTTCGGCATCCACGCCGCGTGGAAAGCTCAGGATGATGTGGTCGGTATGGCCGCGCTTCGGCGCGCCATTCCAGGTCGACGACCAGGTCTGGGCAATCCGGCCGGTGCGCTCTGGATCGAAGTCGCGGTCATAACCCGCGAGATTGCACCAGGTGCTCTGCACACCCTCTTCCCGGGCGACGTAGTCCAGAAGCCGTTTCAACTCTTGCGGCGTGCGAGTACTGCCACCCACGATACGCTTGACGACCGATTGCCAGCTGCGCGGCGCGGTGGCATTGCGCAGAAGCGCCCGCGAGCGGCGCTCCTTCGGCAATCCAAGGCGACCTTCGGCCGCGCCGCTGCCCGGCCGACCCCGGCGCTTGCCATCAAGCACATGGCCCAGAACCAGATCTTCAACGCTCGCGCGGGTCATTTGGCTGCCGCCTTTGCCTGAACCACGACGGGATCAAAGCTGGCACGCCCCTGCGCCTCGGCGATAAGACCCACGACTTCGTCGACCAGATCATCGACCCGCGCCGCGACTTTGCGGACAAGGGCCGCATCCCCTGCCTTCCAGTGCAAACGACCCACGGCCCCGAGGCGGGCCAGCTGGTTGAGGTTGTTGCCCACCGCCGCGAGATCGCGCCGGGCGGCAGCAATCGCCTCGATCTCTGGTGACTGCAGGGCAAGAAGGCTGGT
Source organism: Rhodobacterales bacterium 32-67-9 (assembly GCA_002280515.1). Taxonomy (GTDB): domain Bacteria; phylum Pseudomonadota; class Alphaproteobacteria; order Rhodobacterales; family Rhodobacteraceae; genus Albidovulum. The sequence continues at coordinate 29,759 of NCEA01000041.1, forward strand.
TGCCTGTCTGACAAGATGCCTGATTGCCTCGGAAACCGTCAGGTCGGTTGACCGGATAGCCGCCAGCAAATGTGCATGTTCGGCCTCGGTCACCCGGAAGTTCAGCTTCACCGCCAGTCGGGTTCCGTCCTGGCGGTCCAGATCCGCCTTCACCCGTGATACCGTCTGGCGATGCCGACCAAGGCCGCGCGCCACGGTTCCGACGGTCTCGCCAGCGGCGAGGCGTGCCCGGATCCGGTCGCGGTCATCATCGGAGAGGCGTGAACCATTCATGTTGTCGTTACACCATTATCAGCGTCGCAGCACCCGTGTACCACAGGTCGCCTTTCCAGCCAACCGTCCTCACCGGCCGGTTTCCGCTCCTCCGAAGAGGAGCCCGCCCGCGGAAACCGGACAGCCGGTGAGGACTCCATATGGCGTCAGGGGTCGGCGGCTCGCCCGCCGACAGACCGCCCTGCGCCCGGCCATCAGGCCTCCTGTTGCAGCGAGCCCGCCGGGTGAGCGCGTTGATTTTGTGCGGTTTTCTACGTCATGGGGCGACGGCGAGCTCATCGGCGGGCGTGTCTTCAGATATCAGCCGATGGCAATTTGCCGGGAAGGAGGGAGGGTGGAATGGCGCCCGAGTTCTGGATCGTCCTCGGCAGTTCGCGTCCAAGGCCGAGCTGGCAAGCGGGCGCGCGGTCAGGCCATCTGCGCCTCGAGCCGAGGGTTTTGGACCGCCCCATGCGAACAGGCGGACGGGCAGGTAGGCAGACATGCAAACAGGCAACCAGGCGGGCAGGCGGCCTGTCGCCTTGCGCTGCTGCCCGTCCTGCCGACAGTCATTCAGGCAGGTTGGCCGCCGGTCAAACGGGTTAACTGGCAACGGGTTTTCCATGCCGACAGGCAAACATGCAAACAGGCAACGAGGCGAAAAGGCAGGCTGTTCGGCCTATTCGAAAGGACAGGAAAGTGCCCGGGCGGCGCAGCCTGTGGCTAACCCGCAGATATCGTCAACAAAGATGAATGTTTGGGCAGAACTCGTGCAACCGCAGGCATAAGGCATTTGACGTTCTCACAACCCTATGCCTAAAGAGCGGCGCGGAAACTGGAGAAATACGCGCCGAACCAATGGGTTCGGACGGAAAGTTTGGATTTCGGCGGGTTCGTTTTGCGCTGCTTCGGCGCGGCCCGGTCATGGGAAGGTGTAGTGATTTCGAAGGGTCGGTTGCATGCAAGTTATTACCATCGTCCAGACAAAGGGGGGCAGCGGCAAGACCACCGCCGCCATGCTTCTCGCCTCGGCAGCACTCGATGCCGGACGGCGCATCACGCTCATAGATGGCGACGTGAACGCCCAGCTTGGCCGCTGGCGCGACAGTTTCGAACTGGCCGCTTGGGATTCCGTCAAGAAGCCCGCCTGGCCGGAGACCTTGTCGATCCTGTTGCCGCCGGAAACCGTCGAAGGGTTGCTTGCGCTCCTTGAAGAGGAAGAGGCCAGGGGCGTCGATCTGGTCGTCATCGACACGCGACCGGGCACCCATACGGACACGGAAGACTTCTGTCTGATCTCGGACATGGTGCTGATCCCGGCACGGCCGGTCTTTGCTGAATGGGAGATGACGCACCGCGCCGTCCTCTGGATGGACGATTTGCGCGCCTCAATCGCCGCAGGCGAGCGCTTTCCCGCAGTTCGGGTTCTGGTGATGGATGCGGGTCCGAAGATCATCGATGCCGCCACACGGGAAGGGGGCCTCAGCCTCCTGCCCAAGCGCGATCAGGATGTCCTTATGGAAATCCTGCGGCTCGACCATCTCGATGTGATCGTGCCGCATTCGAAGATCCTCGAACAGTTGGGCTTTCACGGCCCGCTTGGACCGGCTGCGGCGGCCAATGCCCGCGCACCGGGCGGCAGGCTGATCGCAGATGCAATCTCCCGCCAGCTCGAAGTGGCTCGGCTGATCCTCGCCGGAGTCGATGAGGTGGTTCTCGATTGAGCCGCTTCCGTATTCCACCGCGCATCGCCCCTTCGCCTGCAGCCGAAGAACCCGGGCAGCAAAACGCCATCGCCCGCCTTCGCTCGTCCCGCGAAGCACAATCGCGCCTTCTGGCCGAACGCCGAGGTGAGGCCGCAGTTAGTGACGACGAAATCGGGCGCTCCGATCCTTCTTCGACCGTCGTTCAAGCGGGGGCGGCAGGAGATCCCGGGAAGAGGGAAGGGGAGGCGGATCGGTCGGTTTCAGCTAGGGCGACGGTCGCGTCTGCGGCCGAAGTCAAGAAGGTGAAGCTGGTTCTGCTTTATCGCCTGCCACTGACTCTTGAGCCAGACCTGGCCGGCATTGCCGCGCGGGATGGGGTCTCGATGGAATACGTTCTGGGCGCACTTGCCCGAGAGGGCCGCGAACGGCTGAGAAACCTGGCCGGCGAGGAAGATATCAGACCGCTCACAGCGGAGGCCAAAGGCTTCGATCGCTTGACAGAGGGCGTCAAGGTCATCGGCAATCCGATGACGGTTTATGTTCGCCCCGAAGCGCTTGAGGCCATGCATCGGTCAGCGGGAGACCCCTGGTGTTCGCTGCCGCGCGCGACGGTTGTTGGCGGCTACTTCACGGCCATCGTGGCGCGCCTGATCAAGGCGCGCCGGGCCGGGTAGACCTTAACGATGCAGAGTAGGAATTGGATGCGCCCGGGGTCACTCGCAGGCGAGATCGGGCAGCGGTGCTGTATCGAAGCTCAAGCTGTCGTCGCTCGACACCACCGCGAACTCGCCGCCTTTGCGCAGAATCTCCACCATCTTGGTCCATTCCGCAGTATCGGCCTTTGCCTGCGCGGCGGTTCCGTTGGCGACGGGCAAGCGAGCCTGCTCACCGGTCTTGGCCAGGAACACAACGGTGGTCGGTGCCTTGTCCTTGGGGAGCGACACGAGCACCGCGCCATTCGGCGTCGGTCCGAAGACGCGATCAGGATCGCAGACAATCCGAACGTAGCCGTCGCCCTGCGCGAGGCTCAGAACCGGCAGGCCTCGTTCCGTCGTGGAGGTCCAGCTGTCGAGGGCCAGGGCCGGGCCAGAAACAGACATCAGCGCCAGAACGCAAAGAGCGGGAGACAGAACATGCATCGACAGGGAACCCTTCCGAACGAAGCGTGGCGACATCATATCACCACTATCAGCACCACTAGATATGTTTTGACGGACGCACTGTCCACCTCGGCCAAACGAGTTTTCTGCCGGAGGCGCGAGCATGCGCGATGACACCTCTGGCATCCTGGAAGTCCGGGTCTGGCGTATCGACGGAAATGACCGGGTGGTGATCGGAGAGCGCTTCCGCAAAGCCGATGGCCGCATCGCCGTGATCTGGCACGTCGATCCAAAGTCTATCTTCGGGGTGATGTGGTTCGAGGACATCAGCAACCTGGCGGAAGTATCAGCATCCTGAATCGTGAGCATGCCACCGATTCAGAATTCTGATTGGACAGGACAGGTCCGGGGACTCATCCTGGTGACAGGAGGCCCCGATGTCCTGCCATTTGCTTTACCGTGTCGATCCCGATCTGAACATGGCCAGGTTCTACCGGGTCGAAGTGCTGCCCGATCTCTTCGGCGAAATAATTGTCGAACGCCGTTGGGGCCGGATCGGGGGCAGGGGGCAATGCCGGGCGGCGTCCTATCCGACTACCAGTTTGGCGGAGGCGGCGGCCTCCCGGCTGATCGGGGCGAAGGAGCGACGGGGTTATCGGCAGCCAAGCTGACGGTCATATCGCTCATGACCCGGTGCAGCTATGCCCGACCGAGGTTCGGGTGGGCCGCCTATTGTGCCTGAGATCAGGGCCGCTGCCGCTAATGGGTGTAATTGGGTGCGGAAATGGGGTTGAGTAATTGGGTGTAATTGGGTAGAAAAATGCGCATGATCCAAACCCAGTCGCTCCGCATCACCCCGGCCATCCTAACTGCCATCGCCGAAATCGACGAGTTCAAAGGGGCGTGGCGGGCCCTCGGCAGCCTCGCCCCGGAACGCCTCTCCGCCTTGCGCCGCGTCGCAACCATCGAAAGCATCGGGTCCTCAACCCGGATCGAAGGCAGCAAGCTGTCTGACCAGGACGTGCAACGGCTTCTGTCCAACCTCGAAATCAAGACATTCGAGACCCGGGACGAGCAGGAGGTTGCCGGTTACGCGCAAGTCATGGACGTGATCTTCGCATCCTGGCGTGAAATCGACGTGACCGAGAACCACATCCGGCAGCTTCACCGCAACCTGCTGCGCCACAGCACCAAGGACGAGCGCCATCGCGGTGCCTGGAAGACATCGGCGAACTCCATCGCAGCTTTCGATGAGGCGGGACAGCAAATCGGCATCGTCTTTGAAACCGCCAGCCCCTTTGACACACCGGCGCGCATGACCGAACTGGTTGACTGGTACAATACAGCGATCGCCGACGGCGAACTGCATCCGCTGCTGCTGATCGGGATCTTCGTGGTGATCTTTCTGGAAATCCACCCCTTTCAGGATGGCAACGGGCGCCTCAGCCGTGTTCTGACCACGCTGCTTCTGCTGCGGGCAGGCTATGCCTATGTACCGTTTTCCTCTTTGGAAAGCGTGATCGAGCAGAGCAAGGAGGCGTACTATCTGGCGCTCCGTCAGACTCAAGGCACGATTGGCTCGGAGGAGCCAGATTGGGGTCCGTGGCTGACGTTCTTCCTGACAGCCCTTCAGCGCCAGATGCGGCGCCTGCGGGCGAAGGTCGAGCGCGAGAAGCTGATGTTAGGCAGTTTGCCGGAAATCTCTGCTCGACTGCTCGATCTGGTCCGAGACCACGGCCGCCTGACGATCGGCGATGCGGAACGCCTGACCGGCGAAAACCGGAACACCCTGAAGCAGCATTTCAGAGGGCTTGTTGCCGACGGTCACCTCGCGCTCAATGGGGCCGGGCGGGGCGCTTGGTACTCTCTCCAGTGACTTTTCGTATTATTATCAGCATCTTATAAAAAGACCGATAATTTTGATTATGTAATACTTCTGACTCTACGATCAAGAATCCGCCACTTGGTCGGTGCCCGATAACGATCGGGAGGATCACCTGACACCGCAATTCTTATTCGGTGAAGACGTGTCTTTGCAGCATCTCCATCTCCGTGAAGTGCTGCAAAGTTTGTTTTCAGCGCTTTTTGTTCGACTGGGAAAGAACAGAACCCGCGAGAGTCTTTGTGTCTTCCGAGTAGCGATCGCTGCGGAGTACCTTCGAAGCCAGGTCCTCCATCTTCGCCCCCGTTTGGCGGTCGGTTCGAGACTGAGACAGCGCCGACCCAGCAAGCATACGGGCGGTCTTCGATGAGCCCGGCTTGAACAGGGTGTCTGCCGCGAGCGACGCAACCTTGGTAGAAGTGCCTTTTCGATTTACTGTCATCTCTTACTCCATGTGGTATGTGATGTGGTTAGAAGTTCTATAGGTGGTGTTTGGATTGTGGTTTCGCAAGCAACTCGAAGGGAAAGTCGGCACTAAAGCCCAAGCTCGAATAGATCAGGCGTGGATTCATCACGCCTCCGACTAATCCCTTCGCCGAGGTGTAAACACGGGTGCTTTATGTCTGTCAGCCCCTTACGCCCTTCGAAGTGGGCCCAGCCACCTTTCGGCATATGGACACTGACGATCGGCGCACCGCATGAGGGGCAAACTCGTCTGAAACTGGCACCCTTCTCTTGCGCGCTACTAGACTGGTTCAACCAAACGCCACGGACAGGAACTGTTCGCCCGGTCGATAGTCTGCGGTTATGGGGTTTTCGGTAGATCCAACGGTCCATCACTTATGCCCCCTCCGCTCTTCGACAGAGCTGCCGCTTGGGGTCGAACGCACGTAGAAACCTTGTGGGATGGCCTCCTGCACTAGCCCAACATGCGAGATTAGCCCCACGGCTCGGCTGCCTTCAGTCAAGGCCGCCAGAACTTGAATTACTTGATCCAACGTTCCGGCCCCGTTCTCCGTATCGAGGCTGCCGAAGCCTTCGTCGATGAAGATTGTGTCCATCCGGATCTTGCCAGACAGGCTCTCGACCACGTCGGCGAGGCCGAGCGCCAATGCCAAAGCAGATATGAAGGTCTCGCCTCCAGAAAGGGTCGATGTTGGACGCGCCTTGCCGGTGTTGATATCGAAAGCCTCGATCTCAAGCCCGCGCTTGCCGCGGCCACTTGATCCCTCGACCCCACGCTCCAACCGGTAGCGACCGCGCGTCATCGGGTCGAGCCGCATGTTCGCCGCCTCGAGCACCCGGTCGAACATGGCTGCTATGGCGAAGGTTTCGAGCGTCATGTTGAAATCGTTCTTGCCATTGGCAAGATCGGCCAGCCCTCGGAGCGGCCCGGTTTCGACCTCGAGCTCTTCTGTTCGCGCCAGCGCCTCAGCGAGCGACGCCCCAAATCTCTTCAAGGCTTCGACCTTCGTTGCAGTCTCAGCCAATTCTGAGTTGGCCGCCTTAACTGCCTCCGCGGCGTCATCGTGTGCCTGCACGAGCGGGGCGAGGTCTGGACGTTCGCGACCTACACAAGCGGCCTTTGCGTTTTGCCACGTTGTGCGTGCCGCAATCAGCGCTTCGCGATGGTCACTCACAATTTGTCGGTCGGCGGCGAGGGTAAGGAAATGTACCTTGCATCCCGTGTATCCCGCTTCGTCCAGCCCGACCTCGCGCAGACGGGCAATGAAATCGCCACGCGCCTTCGCTTCGCGCAGCGCCTGCGCCTCCCGTGCACGCTTCGCCGCTTCAAGCTGCTCCTGTGCCCTCGTCAGCGCCTCACTCGCTGCTTGATCGCGTTGCGTTGTATTCTCCAGCGCATCGGAAAGTTGCCTTTGTTCGCGCAGCAAAGCTGCTCGTCGAGCCGCGACTGCCTCGGGCGTTCGCAGGCCCTCTGGGAGTGCCCCAACCACGATGTCGCGCTTGGCCCCCGCAGCCGCAGAAGTTGCCTCAGCCTTGCCCGCGGCCGACCTTGCTGCCGTCTCAGAGGTCTCAGATTCCTTTAGCTCAAGCTTGAGTTCGCCCAACCGCCCCGCCATCGCGTCAAGATCGACCGCCTCCCCGATGGCAGCGAGCTCACTGATCAGCTGTGTCTTTTGGGCCTCGAGATCGGACGAACTGCGCTCAGGCCGTTCCTGTTCATCCAGCGCACGTTTCTTTTCGTCGAGTCGCGTCCGGCAGCTGTTCAGTTCACTTTCGGCCCGAACCTTGGCTTCGGCTGCTGCCTTCGCTGCTGTCTGCGCACTGCGAAACGCTTCGGTCAATCCAGTTTGCTCGGGGGTGCCTCGCGCCGGCGTAGGATGATCGTGGGACCCACAGACGGGACAGGGCGAACCATCAGTCAATTTTTCTGCAAGGATGATCGCTTGCGTGCGCGAAAGCCGCGCCTCTGCTTCCGACAAGGCCGCATCTGCGTCTTCTGCCGCTTTGGCCTTCCTAGCCAGCTCAATCGTCGCTGCTTGAACTTTTGCGTCGGCTTCCGCGACAGCTTGCTGTGCCTTGGCAAGCGCGCTGGACTTAAGCAGCTCTTGGTTCACGACCGCCAGTTCACCGGTCAGTTTGCCTCGCGTCGTCTCAGACTTGCGCGCTTGGTCTAACCTTTGATCGACCGCATCGATCGAGGAGATGAGCTTTGCGCGCGCCCGTTCGGACTCGGCAAGAGCGCCTTTTGCCCTGACCTCTTCCCTTGCAGCACCGTCAAATGCCGCCTGCAATTCCACAGCTTGCCCAACCTTTGCCTCGATCTCTTCCAGCCGGGTCATGTCGGCCTGAACCGACTGGAGCCGCTCTTTGCCGGCCGTGGCTTGGGCAAGTATCAGCGCCGCCTCCTGCCGAGTATTTGCAGCGGTTTCGAGCGCCCCTCCCGCCTCAGTCGCAGCTTTTGATGCGTCCCGACTGTCCCGCTCGGCATTGTGCAATGCTGTCTCAAGGTCCCGCGCTTGCAAGGCCCTGGTTACAGCTTCGACTTTCTTAGCAATGGCATCGACCTCAACGGTCTTGGCTTCGAGAGTGTCGAGTGCCTGCAGCGCGCTTTCGACGCCAGCAAAGGCCTTTTCGATTTGCTCTGCTTCAGTGAGAGCATTGCGTGCGGCTTCCTGCGCCGTCTCCGCAACCGTCTGTAAGCGCCGCTTCTCTTCAACCTGGGCTTCAGCACTAGTAATCCCCAGTGCCAGCGCTTCGGAGCTTTCAAAGCCTTGCTCCTCCAGTCGGACCATATAAAGGGCACGCTGATCACGTAGGGCGCGCTCCGCCTGTGCGGCCTCTTCCTTCAGTTTCGCGGCCAGATCGCGATAAATCTTAACATCGAAGAGCTCACGCAGAATTTCCACACGCATGTCGGTCTTGGCCGCCAGAAACGTTTCAAACTTACCCTGTGGCAAGAGCACTATCTGGCGAAATTGTTCCGCCCCATAACCCAGCAGCGCCTCAATCTGCTGCCCCACCAAAGAAACCTTCTTCTCAGCAATGACCCTGCCAGATTGCCCCGATCCAAGCGCTTCGACGGGGATCCCCGTGACGTCGAAAAGCGAGGCCTCGGCAGCATCTGCGGTCGTCCCCTCTCCGCGCGCCTTCGGTCGCTCTTGCGCCGGGCGTCGGCGGATCAGATAGGTTTTCGTGCCCAATTCGAAGACGAACTCAACTTCGGTGGGCAGATCTGCAGCGGCGTGGTCTGACCGCAGCGAACGCGGCTCTTGGTCAGTCCTTGTCGGCACTCCGAAAAGCGCAAATGACATTGCCGAAAAGAGCGTCGACTTCCCTGCCCCGGTCTGGCCATAGATCCCGAATATTCCAAACTCCAGCGCAGAGCGAAAATCCACAATCTCGGTCGTTGCGAAAGGTCCGAAGGCCTGGAGCGAGAGGCGAATGGGTCTCATGTCCGGCCCTCCGCAACATTGGCAGCGTGAAGTTTGTCGGCGACGATTGCCAACTCAGCGCCATCCGGCTCCCTGCCCCGCACAACATTCAGGAAATCGGCAATCATTTCGATCGGCGTGACCGCAGCGCGCGCTGCACCAAGCGCTATGGCTTCTGTGGCCCGCGCTTGACGGGCGTAGGCCAAGTGGCAGGCGTTGGGATAGGTCGCCCTCAAGCGTTTCATCGGATCAATCAAGGGCGTTTCATCCGTCAGGATGACCTGGATGAAATCTTCTGTGGGAGCTCCCGCGAGAATATCAGCAAATGTCCCGGTGAGCGAACGCACCTGCCTGAGCGGGCGAAACGGCACAGTGCGGATTTCGACTCCCTCCTTGTTCACATCGACGATCGTCATGGACTTTTGGTCTCCCGCCTCGTCGAAACCAAAGGCCAGCGGCGCACCAGAGTAACGGATGTTGGCGGAGCCCACTGCCTGTGGTTTGTGCAAATGCCCCAGAGACACATAATCCGCCCCTTCGAAAACCTCCGCAGGAACGGTTTCGATGCCGCCAACTCTGGTCAGGGAGCGCTCGGTCTCTCCGACCGCTCCTCCGGCAACGAAAGCATGTGCAACGACGACCCACCGTGCCCCCTTGGGCACGTGCGCCCTCGCTGCAGTGAGTTGAGCTTCGATGACGTCTGTGGGCGTGCTGATCGTCTCATCACCGAAGACTTCCCTTGCGGCGTATTCATAGGAAAAGGGCAGCGCCGAAAAGGCGACCTCGCCGTCCGAGTCACGCAACACCAGAGGGACCTCGGCCGCATCGGCGATCCCGCGCACAAGCACCCGTGACGCAGAAGAAAAAACCGACATCGTCTGGATCCGGTCACCTGAATCGTGGTTACCGGAGATCATCACGACGGCGGCTTCCGTCTCTTCCGCAACGCGCTTGAGAAAACGGTTGAACTGCCGGACCGCTGAATTGGGGGGCGAGGCGCGGTCGAACACATCGCCCGCAATCACAAGCACCTCCACACGCTCGGCCACCAGCGTCTCGACGATCTGGCCCAAGACGACCTCGTGGTCTTCCTCGAGCCCCAGTCCCATGAACTGCCTGCCCAGATGAAGATCCGCTGTGTGAAGAAGTCGCATATTGTATGTCCAGTTTTTATATGTATTGTTACTGTATGGACTTTGCGAGTTGAGTCAAGTAGCCTTTGTTACATGAGCCTTGAATCTCTCAAACATGCGCAACGCGAACGGATCCTTTTTTTGGATCAATGCCTTACATGGAAGGGTCAGGCGAACCGCCGAGACCTCACGCTACGCTTCGATATATCGACAGCGCAAGCTGCAGTGGACTTCCGCACATACCTGTCTCTGACGCCGACACCGCCAGTTTACGATGCCACGGAGAAGACCTACTTCTCGAGCCACGACCACAGAGCATTGTCATCTGTCGGCCCCGAAGAAGTCTTCGACCTCCTAAGTGATGAAACAACCTTCACCAGAGCGAGCATCCCCTTACCCACGCGCATTTTGGACCCCGCGGTCATCGCCCCTCTTCACCGCGCGATGAGAAACGAACGAGACATTCAGATCACGTATACGTCCATGAACAGCGGCCTATCCGAACCGCAATGGATCAGCCCCGTTCAGTTTCATTTCGACGGAGAGTCAATTCACCTCCGAGCATGGAGCTACAAGCACGCAGCCTACCGTGACTATCTCCCGATCCGAATTTCTAAAGAAACGGATTTCGTGACGCGGGATAGATCGTCACCGCTCCCTTTCGACTCGGACTGGCACAGTCTCGTGCGCTTGTGGATACGCCCACGCTCAGGTCTCTCGCACGCCCAGGCACGGGTAGTTAGGCTGGAATATGGCTTCGAGGCGGACACACACTTGGCGATTAAAACTCGGAAAGCGCTCGTTTTCTACGTCAAGAGGCGGTGGCGTCTCGACGACGACAAAGCCCGGCTCGAGTTAGAAAAGGTCGAAGACCTACAGGTCTGAAAGCGGCATCATTGGGCGCATTTGCAAATTCCCGGCTTCATAGGTGGTCACGTTGGCCTCGCGTAGTGGAAAGGCAGGGGCGGAGAGTGGATGTTCGCTGTCCAGTCTACGAGTGTCAGGTCCTAGGCTTATTCCCGGTTGGCCGTTATCCAAGCGTACGATGAAAAGCTGACCCTGATCGTCCGCGAAATTGGTTGTCCTAGGTTGCGCTACTGTTTGACTGAAACTCTGCCATTTCAAAAAGTTAGTTTGTCGATGTAACTTCGAGCGACGCAATGAATAGCAAAACAGGTTAGAAGGCGTGGGGGAACTATGACAGCAGAGCCGATCGACGAAATCGAAGTCTGGTCAAAGAAGCTGGCGCCGTGGCGGCAGGATGCCCTGCGCCGGCTCGCAGTCAGTGATGCACTATCCGGCAAGGACACCGACGAGCTGCTGGCGATGATCAAGCAAGCGGCCGACTTCGAGCTCACAACGCCAGCTCCGGTGCCTGTGCCTTTCGCCAAGGCACATTTTGGCGGGGGGAAGCAAAAGCCGATCGTGCTCAAGGGCATTGCAAACGTGCAGAATGTCAATCGGCTCGTCGCGAAGGCCGAACTTAATTTTTGCCCCAAGGCGCTGACCGTAATCTACGGTCGCAACGGCAGCGGCAAAAGTGGCTTCGTGCGCATCTTGCGCACCGCGTGCCGTACCCGCGTTGAAAATCCCGCGAGGCTAAAGGTCCTCTCGGACGTCTATGGCGGCGGTACCGTGCCGCAGTCGGCCGATATCATCATCGATTCGGGCAAAGGCGATACGCCGGTCGCCTGGACGACAGGAATGACAGCCGCACCAGAACTCATGCAGATCGCGGTGTTTGACACACTTTCCGCGCAGATCTATGTCGATGGCGGTAACCAAATACGCTACTTACCCTTTGGCCTCGCGCTGCCCCACCGGCTCAATGGCGTCTGCCTCAAGCTCAAAGAAAGCCTCGAAGCCGAGCGGGCGACGGCCGTGGGAAACAAAGTCAGCCTGACGGCCATCAACTTCCCGGTTCAGCGTTCGACAAAGGCCCAGTTGTTTGATCGCACGCTCGGCAAGGCCACAGCCGATGCAACGCTTGATGAGGCAGCCAAATTCTCGGCCGCGGATCAGGAACGCCTCGACGAACTCACGGCGATCCTGTCGGCCGGATCAGCAGCCGTCGCCGACCTGACCGCACTCATCGGATGGGTCAATTCGATCACAGGAGAATGCGAAACTGCTGCGACCGCTTTTTCGGACACGGCCCTTTCTGGTTTCACGACCCTGAGCAAAAGCGCCATCTCCGCGCGCCAGGCAGCGAAATTGTCGGCAGGCGCTCTGTTCACGGACGAACCGCTTCCCGGCGTGGGCAGCGAGAGCTGGCGCGCGCTATGGGCCGCAGCGCGCGACTATTCGGTGAGCGAGTCGTATGTCAGTGCCGACTTTCCAGTCACATCAAGCGACGGCGGTCCGGCAGCCTGCGTGCTGTGTCAGCAACCGCTGCTTCCCGATGGCGCTGCGCGGATGCTACGCTTCCAGAAATACATGGACGATACTCTCGATGCCGCCGCGACGAAGGCCGAGCAGGCGGTGGCCGATGCGATCGACGCGCTTCCGGCGTTGATACAGCTGAGCGCAGAAGGCTTTGGGGACCGGATCGAACAAATTCGACAGCGCGACCCGAAACTTGCCGACGTCTTATTGAGTTTCCAACAGTCAGCAACGCAACGGCGCAGGGATGCCATTGGGAGATTGGCGGATGGAGACAGCGCGTCAGTTCCGCCGCTCGACTCGCCGCATGCCTTGATGAAGGAATTGGCGAAGAAACTGAGCGACGAAAAGGACGCGCTCGCCAAGGCTGGTGAGGCGCAGGAGCGCGAGAAGCTGGCCGGTGAGAAGGCCGAACTCGAAGACAAGAAGATCCTTGCCACCAATCGCACCAAGCTTGTTGCGCGGCGGAATCTCCTCGCAATCGATGCGGCCTATGAAAAAGCACTCTCAGAAGTGCAGACCAAGGGGATCACGCAGCGCGCAAACGAACTGGTTGATAAGCATCTCACATCAGCGGTGGTGAAGCGTTTTGATGCTGAGCGCGACGGGTTTGACATAATGCACCTCAAGGTTGGCCTTTCGCGGAAAAGTGGTCAGACCAAGGCCGAATTCGAGGTCGATCCACAGACAAAACTCACCAAGGTCACCTCAGAAATTCTCAGTGAAGGCGAGCAGCGGGCGCTCGCGCTCGCGGGCTTCCTCACTGAAGTGGCGCTGACCGACGGATCCGGGCCAATCATCGTCGATGATCCGGTATCATCTCTCGACCGCGACCGGAGCGCGCGGGTTGCTAAACGGCTCGCTGCGGAGGCTTGCCAGCGGCAGGTGATTGTGTTCACCCATGATATCATCTTCTTCAACGAATTGTGCGGCGCTGCCGAGGGCCAAGGGATCGAGCCGATAACCATCGCGCTCTTCGGGGACAAAGACGCCGCCGGAAAGATCGATGCCGCCGGCATGGTATGGAAGGGTCTCAACGTCGCCAAGCGCCTAGGCAAAATCAAGAACGACTTCGCGCCACTGCCCAAATTGCTCGCCAGCAGTCCGGCCGACTATGAGTATAAGATGAAGAACCTCTATGGCCGGATGCGCGACACCTACGAGCGCGTGGTAGAAGAGGTCATTTTCAGGGACATCGTTCGTAGAGGCACGGACGTCATCCAGACGCAACTGCTGCGCTATGTCACCTTGTCGGACACGCTCGCGATCCGGTTCCATGAGGGCATGACGCGGGCGAACACCCACAGCCATGACAATCCCGCCGCAGATACTGTCCCGGTCCCCAAGCCGGAGGATTTCGAGGCTGATATCGCAGCGCTGGAAAAGCTCGTCGAGGACCTAAGGGCGGAAAGTCTCGCGGCCGAAACGGCGAGACCGCAGATGAAGCCAAAGAAGTAAGAGTGCGGCAAGAAGCGCTGACGGCAAATGCAAGCCGACGAGACGCTGTTTTAGGGATGCCCATTCATCTTCTCAAATAACTGGTATGGTCTGCGAGACGGACATGCGCTCGAAGGCCACCTAATGGCGGCTTTGGGCCGCTCGCGCCCCAAAAGCAGCGCTCACGCGCTGCCCGTCGCCATGCGGTAGACCGGGATGCCCATCTTGCGGGCCTTGTCGGCCAAGTTGTCCTGGATGCCGGTGCCCGGAAAGACCACGACGCCGATCGGCATGCAGTCCAGCATCTGGTCGTTGCGTTTGAAGGGTGCGGCCTTGGCGTGTTTGATCCAGTCCGGCTTGAAGGCGACCTGCGGCACCTTGCGGTTGGAGGCCCAGGTGGCTGCGATGCGCTCGGCGCCCTTGGGTGATCCACCGTGCAGCAGCACCATGTCGGGGTGCTTGGCGTGGATCTGATCGAGTCGGTCCCAGATCAGCCGGTGGTCGGTGGTGTCCCCGCCCGAGAAGGCAACCTTCGGTCCCGGGGGCACCAGGCTCTCGGTCTCTGCGCGTTTCTTGGCGGCGATGAAGTCGCGGCTGTCGATCATCGCGGCGGTCAGATGGCGATGGCTGGTGCGCGAGCCCGAGCGCGGTGACCAGTGCGTGCCGGTGGCCTTGAGGAAGAGGTCGGCAGCGGTTTCGCGGAAGAGTTCCATGCTCTCACGCCGGTCGATCAGGCCCTGGCCGATGTCGATCAGGGTTTCAAGCTGGACGGATTTCACCTCGGAGCCGTCCTGTTCGCGCTGAAGGCGTTTCTGCGCTTGCTCGTTGTCGTCGAGCTTGGTCTCGATCCGTTCGGCGGCGCGGTGAAAGGTGTTGACGGTCGACCACAGGATCTCGTCGAGGTCGAAATCGAGGCTGGTGTCGGCCATGGTGGAGATCAGCGCGTCGAAGATGTCGGCAACGGCGGTCTGGATGACGTGGTCGTCGGGCGTGATCCGGGGATCGGCCTCGCCCGCTGCGGGACGGTAGCCATAAAGCTGCAAGTCCTGGATCATGGTGTCGGTCGGCGAGGAGGAGTGATCGGGTTCGAATTCGTCATGGGCGTACATGGGATGCTCCATCGTCTGGACCGCGACCGTCGCGGCCTTCATGGCGACGAAAAGCCGACAAGCGGTGGAAGAAGGAGTGGTTGGATATGTCCGGAATGATCATTGGCCTCGATCTCGCGAAGAGCGTTTTCCAGGTTCACGCTGTCGACGCAGAAGGAAAAGTCGTCATCACGCGAAAGGTGCGGCGCTCCCAGATGCTCGAGTTCTTTACGAGGCTGGAACCGTGCCTGGTTGGCATGGAGGCGTGCCCCTCCGCGCACCACTGGGCGCGGGAGCTTTCTGCCATGGGCCACGAAGTACGGTTGATGGTCGCGTCCTACGTGAAGCCCTATGTCAAGCGCCAGAAGAACGACATGGTTGACGCAGAAGCCATCTGCGAGGCTGTGACCAGGCCGACCATGCGGTTCGTCCCGATCAAATCTGAATCGCAGCAGGCTATTCTCATGGTCCACAAGACCCGCGCTCTCTTGGTCCGCCAAAGAACAATGCTTGTGAACGCCCTGCGCGGCCATCTCACCGAGATGGGCGTCGTAGCGCCAAAGGGGATCAGACGGCATGCCGATCTCGTTGAGCGGGTGCTTGCACACGGCGCAGACGAGATCGACCTGCCGCCGCTCGTGCGTGACATTGTGTTTTCCTCTGCCCGGCAGATCGGCTCCTTGAATGCCGAGATAAAGGAGCTCGAGAGGAAAATCCTGGAATGGCACCGCACGAGCGAAGCCAGCCAACGGCTGGCGACGATCCCTGGCGTCGGCGTGATCACCGCATCCGCAATGGCGGCCACTGTCGTGGACCCTGCTGCCTTCAGATCGGGACGAGACCTTGCCGCATGGCTCGGCCTGACGCCGCGATCCAACTCATCCGGTGGCAAGGAACGGTTGGGACGGATCACGAAAGCCGGAAACCGATATTTGAGAACCTTGCTTGTCATCGGGGCGACGGCTGTCGTCGGTTTCTCGAGACGAACAACCGAGGGGCCATTAATGAACTGGGTCAGAAAGCTCCTACAGGCGAAATCTGCACGCCTGACAACGGTGGCCTTGGCCAACAAGATGGCACGGATCTGCTGGGCGGTAATGGCACACAAGACCGTCTTCGGAGCAGCCGCCGCATAAGTCACGACGCACTAGCGTCACAACAGTTCGGAGGGTCTGCCCAAGAAGCGTGATGACTACCGGTTTTGCCGGGGATCAGGAAAACCCGTTCGCGAGGCAGCGCTGAAAAGCGCGATGTTTTGATAGGGACCATGATCCGCGGATATCATCAGGGCCCGCGGCCATCCGGCCGCACTACGAGGCCGGACATATGCAAGCACCCAACCGGATTCGACACGCATTGAGGAAAGACTTGACGAAGGGGGTGTCCACATATGC
>NCEA01000002.1 GCA_002280515.1 Rhodobacterales bacterium 32-67-9
GATCGGCTATCAGACGGTGATGAAGCAGGGCGATTTCCTGCTCTACTTCCAGAACTCCTTCGTCGTCACGGCGGCAAGCCTTTTCTTCATCCTGCTCTTCGGGGCGATGGCGGCCTACGCGCTCTCGGAATACCGGTTCCGCGGCAATACGCTGATGGGGCTTTACCTTGCGCTCGGGATCATGATCCCGATCCGGATCGGCACCGTGGCGATCCTTGAGCTGATGGTGCAGACCGGGCTCGTCAACACGCTTATGGCGCTGATCCTGGTCTATACCGCGCAGGGCCTGCCGCTTGCGGTCTTCATCCTTTCGGAATTCATGCGCCAGGTCTCGGACGATCTGAAGAATGCCGGGCGGATCGACGGGATGAACGAATATGCGATCTTCTTCCGGCTCGTGCTGCCGCTGGTGCGGCCGGCGATGGCGACGGTCGCGGTATTCAACATGATCCCGATCTGGAACGACCTCTGGTTCCCGCTGATCCTCGCGCCGGGAGAAAGCACGAAGACGCTGACCCTCGGCAGCCAGGTCTTCATCGGCCAGTTCGTGACCGACTGGAACGCGGTTCTCTCGGCGCTGAGCCTCGCGATCCTGCCGGTGCTGGTGCTTTACGTCATCTTCTCGCGGCAACTGATCCGCGGCATCACATCGGGAGCGGTGAAATGAGGGTGCTGATCGCCGGTCTCGGCACCATGGGCATGAGCCATGCGCTGGCCCATCACCGCCATCCGCAGTCTGAAATCGTCGGGCTGGTGAACCGCTCGTCCCCCGCCCTGCCGACGGAGCTGCAATCCTATCCGCTTTTCAACGACCTGCGGGACGCACTTGAGGCGACGCACCCGGATATCGTGGTGATTGCCACCTATTCCGACAGCCACGCCGACTATGCCTGCGCGGCAATGGAGGCCGGCGCCCATGTCTTCGTCGAAAAGCCGCTCGCCACCACTGTCGCCGATGCCCGGCGGGTGGTGGAGATGGCGGCGCGGCTGAAGCGCAAGCTCGTGGTCGGCTATATCCTGCGCCATCATCCGTCCTGGCAGCGGCTCATCGCCGAGGCGCGCGTCCTCGGCGGGCCTTACGTGTTCCGGCTGAACCTCAACCAGCAGTCGAAGGGCGCGACCTGGGAGACCCACAAGGCGCTCATGCAGACCACCCCGCCGATCGTCGATTGTGGCGTCCACTACGTCGACGTGATGTGCCAGATCACCGATGCGAAGCCGGTCCGCGTGCATGGAATGGGCCTGCGCCTGTCGCCGGAGATTGCAGCGGACATGTACAACTACGGGCAGTTCCAGGTGCTCTTCGACGATGGCTCGGTCGGCTGGTACGAGGCCGGCTGGGGCCCGATGATGTCGGAGGTCGCGCATTTCGTGAAGGACGTGATCTCGCCCCGGGGCGCGGTGTCGATCCTGTCGGGCATGCACCCGGCCTCCGACAGCGTCGACGGCCACACCAAGGTCGGTGCGCTTCGCATTCACGGCGCGGACGGCACCGACCGCGACATCGACTTCCCGGGAGAGCCCGGCCACCAGGATCTCTGCGACGCCGAACAGGCCTACCTGCTGCGCGCCATCGCCGAGGATATCGACCTCTCCCGTCACATGTCCGACGCGGTGCAGTCGCTCGCCATCTGTCTTGCCGCCGACGAAAGTATCCGCACCGGCCGCGCCATCGAATTCGGGACCTGAACATGACCGCATTGACCCTCGACAAGATCAACAAGACCTTTGGCAACGTCAATGTCCTGAAGGATATCGACCTCAGCGTCGAGGACGGCGAATTCATCGTTTTCGTCGGCCCCTCGGGCTGTGGCAAGTCGACGCTCCTGCGCGTCATCGCCGGGCTGGAGGATGCGAGTTCCGGCACCGTGCGCATCGGCGACCGCGACGTGACGACGACGCCCCCCGCCAAGCGCGGCATCGCGATGGTGTTTCAGTCCTACGCGCTCTATCCGCACCTTGATGTCGAGGGCAACATGACGCTCGGGTTGAAACAGGCGGGCGAGGCGAAGCCGGTCATTTCCGAACGGGTGGCGATGGCGGCGAAGATGCTGTCGCTGGAAGACTACCTCAAGCGCCGTCCCGCCGAACTCAGCGGTGGCCAGCGCCAGCGCGTCGCGATCGGCCGCGCCATCGTCCGCAAGCCCGAACTGTTCCTGTTCGACGAGCCGCTCTCCAATCTCGACGCGGCGCTGCGCATGGCCACGCGGGTGGAGATCGCGCGGCTGCACCGCGAGCTTGGCGCCAGCATGATCTACGTCACCCATGACCAGACCGAGGCGATGACGCTGGCCGACCGCATCGTCGTGCTGCGCGACGGCCGGGTCGAGCAGGTGGGCAGTCCGATGACGCTCTACAACGACCCCGACAACCAGTTCGTCGCCGGATTCCTCGGCGCGCCGTCGATGAATTTCCTCGCCGCCGGCCCCCTCGGCGCGGCGGGCGCGACGCTCGGCATCCGCCCCGAACACCTGCGGGTGGCAGAGGGAGGCCGGCTCAAGGGAACGGTGGCCCATGTCGAACGGCTCGGCGGCGACACCAACCTTCTGGTCACGCTCGCCTCCGGCGACGTCGTGACCGTCCGGCTCTTCGGTCAGCACGATCACCGCGTGGGTGAGGCCATCGCCCTCGATTACGACGCGGACAAGACCTTCTCCTTCGACGCCGAGGGGCGCCGCATCCGAAGCTGATCCGGCTTTCAGCTTGCCCTAAATACGTCGGGGGGCCGGGGCCGCACCCCGGCCTTGGCTCAGGTGATCACGTCCGGCGCCACGCGCCCGGTTTCGGCCCGGATCCCCGCCAGCGCCTCCGCCGCGCGGATCACCGGCGCCAGCGCCGCCTGCACCTCGTCGGCAAGGCCCTCCGGCACCGCGACGTAGCGCTCTAGGTACAGCCGGATCGTTGCTCCCTCGGTCCCAGTCCCCGAGAGCCGCAGCACCAGCCGCGAGCCGTCGGTGAAGACCACGCGCAGCCCCTGCCCCTTCGAGACCGAGCCATCGACCGGGTCGGCATAGGCGAAATCGTCGGCCGCGCCGATCGTCATTCCCTCGACCTCCTGCCCCGGCAGGCTGGCGAGCTTGTCGCGAAGCCCGGCCATCACCCGGTTCGCGACCTCGACCGGCAGCGCCTCGTAATCGTGGCGGGAATAGTAGTTGCGACCGAAGCGGTGCCAGTGGCCGGACATGATTTCCGAAACACTTTCCTTGCGTTCGGCAAGGATGTTCAACCACAGAAGCACGGCCCAGAGCCCATCCTTCTCGCGCACGTGATCGGAGCCCGCGCCAAAGCTTTCCTCGCCGCAGAGCGTCGCCTTTCCGGCGTCGAGGAGGTTGCCGAAGAACTTCCATCCGGTCGGCGTCTCATAGCACCCGATGCCGAGCGCCTCGGCCACCCGGTCCGCCGCCGTCGAGGTCGGCATCGAACGCGCCACGCCCTTCAGCCCGCCCCGGTAACCCGGCGCGAGATGGGCATTCGCCGCCAGAACCGCGAGGCTGTCGGAGGGCGAGACGTAGATACCACGCCCGACCACCATGTTGCGGTCGCCGTCGCCATCCGAGGCCGCACCGAAATCCGGCGCGTCGGGGCCGAACATCTCCGCCATCAGCGCCTGCGCCCATGTCGGGTTCGGGTCGGGATGCATGCCGCCGAAATCCGGCAGCGGATCGCCGTTCACCACCGTTCCCGGCGCCGCACCCAGACGGCGTTCGAGGATCTCACGCGCATAAGGGCCAGTCACCGCACACATCGCGTCGAACCGCATCCGGAAGCCGGCCGCGAACATCGTCCGGATCGCCGGGAAATCGAAGAGGCCTTCCATCAGAGCGGCATAATCCGCGACCGGGTCAATGACCGAAACCTCCATTCCACCAATCTGTTGCGTGCCGATCCTCGACAGGTCGATGTCGGTGTGGTCGGCGATGAAATATTCGCGGATTTCCGTCGTGCGGGCGAGGATCGCCTCGGTCACCGCCTCACTCGCCGGGCCGCCGTTCGCGGTATTGAACTTGACGCCGAAATCCTCCTCCGGCCCGCCGGGATTGTGCGAGGCCGAAAGAATGAGGCCGCCGTCGGTGGCCATCAACCGAATGAGGTGCGAGGCGGCAGGCGTCGAGAGCAGTGCGTTCTGCCCGACGATCACCCGCTCTGCCCCGTTCGCCGCCGCCATCTTCAGGATCGTCTGCGTCGCGCTGTCGTTGAAATAGCGCCCGTCGCCGCCGACGACATAGGTCTTGCCTGTCGCGCCGCCGGTCGCATCGAAGATCGACTGGATGAAGTTTTCAAGATAACCCTTTGACATGAAGACTTTCGTCTTCTTCCTTAACCCCGAGGTTCCGGGTTTCTGGCCGTCGATCGGCTGGGTGGCGACACGCATCGAAATCTCCTTTTCCGCCGCTGCGGGCGCTATGCAAGGCTCGTCACCCAGAGGATCGTCGCATCCTCCGGGCTGAGGGAAATCACGTTGTGCCCCATCGTCGCGTCGTAATAGGCGCTGTCGCCGCGACGCAGCTCGACGGGTTCGTAGAACTCGGTGTAAAGCCGTACCACGCCGGTCAGGACGAAAAGGAACTCCTCGCCGTCATGGCGTACCCAGCCGTCGAATTCGTCGACGCTGCGGGCGCGGATCCGCGCGGTGTAGGGCAGCATCTGCTTGGCGCGAAGCGCGCCGGCCAGCAGCCGGTGCTCGTAGGTCGCGGTGGCATGGGCCTGCCCCTCGCCGGTCTTGGTCACCGCCATCCGGCCCGAGACCTGGGCCCGCGACGGCGGGGTGAAAAGCTGCGGCACGGTGATCGCCAGCCCTTCGGCAAGCTTCTTCAACGCCTCGTAAGTGGGCGACATCTGGCCGTTTTCGATCTTCGAGAGGGTGGAGCGCGCAAGCCCAGCCTGTCCGGCCGCCCGTTCCAGCGTCCAGCCGCGTTCCTTGCGCAGTTCCCGCACCCGGCGGCCGAGGTTGAGCGGCTCGGCCGGTTCCTCGGTGCTGGCGCCGGCACGGGCGATGCGGATGATTCCGGTCGGGTCGATATCGCTCATCTGTTCATTCCAAGGGGCGTGTCTGTGCAATAACGCCAATCCACCCCGGCTTGCAACGCCCCGGCGAGAGGCGTAGCGAGGGCAAATGCTGTCGGTGACCGATCCCATTTCCGTCGATCCCTGCCCCGCGCCCTTCAACCTTGCCCGCCACGTCCTTGGCGCGGCAGAGGCGCGGCCGGACCATATCGCGCTTCAGATCCTGCGGCCGCAGGGCGCCGAACGCTGGAGCTACGGGCGGCTGGAGGCGGCGGTGCGCGGCGTCGCGACCGGGCTTCTGTCGCTTGGCCTCGTCCCCGGCGACCGGGTGCTGCTGCGCCTCGGTAACGGGGTGAGCTTTCCCCTCGCCTTTCTCGGCGCGGTCACCGCCGGCCTGGTTCCGGTGCCGACCGCCGCCGGGCTGACGCCGGGCGAGGTCGCGAAGCTTTGCGCGGTGATCGCGCCCCGTCTGATCGTCGCGGCCGAGGGCGTGGCCCTGCCCGATGCGCCGCCCTGCCCGGTGCTTGCGGAGGCCGAATTGCGGCGGTTCGAGGGGCTCGCCCCCGCCGACTGGGTCATGGGCGATCCCGATCGACTTGGCTACATCGTCTTCACCTCCGGCACCTCCGGCACGCCCCGCGCCGTTGCCCATGCCCATCGCGCCGTCTGGGCACGGCGGATGATGGCGGAGGACTGGATCGGCATCCGGGCCGAGGACCGGCTTCTCCATGCCGGGGCGCTCAACTGGACCTATACGCTCGGCGCCGGCCTCTTCGATCCCTGGGCCGCAGGCGCCACGGCGATGGTCGCGGCGGAAGGTGTCGGGCCCGATCAATTGCCGCTTCTGGCCAAGCGATTCGACGCAACGATTTTTGCTGCTGTTCCGGGCGTTTACCGCCGCATCCTCGGCCAAAATCCGGTGCTGTCGCTGCCCCGCCTGCGGCACGGGCTCTCGGCCGGGGAAAAGCTGCCGCTCCCGATCCGCGAGGGGTGGCGCGCCGCCACCGGCACCGACCTGCACGAGGCGATGGGCATGTCGGAATGCTCCACCTTCGTCTCCTCATCGCCCGGCCGGCCCGCCCCCGATGGCGCCACCGGCTACCCGCAGCGCGGCCGTCGCGTCGCGGTCCTCGATGCCGGCGGCGCGCCGGTGCCGCGCGGCGACCACGGCATCCTCGCGGTGCACCGGAGCGATCCGGGCCTCTTCCTCGGCACGGTCGAGGGCGAAACAATCCGCGCGCCGGAAGGCGACTGGTTCCAGACAGGCGACATGGTGTCGATGGCTAAGGACGGCGCGATCACCAGCCTCGGGCGTGCCGACGACATGATCAACGCCGGCGGGTTCCGCGTCTCTCCGGTGGAGATCGAGGCTGCCATGGCCGCCCATCCCGGTGTCACGGCCAGCGCGGCAGTGGAATTGCCTATCAAGGCCGACGCCAGCGTCATCGCGCTGTTCTACGCCGGAACGGCGACCGAGGAAGACCTGACCGCCCATGCCGATACCTGCCTTGCACGCTACAAGCAGCCCCGGCTCTATCTGAGGCGCGCGGCGATCCCGGTGACCGCGAACGGCAAGATCAATCGCCGCGCATTACGCGAAGAATGGAAGGCAACGTAATGATAAGGTTAGATATAATCTCCGACATTGCCTGCCCGTGGTGCTATGTCGGCAAGGCCTATCTCGACCGCGCGCTCGAGGCGCATCCTGACCATCCGTTCACGGTCGAATGGCATCCGTTCCAGCTCAACCCCGAGATGCCGAAAGCGGGGATGGACCGGCGCGACTACATGGAGGCGAAGTTCGGCGGCAAGGACGGAGAGGTGCGCGCCTACGCGCCGCTGGTCGAGCATGCGGCAGCGGCCGGGGTGGAGCTGAACCTCGACCGGATCGCCCGGCAGGCCAACACGCTGGATGCGCACCGGCTGATCCATTGGGCCGGGCTGGAGGGGCGCCAGACTCCGATGGTCGCCGCGCTATTCCGCGCGCTCTGGCGCGACGGGCGTGATGTCGGCGACCCCGAGGTGCTGGCAGAGATCGCCGGCGAGGTCGGCCTCGACCGGGCGATGGTGCGCCGTCTGCTCGACGGCGACGCCGATGCCGAGGATATCCGCGCCCGGGACGCCCATGCGCGGGCCCGGGGCGTGTCGGGCGTGCCGACATTCATTATCGACAACCGCTATGCGGTCCAGGGCGCCCAGCCCACCTCAAATTGGTTGAGAATTATCGACGAAGCCATTCAAGCCACGAAGGAACCGCCGAATGTTTGACGCCACTCCTCAGCACGTCCGGCGTTTGCCCGCAGGCGAGTTCACCGCCATGCTCGCGCTTCTGTTCGCGACGATCGCCTTTTCCATCGACGCCATGTTGCCCGCCCTGCCCGCCATTTCGGCAGAGTTATCGCCGGACGCCGTCAACAACGCGCAGCTCGTCCTGTCGCTCTTCGTCCTTGGCATGGGGGTCGGCACGCTGTTCGTCGGCCCGATCTCGGACGCCATCGGGCGCAAGATCACCATCGCCTGGGGTGCTGCGCTCTACGTCATCGGCGCGGCGCTCGCCTGGCACAGTACGGGGCTTGAGGCGCTGCTTCTCGCCCGTTTCCTGCAGGGTCTTGGCGCCTCGACGTCGCGTGTTGTCGGCATGGCGCTGGTGCGGGACCTCTATGCAGGGCGCGAGATGGCGCGGATCATGTCCTTCGTGATGATGGTGTTCATGGTCGTCCCGGCGCTGGCGCCGCTGATCGGTCAGGCGATCATCGGCAACTTCGGCTGGCGCGCGATCTTCCTGGCCTACATCCTTTTCGCCTTGGTGTCGCTGAGCTGGGTATCGCTCCGGCAGGCAGAGACGCTTGCCCCGGAGGACAGGCGGCCGTTGACGGCCGGCAATCTCTGGTTGGGGCTGAAGGAGGTGCTGTCCTCCGCCGAGGTCCGGGTCTATATCCTCGTCATGTCCCTGGGCTTCGGGCAGATGTTCTCGCTGCTGTCCTCGATCCAGCAGGTCTTCGACACGACCTATGGCATGGCGCAAAGTTTTCCCCTTTGGTTCGCGGGGATAGCGGCCTTTTCTGCTTCGGCGTCCTTCATCAACTCGCGCCTCGTGATGCGTGTCGGGATGCGACGGCTTGCGACCCTTGCCTATGCCGGCTCGGCGGTTCTGTCGCTCGTCGCCGTGACCCTCATCGGGCTTCACCTGGTTGGCGGCATGGCCTCTTTCGCGGTCTTCTACATCTGGGGGACGAGCATCTTCTTCATCGCCGGCCTGACCTTCGGCAACCTCAACGCGCTTGCCATGCAGAAGCTCGGCCATATCGCGGGGATGGCGACCTCGGTCATCACGGCAATCTCGACGGTGGTCGCGGCCCTGATCGCGGCGCCGGTCGGGCTGGCCTATGACGGCACGGCGGTCCCGGTCATCATCGGCGCGCTCATCTGTTCGTCGACCTGTTACCTGCTCATGCACCGGTCGGAGCGGTTCTGAACGTCAGGCCTTCACAGAAGGCTTCGTCTCGGCCTTTTCGGCAAGGTCGCGGGCAATCGCGAAGGCGCCCTTGATCCGGTCGCTGTCGCGCGTCCAGTCGCGGCGCACGACAATCTTGTTGTCCTTGATCCTGGCAAGCCCGTTCTGTGCCTGAAGAAAATCGACCAAGCCCTTGGGATTGGGAAACTTGTCCATGTGGAACTGCACCGTCGCCCCCTTCGGTCCGGCATCGAGCCGGCCGATATGCGCGCGCCGGCACATCGCCTTGATCCGCATGACGAGCAAAAGCGTGTTCACCTCTTTCGGGACCGGGCCAAAGCGGTCGATCAGCTCGGCGGCGAAGCCTTCGAGCTCCACCTTCGTGGTCAGCGACGAGAGTCGACGGTAAAGGCCGAGGCGAACGTCGAGGTCGGGCACATAGCTTTCCGGGATCATCACCGGCACGCCGAGATTGATCTGCGGCGACCACTGGCCATCCTCGGCGGTCGGCGTGTCGAGGTCACCCGCCTTGATCCGGGCGATCGTCTCTTCGAGCATCGCCTGGTAAAGCTCATAGCCGACTTCGGTGATATGGCCCGACTGCTCCTCGCCGAGGATATTTCCGGCGCCGCGCAGGTCGAGGTCCTGGCTGGCGAGCGAGAAGCCTGCGCCGAGGCTGTCGAGGCTGCCGAGAAGCCTGAGCCGCTTCTGGGCGTTGGGCGTCAGCGGGGCGCGCGGCTTCGTCGTCAGGTAGCAATAGGCGCGGAGCTTGGAGCGGCCGACCCGACCCCGGATCTGGTAAAGCTGGGAAAGGCCGAACATATCCGCCCTGTGAACAATCATGGTGTTCGCGGTGGGAATATCGAGGCCGCTTTCAACAATCGTGGTGGCCAGCAGCACGTCGTACTTACCGTCGTAGAAGGCGTTCATCCGCTCGTCGAGATCACCCGCCGCCATCTGGCCGTGGGCGATGACGTAGGAGACCTCGGGCACATGGGTCTTCAGGAAGTCCTCGATCCCGGGCAGATCCTTGATGCGGGGAACGACGTAGAAGGACTGCCCGCCCCGGTAGCGTTCGCGCAGAAGCGCCTCGCGGATGGTGACCGTGTCGAATTCCGAAACATAGGTGCGGATCGCCAGCCGGTCGATCGGCGGGGTGCCGATGATGGAGAGATCCCGGACCCCGGTCAGCGACAGTTGCAGGGTGCGCGGGATCGGCGTCGCGGTCAGCGTGAGGACATGGATCTCCGACCGCATCTCCTTCAGCCGTTCCTTGTGCTGAACGCCGAAATGTTGTTCTTCGTCAATGACAAGAAGGCCGAGGTTGCGAAACTTCACCGACTTCGCCAGCACCGCATGGGTGCCGATGACAATATCGACGGTGCCTTCGGCCAGCCCCTCACGCGTCGCCTGCGCGTCACGGGCCGAGACGAAACGCGACAAGGGCCGCACGGTGATCGCGGTGCCGCGGAAGCGGTCGGCGAAGGTCTTGAAGTGCTGGCGGGCAAGCAGCGTCGTCGGCGCGATCACCGCGACCTGAACGCCGGTCAATGCGGCGATGAAGGCGGCGCGCATCGCCACCTCGGTCTTGCCGAAGCCGACATCGCCGACGATGAGCCGGTCCATCGGCCGCCCGGCGCCAAGGTCGTCGACAACGTCCGAGATCGCGGTCAACTGGTCGTCGGTCTCCTGATACGGGAAGCGGGCCGAGAAGGCGTCCCATTCGTGATGCGGCGCCTCGAGGATCGGCGCCTTGCGCAGAAGACGCTCCGCAGCGACCCGCATGAGGCGCTCGGCGATCTGGCGGATACGCTCCTTGAGCCGCGCTTTCTTGGCCTGCCATGCGCCGCCGCCGAGCTTGTCGAGAAGCCCCTCCTCATGGCCGTAGCGGCTCAGAAGTTCGATATTCTCGACCGGCAGGTACAGCCGGTCGCCGCCGGCATATTCGAGCGCCACGCAATCATGCGGCGCGCCAAGCGCGGTGATCGTCTCGAGCCCGGTATAGCGGCCGACGCCGTGATCGACATGGACGACGAGATCGCCGGGCGAGAGCGACTGAGCTTCGGTCAGGAAGTTCTCGGCTTTCCTGCGTTTTTTTGCGCCCCGGATCAGCCGTTCGCCAAGCACGTCCTGTTCCGAGACGACGGTCAGGCCGTCGCCCGTGAACCCGTGTTCGAGCGCCCAGACGGCAAGGAAGAGGCCGCCCTTGCCTTGCGCCACGTCGCGGATGTCGCGGATCGGCGTGGCGCCGACCACGTCTTCATCCTCCAGAAGCCCCTTCAGCCGCTCGCGCGCGCCCTCGGAATAGGAGGCAACGATCACCTGGCCATCGGCGCGGCGGGCATTCAGATGATCGGCGAGCGTGCTGAAAAGATTGACGTTCTCAAGCTGGCGCTCGGGCGAGAAGTTCCGTCCGATGCGCCCGCCGGCGTCGAGAATGCCCGGCCCCGTCGCCTGTGGCAGCGCAACGAGCTGGATCACCCGGTGCCCGGCGACGGCCGCCTCCCAGCCGGCATCGTCGAGATAGAGGAGATCCGGCGCCGAAGGCTTGTAGACGGTGTCGAGCCGGTCCTTGCGCTTCATCGCCTCCTTGCGGGTGTCGTATTGGTCCTCGATCCCTTCCCAGCGTGCGAGACGCGCCGGCGTGATCTGGTCGTCGAGCATGACGCTGGCGCCCGGCAGGTAGTCGAAGAGTGTCTCCAGCCGCTCGTGGAAGAACGGCAGCCAGTGTTCCATCCCGGCGTGCTTGCGCCCGGCGCTGACCGCCTCGTAAAGCGGATCGTCGGTGCCGGCGGCGCCGAATTCGATGCGGTAGTTCTGGCGGAACCGGGTGATCGCCGCCTCGTCGAGGATGACCTCGGAGACCGGCGCGAGTTCCACCACCGACAGCTTCTCGGTCGTCCGCTGGGTCGCCGGATCGAACCGCCGCGCACCGTCGAGGACATCGCCGAAGAGGTCGAGCCGCACCGGCCCGCCCTCGCCCGGCGGGTAGATGTCAATGATGCCGCCCCGGACCGCGTAATCGCCGGGCTCGGTCACCGTGGGGCTTTGCGAAAACCCCATGCGGACGAGAAACTGCCGCAACGCGGATTCGTCAATGCGCTGCCCGACGCGGGCGGTGAAGGCGGCGGCCTTCAGAACCTCTCGGGCCGGCAGCTTCTGGGTCGCGGCACCGAGCGTCGTGAGAAGGATGAAGGGCACGGGCAAGCCCTGCGCCAGCGCCGCGAGCGTCGCCATCCGGGTCGCCGAGACATCGGCGTTGGGCGACACCCGGTCATAGGGCAGGCAGTCCCAGGCCGGGAAGGTCAGCACCAGCGCGTCCGGGGCGAAGAACGCCAGCGCGGCCCGCATCGCCTCCATCCGCTTGTCGTCGCGCGCGACATGGAGAACGGGGATGCCGCGCGCCAGTTCGCGGGCCAGAAGCCGCGCGTCGAAGCCTTCGGGGGCGCCGGAGAGGGTGATATGGGCGGGCGAGGTCATCGCCTTCCCCTAGAGGGTTTTGCGGCCATGTTGAATCGGAAATCGCCGTCGCGGCGGTCGAACCTGTCGGATTTCATTCCCGAACCCCGCGCCGTCGCGAACCGTCAGCCGGGCAGGATCGAGATGTTGAAGTTCTGAAGCATGCCCCAGAAGGCGGTGACGAAGATCGAGATCATGCCGATCACCTGCACGGTGATCCGGTGCAGCGCCAGCCGACGGCGGAGCGCCTCGCCCTTGTCGCCGTCCGCCTCGATCTTGCGGGCGGTCGCGACGCTCATCAGCCCGACGAGGAAGAGCGGCAGCGCGATGAGGAACACGGCCTGGCAGAATTCCACCCTGTAGACAAAGCCCAGAAGCGCCAGCGAGGTCAGCGCGAAGGCCGTCATGGCGAGCAGGATCACCCCGGCCTCGCGCTCGATATAGAGGATGCGGCCGATGTTGATTCGCGCCATGTCTTCAAGGTCCGCCTCGGCCTGGCCGCCGGTCCGGCGCGCGCGCAGGACCATGTCGTAGGGGATGCCGAGCACCCAGTGCGACGCCGACGACCATGTGACGGCCAATGCGATCCAGTACCAGAGGTTGGAAAAGGACCTGAGGTCGATCAGGTCGAAAATCAGTTTAGTCCAGTCCAAATCCTGCCCCCGGCGACGCTTTCGGGCGATGCTAGCCGCGCCCTGCGACGGTTTCCACCCTTGAGATGCGCCCCGATCCATGTAACCCGTTGGTCCGACCGAGACCAGAGTGCGTGACATGACCCCGATCCAGGCCCCCTTCCCCGCCACGCGGCTGCGCCGCTTGCGCCGCACCGCCGCCCTGCGCGACCTCGTGCAGGAACACCGGCTGTCGGTGAAGGACCTGATCTGGCCGATCTTCGTGACCGATGTGCCGGGGGCCGACGCCGAGGTGCCGTCGATGCCGGGCGTGGTGCGACGCACGGTCGAGGGGGCGGTGCGCGCCGCCGAGGAGGCCGCGGCGCTCGGTATCCCGGCGATCTGCCTCTTTCCCTATACCGACCCGGCGCTGAAGACCGAAGATTGCGAAGAGGCATGGAACCCGGAAAACCTCTCGAACCGGGCGGTCAAGGCGATCAAGGCGGCCGTGCCGGAGATCGCGGTGATGACCGACGTGGCCCTCGATCCCTACAATTCCAACGGCCATGACGGGCTTGTGCGCGACGGCGTGATCCTCAATGACGAGACGGTCGAGGCGCTGGTCCGGATGGCGCTGGCGCAGGCCGAGGCCGGGGCCGACATTCTCGGGCCGTCGGACATGATGGACGGGCGGATCGGCGCGATGCGCCGGGCACTTGAGGGCGCGGGCCACAAGGACGTGACGATCCTCTCCTACGCCGCGAAATACGCGAGCGCCTTCTATGGCCCGTTCCGCGACGCGGTGGGCGCGTCGGGAGCGCTGAAGGGCGACAAGAAGACCTACCAGATGAACCCCGGCAATGCCGACGAGGCGCTCAGGCTCGTCGCACGCGATCTGTCGGAAGGCGCCGACATGGTGATGGTCAAGCCGGGGATGCCCTATCTCGACATCTGCCGCGCGGTGAAGGAAAGCTTCGGCGTGCCGACCTTCGCTTACCAGGTTTCGGGCGAATACGCGATGATGAAGGGCGCGATCCTGAACGGCTGGGTGAAGGAGGAGGTGATCCTCGAAAGCCTGATGGCATTCAGGCGGGCGGGCTGCGACGGGGTTCTCACCTATTTCGCGCCCGACGCAGCGCGGCTTCTTGGCCGCTGAAGCGGCTGTCCGCGCAAGATCGCGTGAGGGCCTACAACACTTAATGACAGGCGGGGTGTTCTGCCCTATAGATGGTATGGGACCGGCCGGATAAGGCCGGCATGGGTATTCGAGAGCGGAGCAGTAAGATGAACGGACTTTCCCGTCGCAACATGGTTTTTTCGGGGGGCGCCCTTCTGGGGCTGTCGGCCTGCGGCAATGGCATCGGCGGCAACGGCGCCGCGCGGCTCGACGCGCGGGTGGATGCGACGCGCGACTTCCTGACCTCGCGCTATCCCGGCACGCAGGACCTGATGACCAAGGCGGCGGGTGTCCTTTACATGCCGCTGATGACCGAGGCGGGCTTCGTCTTCGGTGGCGCCTACGGGCGCGGCGCGCTGCGGATCAACGACGTGACGGTGGATTACTATTCCGCCGCGCAGGCGAGCTGGGGCTTGCAGATCGGGGCGCAGCAATATGCCCACGCGCTTTTCTTCATGACCCAGCCTGCGCTGGCCGACTTCCGCGCCGCCGATGGCTGGGCGGTGGGCGCCGACGCGAAATACGCGCTGCCCGATCAGGGCGGGTCGCTTGCGGCGGACACCACCACGACGCTGGCGCCGGTGATTGCCCTCGTCTTCGGTCAGTCGGGCTTCATCGCGGGAGCGACGCTCGAGGGCACGAAATACACGCGGATCATTCCCTGACCGGGTTTCGGCCGCATGTGCGGCCGATCCGCCGGGAGGGCGCTGCCCTCCCGGACCCTCCCGAGGTATTTTCGAACAGAAGATGTGAGGGGTGACGTCAGCCGGCCGAGCGCAGTCGTGCGATGAGGCTCGACGTGTCCCAGCGGTTGCCGCCCATCTTCTGCACATCCTTGTAGAACTGGTCGACAAGCGCGGTGACAGGCAGGCTGGCGCCGGTCTCGTTCGCAGTGGAAAGGCAGATCCCGAGATCCTTGCGCATCCAGTCGACGGCAAAGCCATAGTCGAACTTGCCGTCCTTCATTGTCTTGTGGCGGTTCACCATCTGCCACGATCCGGCCGCCCCCTGGCTGATCACCTCGACCACAGCCTCGATATCGAGGCCGGCACGTTCGGCGAAGTGGAGCCCTTCGGCGAGGCCCTGCACGAGGCCCGCGATGCAGATCTGGTTGACCATCTTGGCAAGCTGCCCGGCGCCCGAGGCGCCGAGGAGCCGGCAGATGCGGGCATAGGCGGCGATCACCGGCTCTGCCCTCGCGTAATCCGCGTCCTCGCCGCCGCACATGACCGAGAGCACGCCGTTTTCCGCCCCCGCCTGACCGCCCGAGACCGGCGCATCGACAAAGCCGAAGCCAGCCTTCGCGGCCGTGCCCGAGAGGTCGCGGGTGACGGCGGCCGAAACGGTGGTGTGATCGACGAAGATCGCGCCTTTCGACATGCCGGCGAAGGCGCCGTCATCGTCGAGGCAGACCGCCCTCAGGTCGTCGTCGTTACCGACGCAGGCCATCACGAACTCCGCCGCCGCCGCCGCCTCGCGCGGGGTAGGCGCGCTGCGGTGCCCGTGCTTTTCGACCCAGGACGCGGCCCTGGCGGCGCTGCGGTTGTAGACCGTGACCTCATGCCCCTTCGCCGCAAGATGCCCCGCCATCGGAAAGCCCATCACGCCGAGGCCGAGAAATGCCACCCTTGCCATACGTCCCTCCCAAGATCATTGCAGCCGGAGCCGTTCTGCCCTAGTTAACCGTCCTGCCCCTGCCGTCAACCGGTTTGCGTGGCCCGGTGCCGGCGGCGGGCGCACCTGGCCCGAGTTCGTCGGATCCCATGCTGACTGCGTTTCGCTGGCTTTTGCGCATCTTCTCGGCACTCTTGCTTCTGGCCGGGGGAACGCTGGCGCTTGGCTATTACTTCGGCGCGCGGTCGCTGCCCGATTACAGTGCGGATTTCCGCCTCGACGGGATCGGCGCGCCGGTCGAGATTGTGCGCGATACCGCCGATGTGCCACATATCTTCGGCGCGATTGATGCGGATGTCTTCTTTGCGCTCGGCTTCGCCCATGCCCAAGACCGGCTCTGGCAGATGACGATCCTGCGCCGGACGGTGCAGGGGCGGCTTTCGGAAGTGTTCGGAGAGGAGACCGTCAAGACCGACGAACTGATGCGGCGGCTCGATCTTCAGGGCCTGGCCCAGCGGTCCGTTGCGGCGCAGGACGCCGAGACGATGGTGGCGCTCGATGCCTATGCGCGCGGGGTGAACGCCTGGATCGGCATCGTCAACGCCGAGGCCAAGGGGCGCGGCGCGCCGGAGTTCTTCTTCTTTTCCAACGAGATTTCCTACTGGCAGCCGGCCGATTCGATTGCGATCCTGAAGCTCATGGCGATGCGCTCGACCGCGCAGATTGAGGCGGAGGTGCTGCGCGCCCGGATCTCGCTTCTTTCCGAGGACTGGGCCGAAGACCTCATGCCCGACGTGACCGGGGATGGCGTCGCCGCACTGCCGCCCTATGCGAGCCTCGTGCCGGGTGTGAAGCGGTCTTATGCGGCGCTCGACCGGGGTGACGACGGGCCGCTGTCACCCGTTGCACACCTGCCGTTTTCAGGTGCCTCGAACGCCTGGGCGGCGGCGCCGTCGCGCTCGGCCGCCGGCGGATCGCTTCTGGCCAACGATCCGCATCTCGATTTCTCGGCGCCCTCGCTCTGGTATCTCGCGCGGCTGGAGCTTCGTTCCGGCGGCGTGATCGGCGCGACCATTCCCGGTATCCCCGCAGTGCTCTCGGGCCGCAACGCGAATTTCGGCTGGGGCATCAGCGCCGCCTGGCTCGACGATCAGGACATAAGGATGGAGGAGCTGAACCCCGCCGATTCGGAGCGGTATCGCACGCCCGAGGGCTGGAAGCCCTTCGTCAGCCGCCGCTCGATCATCGAGGTGAAGGACGCCCCGCCGATCACCGTCACCCTGCGCTGGAGCGACAACGGGCCGATCCTGCCGGGCACGCATTACGACCTCGCCTCGGTCACGCCGCGGGGGCACGTCGCGGCGCTGAGCTGGACCGCGCTTGACCCCGCCGATGCCTCGATGACCGCCGCAATGCGGTTGATGCAGGCCAGGAACATCAACGACGGCATTGCCGCCGGAAAGGATTTCGTGGCACCGGCGCAGAACGTGACGATGGCCGATCAGGATGGCATCGCCATGGTGATGTTCGGCGCCATGCCGGGCCGCGACGCGCGCACGCAAGGCCAGGGCCGGATGCCGGCACTCGGCTGGATGCCGGAGAACCGCTGGACAGGGCGTCTGCCCTATGCCGCCAACCCGCGCTTCGTGAACCCCGAGGGCGGCATCGTCGGCAATACCAACAACAAGATCGTCGATCGCCCCTTCCCGCGCCATGTCAGCTTTACCTGGGGCGATGCCCAGCGGGTGCAGCGCTGGACCCGCCTGATGCAGGAACGTGAGGTCCACAGCCGTGAAAGCTTCATCGCGGCACAGCTTGACACCGTGTCGCCGGCGGCGCGGACGATCCTGCCGCTCATTGCCGCCGACCTCTGGTTCACCGGCGAGGCGGCCCCCAAGGGAACGCCGGAGCGGCTGCGCCAGCGCGCGCTCGAGGTGCTGGCCGAATGGGACGGCGACATGAACGAACACCTGCCGGAGCCGCTGATCTACGCCGCCTGGGCGCGCGCCTTGCAGAACCGGCTGATCCGCGACGAGATCGGCCCGCTTGCCGACAGCTTCACCCATGTCGAGCCTCTCTTCATCGAGAAGGTCTACCGCGACATCGACGGCGCCGGGCGCTGGTGCGACGTGATGCAGTCGGCGCCGGTGGAGACCTGCACCGATATTGCGCGGATGGCGCTGGACGATGCGCTGGTGGAGTTGTCGGAGCGCTACGGATCGAACGTCGAAAGCTGGCGCTGGGGCGATGCGCATCAGGCGACGCAGGATCACCCCGTTCTCGGCCGGATGCCGTTGATCAAGTGGCTGGTCAACATCCGCCAGTCGACGAGCGGCGGCGACCATACGCTTGACCGGGGCCGGACGGCGGGAAGCGGGCCGGAGCCCTATCTCAATGTCAATGGGGCGGGCTATCGCGGGGTCTACGATTTCGCCGACCCGGACAGTTCGGTCTTCATCATCTCGACCGGGCAGTCGGGTCACCCGCTCAGCCGTCACTACGACGATCTGAGCGCGCTGTGGCGGCGCGGCGAGTACGTGCCGATGTCGCTCGATCCGGAGCTTGCGCGGGCGGCGGCGACCGGCGTCACCCGGCTGGAACCGGCCGGCGCGAACTAGAGCCCTTCGAACGTCGCCTTCTGGCGGGCGGTCCAGCGGACCGCGATGTGGTGGCCGTCCTCCGCCTCGGTTTCCGACTGGACGACGCCGGCATCGTGAAGCCAGGCACGCTCACGTCCGGCGCTGAACGGAAGGACCAGCGTGTCGTCGTGACGATCCTCGTCAAGCGAAGCGGAAATCGCGTCGAGGAGTGCCGGCAGCCCTTCGCCGGTGAGCGCCGAGACGGCATGGGCGCCGGGGCTGCGGGCATCCTGCACCTTCAGCGCCTCGCGCCGGGCCTCTGGCAGAAGGTCGATCTTGTTCCAGACCTCGAAGAGCGGCACGTCCTCTCTCACCCCGAGGCTTTCGAGGATCTCGGCGACATCGGCCGCCTGCGCCTCGGTCTCGGCATGGGCAATGTCGCGGACATGGAGAATGAGATCGGCCTCCAGCACCTCTTCCAGCGTCGCGCGGAAGGCGGCGACAAGCTGGGTCGGAAGGTCCGAGATGAAGCCCACGGTGTCCGACAGGATCACCTTCTTTCCCGATGGCAGCGTGACGCCGCGCATCGTCGGGTCGAGCGTGGCGAAGAGCATGTCCCTGGCCAGCACCTCGGCCCCGGTCATCCGGTTGAACAGCGTCGACTTGCCGGCATTCGTATAGCCCACGAGCGCCACGATCGGGAACGGCACCTTGCGCCGCGCGGCGCGGTGCAACTCGCGCGTCTTCACCACCTTCGACAACTGGCGGCGGATCTTTACCACCTCGTCGTCGATGGCGCGGCGGTCGGCCTCGATCTGGGTCTCGCCGGGGCCGCCGACGAAGCCGAAGCCGCCGCGCTGACGCTCAAGATGGGTCCAGGCGCGGACAAGGCGGGTGCGCTGGTAGCTGAGCGCGGCCAGTTCGACCTGAAGCACACCTTCCCGGGTCCGCGCCCGGTCGGCGAAGATTTCGAGGATCAGCCCGGTGCGGTCGAGAAGCTTGGCGCCCCACTCCTTCTCGAGGTTGCGCTGCTGGACCGGGCTGACTGGCCCGTCGACAAGGACGAGGTCCACCTCGTCGGCCTCGAACCGTGCCTTCAGCTCCGCGATCTTGCCCGAGCCGAAGAGCATCCCGGCCTGCACCTTAGGCAGGCGCACGATCTCGGCCCCCACGACGTCGAGGTCGGGCAAGGCAGCGGCCAGCGCGACGGCCTCGGCCAGCGCGTCGTCAGGCGGCCTCCGGGTGCGGCCGGTTTTCAGGTCGGGATGAAGGACGAACGCCCGGGTCGGGCGGTCCTTGACGATATGCGCGTCTGTCAGTCTTCGCCCTCGTAGAGAGAGATCGGCTGCCCCGGCATGATCGTCGAGATCGCGTGCTTGTAGACAAGCTGCGACTGCCCGTCGCGGCGCAGGAGCACACAGAAGTTGTCAAACCAGGTGATGACACCCTGTAGCTTTACGCCATTGATCAGGAAGATCGTCACCGGAACCTTGGCCTTGCGGACGTGGTTGAGAAAGGCATCTTGCAAATTTTGTTTGTCGGCAGCCATGTTTATCGTCGCCTTGTAGTTTTCTTGCGTTTGTTTTGAACGAGCGTAACCCCCGCCCCTCGGCGCTGCACCGGGGGCTTGGGTGAAGTATGCTTAAGATTGCAGGAGTTTCCACCCCCAAATTGGATCCGGGGCAGTCCTGACGCAACATGCTGGCTTAACCGCGCCAGAAATCGGGGTTGAGCAGCGCGATGATCGCCAGAGTTTCCAGCCGTCCGAGCACCATCGCTGCGGCGGTGACGGCGCGGGCGGCGTCATTCAGCTCCGACCAGGCCAGTGGCGCCTCGGCTGCGACCGCGGCAAGCGGACCTGTGGTGGAGAGTGCCGCGACCGCGAAGGTGGTCGAGGCGACGAAATCGAGCCCGGTCAGCGCCAGCGCCAGCATCGTCACCGCAATCGAGAGCGCGAAGAGCATGAAGAAGATCCAGGCCATCTGCGCGCCCTGACGGCGCAATCGCCGGGCTTGCACGCCGGAGCCGCCGACAGAGCTTGGATGGACCAGCCGCTCGATCTCGCGTTCGCCGTGGCGGTAGAGTGCGTAGACGCGGAGCAGCTTCACCCCGCCGGCCGTGGTCGCCACGCCGCCGCCGATTACCGCGAGGCCGGCCAGGATCAGCCCCGGTGTTGCAAGGCCGGACCAGTCGCGCGCCTCGGTCCAGTCGACGGATTCGAAGCCGGTGGTGGTCAGGAACGACACCACAGTGAAGATGGTGCCCCAGAGCGCCCGCACCGCCGCCGCCGTATCCTTGACCTCGTCCACCTCAAGGGCGCCGATCCAGTGACGCAGGAAAAGGAGCGCGGGCACCAGCGTCACGATCAGCAGCGCCATGCGCAGTTCGGGGTCGAGGAGAAGGCCGCTGGTGTTGCGGAGGGTCCGCCCCGAAGGATAGAGCCGCCGCGACAGGGCGAAGACAAGAAAGACGATGATCACCAACTCGCCCCAGGCGCCGGAGCCACTGCCGGTCAGCCCGCCCACCGGCGAGATGCCGGAGGTCGAGAGCGTCGACATCGCGTGGCAGGCGGCGGCAAGCGCCGTGTCGCCGGCCAGGATCAGGCCGATCCAGAGCGCCAGCGTCAGACCCGCATAGGCCGGCAGCAGCGTCTTGGTATGGCGCCAGAGCCGTTCGGAGGGCGCCACGCCGCGCGCCGCCTGCCCTGCGGCGATTACCCCCTGCCCGACCGGTGCGCCGCTCAGAACCTCGAACCCGCCAAGGTTCATCGGCGCGAGAATCGCCACCGCCGTGACAAGGACGAAGAACCCGCCCATCCAGCCGGCCAGCGCCCGCCAGAGATGCACCGACGGCGGAAGCCGGTCGGGCTCGAAGAGCGAGGCACCGGTGGTGGAGAGCGACGAGACCATCTCCCACCAGGCATTGTAGAAGGTGGTGTCGGGCACCGCCTCGGCGAAGGGCACCGCGAGCATGAGGGGCAGGACCGTGAAGGTGCCAAGCAGCGTCAGGAGATGGTTGCGCGCCGGGTTTCCGGCCCGGTTCGCCGCCGTCGCGATTCCCAGAAGCACCGTCAGCATCAGGAAAAGCGTGCCGGAATAGAAGAAGGCGCGCGCCACGGCATGGTCGCTGACCGTCAGCGCATGGGCGGCCGGAATGAACATGGCGAAAGCCCCGATTCCCATCAGGATTACCATTAACGGAAGATCGTGGATGCTGCGCATGTCTCAGAAGAAGTCGATCGAGACCTGGAGGAGCCGCTCGACCTCCGGCACGTCGCCCGACATGCAGAAAAGCGCGATCACATCGCCCTCTTCCACCCGCGTGTCGCCGGTCGGCTTCACCACCTTGTCGCCCTTCATCAGCGCGCCCATGAGAACGCCTTCGGGGAACTCGATGTCGCGGATCGGGCGCCCGGCGATCGGCGAGGTGGAAAGTACCTGCGCCTCGATCACCTCGGCCTCGGCGTCGCCGATCGAATAGATCGCCCGCACCCTTCCGTGGCGGATATGGCGGAGGATCGACGACACGGTCGTGGCGCGCGGGTTGATATAGGCGTCGATGTCGAGCGCCCCCATCAGCGGCACCAGCGTCGGATCGTTGATCAGCGCGATCGCCATCGGGCAGCCGGCCTGCTTGGCGCGCACCGCCGCGAGGATGTTGGTCTTGTCGTCGTCGGTGACGGCAAGGACGGCGTCGGCGCGGTCGATATTGGCCTCGGCGAGCAGTTCCATGTTCATGCCGTCGCCGTTGAGCACGATGGTCCGTTCCAGCGAATCCGCCGCCCGTTCGGCCTGCGCGCGGTTCTTCTCGATCATCTTGGCGCGGATGCGGTCGGTCCGCTTTTCCAGCGCGCGGGCCACCGCGAGGCCGACGTTGCCGCCGCCGATGATCACGATCCGCTCCTGCTTCTTCGTCGCCTTGCCGAAGATGTCGAGCGTCCGGTTCACGTCCTCGACATGGGCAAAGACGTAGATCTGGTCGTCGGCGAACAGCTGGTCGTCCGGTTCCGGCGCGAAGAGCCGGCCCTCGCGGCGGATGCCGACGACGATGGCGCGCAGGGTCGAGAAAAGGTCCGTAAGCTGGCGGAGCGGCGTGTTCAGGACCGGGCATTCCTCGTCGAGGGCGACGCCGAGAAGCTGCGCGCGGCCGTTCATGAAGCTCTCGGTGTCGAAGGTCGAGGGCGCGGCAAGACGCTGGAGTGCCGCCTCGGCGACCTCGCGTTCGGGGCTGATCACCACGTCGATCGGCAGGTGGTCGCGCCGGTAGAGGTCGGAATAGATCGCGTCCATGTAGGACTGCGCCCGAAGCCGGGCGATCTTGCGGGTGATGCCGAAGACAGAGTGCGCGACCTGGCAGGTGACCATGTTCACCTCGTCAGAATGGGTCGCGGCGATGATCATGTCAGCGTCCCGCGCGCCGGCGCGTTCGAGGACATCGGGATAGGAGGCGAAACCCGCCACGCCCTGCACGTCGAGCGTCTCGGTCGCGCGGCGCACCAGTTCGGCGTTGTTGTCGACGATGGTGACATCGTTCTTCTCGCCCGAGAGATGCCGCGCGATCTGCCAGCCGACCTGACCCGCGCCGCAGATGATCACCTTCATGCCGTCAATCTCCTGAAAGGATGGTGCCTTGATAGTCGCGCCGATGGGACCGGGTCAATGCGCGCCCGTTGCGACGGCCGGGACCAACCGGCGCGGGCCGGCCAGCAGAAGCCAGAACGCGAACACCGTCTCGACGATCAGCGGCACGAGATAGGCCGGCTGGAACGCCGCAAGGGCCGCAGGCGCAAGGATATGCAGGCCCGTGCCGGCCAGATAGACCGCGCCGGTCGCGGCCAGGAGCAGGCCAAGCCAGCCGGGCAGCCCCCGCGACCTGACAAAGATCGCCCCGAGGAGCAGGTTGCAGATGGCGAAGAAGCCCAGCCCTATATCGTAGCCGAGCGCCCTGAGTTCCATCGCGACCAGCGCCGGGGCATCCCCTGCCTCGGCCAGCAGTCCCGCCGATGCCGTCACCAGCATGTTCGCGGCGATGACCGCCGTCTGGATCAGCCGGAAGATCATCGCCGCAAGGGCCGCCACCACAAAGAAACCCCGCAGGAGCAGGAAGAGCAGCACCGCAACCCCCGCGTCGCAAAACGTCATCAGAAGATCGGCGGCGAGTGCCAGCCGGAAAAGACCGGCCCCTTCGCGGATCGCTGCCGCTGTTGCGGCGGCGTCCCCGGGCACCAGCATGCCACCGCGCGCGAAGCCCTCGCCCCAGACCCCGGCGAGGATTATGACAAGGTAGAGCGCCCCGGCCAGTCGCGACGCCCGCGCCGGGTTCATGCCTCGGCCTCTTCTTCCTCATCCTCCAGATGCGCAATTCGTGCCCCGGATTTCGACGTGGTGACAACGCCCAGCGACTTCAGCTTGCGGTGCAGCGCCGAGCGCTCCATGCCGACGAAGGTTGCGGTGCGGCTGATATTGCCGCCGAAACGGTTGATCTGGGTGAGCAGGTATTCCCGCTCGAAAAGCTCGCGCGCCTCGCGCAAGGGCAGCGTGGCAAGGCCGCCGGAGAGGACGATGCGCCCCTCCTCGGCCGGCCCCTCGCCCTGCCCCGGCATTTCGCGGGCTTCGATCGGGCCGCCGTGATCGCCCAGGA
The DNA here is from genome assembly GCA_002280515.1 of Rhodobacterales bacterium 32-67-9. Classification (GTDB taxonomy): domain Bacteria; phylum Pseudomonadota; class Alphaproteobacteria; order Rhodobacterales; family Rhodobacteraceae; genus Albidovulum. The sequence goes on from NCEA01000002.1 coordinate 23,539, forward strand.
TCAGCACCCGCTCGATCACGTTCCTCAGCTGGCGGACGTTTCCGGGCCAGGACATGGTCTGCATCAGCGCCTCGGCCTCGTCGCTGATCGGGCGCAGAGGCAAGCCCTGGCTCTTGTTGAACGCCTCGATGAAGTGGCGCGACAGTTCCGGAATGTCCTCGCGCCGCTCTTCGAGCGAGGGAACCGCGACCGGAACGACGTTCAGCCGGTCATAGAGTTCCTGCCGGAAGCGGCCGGCCGCGATCTCGGCCGCGAGGTCGCGGGTGGTGGAGGAGACGACGCGCAGGTCGACGCGGACCTTGTCGGCGCCGCCAACCCGGTTGAACTGTTGTTCGGTCAGTACTCGCAGGATCTTCGACTGGGTGCCAAGCGGCATGTCCGCGACCTCGTCGAAATAGACGACGCCGCCATGTGCCTGTTCCAGAAGCCCCTTTTCCACACCGCGTTCGGAGGTTTCGCGCCCGAACAGCACCTCCTCCATCCGCTCCGGCTCGATCGAGGCGGAGGAGACGGTGACGAACGGGCCGCTCGCCCGGCTCGAATTGACGTGGATGTAGCGGGCGGCGACTTCCTTGCCCGACCCCGGCTGGCCGGTCAGCATCACCCGGCCGTTCGACTTCGTGACCTTGTCGAGCTGGCCCTTCAGGGTGCGGAAGGCGGGCGACGACCCGATCATCTCGGACGAGGACACGTCGCGCCTGCGCAGCGAGGCGTTTTCGCGCCTGAGCCGCGCGGTCTCCATCGCGCGGGAAATCACCACGGTAAGCTGGTCGATGTTGAAGGGCTTCTCGATGAAGTCGTAGGCGCCCTGCTTGATCGCCGCGACCGCGATCTCGATGTTGCCGTGGCCCGAGATGATGACGATCGGCACATCCGGGTTGTCGCGCTTCACGGTCTTGAGGATGTCGATCCCGTCCATCCGGCTGTCCTTCAGCCAGATGTCGAGGATCATCAGCGCCGGCGCCTCGGCGTTGATCTCGGCCATGCACTCGTCGGAATTGGCCGCAAGCCGGGTCGTGAAACCCTCGTCCTTCAGGATGTCCGAGATCAGTTCCCGGATATCGCGTTCGTCGTCAACAATCAGAATATCGCTCATTTCCCACCTCCGGCCGACTCCGCGGCCCTTTCCTTCTGTCCACGGCCGGTCCGCGCCCTCGGCAGGCGAATCTCGGCCACCGCGCCACGATGGGCGCTGCCTTCGAAAATCGCGGCATCGCTGAGCGTCAGCGTGCCGCCATGTTCCTCGATGATCTTCTTGACGATCGAGAGGCCCAGCCCGGTACCCTTCTCGCGCGTCGTCACATAGGGCTCGAAAAGCCGTGCCCGGTCCTCGGGCAGGCCGATCCCGTTGTCGGCGATGCAGATCCGGATCAGGTCGTCATTGGCCACCATCGACACCCGCACTTCCGGCACGTAACCGTCCGGTGCGCCTTTTTCGACGAGGGATTCCGTGGCTTCCCCGGCGTTCTTGATCAGGTTCGTGACCGCCTGAGAAATCATCGTCGCGTCGAATTCCGCGATCTCGGGCCGGTCTGGCAGATCGGCGACTAGGCGCGCGCCGTGCAGCGCGCCGTCCTGCAACGTCACCGCATCGCGCATCAGTTTGGTCAGGTCGTGGTCGTGCCGGTCGGGTTCGGGCATCCGTGCGAACTTGGAAAACTCGTCGACGATGCGCCGGAGGTCGTTGGTCTGGCGCACGATGACATCGGTCATCTGTTCGAGCGAGTCGGATTCGTCGCCGACAAGGCGCACGAACTTGCGCTTGATCCGTTCCGCCGAAAGCTGGATCGGCGTCAGCGGGTTCTTGATCTCGTGCGCGATGCGCCGCGCCACGTCGCCCCAGGCGGCCATGCGCTGCGCCGAGACGAGGTCGGTCACGTCGTCGAACGCGACCACGTAGCCTTCCAGCCGCCCGTCGGCATTGCGCCGGATCGCCATGCGGACGAGGAGGTTCTCAAGCCGCCCTGCCCGGCTCAGCTTGATCTCTTCCTGCGCCACCTCGCCGATCCCGTCGCGGAGCCGGTCGAAGAGGCCGGAGAATTCCGGCACAGCCTCGGCCAGCGCGCGGTTGTGGTCGGCGGTCTCCTCAAGCTGCAAGAGCCGGGTAGCGGCGCGGTTGAGGAAATCGACGTGGCCTTCCGCATCAAGGCCGATCACGCCCGAGGTGACCGAGGACAGCACCGAATCGAAGAGCCGCCGGCGGCGTTCTGTGGCACGGTTGGTCTCGATCAGCGCCTGGCGCTGGCTGTTGAGCTGGCGCGTCATCTGGTTGAAGACCCGGCCCAGCATGGCGATCTCGTCGTCGCCCTCTTCCTCGATCACCTGGACTTCCAGATCGCCGGCACCGACCCGCTGCGCGGCACCGGCAAGCCGGCCCACCGGGCGCGACAACCGTTCGGCGAACCACAGCCCCATCCAGATCGCCGCGAGAACAAGGATCAGCGCGAATCCGATATAGACGAGGCCGAATTCGAAAAGGACCTTGCCGCGCGACGCTTCGAGCTGCTGGTAGAGCCCGACGGTGGCGCGGGTCTCGTCGAGCAGGCTGAGGATCTGGCCGTCGACGTTGCGGCTGACGTAAAGGAAGCGGTCGGCGAAGGCCGGAAGCGCGATCAGGGCGCGGAACTCGTTGTTGGCCCAGTCCTCGATCAACACGGTCTCGCCGGTGCTGGCGCGGGCGATTTCCTCGGCGCCCGGCATTTCGAAATCGAACAGATAGCTGCGTTCGCCGCGCGCCCGGATCTCGCCGCCGCCGTCGATCACATAGGCTTCGCGCAGACCGCGCTGGATCTGGCTCTGCCCTTGAGTGAGGATCTGGCGCAGGTCGCTGTCGGACAGCAGGAAGGTGCCCTGCCGGGTATTGTTGATGTAGATCCCCAGCGCCTCGGCATCGGCGACCAGGTCGCGGCGGTGCTCTTCCTGATAGGCTTCGGCGGCGGCAAGCGAGGTGCCGACGACGCCGCGCACCCGGTCGGAGAACCAGCCCTCAAGGCCAATGTTGACCGTGAGCCCGGCGAAGACCGCGACCAGGATCGTCGGCACCAGCGCGATGCCGGCAAAAACCCCGGTCAGCCGCATGTGCAGCCGCGAGCCCGCCGACTTTGCCCGCCGCGCGGCGATCATCCGCGCCATCCGGGCCATAACCATGCCACCGAGGAGCAGGAAATAGACGAGGTCGGCCAGCAGGACGAGCCGTAGCGCCGTCGAGTTCGCCCCCTGCCCGAACGGCCCCAGTGCGACGAAGGTGGCCAGCGCGAGGATCGGCCCGAGCACGACGAGACCGAGGGTCACGGCATTCTGGAACCGTCGTTGCCGCCGGAGCCGGGCAAACCGATCCCATGATGCGCTACGCGCCACGCCCTGCACGAGCTAACCCCTGAATATTGCGCCGCTTGAGCGGCGACCGCCGATATCTCGTGGTCCTTTCATCGGCTGACGCCGATGGGCCACGTTTGTGTTGCGGTTTTACATCAACTTTCGGCGCCGTGTCACGCTGATATCAAGGTCGGTGATCTTCTTGCGCAAAGTATTGCGATTGATACCGAGCAGATCGGCGCATTTCGCCTGGTTTCCGGCCGTCGCCTCCAGCGCGATCTCGATCAGCGGCGCCTCCATTTCCCTGAGGATTCGGCCGTATAGCCCCGGCGGCGGCAGGCTGTCGTTGTGCAGGTCGAAATAGCGCCGGAGGTGGCGGGCGATGGAGGCGGAAAGCCGCTCACCCTCCTCGGAGGTGCCGAGGCTGAGGGTCTCGGCCGGCGCGGCGCCCAGGGCGGCCTCGACCTCGGCCCGGGTGATCTCGGGCTCGAGCGCGGTGACGATGAGGCGGCGCAGCGTGTTTTCCAGTTGCCGTACGTTGCCCGGCCAGCGATAGGCGCGGATCAGCGCGATGGCCTCGGTCGAGAGCCGCCGCGCCGGGGCGCCGTCGCGTTCGGCCCGCGACAGGAAATGCTCGGCCAGAAGCGGAATGTCCTCGACCCGCTCGCGCAGCGCCGGGACCGCCAGCGTCACGCCGCCGAGCCGGTAGAAGAGGTCGTTGCGGAAGGCGCCGGATTCGAGCCGCGCGCCAAGGTTCTGCTGGCTGGTGGCGACGATGCGCGGCGCGTTCGCCGGCAGCGCGTCGAGCATCCGCACGATGCGACCCTGCGCCTCAAGGTCGAAATCGCCAACCTCGTCGAAGACAAGCGTGCCGCCGCGCGCCCGCGCCATCAGCGCAGATGGCCCGTCGATGCCCTGAAGATCGGCGGCGAGCGCGGTGACGAAGGGCATGGTCCTGCGGTCGGAAAAATCGTGGATCGCCTTGGCGACCAGCGACTTGCCAGTGCCGGATTCGCCGGTGATCAGCACCGGCAGGTCGGCGTTCATCACCCGCGCCACCAGCCGGTAAAGCGCCTGCATCGCCGGGGTCCGGCCGACCAGCGGCAGGTCATCGCCGGCACCGCGGGGCGCGGGCTCCACCACCGGTGCGGCGTGACGCTTCTGGCTCAGCGCGCGCGAGGCGCGTTTCATCAGGTCCGGCAGGTCGAAGGGCTTCGGCAGGTAGTCGTAGGCATCGGCCTCCGCCGCCTGGATCGCCGTCATGATGGTGTTCTGCGCCGAGATCACGATGACCGGCAGACCCGGACGCTCCGCCGCGATCCGCGGCAGCGCCTCGATCCCATTGCCGTCGGGCATGACCACGTCCGAGATGACAAGGTCACCCTTGCCCTCCTCGACCCAGCGCATCAGCGTAACCAGCGACGAGGTCGCATGAACCTTGCAGCCGGCGCGGGTCAGCGCCTGGGTCAGGACCGTGCGGATGGTGCGATCGTCATCGGCGACAAGAACGGTACCGTCCATCAGACTGTCTCCTCGGATTTCGGGGCCCCGTCCTTCGGGGCGACTGGCAGCGATAGGCGAAAGGTGGTGCGGCCGGGCGTCGAATCGGCGGTGATCCAGCCGCCGTGATCGGCGATGATCTTCGACACCAGCGCGAGGCCGAGGCCGGTGCCGTTCTCGCGGCCCGAAACGAAGGGATCGAAGATCGCATCGGCAAGCTCGGGCGGAATCCCCGGTCCGTCGTCGATGATCTCGATCTGAAGCGGCAGCGAGGAGCCGCTGCCATCGACGCGGCGAAGCCGGAGCGCGTGGTCGTAGAACGTGTGCAGCCGGATCGTGCCGGCCGCGCCGCCCGAAGCCTCGGCCGCGTTCTTCAGAAGGTTGAGCACCACTTGCAGAAGCTGGTCGGGATCGCCGAGCGTCGCGGGCAGCGAGGGGTCGTAATCCTCGAGGATCGTCATGTGCGAGGCAAAACCGAGAAGTGCCGAGCGACGGGCGCGGTCGAGGACGTCGTGGATATTGACGGCGCGGGTCTCGGGCGGGCGGAGATTGCCGAACTGCTCGACCTGCTCCAGCAGTTTCACGATGCGCCGCGTCTCGGCGACGATCAGGTCGGCCAGCTCCAGATCCTCGGCGCCGAGGTTCATCGACAGAAGTTGCGCCGCCCCGGTGATCCCGGCGAGCGGGTTCTTGATCTCGTGCGCCAGCATCTCGGCCATGCCGATGGCCGAACGGGCGGCGTGCTTCATCCCCTGACCGCGCCCGATCCGTTCGGCGAATTCGCGCGGCGAGATCAGGAGCAGCACGCTGTCGCCCGAATCCGCCACCGGCGCGGCCTGAAGGTTGCAGATCACCGGCGCGCGTTCGCCGGTGCCGACATCGACATCGTTGATGTAAAGCGAGGACTGGTTGGCGCGAACCCGGGCGAAGACCTCTTCCAGCGGCGCGTCGATGGCGAGCCGGTCGAAAAGCGGCTGGCCCTTGAGCGCCTTGGTCGAGACGTTGAGGAACTGTTCGGCCGCCGGGTTGAGCTCGACCGCGTGGTCCGACCCGTCGATCAGGATCGCCGGAACCGGCAGCGAGGCCCAGAGCGTCGGCGCGGCGGGAAGGGTCATGCGGCATCCCTCATCGCCGCCCCTTGGAAGGCGCGGCCGATCAGCGCCAGCACCGCCCCGGGGTCGGCCTCGGTCAGCATCGCGGCGCGAAGCCCAGCGTCGGCGCCGGATTCGTCGGCGTACCAGCCAAGGTGCTTGCGGGCGATCCGCATGCCGATCTCCGCCCCGTAGAAATTGAGCATTGCCTCGTAATGCTCTGAGATCATGTCGGAAAGCCGCGTTCCGTCTGGCACGTCCGGCGCCGGGGTACCAAAGAGCCCAGCGGCGATCTCCGCCAGTCGCCACGGCGCCCCCTGTGCGCCGCGCCCGACCATTACGCCGTTCGCGCCGGACAGGGCCAACGCCGCCCCGGCGCTTTCACGGTCGACGATGTCGCCATTGGCGATGACGGGAATGCTCACCGCATCCCGGACCGCGCGGATCGCGCCCCAGTCGGCGGTACCCTTGTAGAACTGCTGCCGGGTGCGGCCATGCACGGTGATCATCCGCACCCCGGCCGCCTCGGCCCGCCGGGCGAGGTCGGCGGCGTTGAGGCAACCCTCGTCCCAGCCGAGCCGGCATTTCAGCGTGACCGGCACGTCGACCGCGCCGACCACCGCGTCGATCAGGGTCAGCGCATGGTCGAGGTCGCGCATCAACGCAGAGCCGGACGCCCCGCCGGTAACCTTCTTGGCCGGGCAGCCCATGTTGATGTCGATGATCGCCGCCCCCATGTCGGCGACGACGCGCGCCGCCTCGGCCATCGGGCCAGCCTCGCGCCCGGCAAGCTGAACCGAGGTCCTGACCCCGTCCGCAAGCCCCAGATCGGTGCGCGCCTTGGCCCGGACCGAGGGCTTTTCGGTCAGAAGCTCGCCCGAGGCGACCATCTCGGACACGACAAGCCCAGCCCCGAACTGCGCCACGAGGCGCCGGAACGGCAGGTCGGTGATCCCGGCAAGCGGGGCGAGAAACACCGGCGGGTCGATCGTCATGTCGCCGAGGCGCAGGGGCAAATGCCTAATCCTTGTGCAATTGCCATTCAGATAGACGCGGCTTGACAGAACTGCAATGAAAACGCCGCTGCTTTTCCCTGCCAGACGCGGATTGCCTAAAATTTGCGCGACGTCATCCTGCCCGCGCCCTGATGCGCGGCATTGCCCACGCGGCAGCGGCGGACTAGACCGGACCAGAGAACGGAGGACGGTGTGTCAGATCCCGACAAGACAGCGGTCATCATCGTCGCGGCCGGGCGCGGAACCCGGGCCGGTGGCGATGAACCGAAACAGTGGCGCGAACTTGGCGGCCGGACGGTCCTGTCGCGAAGCGTTGCAGCCTTCGCCGGCTACCGGCGCATCATCCTGGCGCTCGACCCCGACGACATGGCGCGTGGGCTCGCGGAATTTCGCGGCAAGGTCACGCTGATCGGGGGCGGTGCCACCCGCGCGATGTCGGTGCGCAACGCGCTGGAATCGCTCGCCTCTTCGGGCATGACCCGGGTCCTGATCCACGACGGCGCGCGGCCGCTGGTCTCGCCCGCGCTGATCGACCGGGTTGCCGCGGCGCTCGACCATGCGCCGGCCGCCGCACCGGCGCTGACGGTGACCGACGCGCTCTGGACCGGCGCCGGGGGCCGGGTCACCGGCACCGCGCCGCGCGACGGCCTCTTCCGGGCGCAGACGCCACAGGGCTTCCACTTCCCCGCAATCCTCGACGCCCACCGCGCCCATGCCGGCGATGCGGCGGACGATGTCGAGATCGCCCTTGCCGCCGGGCTTGACGTTGCCATCGTCGACGGCGAGGAGGAGAATATGAAGATCACCTGGCCCGCCGATTTCGCGCGGGCCGAGAGGATGCTGAAGGACAGGATGGATATCCGCACCGGCAACGGCTTTGACGTTCACGCCTTCACCGAGGGCGACCATGTCATGCTCTGCGGCGTCAAGGTGCCGCACGGGCGCGGGCTACTCGGCCATTCCGATGCCGATGTCGGGATGCATGCCCTGACCGACGCGATCTACGGCGCGCTGGCCGAGGGTGACATCGGCCGGCACTTCCCGCCCTCCGACCCGCAGTGGAAGGGGGCGGCGAGCCACATCTTCCTGTCGCACGCGGCGGCACTGGCCCGTGACAAGGGCTATGCCTTGTCGAACGCCGATGTCACGCTGATCTGCGAACGCCCGAAGATCGGCCCGCATGCCATTGATATGGCTGCGGAACTTGCGCGTATTACCGGGGTCGAGCCAGACCGGATCAGCGTCAAGGCCACCACGTCCGAACGCCTTGGCTTCACCGGCCGCGAGGAAGGCATCGCCGCGCTGGCCACAGTCACACTGGTGAGAACATGACCCTGCCCCGCCTCGTCGCCACGGTCTTCGGCATCGGCTATCTCCGGCCCGCGCCGGGCACCTGGGGATCGGCGGTCGCCGTCGCGGCCGGCGTGGCCATCGACCACATCCTCGGTTTTCCGGCACTTCTGCTCGCGACCCTGGCCGTCATCCCGCTCGGTTACTGGGCGACGGCGCGGATGGTCGCCGACTTGCCCGAGAAGGACCCGTCGGAGATCGTCATCGACGAGGTCGCCGGCCAGTGGATCGCGCTCCTCTTTCCCGCCGCCGCCTTCTGGATGCGCGGGATGGAGGACTGGGGACTTGTCGCCTATCCCGGCTGGGTCGCGGCCTTCCTCTTCTTCCGGCTCTTCGACATCTGGAAACCGGGGCTGATCGGCCGGGCCGACCGGCGCGGCGACGCATCGGGCACGATGGAAGACGACCTCTGGGCCGGACTTTTCGCCGGCATCGCCACGCTGGTCGCGGCCGGCGTCGCGCACGGGATCATGGCGGCATGACCCGCGCCGAGGCGCTTCTGGCGGCGGCGCGGGCGAAAGGTGCAAAGATCGCCACGGCGGAAAGCTGCACCGGCGGCATGATCGGCGCGGCGATCACCGATGTCGCGGGATCGTCCGACGTGTTCGACCGCGGCTTCATCACCTATTCGAACGCGGCGAAGGCGGCGATGCTGGGCGTGCGCGCGGCCACGCTTTCCGCCCACGGCGCGGTGAGCGAGGCGGTGGCGCGGGAGATGGCGGAGGGCGCGCTCGCCCGTTCCAACGCGACGCTCGCCGTCGCCGTCACCGGCATCGCCGGCCCCGGCGGGTCAGAGATGAAGCCCGAGGGACGGGTCTGCTTCGGCCTTGCCCGGATCGGGCATCCGACCCGGGTGGAGACGGTGGACTTCGGCCCGCGCGGCCGTGCCGGCGTGCGCGCGGCGACCGTCGATCATGCGTTCGACCTGCTTCTGGACGCATTGCGCGGCTGATTCACCGAACGCTCTCGATTTGGGCGGCGCTTGGTTCGACCAGCCCGAAAATGCGGCAGATTGCAAAACGCCCGAAGATTTGGCGCGGCTCCGACAATTGCCGCTTTTCCCGGCGCCCCGGCCGGGCTTTTCCGACGCGAGCAGGACTTTCGCAAAGGGAAACCGCATGAACGGCGCCGATACAGCCTGGATCCTCGTGGCCACGGCCCTTGTCCTTCTGATGACGCTGCCGGGGCTGGCGCTGTTCTACGGCGGGCTGGTCCGGGCGCGCAACGTGCTCAGCATCTTCATGCATTGCTTCGCCATCGCCTGCCTGATGAGCGTGCTCTGGCTGGTCGCCGGCTATTCGATAGCCTTCGGCGGCGACGGGCCGGTCTGGGGCGGCCTCACCCGCGTCTTCCTGGCCGGGGTCGATGCGACGACCGTCAGGGGCACCCTGCCCGAAGTCCTGTTCTTCGCGTTCCAGATGACCTTCGCGATCATCACCCCGGCGCTCTTCCTCGGAGCCTTCGCCGAGCGGGTCGGGTTCGGCTTCGTCCTGCTCTTCTCGGCGCTCTGGATGCTGCTGGTCTATGCGCCGGTCGCCCACTGGATCTGGGGCGGCGGGTTCCTGTCCGACGGCGGCGTCTTCGGTGCTGTGGGCACGCGGGACTTCGCCGGCGGTATCGTGGTGCACGAGACGGCGGGGCTTGCCGCCCTTCTCCTCGCGATGATGATCGGCCCGCGCAAGAACCGCACGACGCCGCCCCACAATCCCGGCATGGTGGCGATCGGTGCCGGCCTGCTCTGGGTCGGCTGGTTCGGTTTCAACGGCGGTTCGCAACTGGCCGCCGACGGCGGGGCGGCGATGGCGGTCACCGCCACCCACCTCTCCGCCGCCTCGGCCTCGCTGACCTGGGCGCTGTGGGAGCGGGTGAAGTTCGGCCGCGCCTCGCTCGTCGGGATCGTCACCGGGACGATCGCCGGGTTGGCCTCGATCACGCCGGCCTCGGGCTTTGTCGGCCCGGCGGCCGCCCTGCTGATCGGCGGGATTGCGGGCATCCTCTGCCAGGAGGCGGTGGCGCTGATCCGCAACCGGCTGAGGATCGACGACACGCTCGACGTCTTTGCCGTCCACGGGGTCGGCGGCATCTTCGGCACCATCATGATCGCGGTCCTCGGCGCGGGCGCCTGGACGGCGCAGCTCGGCGCGCTCCTGATCGTCGGGGTCTTCACCCTTGCCGCGACCTGGGTGATCGCCCGGCTCGTGAGCCTCGTTACGCCGATGCGGGTCGATGCCGAGACCGAGTTCAGCGGCCTCGACATCTCCGCGCACGGAGAGCGTGCCTACGACATCACGTCCTGACCGCGACCGGCCCCGTAGAGGGCCTCCGCCCGCCCCTCGAAGGCCCGCACCACGCGGCGCATCGCCTCGTCGAACACGACGCCGATCAGCTTTTGCAGGATCGCATTCCGGAATTCGAAATCGACGAAGAACGAAACGTCCGCGCCGCCCTCCGCCCGGTCGCGGAACGCCCAGTTCGAGCGCATGAACTTGAACGGCCCGTCGAGATACTCGGTGTCGATCTTCATTTCCCCGGGCCAGAGCGTCACCCGGCTGCCGAAGCGTTCGCGGAAGACCTTGAACGAGATCACGAGGTCGGCCTCCATCACCTCCGCGCCGTCGGCGCGCGGCGTACGCGAGCGGATGCGGGCGGCGGCCGTCCAGGGCAGGAAGTCAGGATAGCGCGCGACATCGGCGACGAGGTCGTACATCTGCCGGGCCGTGTAGGGCATGGCGCGCGTCTCGGAATGTGTCGGCATCCGCTTGTCCGTTGGTGACAGTGGTGCCCCATGTCGCTAAATGGAGGCGCAAAATCAAGGGGCCGCCATGCCGCACCGACCCTATGTCATCGACGAGATGATCTCCGCCAAGGCCATCGCCGCCCGGGTCGAGGCGCTCGCCAAGGACATCACCCGCGCCTTCAGAGGCACCGACAAGCTGGTTGTCGTCGGGCTCCTGCGCGGCTCCTTCGTCTTCATCGCCGACCTCGTGCGCGAAATCGACCTGCCGGTGGAGGTCGATTTCCTCGAAGCCTCGTCCTACGGCAACGCGATGGAATCGAGCCGCGAGGTGCGGATCCTGAAGGACCTCAGGGGAGAGATCGCCGGCCGCGACGTGCTGGTGGTCGAGGATATCGTCGATACCGGTTTTACCCTCCATCACGTCGTCAACCTGCTCAGGTCGCGCGCGCCGAAGCGGCTCGAGGTCTGCGCGCTGCTTGACAAGCCGTCGCGGCGCGAGGTGCCGATCAAGGCAAGCTGGACTGGCTTCGAAATTCCGGACGAGTTCGTCGTCGGATACGGCATCGACTTCGCGCAGCGCAACCGCAACCTGCCCTATATCGGCAAGGTCCGGTTCACCGACGCCGGGGAATGAACCTGCGCCACCTTCTGCGGTTGTCGCGCTGGGCGCGCCACCCGCCCTCGGCGCGGCGCGTGATTCTGGTCTTCGCTGTGGTGGCGCTGTGCCTCGCCCTCGCCGGGCTCGAATGGGCGGGCGTGCTGCCGGAGGGGTTCGGCCTCGATCCCCGTCCACCGGCGCCGAAGCCGCAGAGCCTGCCCTGATCAGGCGACGGCGCTACGGCCGCTCAGGCGATCCGCGACGGCGGCAAGCGCCTCGGTCAACGCCCGGCGGGTCTGGGCGATGCGCGGCACATCGGCAAGGTCGGGATGGCTCGCCACCCAGATGTCCACCTCGATGTCCGGCATCTCGCCCGTCACCCGCTCCAGCCGGGCATCCTCGAGGCCGAGATAGGCGGGCAGGATCGCCATCCCCTGGCCCTCGGCCGCCAGTTCGCGCAGGACGAGGAAGCTGTCGGCGGCGGCGACGATCCGCGCCGGATCAACCTCGGCCGCGATCCACTGGCCGACGCGCGAGCGCGACAACGGGCCGGAGATGCCGAGCCAGCTTTCGACCGCCGATCCGCGGGCGCGGAAGACACCGAAGCCGAGGATCGCTGCCGCCTCGCCGACAAGGTCGTCGGGCAGCTTCACCGCCGGCCGCACGGTGATGTCGGCATGGGTCCGTGCCAGGTCGAGATGGCTGTTGGAGCACAGAAGCTCGATCCGAAGCTCGGGCGAGGCGCGCCGCAACCGGGCGATCATCGGCGGCAGCACGTACTGGCAAAACGAATCGGTCGAGGTCACGCGGACCTCGCCGACGAGCGGCGCCCGCGTGCCTTGCAGCATCCGGCCCACCGCTTGCACGGCGCGGTCTACCTCGCGCGCCGCGTCGATAATCCGCGTGCGCGCGCCCGGCACGACATAGCCGCGCGGGGTCTTGTCGAAGATCTCGAACCCCGCCGCATCCTCGTAGGCGGCGACGCGCCGGAGCACGGTCGCGTGATTCACCCCGAGTCTGCGGGCGGCGGCGCTGACCGATCCTTCCTCGGCCACGGCGAGGATGAAACGTAGGTCGTCCCAGTTGTCGCGTGGCATCCTGCCCTCCTTCACGGTCACGATGTCGTTATGTCTCCCCGGCGCCACGCCGGGCGGCGCATGGAAAAGCCTTTAAATCCAAGCTGCCACGGATGCTGTGCGTTTTTTCAGTATATCCCGGCAGAAATTCAGATTGGTATCTAAAATACTCACAGATACATTTTTCACAGCCGCAACATGGAGCTTAAAAATGAAAACATTTTTTGCAGGACTGACCATCGCCAGCCTCGCCGTCGCCGGGGTAGCAACAGCGCAGGACGCCCCCTTCGCGCGAGAGATCAAGGCACGCCAGGGAATCATGGTCTACCGCGCCATGCAACTCGGCGTTCTCGGCGGCATGGCCAAGGGTGAGGTCGAATACAACGCCGAGGCGGCGCAAAAGGCCGCCGACAATCTGGTGACGGCGGTGTCGATCGACGCGTCGATGCTCTGGCCGAAGGGATCGGACAATTCGGCCAATCCCGCCTCGACAGCGCTTGCCGCTATGTGGGAAGACGGCTCGGGCATCGGCGACAAGGCAAAGGCGTTGAATGACGCGGCGGCGGCGATGCAGGCGGCGGCAGGGACCGGGCTCGACGGGCTGAAGACAGCCATGGGACCGGTGGGCGAGGCTTGCGGCGCGTGCCACAAGGCGTTCCGCGTCCCGACCAACTGATCCCATCCGCGACACGGGATAGCGGGGCGGGAGATATCCCGCCCCTTTCGCTGACGCGCACCCGCGCCGTCCCGGCCCTGATGGCCGGGACGGCCGACCCCGACGAACGGAACCGATCCAGATGCGCAAGTTGTTGACCTTCCTGCTGCTCCTCGCCGTGATCGGCCTTGGCGTCTTCTGGATCGTGACGCGACCCAAGCCGCTCGCCCCCGATGCGCTGGCCGGGCTGGTCCCCGACCCGGTGCACGGCGAACAGGTGTTCTGGGCCGGGGGCTGTGCGGCCTGCCACGCCGATGCCGAGGCCAAGGGCGACGCGAAGCTGATCCTCGCCGGTGGCCAGCGCTTCGTCTCACCCTTCGGGACATTCATCGCGCCCAATATTTCGAACGATCCCGTCGCCGGGATCGGTGACTGGTCCGACCTCGATCTCGCCAATGCGATGGTCCGGGGCGTGTCGCCCGAGGGCGCTCATTACTACCCGGTCTTTCCCTATGCGAGCTATGCTAGGGCGACGCTGCAGGATGTCGTCGACCTGCGCGCCTATCTCGCCACCCTGCCGGCCGATCCGACCCCTTCGGCGCCGCAAGAGGTCGGCTTTCCCTTCAACATCCGCCTCAGCCTCGGGGCGTGGAAATTCCTCTACCTCGACGACCGCTGGGTCGTGACCGGTGATCTGAGCCCGGCGGAGGAGCGCGGGCGCTATCTGGCGGAGGCGCTCGGCCATTGCGGCGAATGCCACACGCCGCGCGACGCCCTCGGCGGGATGGAGCGCGGCCGCTGGCTGGCCGGCGGGCCGGTGCCGGCGGGCAAGGGCAACTTCCCCAACATTACCCCGGCAAAGCTCGACTGGTCCGAGGCCGATATCGTCGAATACCTCACCTCGGGCTTCACCCCCGATTTCGACAGCGCCGGCGGGCACATGGCGCTCGTCGTGGAAAACACCACGCATCTGCCGGCCGAGGACCGCGCCGCCATCGCCGCCTATCTGAAGAAGGTGCCGCCCGCCGAATAGGCCGGATCAGGCGCGGCCGAGCTTTTCCAGCCGCGCCGCGCGGAGCCGCGCGAAATCCTCGCCGGCATGGTAGGAGGACCGCGTCAGCGGCGTCGCCGAGACCATGAGAAAGCCCTTGCCGAACGCGGCCTTCTCGTAGGCCCCGAACTCCTCCGGCGTCACGAAGCGGTCGACCCGGTGATGCTTCGGCGTCGGTTGCAGATACTGGCCGATGGTGAGGAAATCGACATCCGCCGCACGCATGTCGTCCATCACCTGACCGACCGACTGCTTGTCCTCGCCGAGGCCGACCATGATGCCCGACTTGGTGAACATCGCCGGGTCCAGTTCCTTCACCCGCTGGAGAAGACGGAGCGAGTGGAAATAGCGCGCGCCGGGGCGGACCGAGGGGTAGAGGCCGGGCACCGTCTCGAGATTGTGGTTGAAGACGTCGGGGCGCGCCTCTACCACCTTCTCGACCGCCTCGGGAGCGCATTTGAGGAAGTCCGGGGTCAGGATCTCGATCGTCGTCCCGGGCGAGCGGTGCCGCACGGCGCGGATCGTCTGGGCGAAATGCTCGGCCCCGCCATCCGCGAGGTCGTCGCGGTCGACCGAGGTGATGACGACATGCTTGAGGCCCAGCGTCTCGACCGCATGGGCGACGCGGCCCGGCTCGAACAGGTCGAGCGCGTCGGGCCGGCCGGTGGCGATGTTGCAGAACGAACAGCCGCGGGTGCAGATCTCGCCCATGATCATCATGGTGGCGTGGCCCTGGCTCCAGCATTCGCCGACATTGGGGCAGCCGGCCTCCTCGCAGACCGTCACCAGCTTGTTGGTGCGCAGGATGTCGCGGGTTTCCTTGTAGCCGGCCGAGGTCGGCGCCTTGACCCGGATCCAGTCCGGCTTTTTCGGCTGCGCCTGATCGGCGCGATGCGCCTTTTCGGGATGGCGCTCTGCGGGAATCTTGAGGTCGCGCACGGATATTTCCCCCTAACTGCCGGCCTGAGACCAGATAGGCCTTTTCCTCGCAGAAGACAACGCGGATGCCCGGCCTGACGGAGGGCATCCGGTCCAGGAGGGATAATGGCCAAGAAAATCGTCGCCGAACTGATCGGCACCTTCATACTCGTATTTTTCGGCGTCGGCGCTGCGGTGCTGATGGGCGCCCAGATCGGCATGCTCGGCATCGCGCTGGCCTTCGGCCTTTCCATCGTCGCGGCGGCTTACGGGCTTGGCGCCATCTCGGGCGCGCATCTCAACCCGGCCGTCTCGCTCGGCATGCTCGCCGCCGGCCGGATGACCGGGTCGGAATTCGTCGCTTACGCCGTGGCGCAGGTTGCCGGCGCGATCCTCGGCGCCTTGGTGATCCTGACCATCGCGAGCGGCAAGGCCGACTATTCGCTGGCCACCAACGGGCTTGGCCAGAACGGCTTCGGCGCCGGCTATCTCGGGGAATATTCGCAGGGCGCGGCGATCCTCTTCGAACTCGTCGCGACGTTCATCTTCGTCACGGTGATTCTCGGGGCGACGCAGGACGGTGCGCCGGGTGCCATGGCCGGGCTGGCCATCGGCCTGACGCTGGCCGGCATTCATCTGGTCGGGATCAACGTCACCGGTGTTTCGGTGAACCCCGCCCGTTCCATCGGGCCGGCGCTTTTCGTCGGCGGCAAGGCGCTGGCCGACCTCTGGGTCTTCATCGCGGCGCCGCTCGTCGGCGGCATGGTGGCGGGACTGCTCCATAGCCTCGGCGCGACGCGGGCCGACACGCACTGACACCGCCGCATTGCGGGACCAAACGGGCGCCGGGACACACCGGCGCCCGTTTTCCTATCCGATGAGCGGTGCCTTTCCGCCATAGGTCTCATCATAGTGGCGCTTCAGCCGTTGCAGGGCGATCCTGAGCACGATCTTGCCCGACCGCGCCGACCATCCCATCCGTTTTTCGGCGACCTCCAGCCCTTCGAGAAAGCAGCAGCAGCGCAGCACCATGTCGCCAAGCCCCGGCCCGAGGTCGCGCAAGGCGGCGGCGACGCGGTCGCGCGCCCGGCCCGATCCGCCGCCGGCCCCGCCTTCGGCGGCGAAGTTGCCACGGTCGCCCGCAGTCAGGAACCGGTCCCAGTTCTGCGCCACCCGAGGCCCCATCTGCGCCAGTTCGAAATCCTCGCGCAGCCGTTCGCCGGCGGCAACGAGGTCGGAGTCAAGGAACGGGCTGCCGTCCTTCTCCTTCCGTCGCGCCAATACCGCGAGCGGGCTTTCAGCGAGGTTGTAGCGCATCCGCCGCGGCGCCCGCGATCCCGGCTCCATCACCGTGCGTTCGTCCCAGACCCTGTGCTGGTCGCCGAAGGGCGTCTGCGCCTCGGCGAAGCCGGCGGACCGGGCATCGTGGTCCTCGGCCAAAAGCCGCTTCAGCGCCGCGCGGCCGGCCCCGGTGATCTCGTAGGTCGTCACCCGGCCGGCCTTCTGCACCGCGATCCAGTCCTTGAGCGCGAAGGCCTGTGCGACGGTGCGGTCGACGACCGCGGTGCGAACGGTGCCCTTCAGCACCACCGCCTTTTCCATCTCAGGCGAGACGGCGAGCATCGCGCCGATCTCGCAAAGCCGCCGGAGGATCCGGCGCGCCTCGCGGACGACGGTCGCCTCGTCGGCGATCTGCATGTGGGGTGAACGGATCGGTGCGGTCATCGGGCTGGGTCCTTCCTCAGTCACTGGTTTGGGCGGAATCTGTTGTGCCCGGTCCGTTCCGATCAGCCGAAGATGAAGGCGCCCGAGCCGGTTCAGCGCATCGTCGATCAGGGGGTCGTCACGGCGGTTTTCGAAGGCTCTCACCTTGCGCAGGACCGTCGAGGCATGGCAGCCTTCGCTTCTCGCCAGGGCGCGGATTGAAAGCCCTTCTTCGATATGGCGAAGATACAGGCGTGCGTTTTCCGGTAACCAGGCGGGCAAAGCCGCCGGCATCTGGGCCAGGACCGTCATTATTTCCCCCGAATGTCTATGGCGTCTTCACGTCGCCTTAACCACAACGAATTCAACCGTGGGTTGCTTTCGTTACCTGATCGTTAATATCGAGCACGATCCCGATAATTGTTGATAAATCATAAATTTCACTAAAACCGCCGGACGCCGCACGGATACAATCCGCAACAGGGCTCATTCCTGTTTCATCTTACGGTTGTAATTCTCAGGAGGATGAAGATGTCCGATCTCTTGTCTCTCGTATCCGAGCTTCGCCGACCCCGGCTTTTGATCCGTGCTGCGCGGGCGGGGCTGGCCGAATACAACCGCACCCGCGACCTCAAGCGGCTGATGCGGACCGCCGAGGCGCCGGCGCCGGACCGGGCGCTGAGCGTGCTGATGGCCGAGGAAGAGCGGATCGAGGCGACGCGCCGCTCCGGCGACGCCTCCTACAGCTTCCTGCGCCACATCGACGTACTGATCGCGATGATGGCCGAGGCGCGGCTTCTGCCGCGTCCCGGCGGGGTGTGAGCGAAAGCAGAACGGCCGCCTCCCGGGGGGGAAGGCGGCCGCCCTTGTCCGGTATCGGACGTATCACATGAAGGCGTCGGGAACCGCGGCCTTCTTGCGCGCGACGTAATCGGTCAGCGCCTCCTCGATCGCGGGGTCGATCGCCGGCTTCTGGTAGTCGTTCAGCAGCTTCGTGACCCGTTCGCGGGCAAGCTGCACGGTGTCGCGGGCGCCCTCTTCTTCCCAAGTCTCGTAAGGCTTGTAGTCGAGGATCTCGGTCCGCCAGAACGCCTGCTTGAAGTTCGCCTGGGTGTGGGCGCAGCCAAGGTAGTGACCGCCCGGCCCCACTTCGCGGATCGCGTCCATCGCCTGGCCGGTTTCCGACATGTCGATGCCCTTCGCGAGGTGGTGCAAGGTGCCGAGCTGGTCTGCATCCATCACGAACTTCTCGAACGACGACACCAGCCCGCCTTCAAGCCAGCCACAGGCGTGGAGCATGAAGTTGACGCCAGACAGAAGCCCCATGTTGAGGCTGTTCGACGTCTCGTAGGCGGCCTGCGCGTCCGGCAGTTTCGATCCACAGAACGACCCGGCCGAACGGTAGGGCAGCCCCATGCGGCGGGCAAGCTGGCCCGCGCCATAGGTTATGTGCGCGGCCTCCGGGGTGCCGAAGGTCGGCGCGCCGGAATTCATGTCGATCGAGGTCACGAAGGCGCCGAAGATCACCGGCGCGCCCTTGCGAACGAGCTGGCTGTAGGCGACGCCCGCCAGAACCTCGGCCAGAACCTGCGTCAGCGTGCCCGCGACCGTCACCGGCGCCATCGCGCCGCCGACGATGAAAGGCGAGATGATCGCGGCCTGGTTGGCCTTGGCATAGACTTCGAGCGCGCCCATCATGATCCCGTCGAAGGTCATCGGCGAGTTGATGTTGATGAGCGAGGTCATCACCGTGTTCTGGTCGACGAAATCCGACCCGAAGAGGATCTTCGACATCTCGACCGAATCTTCGGCGCGGCTCGGCTCGGTCACGGAACCCATGTAGGGTTTGTCGCTAAGCGTCATGTGCGCGTAGAGCATGTCGAGATGGCGCTTGTTGACCGGAATGTCGGTCGGCTCGCAGACCGTGCCGCCGGAATGGTGCAGCCATTTCGACATGTAGCCGAGCTTCACGAACTTCTGGAAGTCGTCGAGCGTCGCGTAGCGCCGGCCACCGTCGGCATCGCGCACGAAGGGCGGCCCGTAGACCGGCGCGAGGACCAGCCCCTTGCCGCCCACGGTCACGTTGCGCTCGGCGTTGCGGGCGTGCTGGACATAGGACGACGGCGCGGTCTTGCAAAGCGCGCGGGCAAGGCCGCGCGGGATGCGCACCCGCTCGCCCCGGACATCGGCCCCGGCCTCTTTCCAACGCAGCAGCGCCTCGGGGTTCTCGACGAAATTGACGCCGATCTCCTCGAGGATCGTCTCGGCATTCGTCTCGATGATCTCGAGCGCCTCGTCGTTGAGAATCTCAAGGTTGGGAATGTTGCGCTCGATGAACTTCGCGCATTCGATGCGCACGGCGGTCCGTTCCGCCCGACGTGCCGCGCCACCGCCACCGCGTGCCCGCCGTCCTTCCGCCACTTCGTTCATGCCGCAATCTCCTGACGCTGCCGGTTGAGGCCACCTTTTATCGCGATTGGCGCCGGCCCGGCTGCGGATTACGTCATCTCGCGGGCGAAAACGACATTGGCCCCGGTCCGGCGGCCCTGCGAGGGGGCAGGCTCAGGCGGCGCGGGCGCGACAGCGCGGTGCGAAGGGCTCGATCGCCACCGTGACACCGTCAAAGGTGCAGAAGCTTCCCGGCGGCACCGCATCCCAGCATTCGCCGGCCTCGAGCGGTTCGGAAACGACGGCGCGGCCGCCGCGCGTGTCTGACCAGCGGTGGTAGAGCGTCGGCGCGCTCTCATCGGTGGAATAGCGCACCGCGTAAAGCCGGCGCCCGTCGGAAAAGGCGGCCGTCATGCGGACATGCGGCGCCGCCCCCTTGCGCCGCGACAAGCCTTCGAGCCGCGCCGTCGCCCGTTCGAGCGCGCCTTTCGCATCGGCCTCCAACCCCTCTCCGAGCGCGATCAGGAACAGCGCCTCGCTGTCGGTGGCGCCCTTGCGGTGCGGATAAAGCGGATCGGGGATCAGCATCTCGGCATCGCGGCGAAACCCGTCATAGCCGCCGATCTGGCCGTTGTGCATGAAGGACCAGTTGGCCACGGTGAACGGGTGGCAGTTGTTGCGGCTTGTCGCGGTGCCGGTCGAGGCGCGGACATGGGCAAGAAAGAGCGGCGATCGCACCTGCGCGGTCAGCGATCGCAGGTTCGGGTCCGACCAGGCCGGCAGGATGTCGCGGAAGAGTCCCGGCTCAGGCCGCTCGCCATACCAGGCGACGCCGAACCCGTCGGCGTTGATCGCGGTCTTGCTTTCGGTGGCCCCCTGACTTTGATGGATCAGGGAATGGCCGGGCCGGCTCACGATCTCTTCGAGAAAGACCGGCTCGCCAATATAGGCCGCCCATCTGCACATGTTCGCCTCGTCCGTTTCTTGTCGGGGACTTCCGCCCCTCTAACTGCTCAAAACGGCAATATCACGGCGGCGCCCCGGCGTCAGCCCTCCTCGACCACCATCAGGTCGCGTTCGGACGCGCCTTTCGCATGGGCGAGCGCGGCCTGGTATTCGGGGCTGTGGTAGCAGGCGACCGCTGCTTCGAGCGAGGGAAAGCGAGCCACCACGTTGCGCGGCCGGTCGTTGCCTTCAAGCTGCACATAGCGCCCGCCCCGGGCGAGGAAGGCGCCGCCGTGCTTGGCGATCGCCGGCCCGGCGAGGGCGGCATACTTGCCGTAGGCCTCGGCGTCGAGCACCTTGACATGCGCGATCCAGAGCGCCGCTTTCGTCCCGCTCATGCCGCACCCCCGATCACCGCCTCGGCGGCCTTCACCGCGTCTTCTGCCTTCGACGCATCCGCGCCGCCGGCCTGCGCCATATCGGGCCGGCCGCCGCCGCCCTTGCCGCCAAGCGCCGCTGCCGCCGCCTTGACGATATCGACCGCCGAAATCCGCCCGGTCAGGTCGCCGGTGACGCCGGCGGCCACCGCCGCCTTGCCGCCGGTATCGGCGACCACGAGAACCGCGCCGGAGCCGATCCGCGCCTTCAACTCATCGACCAGCGCCGGCAGGTCCTTGCCCGACACGCCCGCGACGATCTGCGGCAGGAACTTGACCCCGCCGATATCGCGCGCCTCGGGCATGGCCGCACCCGCGCCGCCGCCCATCGCAAGCTCGCGGCGCAACTGCGCCACCTCGTTGGCCAGCGCCCGGCGTTCGTCCATCAGCGCCTTGACGCGGGCCGGTACGTCGGCCGCCTGCGCCTTGAGCGCCGCCGCGACCTCGGCCAGCCGCTGATCCTGCCGGCGCAGGTGATCGAGAGCCGCCTGCCCGGTCAGCGCCTCGATCCGCCGCACCCCGGCAGAGGACGCGCTGTCGCCCAGAAGCGCAAAGGCGCCGATGTCGCCGGTGCGCGCCACATGGGTGCCGCCGCACAATTCCAGCGAATAGGTGGCGCCGTCGCCGCCCTTGCCGGATCCGGCAAGCCGGCCCATCGACACGACGCGCACCTCGTCGCCGTATTTCTCGCCAAAGAGCGCCTGCGCGCCGAGCGCGCGGGCATCGTCCGGCGTCATGATCCGGGTCTCCACCGGGCTGTTCTGGCGGATATATTCGTTGACCTCGGCCTCGACCGTCGCGAGTTCCTCGGCATTCATCGCCTTGGAATGGCTGAAGTCAAAGCGCAGCCGGTCCTCGGCGTTCAGCGACCCGCGCTGCGCGACATGGGCGCCAAGCGCGCGGCGGAGCGCCTCGTGCAGAAGGTGCGTCGCCGAATGGTTGGCGCGGATGGCCGAGCGGCGGCCGTGGCCGACCTCCAGCTTCGCCGGCTGGCCGCGGGCGATCTCGCCCTCGCTGACCTCGGCGATATGGATGACGACGCCGGCTGCCTTTTTCGTGTCGGTCACCGTCGCGGTGCCGGTCTCGGTGCGGATCAGGCCGCTGTCGCCGACCTGCCCGCCGCTTTCGGCATAGAACGGCGTCTGGTTGACGACGATCTGGATCTTCGCGCCGGTCGCGGCCGATCCCGTCTCCTTGCCGTCGCTCACCAGCGCCAGGATCTGGCCCTCGGCGGTCTCGGTGTCATAGCCGAGGAACTCGGTCGCGCCGTGCTTTTCGGCAAGGTCGAACCAGATTGCGGCATCCCTGGTCTCGCCCGAGCCGGCCCAGGCGGCGCGCGCCTTGGCCTTCTGTTCTTCCATCGCGTGATCGAAGCCCTGGATGTCGACGGTGCGGCCCTTCTCGCGCAAGGCATCCTGCGTGAGGTCGAGCGGAAAGCCGAACGTGTCGTAAAGCCGGAAGGCCGCCGCACCGGGCAGCGGCTGACCCTCGCCGAGCTTCTCCAACTCGTCGTCGAGCAGGCGCAGACCGCGGTCGAGCGTCTGCTTGAAGCGGGTTTCCTCCAGCTTCAGCGTCTCTTCGATCAGCGCCTCGGCGCGGGTCAGTTCGGGATAGGCAGCACCCATCTGACGCACGAGCGCCGGCACCAGACGGTGCATCAGCGGCTCGTCCGCCCCGAGAAGATGCGCATGCCGCATCGCGCGGCGCATGATCCGGCGCAGCACATAGCCGCGCCCCTCGTTCGACGGCATCACCCCGTCGGCGATGAGGAACGAGGTCGAGCGCAGGTGGTCGGCGATCACCCGGTGGTGGATCTTGCCCGGCCCGTCGGGGTCGGTCGAGGTGCCGTGCGCCGAGGCTTCGATCAGGCTGCGCATCAGGTCGGTGTCGTAGTTGTCGTGCTTGCCCTGCAGCAGCGCCCCGATCCGTTCCAGCCCCATACCGGTGTCGATCGACTGCATGTCGAGCGCCCGCATGGTGCCGTCCTCGAACTGCTCGTTCTGCATGAAGACGAGGTTCCAGATCTCGATGAAGCGGTCGCCGTCCTCCTCGGCCGAGCCCGGAGGTCCGCCCCAGATATGGTCACCATGGTCATAGAAGATCTCGGTGCAGGGGCCGCAGGGGCCCGTCGGGGCCGCAGGGGCCCGTCGGCCCCATGCGCCAGAAATTGTCATCGGTCGGGATGCGGATGATGCGGTCGTCCGAAAGCCCCGCAACTTTCTTCCAGATCCCCGCCGCCTCGTCGTCGGTGTGGTAAACCGTGACCAGAAGCCGGTCCTTGTTCAGCCCGAAATCCCTGGTCAGCAGCTCCCAGGCATAGGGAATCGCCGCCTCCTTGAAATAGTCGCCGAAGGAGAAGTTGCCGAGCATCTCGAAGAAGGTATGGTGCCGCGCGGTGTAGCCGACATTGTCGAGATCGTTGTGCTTGCCGCCGGCACGGACGCATTTCTGCGCCGTCGTGGCGCGCACGTAGTCACGCTTGTCGATCCCGGTGAAGCAATTCTTGAACTGCACCATGCCCGAATTGGTGAACATCAGCGTCGGATCGTTGCGCGGCACCAAGGGAGAGCTTGCGACGACGCGGTGATCGTTGCGCTTGAAATAGTCGAGGAAGGTCGAGCGGATATCGTTCAGGCTGGGCATCGGATCGCGGCTCCGGGGAAAGCGAGGGGCAGTCGGCCCGACACGTTTAGCTTTCGCCCGCCCCCCTGTCCAGCAAGGGTTTCCGCAGTTGCAAACGGGTCTCGCCGCAGCGCATGAAAATCCGCAACCCGGCCCGCTTCTCGGAACCGGACACCGACCTTTGTTCGAATGCCCTGGGGCGGAAAGCACAAGGTCGGGCAACTCCGCCCGGCCTTGTGGTTCGATTGCGAAGCCCGGTCAGGCCTCCATCACGTCCTCGCCCGGGGCGTCATCGGACGCCCCGAAATCGAGACCGTGGCTCGCGCGGATCTTGTCCTCGATCGCATAGGCGGTGTCGGGATTGTCCTTGAGGAACTGCTTGGCGTTCTCGCGGCCCTGGCCGATGCGCTCGTCGCCGTAGGAATACCAGGCGCCGGACTTCTCGACCACGCCGGCCTTGACGCCGAGGTCGATCAGCTCTCCGGTCTTGGAAATGCCTTCGCCATACATGATGTCGAATTCGACCTGCTTGAAGGGCGGCGCCACCTTGTTCTTCACCACCTTGACGCGGGTGGTGTTGCCGACGACCTCCTCGCGGTCCTTGATCGAACCAATGCGGCGGATGTCGAGCCGAACACTCGCGTAGAATTTCAGCGCGTTGCCGCCAGTCGTCGTCTCGGGCGAGCCGAACATCACGCCGATCTTCATGCGGATCTGGTTGATGAAGATCACCATGCAGTTCGACCGGCTGATCGAGGAGGTCAGCTTGCGCATCGCCTGGCTCATCAGCCTTGCGTGGACGCCGACGCTCGAATCGCCCATGTCGCCCTCAAGCTCGGACTTCGGCACCAGCGCCGCGACCGAGTCGACCACGACAAGGCTGACCGCGCCGGAGCGCACCAGCGTATCGACGATCTCGAGCGCCTGTTCGCCGGTATCGGGCTGCGAGATCAGAAGCTCGTCGAGGTTGACGCCAAGCTTCCTGGCATATTGCGGGTCGAGCGCGTGTTCGGCGTCAACAAAGGCGCAGACGCCGCCCTTCTTCTGCTCTTCGGCCACGACATGCAGCGTCAGCGTGGTCTTGCCCGAGCTTTCCGGGCCATAGATCTCCACCACCCGGCCCTTCGGCAACCCGCCGATGCCAAGCGCGATGTCGAGCCCGAGCGAACCGGTCGAAGTCGCCTCGATCTCCATCACCGGATTGTCGGCGCCGAGCTTCATGATGGAACCCTTGCCGAACTGCCGTTCGATCTGGGCCAGGGCGCTGTCGAGCGCCTTCTGTTTGTCCGCGGAGCGCTTGTCGTTCATATCGAGAAGGTTCGTCACTGCCATTGTCCGGTTCCTTATTTCACACCCATGGGGGCGCGGCAATCATTGCTCTTGTTCGCCTCTTGTTCTCGACGTTATGAGATCAAACAGGGAACATTTCAACACATTTTTCCAAATTCGAGCTTTTCTCCTTTGGGTAAATGTTTAGTTAATGGCGCCGCCAATTCGTGTCAGGCGTGCAGAAAAAGGGATTGCCATGCTTGTGTTCTGGAAACAGCGCCTCGTCTACCTCGCGACGCCGAAGACCGGAACCACAGCGGTCGAGGCGGCGCTGGAGCCCCTGGCGAGCGTCGTGATCCAGCGACCACCGGAATTGAAGCACACCTCCGTGCACCGCTACTGGCGCTTTCTCGCGCCCTATCTCGAACTTGCCGCCGACGAGGATTTCATGGTCGTCGCGGTGATGCGCGAGCCGATCGACTGGCTCGGCAGCTGGTATCGCTACCGGCAGCGCAAGACCGGGGTCCAGTCCGACCGCAGCACGGCGGGCATGAGTTTCAATACCTTCATCGAGGGGTATCTGAGCGATCCTCAGCCCGAATTCGCCGATGTGGGCCGTCAAAGCCGGTTCCTCGTGCCGGAAAAGGGGCCCGGCGTCGACCGGCTCTTCCGCTATGACGACATGGGCAGCCTTGTCGGGTTTCTCGAGGACCGGCTCGACTGCGAGATCACCCTGCCCCGGCTCAACGTCTCTCCGGCCGGCTCGACCGATCTAGACCCGGCGCTTGAGGTGCGGTTGCGGCAAGAATGCGCGAAGGATTTCGCCCTTTACGAGTCGCTGAGGACCTGATCGCTCTGCCCGGTTCCAGCCACGGCAAGCGCCGCGCGGGGCCTCCGACGCGCCGCACTCCGGTCAGTGGATCTGCCCCTGCACAGTAGCGGTCAGTTCGCTGAGCGAGAACGGCTTCGGCAGGAAGACCGAGTTCGGGATCCGGTCGCGCGTCTCGGTCAGGCTTTCCTCGGAATAACCCGAGACGAAGACCACCCGCGTGTTGGGGCGTTCCTTCAGCGCCTCGCGCACCCAGGACGGCCCGTCCATCCCCGGCATGATCACGTCGGTGACGAAGACGTCGATGGCGAGCGTGTCGTCCTCCAGCGTCTTCAGCGCCTCCTCGGCGTTTTCCGCCTCGATCACCGTGTAGCCGCGCATGCGCAGCGCGCGGCTGGCGAAGGCCCGGACCGGGGCCTCGTCTTCGACGAGGAGTACCACGCCCTCGCCGCTGCGGGTGACACGGCGTGGCGCCGGCGCCGGCGCGGCCACGACCTCCGCCTCCTCGACCTGGTCGTGGACCGGGAAGTAGAGCGTGAATGTCGTGCCCTGGCCGGCGATGCTGTCGCAGAAAATGAAGCCGCCGGTCTGTTTCACGATCCCGTAGGCGGTGGAGAGGCCAAGCCCCGTCCCCTCGCCCTGGCGTTTGGTGGTGAAGAACGGCTCGAATATCTTCGGCAGTTTGTCCGCGGCGATGCCGCAGCCGTAATCGGTGACCCGCACCACGACGTAATCACCGGCGGCGACGACCGCCCGGTCGCGCTTCAGTTCCTCGGCGAGCGTCCGGTTCTCCGTCTCGATCCGGATCTCGCCGCCGCCGGGCATCGCGTCGCGGGCATTGACGACGAGGTTCATGATGACCTGTTCGAGCTGGCGCTTGTCGGCGCGGATCGGGTGCAGCTCCGGGTCATGCACCAGCGTCAGGCGCACCTTTTCGCCGACCAGCCGGTTCAGCAGATGCGTCAGGTCCGACAGCGAATCACGCAGGTCGATCACCTGCGGCTTCAGCGTCTGCTTGCGCGAGAATGCCAGAAGCTGGCCGACGAGGCTCGCCGCCCGGTTGGCGTTCTGGTTGATCTGCACGAGGTCGGCATAGTCCGGGTCGCCCTTGTCGTGGCGCAGCAAGAGCAGGTCGCAATGGCCCGAAATCGCCGTCAGGAGGTTGTTGAAGTCATGGGCGACGCCGCCCGCGAGCTGGCCGATGGCCTGCATCTTCTGGCTTTGCACGAACTGCGCCTCGAGCGTCTTGAGCTTGGTCGCGTCCGACAGGACCGCGACCAGCGCCGGCCGCCCTTCCTCTACGACGCGGGTCAGGGTGACCTGAAGATAGACATCCTTCTCGCCGCCCCGCACCCGCAACACCTCGGGGCGCTGGTCGGCCCGGCCCGCCATTGCATCAGCAAGCCAGTCGTTCACCGGTCGCCCGAGACCCTCGAGCAGCGCCGCAAGCCCGGTTCCCGCCTCAGCCGCGCCGAGGAGCGCGCGCGCCGCGCGGTTCGCTTCCCGAAGTTCGCCCGCGGCGGAGAGCCGCAGCAGCGCCACGGGCAGTGTTTCGAACGCGGTCGGGTCGCCGGCATAGGCCGGAGCCCCCTCCGCCGCCGGAAGGAGATAGATCTCGCGCCGTCCGCCGGAGCTGTCCAGCGAGGCGACCAGCGCCCGGATCGGACCCTCGGACCCCGCGATCTC
Source organism: Rhodobacterales bacterium 32-67-9 (assembly GCA_002280515.1). GTDB lineage: Bacteria > Pseudomonadota > Alphaproteobacteria > Rhodobacterales > Rhodobacteraceae > Albidovulum. The sequence goes on from NCEA01000002.1 coordinate 50,726, forward strand.
ATGCTCTTCGCCCGGGCGGAGCGGCAGGTCGCGGAAGATGCGGTCGAGGGTCTTCACCCGTTCGCCGACCAGCCGCCGCAGGGCTTCGTTCATGAAGAGGATCGTCCCGGTCTTGGACACCGTCAGCATCGGCAGGCTGATGGTCTCGGCCCCGCGCCCGCCGACGGCGCGTTCGGCCATGTCCTCGAGCCGCCAGAGAAACCCCGCCTCGCCGATCCGGTGCACCGCGAGCCGGACGTGGCCGCGCCGGGTGACGAGATCCTCGCGCGCCGCGCCAAGCGCCTCCGCCCGGTTCTGCATCCGGTGCAGGACGGCGGCCGGATTGGCGAAAACCTCGCCCAGGGTCCGGGCCAGCGTTTGCCCGCCCCGGCTGCCGAACCGTTCGAGCGCGGCGCGGTTCTGGGTGCCGATCTCGCCCTCCGCATCGGTGGTGAAGCTGGGCGAGGCGTCATGCGCGATGAACTCCGCGATCTGGTCCTGAAGATCGCCGTGAGCACGCGTGTGGCGCCCCGAAAGCCAGGCGATCAGCCCCGCCAGCGCCGCGAACGTGCCGGCCGCGGCAAAGATCGCCAGCCCGATCACCGTGTCGGAGAGGAAGTAGGCGAGAGCGGCGCAGGGAAGCGCGACGGCCAGCAGGTAGAGACTGCGCGGCGCGAGGGTCACTGCGGTTCGGGTCAGCGGATGCGGGGAAAGCGCCGGATGCGACACCACGTGGCTCCCTTCAGATTCGGTTTCACCGCATTCCGACCTGAAATGCTTAAACAGCGATTAACCGCCACGGAAACACAACTTTCAATTGTGTAGAGCCGAGATCATGCGCGCGTCAAGAGAGCGCTGTAGAAGCCGTCGCCGCCGCTTAGAGCCGTATACAATCGATCGCGGACCAGCCTCCACGACGGGTTACGGGAAACGAAACCGTCGATCTGCGCCCGGTTCTCCTCGGCGAGGAGAGAGCAGGTCATGTAGGCGAGATGCCCCTTCGGTGCCACGAAGCCCGCCGCGTCGTCGAGAATTTTGGCCTGTACGCGCGCCAGTTCGGCCAGTCGTTCGGCGGTCAGCGTCCATTTCGCGTCGGGCGTCCGTCGCCATGTGCCGGTCCCCGAACAGGGCACGTCGAGGAGGACGAGGTCGAAGTGCCGGCCGCGCAAGTCGTCCGGCCCGGCAATCGTCACCCTGGCGCCGGCGCGCGCGGCGCGGACCGGAAGATCCCGCATCCGCTGCGGCAGGGCGTCGTAGGCGGTCACCTCGGCCCCGCGCGCCGCCACCGCCAGCGCCTTGCCGCCACCGCCGGCGCAGTAGTCGAGAACTGTGGCGCCGGGGTGGATCGGCAAGGCTTCCACCGCCGCTTGCGGGCTCAGGTCCTGCAATTCGACGAGGCCGTCGAGATAGGCGGTTGAAGTTTTGATTTTCTGTGTGTTATCCGTGACTTTCAGTGCGAAGTTCAGGTTTGGCACCGGCTCCGCCCCGATGCCGTCCGCGCCGAGGGCCGCCCGCGCCCCGGCACGATCCGTCCGCTCCGCGTTGACACGGAGGAAGACCGGCGCCCGCTCCCGCATGGCACCGAGGACATTGGCAAACTCCGCGCCGAGGGCTGCGCGCAAGGCGGGCGCGATCCAGTCCGGGCAGTCGAGCGCGACCAGCTCGGGAAGCGCCTCGACCGCCGATGCGGCAGCAAGGGCGGCGCGTTCCAAGGCGTCGAGCGCCGCCGGCGCGTAACCCTGTCCGGAGAAGACCGCGCCGGGGTCGGAGCCGCGTGCGACGAGGGCGCCGATCATCAGCGACCGGCCCGAAGGCGTGGCAGCACCGGCCCGCGCGGTGAAGGAGCGCCGGCAACGAAGGGCGTCGAAGACCAGGTCGCGGACCGCCGCGCGGTCGCCGGAACCGGCGAAACGGCTGGCCCGCGCCCAGCCGGTCAGCGCCTGCTCGGCCGCCGCGCCGGAGAGGATCCGGTCGAGAATTCCGATCGCTGCGTCGATCCGGGCCGCCGGGGTCATGCCTGCTCCGCCTCAGGGGTCGAGGATCGCCCGGCAACGCCTTGCGATCCCGTTGCATTCCGTGGGCCGGTGACCCACGTCCGCCGCCCTGCTACCCGATCCCGAGACCCGAGAAAAGACCGCGCTTCCGCCCCAGTGACCGGTCAGGAATATATCCGCTCCTCCATCGGCGTCGCCTCCACCCGTTTCAGCAGCGCATCCAGCGTCAGTTCCTCGGCCCGGTTCATCCGGGTGCGCGGGTTCCAGACGACATGGACGTCGATCGCCGGCGGCGTCTCGTAAGGCGGCAGGCGCCAGAGCCGGCCCATCTCGACATCTTCGGCCACGACATGGAGCGGCAGCGGCCCGATGCCGAGGCCGGCGATGATCATCCGGCGCACCTCCTCAAGGTTGGCCGAGGTGCCGACGATCCGCTCATCCAACCGTGCCTCGGCGCGCATCACCGTCACCGCGCGCAGGGCATCGTTCATCTGGTCGGTCACGAAACTGACCGAGGAATGACCTGCAAGGTCGGCGGTCTTCAACCCGCGCCGGCCGAAGAGCGGATGGGTCGGGCCGCAGAAGAGGCCAAAATGTTCACGGAAGAGCCGGCGATATTCGAGACCGGGACGGTGTTCGTTGACGAGGCAGACCGCGAAGGACACCCGACGCGCGGTCACGGCCGCGATCGCCTCGCGGCTGGCCATGATCTCGATCGAGAGCGTGGCGCGGGGGTACGAGGCGTGCACCTCGGTCAGGGTCAAATCGAAGATCGGGCTGACCACATGGCTCGCCATCGCGATCGACACATGGCCGCGCACCTCGTCCTCCACGTCGCGCATCACGGTGCCGAGCCGCAGGATCGCGCCGTGGATGTCGGTCGCTTCCGACGCCAGAAGCCGCCCCGCCGCCGTCAGTTCGAACCGCCCCGGCTTGCGGTCGATCAGGCGCTTGCCCAAGCGGTCCTCCAACCGCTTCAGCGCGCTCGAGACCGACGGCTGCTTGAGCCCGAGCCGGTCGGCCGCATCGGTGACGGAGCGGGACCCGGCGAGGACGAGGAACGTCCGCAGAAGGTTCCAGTCGAGATCGCGGGCGAGTTTTTCGGTCGGGGTCAGCTTGGCCATTTTGCATTGATACAATCTATTATCATAATTTTCATTATCTATTTGATTGATGCCCGCTCCGACCGCCATCCTGACCGCACAGAGACAACTCGCGGGACCATCCGGCGCATGACCATCGAGGCACGGGAAAGACGGCAACCCTGGATCCTCCTGTCGCCGGCGCTGACGGCGGTGGTCCTGCTGCTCGTGGTGCCGCTTCTCTTCATCGTGGTCTATTCCTTCTGGCTGAGGAGCGCCGCCGGCGCCGACACGCCGGGCTTCCACCTCGACAACTGGCAGAAGGTGCTGAGCGACCGGTTCTACCGCGACATCCTCCTGAACACGCTGAAGATCGCCGCTATCACCACGGCGGTCTGTGCAGTCATGGGCTATCCGGCCGCCTACTTCATCGCAAGATCGAAGGGCAACAAGCTGATCCTGCTCGTGCTTCTGATGCTGCCGTTCTGGATCAGCTACATCATCCGGACGATGAGCTGGATCAACATCCTCGGCATCTCCGGGGCGCTCAACTCGTTGCTCCTCACCCTCGGGATCATCAGCGAACCCATCCAGATGCTTTACAACGAGGTGACGGTGATCCTCGGCCTCGTGCATTTCCTGCTGCCGTTCATGGTGCTGAACATCTACGTCAGCCTCGAAGGCATCGACACCAATCTGGAAGACGCCGCCAATTCGCTCGGCGCGACGCGGTGGCAGAGCTTCCTGCAAGTGACATTGCCGTTGTCGCTGCCCGGCCTCGCCGCCGGAGGCCTTCTCTGCTTCGTCCTCGGCGCCGGCACCTACATCACCCCGGTGATCCTTGGAGGCCCGCGCGACGCGATGTTCGCCAACCTCGTCTTCGAGGCGATCATCCGCCAGCTCAACTGGCCGCTCGGCTCGGCTCTGTCGCTCGCGCTCCTCGCGGTCCTCGGCGCGCTTGTGTTGATCTACAACCGCTACCTCGGCATGGCGCAGCTCGCGAAGGGGCTGGGCTGATGGGCAGGGTCGGAAATTGGGGCTGGGCAGTGATCCGGGCCTATACGGTCCTCGTCTACCTCTTCATGTTCCTGCCCGTCGCGGTGGTCGTGCTCCTGTCGTTCAACGCGAGCCAGTTCGGCAGCTTCCCGATGACCGGCTTTTCCTTCCGCTGGTTCGAGACACTGTGGCAGAACGAGGCGATCGTGCGGGCCTTCAGGACTTCGATCGCGCTCGGACTGATGACCGCCCTCGTCTCCACCACACTTGGCGTCCTCGCGGCGCTGGCGCTGGTGCGCTACCGGGTGCCCGGGCGCGACATGATCACCACGCTTCTCATCGCGCCGATCCTCGTGCCCGAGGTCGTGCTGGCGGTGGCACTGCTCCTGTTCCTCAACGCGCTTCACATCAACAAGAGCTTCGGGCTCCTCCTGATGGGGCATGTGATCTTCACCCTGCCCTTCGTGATCCTCGTCGTGCAGGCCCGCCTCGTCTCGATTCGCCGCGATGTCGAGGAGGCGGCGTTGAGCCTCGGCGCCACGCCGCGCCAGACCTTCTTCGCGGTGACGCTGCCACTTCTGACCCCCGCCGTCGCGGCCGGCGCGCTTTTCGCCTTCACCATCAGTTTCGACGACATCACCGGCACGCTCTTCTGGAAACCCGGCGGGGTGGAGACGGTGCCGACGCAGATCTTCTCGATGCTCAGGAACTCGATCTCGCCCGAGATCAACGCGCTCGGCACGGTGATGATCGTGATGACCGTCGGGCTGCCGCTCATCGGGGCCGGCATCGCCCGGCACCTTTCCAACCGAAAAGGCGGGTGAACCGCCACGTCCAACCCATACCAGCAAGGAGGCTGACCATGGACAACACGACCCGCTACGAACGGCTGCGCGAGCGGCTCCAGAACGGCGACCTCGACCGGCGGAAATTCCTCGGCCTGATCGGCGCGGCAGGCGCCGCCTACGGGCTCCAGACGCCCTTCGCGAAATACGCCAACGCCCAGACCGTGTCCCAGGTGCGCTTCGACGGCTGGGGCGGCATCGTCTCCGAGGCGTTCCGCAAATACGCCTTCGATCCCTACACCGCCAAGACCGGCGTCACCGTGGTTGACGGCACCTTCCCCGGCGGCGACGAATACCTCGCGCAGGTGCGCGCCTCGCAGCCCGGCGAATACAACATCGCCCACCTTTCGGGCGTCTTCGACTATGCCCGCTACCATTCGTTCGACCTGACGAGCGCGCTCAACCTCGACAATATCCCCAACATGGGGCTGGTGATGCCGGCGCTGACCAATGCCTTCGCCGCCGTCACGCCTGACAGCCTCAGCGCCGCGCCTTACGATTACGGCAGCACCGGGTTGGCCTATAACCGCAAGTACATCTCGGACGACGAGATGAAGGAAAAGGGCGCGAAGATCCTGATCGACGCGGCCCACAAGGGCAAGATCGGCGGCTGGAGCGACTGGCGCACCCGGGTCTGGTACGGCGCCCTGCAGACCGGGCAGGACCCGAACGGCATCACCGATATCGAGGCGGTCTGGGATGCCGTGCGCCAGCACCGCGACCTCGCGCTGAAATACTGGGCCTCGGGCGCGGAGCTGATGAGCCTTCTGGCCGAGGAGGAGATCCACGTCACCGAAGGCTGGTCGGGCCGCATCTACGCGCTCCAGGAACAGGGCCACGACATCGGCTATTACGACCCGCCGAAGGGCTTCGGCTGGCAGGAATGCCTCTTCGTGATCAAAGGGAGCCCGATGGAGGCCTGCGAGGAGCTTCTGAATTTCATGCTCGATCCCGCGACTTCGATCGCGGTGGCCGAAGGTCAGAACTATCCCCCGGCGCTCGACCCGACCAAGGTTGACCTCGGCGCGAAGATCCCGACGCTGCCGGCCTTCGACCCGACCGGCACGCTCGCGGGCCTGACCTTTGCCGATCCCGGCTACTGGAACGGCAACGAGGCCGACTGGTCCGAGACCTTCTCCCGCGTGCAGCGCGGCTACTGAGACCGATGACCGCCCGGCCCCCGACGCGGGGACCGGGCGCCCCAGCCCCGAGGAGAGGCCCTTGAGCGCCGTCACCCTGACCGACATCGTCAAACGCTTCGGCGATTTCACCGCCGTCCACCGGATGTCGCTGGAGATTCCGCAAGGCAGTTTCGTGACACTTCTCGGCCCCTCGGGCTGCGGCAAGACGACGACCCTGCGCATGATCGCGGGGCTTCTCGACCCGAGCGAGGGCGACATCTCCATTGGCGGCAAGCGGGTGAACGACGTGCCGATCCACCGCCGCAACCTCGGCCTCGTGTTCCAGAACTACGCGCTCTTCCCGCACCGGACCGTCGCCGACAACGTCGCTTTCGGGCTCCGCTATCGCAATGTCGGCAAGGACGAGATCCAGCGCCGCGTCGCCGCGGCGCTGGACCTTGTGCAGCTTCCCGACCTCGGCGGGCGCTACCCGAAGGAACTCTCTGGCGGCCAGCAGCAGCGCGTCGCCCTCGCCCGCGCCATCGTGATCGAGCCGGACGTGCTCTTGCTCGACGAGCCGCTCTCGGCGCTCGACGCCAACCTGCGCGAGGACATGCGGGTCGAGTTGAAGAAGATCCAGCAACGCATTGGCGTCACGACAGTTTTCGTCACTCACGATCAGACAGAAGCCTTGGCGATGTCCGACAGGATCATTGTCATGTCGAAGGGCCGGGTCGAACAGACGGGCGCGCCGGAAGAGGTCTACAACACGCCGGCGAGCGAGTTCGTGGCAACCTTTCTCGGCGCCTCCAACATCCTCTCCGCGACCTGCACGGGCATCGACGGGGACATCGTCGCGCTCGACCTGCCCGACCTGCCGCCGCTTTCGGTTCCCCGCGACCGGGCGCCCCGCATCGGTGGTGCCGGCCCGGCGCGGCTGGTGATCCGTGCCGAAAAGCTCGACGTCCTGCCCGACGACGCGGCACCCGACGACCGATATGCCGTTGCGGGCAGCGTGGAGACGGTGGATTATCAAGGCCAGTCGGCGCGCTACTTCCTGCGGGTCGGCCGCCACTCCTTGCAGGCCATCAACATGATCGACACCCATCCCCTTCCCATAGGGGCGTCCGTTTCGGTGCGGTTTCGCGCCAGGGACTGCGCCGCCCTGCCCTCGGAGCCCCGGACATGACCAGCGAGAGCCATCTCTTCTACCAGACAGACAGTCGCCGCCCGGTCCTCGCCGAGGCGCGCGGCATCTACATGTGGGATGTCGACGGCAAACGCTATATCGACGGCTCCTCCGGGGCGATGGTCTCCAACATCGGCCATTCCAACCCCCGCGTGCTCGACGCGATGCGGGCGCAGATGGAGAAATCCACCTTCGGCTACCGCCTGCATTTCGAGACCGAGCCGAGCGAAAGGCTGGCCGCCAAGGTCGCAGGCCTGACGCCCGAGGGGATGGAAAAGGTCTTCTTCGTCTCCGGCGGTTCGGAAGCCGTCGAAAGCGCAATCAAGATCGCCCGGCAATATGTTGTCACCATTGGACAATCCTCGCGCTGGAAGGTGATTTCCCGTGCGCCGTCCTATCACGGCTCGACCCTCGGGGCGCTGGCGCTGACGAGTTACACGCCGCTCACCCGGCCATTCGAGCCGATGATGCAGGCGATGCCGAAGATTCCGGCCCCGCGCGCCTATCTCGACGGACTCGATCCCGACGACCCCGCGACGGGCGCCCATTACGCGGCGATGCTGGAGGCGAAGATCGTCGCGGAAGGGCCGGAGACGGTGCTGGCCTTCATCCACGAGCCGGTCGGCGGCGCCTCGACCGGCGCGCTGGTGCCGCCGGCGGGCTACATGGCCATGGTGCGCGAGATCTGCGACCGCCACGGCGTGTTGCTGATCCACGACGAGGTGATGTCGGGCGGCGGCCGCACCGGGCGCTTCCTCGGTGCCGATCACTGGGGCGTGGCGCCCGACATCATCGCGATTTCCAAGGGCTTCGGGGCCGGCTACGCCCCCCTCGGCGCGATGATCGCGCATGACCGGATCGTCGATCCGGTGCTGAAGGCCGGCGGTTTCATGCACGGCCACACCTATGCCGGCAACCCGCTCGCCTGTGCCGCCGGCCTCGCGGTCTTGGAAGAGATCGAGGCGGGCGGCATGATGGAGAACGCGGCCAGAACCGGCGACCTCCTGAAGTCGCGGCTCAATGACCTCATGCAGCGCCACAGCTTCATCGGCGACGTGCGCGGCAAGGGGCTGCTGCTCGCCTTCGAACTGGTGGCCGACCGGCAGACGATGCAGCCGCTGCCAAAGGCGCTGAACGCGCATTCTGAACTGGTGGAACTGGCCTATCAGGAAGGCCTCATCATTTATTCCCGCCGCACCCGCGATGGCACCGAGGGCGACCACTTCCTCGTCTGCCCGCCGATGATCACCACGGCCGAGCAGGTCGAGGAAGTGATGACGATGCTGACTGCCGCGATCGACCGCTTCGCCGAACGGGTCGAACCCGCACTGATGCGGAGCGCCTGAGCGTATGTCGAAGATCATCATCACCTGCGCCCTCACCGGCTCCATCCACACGCCGTCGATGTCGCCGCACCTGCCGGTGACGGCCGAGGAGATCGCGGCGCAGGCGGTCGGCGCGGCGAAGGCCGGCGCGGCGATCCTGCATCTCCACGCCCGCGATCCCGCGACGGGCCGCCCCTCCGCCGCCGTCGAACACTACCGGGCCTTTCTGCCGAATATCCGCGCCGGCTGCGACGCCATCGTCAACCTGACGACCGGCGGCAGCGCGGTGATGACGCTGGACGAACGCCTCGCCGCGCCGATGGAGCTTCGCCCCGAGATGTGTTCGCTGAACATGGGGTCGATGAACTTCGCGCTTTACCCGATGCTGGGCAAACGCACCGAATGGCTGCACGACTGGGAAGAACCGTTCCTGCGCAATTCCGACGATCTTGTCTTCAAGAACACCCCCCGCGACATCGAGGGTGTACTCAGCCAGATGGGACGGGAGCGCGGCGCAAGGTTCGAGTTCGAGTGCTACGATGTGGGCCATCTCTACATGCTGCGGCACTTCGTCGACCGCGGGCTGGTCGAGGGGCCGATCTTCATCCAGTTCGTGATGGGCGTCCTCGGCGGCATCGCGGCGGAACCGGAACATCTTGACCACCTCAAGGCGACGGCCGACCGGCTGTTCGGCGACGGTTACATGTTCTCGGTCCTCGCTGCGGGCCGGCAGCAGATGCCGATGGCCGAGAAATCCGCGGCGATGGGCGGGCATGTGCGCGTCGGGCTGGAGGACAATCTCTATCTCTCCAGGGGGGTGCTGGCAAAGTCGAACGCGGAGCAGGTGGAGAAGGTGCGCGCCATCGTCGAGGCGCTCGGCCGCAGCGTCGCGACGCCGGACGAGGCGCGGGCGCTGCTCGGGCTGAAGGGCGCCGGGGCGGTGGGGTTCTGAATGACGGCGGAAGTCACGATCCGGCTGGCGGAGGCGGCGGATGCGGCGCGGCTGAACGCGGCGCTCCGGGCGCTGTCGGACGATCTTGGCGATGAGCATCGGGCGACGGACGCCGATATCGCGGCGGCGGGCTTCGGTGCGGAGCCGGCGTTTCGGGCCCTACTGGCGCTAAGGGGCGATGCGACGGTCGGGGTCGCGGTCTTCTCGCCGATCTATTCGACGACGCGGGCGACGGCAGGGGCCTATGTCTCCGACCTTTGGGTCGCCCAGTCGGCGCGCGGGGCTCGGCTCGGGCCACGGCTTCTGGCATCCGTCAGGGACGCGGCGCAGGCGCGCTGGGGCGGCGGTTTCATCCGGCTCTCGGTCTATGCCGACAACCCGCGTGCCGTGGCGTTCTACGAGCGGATGGGATTTTCCGCACGCACCGGCGAGGTCGGCATGATCCTCGACGGTGCGGCACTCAGGGCAATCGGAGACAGGGCATGAAGGCGATCCTCGACGAACGGCAGCGGGTCCATGATCCGAAGATGTTCATGGCGAACGGTGTCCGCCTGCCCAATCCCGAACAGCCGGCACGGATCGAAGTGCTGCGCGCCGGTGCCGAAGCGGCGGGCTGCCGGTTCGAGGCACCGACGGATCATGGGCTTGGCCCGATCGCGGCGCTGCATTCGCCGGAGTATCTGGTTTTCCTCGAAACCATCCATACCCGCTGGAGCCGGATCGAGGGCGCCTCGGACGAGGTGATCCCGAACATCCACCCCGACCGCCGCAGCGCCTCCTATCCGCGCTCGGCCACCGGTCAGGCCGGGTTCCACCAGGCTGACACCTCCTGCCCGATCTCGGCCGGAACCTGGGAAGCCGCCTACTGGTCGGCGCAGACCGCGCTTTCGGGCGCCGACGCGGTGATCGCCGGGGATCGCGCGGTCTATGCCCTGTCGCGTCCGCCGGGGCACCATGCTTTCGGCGACCTTGCCGGCGGCTTCTGCTTTCTCAACAATTCCGGCATCGCGGCGGAAGCCTTCCTGAAGGCCGGTCTCCGCCCCGCGATCCTTGATGTCGATGTGCATCACGGCAACGGCACGCAAGGCATCTTTTACCACCGGCGCGATGTGCTGACCGTCTCGATACATGCCGATCCGATGCGGTTCTACCCGTTTTTCTGGGGCCATGCCGAAGAGCGGGGCGAGGGCGAGGGGCTTGGCTACAACCTCAACCTGCCCCTGCCGCGCGGCACCGACGACGCGGGGTATCTCGCGGCGCTGGATATCGCACTGGCGCGGGTCCGGGCCTTCGGGGCCGACGTGATCGTCGTGGCCCTCGGCCTCGACGCGCATGAGAACGATCCCTTCAAGGGCTTCCGAGTCACGACCCCCGGCTTCGCCCGGATCGCCGAGCGGATCGCCGGGCTCGGCCTGCCGATGCTGATCGTGCAGGAGGGCGGCTACCTGCAACCTGATCTCGGGGCGAACCTGACGAGTTTTCTCTCAGGTGTCGGGGGTTGACAAGACGTTGACGGAAAAGTGGTATCGCGCCTCATGATCGCGCCGCTTCTCTTGTTGCTTGTGTCGCTGGCGGGAATCCTGGCCGCATTCGTCGTGCAAGGGATGGTCGGGCTCATCCTTTTGGCGGGCCCTTGCGCCTTGGCCAGCGCGTACCTGTTGGCGCGCGCCTACCTGCGCGGCCGCAAACGCGCCACGACAGCACCGCAGAATTTGATCGTGATAGACGGATCGAACGCGATGCACTGGAAAGATGGCACGCCGCAGTTGGCAACGCTGCGCGAGGTCGTGACCCATCTCTCGAATCTAGGCTTTACGCCCGGCGTGATTTTTGATGCGAATGCCGGCCACATTCTTACCGGCAGATACCAGCACAACGCGGCCATGGGAAAATTGCTCGGTCTGCCGGAAGATCATGTGATCGTCGTTCACAAAGGCACCCCGGCGGATCCCACCATACTGGCGGCCGCACGATTTCTTGGCGCGCGCATCGTCACAAACGACCTTTATCGCGATTGGGTCGGTTCGCATCCGGAATTGCAAGAGCCAGGCTATCTGATCCGCGGTGGCTATCGGGCGGGGAAACTGTGGCTCGACCTCGACAAGCGCGAAACCTGATCCACCGTGGCATGGTCGATGGCATACAGCGCGGACTTGTCACCGCTTCGGCCGTCACAGTCTCCACGTCGGCGTAGCCTCACCCCAGCCGGTAGTTCGGGCTTTCGCGGGTGATCTGCACGTCATGGACATGGCTTTCCTTCAGACCAGCCCCGGTGATGCGGACGAACGTGCAGTTCCTGCGCATCTCGGCGATGGTGCCGTTGCCGGTATAGCCCATCGCGGCGCGAAGGCCGCCGACGAGTTGATGGACCACGGCCGAGGCCGAGCCCTTGTAGGGCACCTGACCCTCGATCCCTTCCGGCACCAGCTTGTCGGAGGCCGCGTCCTTCTGGAAGTAGCGGTCGGCCGAGCCGCGCGCCATCGCGCCGAGCGATCCCATGCCGCGATAGCTCTTGAAGCTGCGGCCCTGGTAGAGGATGACCTCACCGGGGCTTTCGTCGGTGCCGGCGATGGCGGAGCCAACCATCGCGCAGGACGCCCCCGCCGCGATCGCCTTGGCGAAATCGCCGGAATACTTGATGCCGCCATCGGCGATGACCGGGATGTCGCCCGCCGCCCCGGCCGCATCCATGATCGCGGTGAGTTGCGGCACGCCGACACCCGCGACAATCCGCGTCGTGCAGATCGAGCCCGGTCCGATCCCGACCTTGATCGCATCCGCCCCGGCTGCGATCAGCGCCCGCGTCGCCTCGGCGGTCGCGACGTTGCCGGCGATGACCTGCACCGCGTTGGACAGCGACTTGACCCGTTCCACCGCCTTCGCGACGCCCTCGGAATGGCCGTGCGCGGTGTCGATTACCACCATGTCGACCCCCGCCTCGATCAGCGCGCGGCTGCGTTCGAACCCGGCATCGCCGACGGTCGAGGCGGCGGCGACGCGCAGGCGCCCAAGCTCGTCCTTGCAGGCATGCGGGTTCAGCACCGCCTTTTCGGTGTCCTTCAGCGTCAGAAGGCCGGTGAGCTTGCCCTGCCCGTCCGTCACCAGAAGCTTCTCGATCCGCCGCGCCTTCATCAGGCTTTTCGCCTCGTCGAGATCGGCCGGCTCGGTCAGGAGCGCGAGCCGGTCGGATGTCATCATCACCCGGACCGGCGTCTTGTCGTCGGAGGCGAAGCGCATGTCCCGATTGGTGACAATGCCGACAACTCGCCCCTCATTGTCCACGACCGGGAAACCGGTGACATTGTAGCGTTCCTGCAAGGCCTTGGCGTCGGCAAGGGTCTGGTCGGGCGTCAGCGTGATCGGGTTGTAGACCACGCCGCTCTCGAACCGCTTGACCCGCCGCACTTCCGCCGCCTGCGCCTCAAGATCGAGGTTGCGATGGATGACGCCGATGCCGCCGGCCTGCGCCATGGCGATCGCCATCCGCGCCTCGGTCACCGTATCCATCGCCGAGGACAGAAGCGGGATGTTCATCCGGATCGCCTTGGTGACGAAGGTCGAGGTATCGGCCTCGGACGGCAGCACTTTCGATGCGGCCGGAACCAGAAGAACGTCATCGAAGGTGAGAGCCTCGCGAATCTCCATGGGACACCTCTCAGGGGAGCTTTCGTTTGGCGCTTCCCTGTTTCATGCGGGCGGAAGGAGTGCAAGCCCTAAATCCGCCAGCCTTCCACGATGACTTGCGTCGCGGTGCGGGCCGTGATCAACCGAAGGGGCAAACCGGACGGGATCATGCGCGTCGCGATCGTCGAGAATACGAAGGTAACGCATCTGGGCCAGCTTGGCGTGGCACTGGCCGGGTCAGGTGCGGAGATCGTGACCTACCGGCCGTTTCTGGACGGATCGCTGCCCGACGACATCGCAGCGCATGACGCGCTCGTTGTGCTAGGCGGTGAGCAATCCGCGCTCGATGACGCAAGCCATCCCTATCTGCCCGCCCTCGCGCGCCTGATGCGGGCTTATGGCGATGCCGGCAAGGCGGTTCTCGGCATCTGCCTTGGCGCGCAGATCCTCGCGCGGGGGTATGGCGGCCGGAACCTGCTTGGCACCGCGACGGAATTCGGCTGGCACCGGGTGTGCCTGACACCGGAGGGGCGCGACGATCCTGTGCTCGGCGCGGCCGGCGCCGATTTTCCGATCTTCCAGTGGCACGGCGACACTTTCGGCCTGCCGGAAGGTGCCTCCCATCTCGCGTTCGGTGAGAGCGTCGCAAGCCAAGCGTTCCGCGTCGGCAGGGCAGCCTATGGGATGCAGTTCCATTTCGAGGCGAGCCGCGCCGTGGTCGCCGACTGGTGCCGGGAATTCCCCGAGGCGGCGGAGGCGATCCGGCCCGGCTGGCAACAGGATCACCACGCCGAGGCCGCCCTGAACGGACCGGCGGCCGATGCGGCCGGCCTCGCGCTCGCCCGCGCCTGGCTGACGCTGGTCTAGGCGACCGCCGCGTTGGTCTTGACCGCCAACTGGCCGCCGGCCCAGAGCCGGACCACCTTGAAGGCGATCATCGGCACGATCAGCGTCGCCGCGACAAGCGCGATCCCGCCGGGCCAGCGCCAGACCCCGCCCACGGTCAGCCAGAGGTTGGCCGTCGCGGCGAGCGGAAAGGTGAACGCCCCCCAGAGCGCCGAGAAACCGGCTTGCGTCAGCCAGGCCCCGCGCAATACGAGCGCGGCCAACATCATCGCCGCGATGCCGGCGCAGCCCATGGCGACCGCATCAAGCTCCAGCGCCGCCGCGACGAGACCGATAAGCGCGACCGGCGACAGGTGGATAGCCAGCAGGGGGCGGAGCGGCGCCGGCACGGTTTCCTTGATCACCTGCTCAAGGCTCACCGACCAGATCAGCCCGGCGACGAGCGTCGTGGCGATGAAGAGCACCAGCGCCAGCAGGTAGAATTCGAAGACCGTCGCGGCCAGGGCGCCAAAGATGAAGCCGACATAGCTCAGATGCCAGATGGGCGTCACCCGGCGCTGCTCGGCCGGGCCCGTGACGAACTGGTGGACGAGAAGCACCACGAGCGCCGCATGGATCGAAAGTCCCGAGATCAGGATCGCCTGCCCCACCACCGCCGAATAGGGGGCGAGCGTCATCGACAGGAGGTAGATCGACAGCACCATCGTCGCGACCCCCGCCCGCCCCGGCAGGATACGCAGTTCGTCGACGATCACCGAGGGGCGCCGCAGCAGCTTCACCGCATAGGCAAGGACGGCGAAGACGAAGAGCAGCGCCACCGCGCCAAGGATCGTCTCGGCGATCCCGCGCGGCAGTACGAAGACATCGGCCCCCCGCCGCCAGGCGAGGCCCAGGTCGAAGAGGCCCATGATCGACGGAAAGATCGCCGGAGGAACGCGCCGCCACAGGCCCGGGGGCGTCGGCGCCGGAGGTTTGAATGTCATTGCCTGCCTCATGATGCTTTTCGCAGGAACCTGCCGCGTTACCGGTTCTTTTACGAGAGGAAAGAGAGGCTTACCCGATTTTTTTCCGGCAAATGCGGCTTCCCTGCCGCGTTTCGGTTTCGGCGTCAGTCGCGCGTACCTCGCCAACCGGGTCCGAGAGACGCTGATTATCGCGGGCCGCTCCGCATCACTTCCCCTGCCTCCGTCGTCCGGGTCAGGGCGCCTGGCAGAGACAATGATCTGGACAAGCGCCAGCCAAGAGGCGAAGACCGCAACGGCCGCCCTTCGGCCGTCCGCCGGAGCGCCCATGTCCCAGATTCACCGCCCGATTGCCGCCGCCGCGTGGATGCTCGGCTCGATCCTAGGCTTTTCGGCGCTTGCCGTGTCGGGGCGCGAGATCGGCGCCGCGCTCGATACGTTCGAGATGATGCTCTACCGGTCGCTCATCGGCCTCGTCGTGGTCGTGGCGGTGGCGTTCGGAACCGGCCGGCAGCGGGAGATCACGGCGGACCGTCTCGGCCTTCATGCCTTGCGAAACGTCGTTCATTTCGCCGGACAGAACCTCTGGCTCTACGCGCTCGCGCTCATTCCTCTGGCGCAGCTTTTCGCGGTGGAGTTCTCCTACCCGATCCTCGTCGGCCTCGCCGCGCCGATCTTCCTGGCCGAACGGCTGACGCCGACCAAGCTCCTCGCCGCCGCGGTGGGTTTCGCCGGCATTCTCATCGTCGCGCGCCCCTTTGGCGCGGGTGGCGTCTCCGTCGGCCTCCTCGCGGCGCTGCTCTGCGCCTTCGGCTTCGCCGGGGCGGCGATCGTCACCAAGCGGCTGACGCGGGTGGCGACGATCCTCTGCATCCTCTTCTGGCTCGCCGTGATGCAATCCGGCTTCGGCCTCATCCTCGCCGGCTGGGACGGACACATCACGCTGCCTGACCGCGCGACGCTGCCTTGGGTTCTCGTCATGGGGCTTTCCGGGCTTCTGGCGCATTTCTGCCTCACCAAGGCGCTGACGCTTGCCCCGGCCTCGGTGGTGACGCCGATCGACTTCCTGCGGCTGCCGCTGATCGGATTGGTCGGCATGATGCTTTATGCCGAACCCCTCGACATCTGGGTGTTCCTCGGCGGCGCGGTGATCTTCGCGGCAAACTGGATAAATATCCGCGCCGAAGCGAAGTACCGTTACGTCACGGCCTGACGGAAACCCGCCGAGACGCCACGTCATTGATTGACGCCTCCGCGGGCCGGCGCATAGATTTTGACTAATAATAACTCGTTAGGGATGAGGAAAATGGGACGAGTTCTACTGGTGGCAGGTGCGCTGGCCACGGGCGCATCATCGTCGTTTGCGGGAGGCATCGAACGCTCCGCGCAATCGGTGGCACCGCTGTTCGAAACGGGGAAATATGCCGAGTTCAGTTTCGGCAATGTCGGTCCGGACGTGTCGGGCAACCTCGCTGGCGTGTTCAATTCGGA
Source organism: Rhodobacterales bacterium 32-67-9 (assembly GCA_002280515.1). Classification (GTDB taxonomy): domain Bacteria; phylum Pseudomonadota; class Alphaproteobacteria; order Rhodobacterales; family Rhodobacteraceae; genus Albidovulum. The sequence continues at coordinate 67,132 of NCEA01000002.1, forward strand.
CAACATGCTGGGCAGCTACAACACCTTTTCGTTTGGCTACAAGCAGCCGCTCGGCGACAAGTTCGACGTCGCACTGATCCTCGACCAACCGATCGGGGCCGATGTCGATTACCCCGCCGGGGCCTTCTATCCTCTGGCGGGCACCACGGCCGAGCTCGACTCCATGGCCCTGACCGGCCTCGTCCGCTACAAGATGCCGTCCAACTTCTCGGTCTACGGCGGGGTTCGGCTTGAATCCGTCGAGGGCACGGTCGACATCCGGACCAGGCCGCCGGTCGGCCCGATCCCGGTCAGCTACTCGCTTCAGACGGACCGCGACTACCAGGTCGGCTACGTCATCGGTGTTGCGTGGGAAAAGCCCGAGATCGCTGCCCGAGTCGCGCTGACCTACAATTCGGCAATCACGCATTCCCTGGAGATGAGCGAATCCAGCACCGTCACGCCGTCCTTGGTGACCCAACAGGACGTCGAGATTCCGCAATCGGTGAACCTCGAATTCCAGACCGGCATCGCCGCCGATACGCTTCTCTTCGGCTCGATCCGGTGGGTCGACTGGACGGCCTTCGTGATCGACCCGCCGATCTACAATGCTGTCTATCCGCCTCGGCCGCTGGTCTCGTATCAGTCGGACCGGGTGACCTACAACCTAGGCATTGGCCGAAAGTTCAACGATATATGGTCGGGCGCCGTCGTGCTCAGCCATGAGGCGTCGAGCGGGGACATCACCGGAAACCTTGGCCCGACAGACGGCTTCACCAGCATCGGGCTTGCGGCGACCTATACCCGCGACAAGCTGAAGATCACCGGCGGCCTACGCTATATCGATGTCGGTGGTGCGACCACAACGCTCGGCGCGCAGTTCAAGGACAACTCGGCCATCGGCGCCGGGTTCCGGATCGCTTACGGCTTCTGATCCGAGAGCGTCATCAGGACCGGCGGCCCCCAACCGGGGGCCGGTCGTTTTCGGGCAGGTTCCGGGTGTCGGACGCAGCGCCAATTGGCTAGCTTCCCGGTCATGACAGTCTCTCCTCCCCAACAACGACTCACCCCCCGCGCCTGGGCGCTGCTGCTCCTCCTTTCGGCGATCTGGGGGGCGTCGTTCCTGTCGAACCGCGTCGCGCTGGAAGAGGTTCCGGTCCTGACCACGGTCGCCTTCCGGGTCGCCGGCGCCGCCGCCGCGCTCTGGCTCTGGATTGCGTTCCGCCGCCTGCCGGTGCCGCGCGGGCGGGTCTACCTCTGGCGCTTCCTCGTCATGGGCGTCCTCAACAACGTCATGCCCTTTACCCTGATCGTCTGGGGCCAGCGCCATGTCGACAGCGGCCTTGCTGCGATCCTGAACTCCGCGACGGCGCTCTTCGCAGTGATCGTGGCGACGCTGGTGTTCCCGGACGAGCGGCTGACGCCACGTCGTGCGCTGGGCGTCGTCCTCGGCTTTGCCGGCGTCGTGACCGCGCTCGGCGCGGCGGCGCTGACCGGGCTCGATCCCGCCTCGCTCGGCCAGCTCGCGATCCTTGGCGCCTCGCTGTCCTATGCGGTTTCGGCAAGCTATGCCCGCCACGCCCTCCGGGGGCTCCGTCCCGAGGTATCGGCCGCCGGAATGCTGACGGCGGCGGCGCTGGTGATGGTGCCGGCCGCACTTCTGGCCGACGGAGTGCCGACGCTCGACTACCGGCCCGCGACCTGGGCGGCGCTCGTCTACCTCGCGCTGGCGGCCTCGGCGCTCGCCTACCTGCTCTACTATGCGGTCCTGCGGCTTGCCGGGGCGGGCAACCTCAGCCTCGTCACGCTGCTTATCCCGCCCTTCGCCATCTCGCTCGGCGCACTCGTCTACGGCGAGGCGCTGGCGCCCCGCGCCTACGCGGGTTTCTGCCTTCTCGCCCTCGGGCTCCTGATCCTCGATGGCCGGCTTCGGCTGCCGCGCCTCAAGAAATCGCGTGAATCTCCTGCCACTTCCGGCTAATCAGCCGGAAACCGGACAGGAAGGCCCCATGATCTACCGATCCCCCGACGACTGGCGCGCGGCCCCGCGGAAGCGGGTTCTTCTCTTCGGCATGTCCGGTCTGGGCAAGACCCATGTCTCGCACCTTCTGCGCGCGAGCGGCGCGTGGTTCCACTACTCGATCGACTACCGGATCGGCACGCGATACATGGGCGAACACATCGCCGACAACTTCAAGCGCGAGGCGATGAAGGTGCCGCTCCTGCGCGAGCTTCTGATGACCGACTCGGTCCATATCGGCTCCAACATCACCTTCAACAACCTCGCGCCGCTCTCGACCTACCTCGGCAAGCCGGGCGATCCGGCGAAGGGAGGCTTGCCCTTCGCCGAATACATGAAGCGGCAAGACCAGCACCGCGTGGCCGAAATCGCGGCGCTTCTCGATACCGCGCCCTTCATCGACCGGGCGCAGGAGCTTTATGGCTACGACAATTTCGTCTGCGATTCCGGTGGGTCGATCTGCGAGGTTGTCGACCCGGATAACCCGGCCGACCCGGTCCTGATCGCGCTGTCGCGGTCGGTTCTGATGATCTGGATCGAAGGCTCCGGGGTCCATACCGAAGAGCTGATCCGCCGCTTTGACCGCGCGCCGAAGCCGATGTATTACCAGCCCGAGTTCCTTCATGCCGCATGGGATGAATACCTGAGCGAAAACAAGCTGAAAGAAGCCGACGTTGATCCGGATGCCTTCGTGCGCTGGACCTATGCCCGCGCCCTGGCCCACCGCCAGCCGCGCTATGCCGCGCTGGCGCGGAACTGGGGGCTGAGCGTCACCGCCGAGGATGTCGCGACGATCGCGTCGGCCGGGGATTTCACCGACCTCGTCGCCCGTACCCTTGAGGCGCATTCCTGACCACCCTATCTCCGGCGTGCCGGAAGGAGACCGACCGATGCCCATCACCCTGCCCGAGACGCTTCCCGCCTTTGACGTGCTGTCGAAGGAAGGCGTCATGGTGATGTCGCCGGACCGCGCCGCGCATCAGGACATCCGGCCGCTCAGGATCGGCCTTCTCAACCTCATGCCGAAGAAGATCCAGACCGAGAACCAGTTCGCCCGCCTGATCGGCGCGACGCCCCTGCAGATCGACTTCCAGCTGATCCGCATGTCGGAGCACCAGACCAGGAACACAGCCGCCGAGCATATGGCGGCCTTCTACCGCCCTTTTCAGGAGGTGAAGGCCGAGAAGTTCGACGGCCTCGTCATCACCGGCGCCCCGATCGAACATCTGCCCTTCGAGGAGGTGACCTACTGGGACGAGTTGCGCGAGGTGATGGACTGGACCCAGACCAACGTCCATTCCACCTTCGGCGTCTGCTGGGGCGGCATGGCGATGGCCTGGCACTTCCACCGGGTGCCGAAACACATGCTGGACCACAAGGCCTTCGGCTGTTTCCGGCACCAGAACCTCGCCCCGTCCTCGCCGTATCTGCGCGGCTTCTCGGACGATTTCATCATGCCGGTCAGCCGCTGGACCGAGATGCGGCAGGCGGATATCGACAAGGCGCCGGGGCTGACCACGCTCCTCACCTCCGAGGATACCGGGCCCTGTCTCGTCGATGACCCGTGCCACCGCGCGCTCTACATCATCAACCATCTCGAATACGACAGCGGCACGCTGAAGGAGGAATACGACCGCGACGTCTCGAACGGCACGCCGATCAACGTGCCGTCGAATTACTATCCCGATGACGATCCGTCACGGGTACCGGTCAACCGCTGGCGCAGCCACGCGCATCTTCTCTACGGCAACTGGATCAACGAGATCTACCAGTCGACGCCCTTCGACATGGCCAGGATCGGCGCCTGAGGCGGCGCCCGTCGTGGCGATTGCACCCGGGCGGCGGATCATCATACTTGTCCGGGAAACGGCAGAGGACGGCAGCTATCATGGCCAAACCGGCAAAGACCCAGGCGCAAGCGATCCCCTTCGTGGGCGACATCACCACCTATCTCGAAACCGGCGCGCCGGCCGACGTGCGGGACGCGGTCCTGAAGGGCGACAAGGACGACATCCTGTCCGGGACCTACCCCTACGACCGCGAGATGAAGGGCAAGGATTACGACAAGCACATGGAGAAGCTCCAGGTCGAGCTTGTGAAGATGCTCTTCGACCTCCGCGCCACCGGCAAGCGGCTCTGCGTTCTTTTCGAGGGCCGCGACGCCGCCGGCAAGGGCGGCGCGATAGAGCGGATGCGGGAAAACCTCAACCCGCGCGCCGCCTATATCGTCGCCCTGCCGAAACCGACCGAGCGCGAGGCGACGCAGTGGTATTTCCAGCGCTACATCGACTGGCTGCCCGCCGCGGGCGAGATCGCGCTGTTCGACCGGTCCTGGTACAACCGCGGCGTGGTGGAGCATGTCTTCGGCTTCTGCAAGCCCGAACAGCGCAAGCTCTTTTTCCGACAATTGCCGGACTTCGAGAAGATGGTGGTCGACGAGGGCATCATCCTCGTCAAGCTCTGGCTCAACGTCGGCCGCGCCGAGCAGCTTCGCCGCTTTCTCAAGCGCGAAGCGGACCCGCTGAAGCAGTGGAAGTTGTCTTGGATCGACGTCGAGGGTCTCAAGAAATGGGACGACTACACCGATGCGATCGAGGAGACGCTGACAAAGACCGACAGCGACCATGCGCCCTGGACGGTGGTCCGCGCCGACGACAAGGCCCGCGCCCGGATCGCGGCGATCCAGACGGTTCTGAACGCCGTCGACTATGCCGGCAAAGACAAGAAGGCCATCGGCAGGGTCGACGGCAAGATCTGCGGCGGCCCCGGCATCCTGGATGGCTAAACGCGGCTATCATCACGGCAACCTGCGCCAGGCGCTGATCGACGCGGCGCTGACGCTGATCGAGGAACAGGGGCCGCAGGGCTTCACGCTGTCGGACGCGGCAAAGCTCGCCGGCGTGACGCCGGCCGCCGTCTACCGCCATTTCGCCGGCCGCGACGAGCTTGTCGCCGAGATCGCCCGACAGGGGTTCGAGATCTTCGCCGACCTGATGGACCACGCCTACAACGGCGGCAAGCCGACCGCCCTTTCTGCCTTCGAGGCGACGGGGCGCGCCTATCTCGCCTTCGCGCGGAAGTTTCCCGGTCATTACATGGCGATGTTCGAAAGCGGCATCTCGCTCAACACCAATCCCGATCTTGCCCGCGCCTCGGACCGCGCGCGGCAAGTCTTCAGCCGTGCGGCGGAAGCTCTGTCGCAGCATATCCCGGCGGAAAAGCGGCCGCCCGCCTCGATGTTCTCGGCGCATATCTGGGCGATGAGCCACGGCGTCGTGGAACTCTTCACCCGCGGCGCGCCGGGATCCCGCGCGCCCTTCCCGCCCGAGGAGCTTCTTGAAACCGGGATCGGCATCTACCTGCGCGGCCTCGGCCTCGTACCACCCGACAACTGAGCCGGTCCGGTCAACACGGGCACCGGGGGCCGCGCGGCATCTTTGGCCCTTGCGGTTTGCCGGCGGCTGCGATTACGCAGGCGCATGGACATCTCGACCCATCATATCGCAGACGACGCCCGCGCCCGCCGCAATGTCGCGGTTCTCGTGCTGGCCCAGGCGATCCTCGGTTCGCAGATGCCGATGATCTTCACCATCGGCGGCCTCGCGGGGCAGATGCTGACGCCCAACCCGTGCTGGGCGACGCTGCCGATCTCGATGATCGTGCTCGGCTCGATGCTGTCGGCCACGCCGATGTCGGCGCTGATGGGGCGCCTCGGGCGGCGCACCGGCTTTTGGCTCGGCACCGCTGGCGGCGCGGCCGGGGCGGCGACCGGGGCGCTGGGGCTCTGGCTCGCCTCCTTCCCGGTCTTTCTTCTCGGCTCGTTCCTCACCGGCATCTACATGTCCGCGCAGGGGTTCTACCGTTTCGCCGCCGCCGATACCGCGACCGAGGCGTTCCGACCCAAGGCGATCTCCTGGGTGATGGCCGGCGGCCTCGCCTCGGCCATCGTCGGTCCGCAGCTCGTCAAGGTCACGGCCGAGGCGATGCCGGTCGCCTTCCTCGGCACCTATCTCGCGGTGATCGTGCTCAATGTGGTCGGGGCGTCGCTCTTTCTCTTCCTCGACATCCCCACGCCGCCGCGCCGCGCCGAGGGTGCGCCGGACGGCCGCAGACGGATCGAGATGCTGCGCGATCCGACCATTGCCGTCGCGATGATCTGCGCGATGGTCAGCTATGCGCTGATGAACCTCGTCATGACCTCGACCCCGCTCGCCGTCGTCGGCTGCGGCTTCGACAAGCGCGATGCTGCCGACGTGGTGTCGGCGCATGTGCTGGCGATGTTCATCCCGTCGTTCTTCACCGGCCATCTCATCGCCCGCTTCGGCGCGCCGAAGATCGTCGGGACCGGCCTTGCCATCCTCGCCGCCGCGGGCGCCGTCGCCCTGACTGGGGTGGAACTGGAGCAGTTCTTCTTCGCCCTCGTCCTCCTCGGGATTGGCTGGAACTTCGGTTTCATCGGCGCCACGACGCTGCTCTCCTCCGCCCATGCACCGGAAGAGCGCGGCCGCATCCAGGGCATCAACGACCTTGTGGTCTTCGGCGGCGTGACGCTGGCGTCGCTGTCGTCGGGGACGCTGATGAACTGCTCGGGGTCGAGCGTGATCGCCGGCTGGCAGGCGGTCAACGTTGCCATGCTGCCGTTCCTTGTGCTGGCCGGCGGATCGCTGATCTGGCTGGTGTTGCGGCCGCGCGACTGACCGGGTCCCCCGGGGGTATTTCGGCAACGAAAAAGCGGAGGTTCAGACCGTTCCGGTGATCGCGCGGGACAGAAGCGCCCATTTGTGCGCGAAGGCGGAAAGCTGGAGCGTACCGTCCGCGATCCGCCCGGGCTCGCGTTCCGCAAGGGCGAGGAGCCGCGCCGCGCCCGCGCCGGTCCAGAGTGCCGGCCGGACGCTGCGCGGCAGTGCGGCGGCGCGTGCGCGGCGGATCCGGGCGCGGCCTTCGGCGGCCAGCGCGCGGAGCGCCTCCGGGCGGCCATCGACGACGGGGAAGCGGCCACGCGCCTCCAGTTCCGGGACCGCGCGGAGATAGGCGGCGAGCCCGGCGCCCCAGGCGAAATCGCGGATCGCGGGTTCCGCCCCGGCAGGCGCCCCGAGCGCCCGGGCGGCGGCCCACATCAGGTTGCCGGAAGTGCCGTCGAGATAGGCGTCAAACTGGCCCGCGTCATCGAACGGGTCGCGCCAGCAATCCCAGCGCCGCGCCTCGGCGATGCCAGTGAGAAGGTCGGCAAGGCCCGGATCGGCGGCGAGCATCGGCGCCAGCGCCTCGGTCACCGGGTGGCCCGGCCGGACCTCGCCCCGGGCGAGTTCGCCGATCGTGTTGATCCACCATTGCAGCCGCATCTCGGCCACCACCGGCTCGGCCGAAGCCCAGGGCGCGCGCGCGATTTCCAGGTTTGCGGCGTAGAGCGGCCAGAGCACGGCGCGCGTCGCGACGGGTGCCGCCATCGTCGCGGCGAACCGCTCCGGATCGCCCGCCGCGACGAGATCGGCGCAGGCCAGAAGGCTCATGCCGGTTTCGCGCCGTCGCGGATCAGCTTCCACGTGATCGCGTCGAGAAGTGCTTCGAAGCTCGCGTCGACGATGTTGGGGCTGACGCCGACGGTCGACCAGCGGTGGCCGTCGGCATCCTCACTGTCGATGATGACGCGGGTCATCGCCTCGGTTCCGCCTTGGGTGATCCTGACCTTGAAATCCACAAGCTTCATGTCGTCGATATGCGCCTGGTAGGGGCCGAGGTCCTTGGCCAGCGCCTTCGAGAGCGCGTTGACCGGGCCACGGTCGGCGCCGGTCTCGTCCATCGATTCCGACACCGACAGCATCTTCTCGCCGGCGATCTTGACCACCACCACGGCTTCGGAGAGCGTTACCATGCGGTTATACTTGTTCTTCCGCCGCTCCACCGTCACCCGGTAGCGCTTGACCTCGAAGAACTGCGGCAAAAGCCCCAGTTCGCGCCGCGCCAGAAGCTCGAATGAGGCCTGCGCGCCGTCATAGGCATAGCCCTGATCTTCGCGGGTCTTGATCGCGTCGAGGATGCGGGCAAGCGCCGGGTCCTTGTCGGCGACCTCGATCCCGGCGGAGGCAAGGCGCATCCGAAGGTTCGACTGCCCGGCCTGGTTCGACATCGGGATCACCCGGCCGTTGCCGACAAGGGCCGGATCGACATGTTCGTAGGTGGTGGGATCCTTCAGGATCGCGCTCGCATGCAGCCCCGCCTTGTGGGCGAAGGCCGAGGCGCCGACATAGGGCGCGCTGCGCAAGGGCACCCGGTTGAGGATGTCGTCGAGAAGCCGCGACGCCTTGGTCATGCCGCGAAGCGCCTCCGGCGTGATGCCGGTCTCGTAGCGGCTGGCATAGGGCTCTTTTAGCAGGAGCGTCGGGATCAGCGAGGTGAGGTTGGCGTTGCCGCAGCGCTCGCCAAGGCCGTTCAGCGTGCCCTGGATCTGGCGCGCGCCGGCATCGACGGCGGCGAGGCTTCCGGCCACCGCATTGCCGGTGTCGTCATGGGTATGGATGCCGATCCGCGAGCCGGGGATGCCGGTGGCGATGACCTCGGCGGTGATCCGGCCGATATCGGCGGGCAACGTGCCGCCGTTGGTGTCGCAAAGCACGATCCAGCGGGCGCCGGCTTCGTGGGCGGCGTTGAGGCACTCCATCGCATAGGCCGGGTTGGCCTTCCAGCCGTCGAAGAAGTGTTCCGCGTCGAAGAGCGCCTCGCGGCCCTTTGCCACGAGGTGGGCGACCGAGGCGCGGATGTTCTCGACATTCTCGGCCAGCGTGATGCCGAGCGCGGTGGTGACGTGGAAATCGTGGGTCTTGCCGACGAGGCAGACGGCCGGCGTGCCGGCGTTGAGGACACCCGCGAGAACCTCGTCATTCTCCGCCGAGCGTCCGGCACGCTTGGTCATGCCGAAGGCGGTGAAGGTGGCGCGGGTCTCGGGCCGGGCATCGAAGAAATCGCTGTCGGTCGGGTTGGCGCCGGGCCAGCCGCCCTCGATGTAGTCGAGGCCGAGCGTGTCGAGGGCCTGGGCGATCTGGACCTTGTCGGCGACCGAGAACTGCACGCCTTGCGTCTGCTGCCCGTCGCGCAAGGTGGTGTCGTAGAGATAGAGGCGTTCTTTGGTCATGGCAGCACCCAAGCGCGGACGGGATTTGGGGTGAGGAAATTCAATCGGGTGTGTGGGGGCGTCCGTGTGGGCTTAACCATGATAGCGGAGACCCCGCCCCGGACATGATCCGGGGCCTCGTGCGGGCTGGGGAGGTCCCGGGTCAGGCCCGGGACGGGGTTGTGGAGGGTCATTTCAGGGCCTCCAGTTTGGCGGGGTCGAAGTCGGGAGAGAGTTCCCATTCGCTGACAGAGTCCTTCTGGTCTTTCAGTTTCACTCCGGCCGCGACAAGTAGATCGCGGATCTTGTCGGCGCGCGCGAAGTCACGGCTCTGTTTTGCCTGATGCCGGAGGAAAACCAACTCTGAAACGCGATCTCGATCTGTCTCTGAAAGCGACACGAGAAGGCCCTCGGGGTCCGCCCATTCTGCGACGCAAGTCAAATTCACTCCTAGGAATTCGAGGCCGGCCCGCAACTCATGGTGTTTACCCCCCGAGTAAGCAGCATGAAGAAAACTCAATGCTCCAGCTGTATTGAGATCATCGGCAAGTGAGGTCATGAAACCAAAAGGCAACTCGCCGATACTGATATCCTTTGTAAATCTATACCACCGCCTAAGGGTCTCCATCGCCTGCTTCGCCTTCTCCTCCGTCCAGTCCATCGGCTTCGAATAATGCGTCTGCAAATACACAAACCGGATCACCTCGCCCGGCACCTTCCAGCCGCCGGACCAGTTGCCCTCCAGCAAATCCCTGACCGTGAAGAAATTCCCCAGGGACTTGGACATCTTCTTGCCCTCGACCTGCAGCATCTCGTTGTGCATCCAGACCTTGGCGAACCCGGCGTCCGGGTGGGCGCACATGGATTGCGCGATCTCGTTCTCGTGGTGCGGGAACTGAAGGTCGATGCCGCCGCCGTGGATGTCGAAGCTCGGCCCCAGCAGCTCGTGGCTCATCGCCGAGCATTCGATATGCCAGCCCGGCCGGCCCCTGCCCCAGGGGCTTTCCCAACCCGGCAGGTCGTCGGTGGAGGGTTTCCAGAGGACAAAATCCATCGGGTCTTCCTTGAAGGGCGCCACCTCGACCCGCGCGCCGGCGATCATGTCGTCGACCGAGCGGCCCGAGAGCGCCCCGTAATCCTTGTAGCTGCGGACCCGGAAGAGGACGTGGCCTTCCTTCGCATAGGCGTGGCCCTTGTCGATCAGGTCCTGCGTCATCGCGATCATCTGGCCGATATACTCGGTCGCCCGCGGCTCCTGCGACGGCGCGAGGGTGCCGAGTGCGGCCATGTCCTCGTGATACCAGCGGATCGTCTCGTCGGTGCGCTCGCGGATCAGCTCTTCCAGGGGGCGCGGATCGCCCGCCTCCTTGCGACGCTGGGCCTCGGCGTTGATCTTGTCGTCGACGTCGGTGAAGTTGCGCACATAGGTGACGTGATCCGGCCCGTAGACATGGCGGAGAAGCCGGAAGAGCACGTCGAAGACGATCACCGGGCGCGCGTTGCCGATATGGGCGCGGTCGTAGACGGTCGGCCCGCAGACGTACATGCGCACATTCGCGGGGTCGATCGGGACGAAATCCTCCTTCGTCCGGGTCCGGGTGTTGTAAAGCCTGATCGTGGTCATGCCATAGTCCTCGCGCGCGCGTCCCGGCGGCGGGCTTACCAGTGTCCTCATGGGTTGGAAACAGAAGAACGGCCCGCCTGACGTGTGTCAGCCGGTAATGCAGATGATGCAGATGGTGCCGTACGTGTTCATGGGCCGATCCATAGCGCGATTTCCACGCCCTGCCAAGGCTTTCCGCGCAGCCCACGCCGTGGCATGATCCCGGGCATGAGCCGCCAGCTTGTCAATGCGATCTGCGCGACCCTGCCCGGGGCGGAGGTGTCCGACCCCTGGGGCGGCGGGCATGACGCGTGGAAGGTCGGTGGCAAGATGTTCGCCTGCATCGGCGCGGTGGCGCCCGGCGTTTCGGTCAAGACCGACAGCGTCGAGACGGCCGAGATGCTGATCGCCGCCGGGGTGGCGGTGAAGGCCCCGTATTTCCATCGCTCCTGGGTCAACCTGCCCGACGGGACCGCCGAGGAAGAGCTGCGCCACCGCCTGTTCCGGTGCTACGGCCTTGTGCGCTCGGGGCTGTCGAAGAAGGTCCAGGCCGCACTTCCGCCCCTTCCGGAAAACTGAAAGGACCGCGCCCGAAAGCGCGGCCCAGGGGCATTCGCTTAGAATGAAATCAGCCGCCGACGCTCGAGAAAGTCTGGCGCGCGTCCGGGCCGCTGCCAAGCCAGCCGGCGATCGTGCGCGCAACATGGCGGGTGATCTGGGCCTTCTGCGAGTCGCCCCGCGCCCGCGCGGTGGCCATCACGTTCCCGGTCATCGCCGGGAAGGAAGCCTCGATATATTCCGGCCCCGCGAGAACCGCACCGGTCCTGGCGTCGCGTGCCGTGATGGTGAACTCGATGTCATGCACGCCGCCAGGCGCACGGGTCTCGGCCGTGAACGTCATCGCGTGGAAGCGCGACATCACCACGTCGAGCCGGACCGGAAGGCTGCCCTTGAGGCCGGACGCGCCCTGACGGATCGCCGTCTCCATGATCGCCGCGACCTGCTCGTAACGGTTGCCAGCCGGGTCTTCGCGCCAGACGATGTCGGCCTTCGGCAGGAAGGTCTCAGCCTCGGAGACAGCGAGGGTCGTCGGAACCGAGACCTCGACATCGGTCACGCGCCAGTTGGCCGCCTCGGCACCGGCATCGTAATGGGTCCGGAATGTTCCGCCGCAGGCGGCAAGTGTCAGGACGAGGATCAGCCCCGAAAGTCTGGTTGCAACATCGCGAAATCGCATCGTGTACTCCGTCCATGGTTGAGCGCGGCGAATCGTCCGCGCCGTTTCTTCCCAACTGGTCCCGAATGATGGCGGGTTTAAGAACAGACTCGACAATTATCGGGTCATTTCCAGACCGTCCCGAACGCACGTTGCGAATTTGCCACCTCCATGCAACCATCGGACGATGGCCGCCGCGCGCGGTATCCTGCGGCGATGCACCGGGCCGCGCGACGGTTGCCAGACGCCCTCTCCTCCGCATAATCAGGCCGGACAGCCCGCGCCGGGCCCTTCGAAGGATGCCGATTGATGCGCCCGTTTCTCGCGCTTGCCGCCCTGTTCTTGCTCGGCTGGACGGAGCCCGCGAGGGCGGAGGTCTATCCGGCGCATCGCGACCTTTTCGTGAACGACCTTGCCGATGTCCTCGACCAGCCGGCCGAGGACGAAATGCGCGCGACGCTCGAAACTCTCTCGGCGGAAACCGGGATCGAGATGACGGTGCTGACGATCCGGAGCCGGGACGACTACGACGCCTCGCCTTCGATCGAGGCTTTCGCCACGGGTCTGTTCAACGACTGGGGGATCGGTCGGGCGGATCGCAACGACGGGATTCTCGTCCTCGTGGCGACCGCCGACCGGGAAATGCGGATCGAACTCGGCAGCGCCTACGATCAGGGCTACGACGTGCTGGCCGAGGATATCGTCAGCCGGTTCTTCCTGCCGGATTTCCGCGACGGCGACTTTGCGCGCGGGATCGTCGCCGGTACCGGCGAGACCATCGCGCGGATCGCCCGGCCGCGCGCTGCGCGGTTGCCGGCAGAGGCCCTGCCGACGGCCGGGGGCGGGTTTCCCGGCTGGCTGCCGGTCCTTGCTATCGCCCTTGTCGGTAGCCTCATCGCGGCCCGGCGGCGGATCGGCGATATGGCCGCCGCGCTGCGCCGCTGCCCATCCTGCGGCCGGATCGGCATGCGACGCGGGCGCGAGGTCATTGACGCTGCGACGGCTGAGGCGGAGGGGCGCGGCGTGATCCGGACAAGCTGCCGGCATTGCGACTTCCGTGACGAGCGGCCCTATGCGGTGCCGTACCGGACAGCGTCGCGCAAGAGCGACTCCTTCGGCGGCGGACGGTCATCCGGCGGGGGTGCCAGCGGACGCTGGTAGGACGCGGGAACAGGCAGAGCCCACCCCCGCGTCCGGGGTCAGACCCGGTTTCAGAACCGGAAGCCGACGTTGATTGCCGCAGTCGTCGCGTCGAGATCGATGCCGGTATTGTCGAAGTCGTCGAACTGGTTGTGCAGCACTTCGCCGCCCAGGGTCCAGCGGTCGTTCAGCGCGTATTCGGCGCCGAGCCCCGCGAACCAGCCGTTGTCAGAATGGCCCACCCCGGCAAGATCGGCCTCGGCCCGGGCCGCGCCCGCCGTCCCGTAGACCATCGTCCGGCCAAGATCGTAGCCCGCGCGCAGCTTCAGCCGCGCGATGCTGTCGAGCTTGTCCGGACCGCCACCAAGGTCGATATCGGTCTGGTCCCAGTCGACGCCGGCACCGACGACCCAGTTGCCGAGATCCCAGTCATAGCCGCCGCGCAGGCCATAGGTCGCGCCGTCGCCGTCGCTGGCACCGGCCGACACGTCGCCATAGCCGATCTGTGCCCCGACGTATCCGCCGGTCCAGTCGGCCCCGACCGGGGCCGGCGCGACCGGGGCCGCGACCGGGGCCTCGGCGACGGGTTCGGAATATCCGCCCGCCAGTGCGGGTACCGCCAGTGCGCCCGACATCGCCACGCCGAGCGCGGCTTTGGTCAGAATGTTCATCTTCGTCTCCAGTTCTGCTCACGTCTGTCATTCAGTGCGCCGGCCTTTGGTTCCGGTTCAGTGCCGGCCGGGCCAGTGATGGCGCACAGCCGGGAACCTATGCTCCTTGCCGTGACGTCCAAGGGGTTCTCACAAATGCTTGAACTGCAATGGCAAATTCACGCTCAACCACGGCGGAACCTTGCCGATGGGGATTGGGCGGGATGCCGTCTGCAGACTCGACAGCGCCGCGCTTGCGCGCTATTTTATGAACGAATGTTCAATTAAATGGGGGGCCGGAATGCAACTTGGCAGCGCAAGGGCGATCATCACCGGCGGCGCGTCCGGCCTTGGCGCCGCGACGGCAGACGCGTTCCGCACCACGGGCGCCCAGGTCACGATCTTCGACCGTGCGGCGGACGGCGCCGCCTTTGCCGACATGATCGGCGCGGCCTTCGCCGAGGTGGACGTGACCGACGAACCTTCGGTCGTGGCGGGCATCGCGGTGGCGCGGGACGCGATGGGCGGGGTCGACGTCCTCGTCAACTGCGCCGACATCGCGACCGGCGAAAAGACCCTCGGCCGCGACGGGCCGCACCGGCTCGACACGTTTCGCAGGACCATCGACATCAACCTCGTCGGCACCTTCAATGTGATGCGCCTTGCCGCCGCCGAGATGGCAAAGAACGAGGGGCCGGAGCGCGGGGTGATCGTCAACACCGCCTCGATCGCCGCCTTCGACGGGCAGAAGGGCCAGACGGCCTATGCCGCGTCGAAGGGCGGCATCGTCGGGCTGACGCTGCCCGCAGCGCGCGACCTCGCGAGCCTCGGCATCCGCGTCTGCGCCATCGCGCCGGGGATCTTCGCCACCCCGATGCTGCGCGGCCTGCCGCAGGAGGTGCAGGACAGCCTCGCCGCCGAGGTGACCTTTCCCGGACGCCTCGGCGATCCGGCCGAATACGCGGCGCTGGCCGGGTTCATCGTCGAATGCGGCTATCTCAACGGCGAGGTGATCCGTCTCGACGGCGCGCTGAGGATGCGCTGATGCCACGGCAGAACCGCGTCACGCCGGAGGGAGAGATCATCGCCGATCCGGCGCGCGGGCTCTTCATGGGCAACCGGGGGGTCCTGCACGACGATGCCGGGAATATCATCGCCCCGTTCCGCCACACCAACTGGGTCTGCTGCGTCACGGCGTTCAAGAACCGCAAGCGCGACCTGATGGCGCCGGGGCTGTATACGGAGCTTTTCTTCCTCGACGAGGCGGTGGCGCTCGCCGCCGGCCACCGGCCTTGTGGCGAGTGCCGCCGTACCGATTACGCGCGTTTCCGCACCGCATGGGCGGCCGCGACCGGCGCAGGCCTTCCCGCGCCGAAGGAGATGGACCGCGCCCTGCAAGCGGCGCGTATCGTGCCGCGCAAGCGCACGCAGGTAACCTACACGGTGCAGCCCGCAGGCCTTCCCGACGGTACCTTCGTGCGGATTTCGGGCCGCCCGGCGCTGATCCTCGGCGACCGGGTCTTGCCCTGGAATCCCGGCGGCTACGGGGCGCCCCTTGAGCGGCCCGCGACCGGCGAGGTTCAGGTGCTGACCCCGCGCCCGACCGTCGCGGCCCTCGCCTTCGGTTACCGTCCGATCCTGCACGTCTCGGCAGGCGCAGGCTGAGGGGATTGCGCGCCGCGCGGAAACGGCAGAGGCTCCCGTCATCCCAGAGGTGAACATGCCCGACTACGCCCGCCTTCTCGACCCCGAGATCCGCGCCTTTATCGCGAAGACCGACCGTCTTTACGACCCCGACACGGCGACGAGACCCCTCGCCGAACAACGCCGCGCCTACGACCGGCTGTGCGCCGCGTTCCGGCGCCCCTATCCCGATGCCGTGACGGCGACGGATGCACCCCTCGGCGGTGTCCCCTGCCGCCATTACCACCCCGACAAAGCGCGGCCCGGCGCGACGATCCTCTATTTCCACGGCGGCGGCTACGTGCTCGGCGGGCTCGACAGCCACGACGACATCTGTGCCGAGCTTTCGGCGCTTACCGGGCGGGCGCTGATCGCCGTCGACTACCGGCTGGCGCCCGAACACCTGCACCCGGCCGAGCGGGACGACGCGCTTGCGGCGCTCGACGCGCTTCTTGCCCGAGGGGGCGACCGCGTGGTTCTTGCCGGCGATAGCGCCGGCGGTACGCTCGCCGCCCTTGCGGCGGCCGCGCGACCCTCCCCGAGGATCGACGGTCAGGTGCTGATCTATCCGGCGCTCGGCACGGAGTATTCCATCGGCCCGGCGCCCCTGCATGCCGAGGCGCCGATGCTGACCAGCGCCGATATGGCGTTTTACGAAGGCATCCGCTTCGGCGGCGGCCCTGGACCCGACACCGCGTGGCCGCTGCGCGCGGATCGCTTCACGGGCCTGCCGCCCACGGTGATCTTCACCGCCGAATGCGATCCCCTCGCCGGCGACGGTCCCGCCTATGCCGCCCGCATCACCGGGGCCGGTGGACGGGCCCAGTCGATCGAGGAGCCGGGCCTCGTTCACGGCTATCTGCGCGCCCGCCACATGTCGGCCCGCGCCGGGGCCAGCTTTGCCGCCATTGCCGCGGCGATCGCGGCCCTCGCCGACGCAGGAGAGGTCGCGAAGAGGCCAGACGACGGCGCGCGCTGACCTGCGCCGCCGCCTGCCGGCGCGCAGACTGACCCTGCCGCAACCGAGAGGGGCCGAGATGAACCAGCCGACCCGGATCAACATCGACCACATGACCGAACGCTGCGACCTTGCCGCCGCCTTCCGCTGGACCGCGCGCGAGGGCATGCACGAGGGCGTCGCCAACCACTTCAGCCTCGCGGTGAACGCGGAGGGCACGCAGTTCCTGATCAACCCCTTCGGCCGCCATTTCACGCGGATCAGGGCGACCGAGCTTCTGCTCCTCGACGCCAACGACGCGGCGACGCTCGACCGGCCCGACGCGCCCGACCCGACCGCCTGGGGGCTGCACGGCTCGATCCACCGCGCCTGCCCGCATGCGCGCTGCGTCATGCATGTGCATTCGGTCCACGCCACGGTGCTCGCCTGTCTTGCCGACAGCCGGTTGCCACCGGTCGATCAGAACACTGCGATGTTCTTCAACCGGCATGTCGTGGACGAGCACTACGGCGGCATGGCCTTCGGCGACGAGGGCGCGCGCTGTGCTGCTATGCTGTCGGACCCGAAGGTCCGCACGATGATCATGGGCAATCACGGGGTTCTGGTGATCGGCGAGACGGTGGCGGAGACCTTCAACCGGCTCTACTATTTCGAACGCGCCGCCGAGACCTATATCCGCGCGCTCCAGACCGGCCGGCCGCTCAGGGTGCTGTCGGACGAGATCGCCGAGAAGACCGCGCGGGAATGGGAAGAGTACCCCGACCTCGCCGGCCGGTTCCTGAGCGAGATCCGCGCGATGCTCGATGCCGAAGGGTCGGATTACGCCGGGTGAGGTTCAGCGCAGGAACGGCGCCGCCTGCATCGTCGCGGGGACGGCCACGCCGAGCCGACCAAGGATCGTCGGCGCCAGCGCCAACTGGTCAAGCACAACGCCTTCGTCCGGGCCGTCCGCGTCGCCGAAATAATAAAGTGCCACGTCGCGCTGGTCGGCTCCGGCGCCGCCATGATGGCCGCGCAGCGACTGGCCGTGGTCGGCGGTGACAATGACCTCGTAGCCGGCCGCCCGCCACTCCGGGATGAACGGCGCCAGCATCGCGTCGGCGGCGCAGCAGGCCTTGTCCATCTGGATGCAGTCATGCCCGAACCGGTGCCCCATGCTGTCGAGCGTGCAGGTATGGAGCATCCCGTAGTCGATGCCGCGGCGCATGCAGAGCCGGGTCAGCGTGGCGAAGAGATCGACATCGCAGGGCGTCATCTGGTTGTCGTGACCATAGCCCGTCATCGTGTGGAAGCGGCCGTGGCTGATCGGCCCGGCACCCGGCTCGTCATATTCGATGTCGCGGACAAGGTCGAAGGGATGGCGGTTGAAGAAGGCCGACCAGAAGGAATGCGCCACTGCCCCGGTCAGGCCGCCGGCCGCCGTCACTTCGGAGAAGATGTCGGGCTCGGCGACGCGGAAGATCGTCTCGTTCGAGGTGACGCGGTGGACCTGCGGGCTGACCCCGGTATGAATCGAGGCATAGCAGGAGGCCGAGGTCGAGGGCAGCACAGAGCGCGCCTTCCAGACCCGCGCCGTGCCCGAGGCGACCCAGCCTTCGAGATTGCCGAAATAACGCCGCCAGTTGGCGTAAGGCACCCCGTCGAGGATGATCAGAAGCAGTTTCCGGTCCATCGCGGCTTATCCTGTCTTTCTTTCCCATGATGTCGCACGAAGGCGGGCCTGCCCGCCATGCCGGTCGCGGCACCAATATGTCGCGCAACGACCAGCGCACGCCCTTCGCCGCTGCCACTCTGCCGCCACCAACTGCGAGGAGACAAGACATGAGCGACCGCCCCAACATCCTGATCCTGATGGTGGATCAGCTTAACGGCACGCTCTTTCCCGACGGCCCGGCCGACTGGCTGCACGCGCCGGCGCTGAAGGCCCTCGCCGCCCGCTCGGTCCGCTTCCGCAACACCTACACCGGCTCGCCCTTGTGTGCCCCGGGGCGCGCCTCGTTCATGTCGGGCCAGCTGCCCTCGCGCACCGGCGTCTACGACAACGCGGCCGAGTTCGCCTCCGACATCCCGACCTATGCCCACCACCTGCGCCGGGCGGGCTACCAGACCTGCCTTTCGGGCAAGATGCATTTCGTCGGCCCCGACCAGCTCCACGGCTTCGAGGAGCGGCTCACGACCGACATCTACCCCGCCGATTTCGGCTGGACCCCGGATTACCGGCGCCCTGGCGAGCGCATCGACTGGTGGTATCACAACATGGGGTCCGTGACGGGCGCGGGCGTCGCCGAGATCACCAACCAGATGGAATACGACGACGAGGTCGCCTATAACGCCACCGCCAAGGTCTACGACCTCGCGCGCGGGCTCGACGAGCGGCCCTGGTGCCTGACGGTGAGCTTCACCCATCCGCACGACCCCTACGTCGCGCGCAAGAAATACTGGGACCTCTACGAGGATTGTGAGCACCTCTTGCCCGAGGTGCCGGCGATGCCCTACGCGGCTCACGACGCACATGCGAAACGCATTTTCGACGCCAACGACTGGCGCAACTTCGATATCACCGAAGAGGACATCCGCCGCTCGCGCCGCGCCTATTTTGCCAACATCTCCTATATCGACGACAAGATCGCCGGCATTCTCGAGGCGCTGGAGACGACGCGGCAGGAGGCGGTGATCCTCTTTGTCTCGGATCACGGCGACATGCTGGGGGAACGCGGGCTCTGGTTCAAGATGAACTTCTACGACGGCTCGGCCCGGGTGCCGCTGATGATCGCGGCGCCGGGTCTTGAACCGAAGCGCATCGACGCGCCGGTCTCCACGATCGATGTGACGCCGACGCTTTGCGAGCTTGCCGGCGTGTCGATGGCCGAGGTGATGCCCTGGACTGACGGGACGAGCCTCATGCCGCTTGCCCGGGGCGCAGAGCGCACCGCGCCGGTGATGATGGAATACGCGGCGGAAGCCTCCTACGCGCCGCTCGTGTCGCTGCGCTACGGCAAATGGAAATACAACCGCTGTGCGCTCGACCCCGATCAGCTCTTCGACCTCGACGCCGATCCGCACGAACTGACCAACCTCGCCGGCGACCCGGACCATGCCGGAACGCTCACCTCGCTCCGGGCGAAGTCAGAGGCGCGCTGGGACCTCGCCCGCTTCGACGCCGAGGTGCGGCAAAGCCAGGCGCGGCGCTGGGTGGTCTATGAAGCACTCCGGAACGGCGACTATTTCCCCTGGGACTACCAGCCGCTGAAAAAGGCCTCCGAACGCTACATGCGCAACCACATGGACCTGAACGTCCTCGAAGGGTCCAAGCGCTTCCCACGCGGAGAGTGAGGATGCCTCCGGCGGAGGTATTTTAGAACAGAAGAAATCCCCCTCTTCTGTTTCGAAATACCTTCAGGGGGTGAATTGGCCCGATGGGGCCAAGAGGGGGCGGACCGCCCCCTACCTGCCCTTCCACACGGGATCCCGCTTTTCGGCGAAAGCGCGCGCGCCCTCAAGCTGGTCCTCGCTCGAATAGAGCCGGTCGACCGTCGCCATCTGGCGCTTGGTGATCCGGTTCAGCGCATCCTGGAAGCGCATGTCCTCGGCCTCGCGCACCACTTCCTTGATCGCGGCGTAGACAAGCGGCGGCCCGCTTTCGAGAAGCCGGGCGAGATCCCAGGCCCTGGGCAGGAGGTCAGCCTGCGAGGTGATTTCCTTCAAAAGGCCCCAGCGCAACGCCTCTTCCGCGTCGAACCAGCGCCCGGTGAGCAGGAGGTCCATCGCAACATGATAGGGTATGCGCTTAGGCAACTTGATCGAGGCGGCGTCGGCCACCGTGCCGGAGCGGATTTCCGGCAATGCGAAGGTCGCGTTGTCGGAAGCGAGGATGAGGTCGCAGGAGAGCGCCAGTTCCAGCCCGCCGCCGCAGCAGATGCCGTTCACCGCCGCGATCACCGGCTTGTTGAGGTTCGGCAGTTCCTGCAGGCCCCCGAAGCCGCCGACGCCGTAATCTCCATCGACGGCATCGCCACCCGCCGCAGCCTTCAGATCCCAGCCGGGGCAGAAGAACTTCTCGCCCTCGGCCCGGAGGATGCAGACCCTGAGGCTCTCGTCGTCGCGAAACTCGCGGAAGGTCAACCCCATGATCCGGCTCGTCACGAGGTCGATCGCATTGGCCTTCGGCCGGTCGAGCGTCACCTCGAGAATGCCGCCCTCGCGGCGGGTCCGGATCGGTCCCTCGGTCCGCATCTCCATCTCGGCCATCATATCGCCTCCCGTATCAGCGCATCGACCGCCACCGCGCCGGTTTCCCGGACGAGGATCGGGTTGATCTCGATTTCTTCCAGTCCCGGCCGGTCGAGCATGACCTGCCCAAGCCCGACCGCGATCCTTGCCACTGCCGCCATGTCGGCCTTCGGGCGGCCGCGGTAGCCGTCCAGAAGCGGCCAGAGCCGGAGCCGGCGCAGCCCTGCCAGCACCTCGGCCTCCGCCACCGGCAGGACGAGCGTCACCGTATCGGCCAGAACCTCCGCCGTCACCCCGCCAAGGCCGAGCGTCAGGGTCACGCCGTAGACCGGGTCGCGCCGGAGGCCAAGGAGGATCTCGGCAACCGTGCCGGTCACCATCTCCTCGACCAGATAGCCCGCCGCGCCCGGCATCTCCTCCTGCCCGTCCAGCCCGGCGAGGCCAAGCCGCACCGCGCCGGCCTCGGTCTTGTGGGCGAAGCCGAGGCCCTTCAATGCGAGGGGCGGCGTCAGTCCCACCGCCTTGGCCGATACCTCGGCAAGGGTCGCGCCGATCGCGCCGCGCGGGATCGGCACCCGGGCGGCATCGAGAAGGCGCTTGCCCTCGGCCTCGTCAAGAAGCCGCGTCGGGCGCGGCGCGATCGCCGGCGCGGGGCGCCAGCCCGGCCGTCCCGCATCGGTCTGCGCCGCCCTGAGCGCGCCGAGCGCCGTCTCGAGTCCCATCAGCGGGGCGACCCCGTCCGCGACCATCCGGATGGCGCGATCCTCGTCGAAATTCTCCGGCAGCGAGGCGACGGGAAAGGCCGGCTTCCCGGTCGCCGCCTGCGCCGAGACAATGGCGTCGAGTGCTGGCTGGAATGACGAGGGATCGCAACGGTCGGGGCGCGGCGGGTCGATCACATAGATCCCCGCGTCATGGCCCGCCAGCATCGTGGTGAAGACATCCGTCGTGCGCGGCCCGTCGCCCCAGATGAAGGTGTGGTAATCGAGCGGATTGGCGATGGTGACGATCGGTCCGAGGATTTCGCCAAGCCGCGTGCGTTGCGCCTCGGACGGCGGCGGGAAATTCAGCCCGAACGGCGCCGCGAGGTCAGAGACCAGCCCGGCCTCGCCGCCGGAACAGGAAAGCGAGCAGAGCCGGGGGCCGATCCGGGGGCCGTGGACGTGGAAGATCTTCAGCGTTTCAAGGAGTTCCGGAAGCGTGTTCACCTCGGCGACGCCGGCTTGCCGCAGGAAGGCCGAGGAGGCGGCACCACCCCCGGCGAGCGCCGCGGTATGCGAGGCCGCCGCGGTTTGCGAGGCTTCGGTCTTGCCGGACTTGAGGCAGACAACACCTTTGCCGGCCTGTCGCGCGGCCTCCGCCAGCGCCGCGAAGGCCGGGGCATCGTCGATGCCCTCGACATACATGCCGATCGCCGTCACCCGGTCGTCGGCCAGAAGCGCGCCGGCAAGTTCGGCAAGGCCGATCTGTGCGGCATTGCCGAGGCAGGCGACATAGGCGACCGGCAGGCCGCGTGCCTGCATGGTGAGGTTGATGACGATGTTCGACGACTGGCTGAGAAGCGCCACGCCGCGCCCAACCCGCCGCCCGCCGTGCTGGTCGGGCCAGAGAAGCGCGCCGTCGAGGTAGTTGATGACCCCGTAGCAGTTCGGCCCGAGGATCGGCATCGACCCCGCCGCCGCGACGAGCGTGTCCTGAAGCTCGGGTTCCCCCGCTTCGGTCCAGCCCGAGGCGAAACAGATCGCCCCGCCTGCGCCCATACGTGCCAGGGTCCGCACGACCTCGACCGTCGCGTGGCGGTTGACGCCGATGAAGCTCGCATCGGGGGCTTCGGGAAGGGCTTCGAGCGAGGGATAGGCCTTGAGGCCGGCGATCTCCATCTTCGTCGGATGGACCGGCCAGACCGGACCGTCGAATCCCATCTTGCGGCATTGGGCGATGACGTTTTCAGCCCAGACCGATCCCATGACGGCAATGGAGCGCGGCCGCAGCAGGCGCGAGAGGTCGCGGTTCATGTCCGGGCTCCGGTCCTCAGGCCAAGGCCGGGGGCGCCGCCCCCGGACCCCCGAGGTATTTTCGAACAGAAGAACGGTGAAACGCCCTGCCCCCGGACCGGGAGCAGAGCGCCTTCTCCTGTTGCGGTCATCGGCGCCTCCGCCTGTACCGCCTTACCATCCTGCATGGACATGGTTAACGAACCCTGAATTCTTCTGTTCATAAATACCTCCGCCGGAGGCGGGAATGGGTCATGCGCCGAGGGGCCGCAGAAGTTCGCGGCTGATGATGTGGCGCTGGATCTCGGAGGTGCCTTCCCAGATGCGCTCCACCCTTGCGTCGCGCCAAATCCGTTCGAGGGGAAGTTCGTCCATCAGCCCCATGCCGCCGTGGATCTGGATCGCCTCGTCGGCGATCATCGCCAAAACCTCGGTCGCCTTGAGCTTGGCCATCGACATGTCGGCCTCGGTCACGCTGCCCTGGTCGAATTTCCACGCCGCCTCGCGGGTCAGGAGTTCCGCCGCCTTGAGTTCCATCGCCATGTCGGCCAGCTTGAACGATATGCCCTGGAACTTGCCGATCTTCTGGCCGAACTGCTCGCGCTCGGCGGCGTAGCGGAGCGCGTGGTCGAGCGCCCGTTCAGCACGGCCGAGGCAGGTCGACGCCACCTGGAGCCGGGTCGCGCCGAGCCAGGTATTGGCGACCTCGAAGCCCTTGTGGACCTCGCCGAGGATCTGCTCCTTCGGTAGCCGGCAATCGTCGAATTCAAGCACCGCGTTGGTGTAGCCGCGGTGGCTGACGTTGCGATAGCCCTCGCGCACCGAAAACCCCTTGGTGCCCTTGTCGACGAAGAAGGCGGTGATCTTCTTCTTGCGCCCGCGCGGTGTTTCTTCCTCGCCGGTCGCCATGAAGACGATGGCGAAATCGGCGATGTCGGCGTGGGAGATGAAATGCTTGGTGCCGTTGAGGACGAAGTCGCCGCCCTCTTCGCGCGCCGTCGCCTTCATGCCGCGCAGGTCGGAGCCCGCGCCGGGTTCGGTCATCGCGAGGCAGTCCCATTTCTCGCCGCGGATGCAGGGATAGAGGTAGCGTTCCCTTTGCGCCTCGGTCCCGGCCAGGAGGATGTTCGAGGGCCGCGCCACGCAGGTCCAGTGGAGCGCGTAGTTGGCGCGGCCGAGTTCCTTTTCGTAGAGGAGCCAGGTCAGCGTGTCGAGGCCGGCGCCGCCGACCTCCTCGGGCATGTTGGCCGCGTAAAGACCGGCCGTTATCGCCTTGGCCTGCAATTCCTTTATCAGGTTCATGCGAAGGTGGCCGCTGCGCTCGACCTCGGCCTCGTGCGGGTAAAGCTCGTTCTCGACGAAGGCGCGCGTCGTCTCGACGATCATCTTCTGTTCGTCCGTCAGGCCGAAATCCATGTCTTACACCTTGGGGTCGGGGTTGATGGTGAAGCCGTCGACGATGAGCACCTGGCCCGAGACCATGCGGGCGCCGTCCGAGGCGAGGAAGACCGCCATGCTGGCAACGTCACCGGGATCGGTCAGCCGGCCGAGCGCGGTGCCGGCGGCATAGCCGTCGCGGATCTGGTCGTAGGTCATGCCCTTGGCGGCCGCCTCGGCCTCGAACACCCGGTCGATGCGGGGGCCGGTGACCGAGCCGGGGGCAATCGCGTTGGCGCGGATGCCGAAGGGACCAAACTCCATCGCCACGGTCTTCATCAGGCCGATCACCGCCCATTTCGCCGCCGCGTAGGGCGCGCGGTAGGGAAAGCCGTAAAGGCCGGCCGTCGAGGAGGTGAAGGTGATCACGCCGGAACGCTGCGCCTTCATGATCGGGGCGGCGTGCTTGGCGGCGAGAAAGGCGCCGTCGAGGTTCACCGCGAGGCATTCGCGCCAGCCGTCGAGCGGCATCTCCTCGATCGCCGCCGTCGGGCCCTTGATCCCGGCATTGGCGCAGAGGACATCAACGCCGCCCCATACCCCTTTCACTTCCTGGAACAAAAGCGACATCCCGGCCTCGTCGGAGGCATCGACGCGGCTTGCCCGGATGCCGTCCGGAACGGTTTCCAGCATGGCGGGATCGACATCGGTCACCCAGACCTCGGCGCCGGTCGCGGCGAAGGCCTCGGCCATCGCCCGGCCGATCCCGGCCGCACCCGCGGTGATGAGGACGCGGGTCATGCCTTGCGTTGACCGACGTGGCGGCCGGCGGCCTCGGGCCGGGGCAGCGCCTTGTGGGCCTCGGCGATGGGCGCCACACGCGCCAGCACCTCGGGCGCGGCGGGACAGGCGCGGCCGGCCCTCATGTCGACATGCAGGAACATCTGCTCGAGGCTTGCCACCACCTCCGACCCACGCAGGATGCGGATGAAGCCGTGGATGCGTTTCTCGTCCGAGGCAAGCACCTGGAACGTGCCGGTCAGCCGGTCGCCAAGCTTCGCCTCGCCGAGATGCATGATATGGGTCTCGGCGGTGTAATAGCTGTGCCCGGCCGCGACATAGTCCATGTCGGCACCGATCAACCTCAGGAACGCATCGGAAGTCTCTGATGCGGCAAAGAGATAACGGCTTTCGGTCATGTGTCCGTTGTAGTCGATCCAGCCCGGCAGCACCTGCATGTGCGCCAGCACGAGCGGCGCGCCATCGCCGGTCTTTCCGGTGTCGTGGAAACTCGCGCGGCGGCGGTCGTCATGCTCGCGCAGCACCTTGCCGGCCCCCCAGTTGCGGTCCTTCAGCGCCCGCATGAAGCCGATGAGGTTCTGGTCGCGGATCCGCTCCAGCTCGCGGATCGTGTACATGCCCGACTGCGCGTCGGACTGGCCGGCGATGAGCTCGACAAGCTCGTCGGTGAACTCGGGCACATCCATGAGCTTGGTCCAGGGCCAGGAGAGGCAGGGGCCGAACTGCGCCATGAAATGCTTCATGCCGGCCTCGCCACCCGCGACGCGATAGGTCTCGAAAAGCCCCATCTGGCCCCAGCGCAGACCAAAGCCCATGCGGATCGCCTCGTCGATCTCCTCGGTGGTGGCGATGCCGTCCTTGACGAGCCACAGCGCCTCGCGCCACACGGCCTCAAGGAAGCGGTCGGCTATATGGGCGTCGATCTCCTTTCTCACATGGAGCGGGAACATGCCAATTTCGCGCAGGATTTCCTTGGCGCTTTCAATGAGTTTTGGGTCACTCTTCGCGCTTGGCACAACCTCGGCCAGAGGCAGGAGGTAGACCGGGTTGAAGGGATGGGCGACGAAGATCACCGAGGGATCAGCTGCGCCCTCCTGCAACTCCGAGGGCTTGAAGCCGGAGGTCGATGAGCCGATCGGCACGCCGTGCGAGGCCTGCTGGATCTGGGCGAAGACGCGATGCTTGAGGTCGAGCCGTTCGGAGACCGATTCCTGGATGTAGTCCGCACCTTCCACGGCCTCGGTGATGGTGCCGGCGAAGCTCAGCCTGCCTTCGGCGGGCATCGGCACGTCCGAGAGCGCCGGCAGGCTGGCGCGGGCATTGGCCAGAACCTCGCCGATCTTGCGCTCGGCCTCCGGGTCGGGGTCGAAGACCGCAACGTCCCAGCCGTTGAGGAGGAACCGCGCGGCCCAGCCGCCGCCGATGACCCCGCCGCCGATGATGGATGCCTTGCGCGCCATTGCGCCGTCCTTTCCGTGTTCAGCCCGCCAGCGCGGGTGTAAGTATTCCATCGCGATGGCGCGGCGTAACCGTCACCCGCCGCAACGTCGGGGCATTATCGTCCCTTCGGCGCCCGCTTGGTCAGACCGAGCTTCGCCCGCACTTCGTCCGGCCCGATCACCCGCGCGCCCATATTCTCCACGATCGTCACCGCGCGTTCGACAAGTTGGGCATTGGTCGCAAGCTGTCCCTTGCCAAGCCAGAGGTTGTCCTCTAGCCCGACGCGGACATTGCCGCCGGCCAGAACCGAGGCCGCGACATAGGGCATCTGGTCGCGACCCAGCGAGAAGGCCGACCAGGTCCAGTCCTCGGGCACGTTGTTGACCATCGCCATGAAGGTGTTGAGGTCGTTGGGCGCCCCCCAGGGCACTCCCATGCAAAGCTGGACGAGGGCGGGCGACTTCAGCACACCCTCCTTCACCAGTTCCTTGGCGAACCAGAGATGGCCGGTGTCGAAGGCCTCGATCTCCGGGCAGACCCCGAGGTCGGTCATCATCCGGCCCATCGCCCGCAGCATGCCGGGCGTGTTGGTCATGACGTAGTCGGCTTCGGCGAAGTTCATCGTACCGCAGTCGAGGGTGCAGATCTCCGGCAGGCAGTCGGCGACATGGGCCATGCGTTCGGTCGCGCCCACCATGTCTGTGCCGGCCACCGGAGGCAGCGGCGATTCCACCCCGCCGAACATGATGTCGCCGCCCATCCCGGCGGTGAGGTTCAGCACCACGTCGGTTGCCGAATCGCGGATCCGCTCCGTCACCTCGCGGTAGTATTTCGGATCGCGGGAGGGCTTGCCGGTTTCCGGGTCGCGGACGTGGCAGTGGACGATCGCCGCCCCGGCCTTGGCCGCGGCGATGGCGCTTTCGGCAATCTCGCCGGGCGAGCGCGGCACATGCGGGCTGCGATCCTGGGTTCCGCCCGAGCCGGTGACGGCGCAGGTGATGAAGACCTCCTTGTTCATGGCGAGCGGCATTGCGATCCTCCTTCGTTTGACCCGACTATATCCGTGCCAGCGGCGGCGATTTCACGAAAAACGAAAGAAGCTTCGCACTTTTCGCAACCCCGACCGCCCGACCGCCGGTTGTTGAGCCAACGTCCACAATCCGCTCTCCGGGCCCGGATTTCTCCGTTTTCAACCTGTCCGCACGAACGTCGCATCACGAATTTATCTTCGCGGCTGTGCAAGTTGCGGTAGACTGCTAACACGTCGAGTCGGGAGCGCCACTGCGGCGTACGGGGATGCTCGCCTCATTTGAACGGATGGACAGAGCAACTGACCGGATTTGGACGCCATGAAGAAAATCACAGTCGTTTCACCCTGTTACAATGAAGAAGACAACGTCGAGACCTGTTACGAGACGGTCAAGGCGATCTTCGACCGCGACCTGCCGGGCTATGAGCGCGAGCATATCTTCGTCGACAACGCCTCCTCCGACCGCACGGTCGAGATTCTGCGCGGCATCGCGGCCAAGGACCCCTCGGTCAAGGTCGTGGTCAACGCCCGCAACTTCGGCGTCTACCGGTCCACCTTCAACGGGCTGAGGCATTCCACCGGAGATGCGACGCTCTGCATGCTGCCGGTCGATCTTCAGGACCCGCCGGAGCATCTGCCGGAATTCGTGAAGCTTTGGGAAGCCGGCTACGACGTGGTGGCGGGCGCCCGCTCCACGCGCGAGGAAGGTTTCATGCTGCGCACGGCGCGCAAGGCCTTCTACCGGATTGTCAACTGGCTATCGGATTTCGAGCTGTCGCCGGATGTCGGAGAATTCCAGCTTGTCGACCGCAAGGTGCTCGACGCGGTTCTCAGCCACAATGACCACTACCCCTATATCCGCGGCATCATCGCCTCGGTCGGGTTCAGGAAGGTGATCATCCCCTACACCTGGAAGGCGCGGAAGCGCGGGGTTTCGAAACACAACCTGATGATGCTGATCGACCAGGCGCTGAACGCGATCTTCGCCTTCACCAAGGCGCCGATGCGGTTTTGCACCTTCGTCGGCGTCGGCATCGCGGTCTTCTCGATCCTGTTCTCGATCTTCTCGGTCTTCGCCTGGTTCCTCGGCATCGGCGACGCGCCGCGCGGCACGACGACGATCATCGTGGCGCTGTTCTTCCTGTCGGGGATCCAGCTTCTCTTCATCGGCATGCTCGGCGAATACATCACCGCGATCCACAACCAGGTGCGCGGCGGGCCGACGGTGATCGAAAGCGAACTGATCAACATCAACGGGAACGGCAGTGCGTCGGGGCGAAAAGCCGGTACCGACCGTGTCACGTCGCTGGCTGCCCATAAAGCATGAGCATGACCGAGACCTATCGTTCCGGTCTGATCGGCGCGGCGGCGGTCGCTGCCGCGGTCGCGATCTTTGCGGCCGCGGTCGTCCTGCCCTGGGTGCTCTCGGCGCCGGCCGTCGTCGTGGCGCTCGACCCGATCGACGTCTGGGCGCTGTCGGTGCTGGCGCTGGCGTTTCTGGTGCTCGGCCTCTCGGTGCGGCGCGGGGCCGGATGGTTCGGGCTGCTCGGCTTTGTCTTCATCACCGGCGGCGGCGCGCAGATCTACATGACCGAGCCCCTTTGGTTCCCGGCCCTGCATCTGAAGCCGCAGGACGGCCGGGAATGGCTGATGGTCGCGGTCATGGCGGCCGAGGCGGTGGTGGCGCTGGGATCGCTGGCGCGGCTCGGTGTCGGGCGGCTGGCGGCCGCGGCCGGGGCGCGGCTCGGCTGGGGCCGGATCGCGATCTTCCTCGGGCTCAGCTTCGCGATCTCCAGCCCGGTTCTCAACTACGTCTGGCGCGGCGCGGCGGCGGCCTGGTTCGCGCATGTGGCCGTCGGCGCGGCGTTGATCGTGCTCCACCTCTCGGTTCTCGTCGCGATGAGCCAGGTGAAAAGCCCGGTCAGCGGGCTGCACCGGCTGTCGCCGATCGTGCCGGTGGTTTTCACGGTGCTGGCGAGCCTCGCGCTCGGCGCCGTCGCGTTCGAGCATCTGCCGCATGTCGAGGACGAGGTCGCCTATCTCTTCCAGGCCCGCACCTTCGCCGGCGGCGCGCTGAGCGTGCCGGCGCCGCCCGACGCGGCTGTGCCGGGCCTCGACTACTATCTCCTCGAAGTCAGGAACGGGCGCTGGTTCTCGACCTCGGTGCCGGGCTGGCCACTGGCGCTGGCGCCTTTCGTGGCGCTCGGGCTGCCGTGGCTGCTCAATCCGATCCTCGCCGGGGTCTCGGTGCTTCTGGCCTATGACATCGCGCTGCGGAAGATCGGCCGCGACCAGGCCGACCTCGTGGCGTTGATGATGGCCTCCTCGCCCTGGCTTCTGGCCTCGGCCGCCTCGCTGATGCCGCATACGCTGACGCTCACGCTGATGCTCTTTG
The DNA here is from genome assembly GCA_002280515.1 of Rhodobacterales bacterium 32-67-9. Classification (GTDB taxonomy): domain Bacteria; phylum Pseudomonadota; class Alphaproteobacteria; order Rhodobacterales; family Rhodobacteraceae; genus Albidovulum. The sequence goes on from NCEA01000002.1 coordinate 96,756, forward strand.
CATGGTGGATGATACTCCGCGCCCGCGCCGCGACGGGCCGGGAGGTGCGGCGCCTCGTGCTCGCCGGGCTGGCGATGGGCTGGATCTTCCTGACGCGACCGCTCGACGGGCTGGTGATCGGCGGGTTGACCGGGCTTTGGGTGCTGGCCGGACCGGGCGGAACCCTGCGCCGCGCCGCCGTTTTCACCGCCGGCTGCATCGCGACCGGAAGCCTGCTTCTGGTCCACAACTACCAGATGACCGGATCGCCGTTCACGCTGGCCCTCAGCGCCTATCTCGACCGTCACTGGGGTGTCGGCGCCAATGCCTACGGCTTCGGGCCCGAGATCGGCCCGCCGGGCGGTTGGCAGATGCTCGACCTCTGGGAAGGGCACGGGCCGCTCGAGGCGGTGCTGAATACGATCAACCTGATCGCCAGCCTGCAGTTCGATCTTCTGGGCTGGTCGGTCGGATCGCTGGCGCTGGTCTTCGCCTTCTTCCTCTGGCAGGGGCAGAAGCTTGCCTTCGACTGGGTGATGGTCGCCGTGACTGCGGCCATTGTGCTGGTGATGGCGCTCTACTGGTTCGCCGACAGTTACTATTTCGGGCCGCGCTACTGGTTCCTCGCGGCCTTCCCGCTCCTCTACCTGTCCGCCCGCGGCTACGACGCATTGCGCGTCCGGTTTCCGGCCGGGGACGGGACGAACCACATCCGAATCGACTCTGTCCTCGGGCTTTGCTGCGTCTTCGGCCTGTTCGTTTTCACCCCGTGGCGCGGCGTGACGAAGTTCCATGAGTACGGGAATTTCCACAAGACCTACCGCGAGGCGGCGCAGAGCGGAGAGTTCGGCAACGCGTTGGTGATCCTGAAGAAGTCAGGCAACGAAGGCTCGGCCTTCATCCTGAACGACCCCTGGCTCTCGGGGCCGGGGCCGATCTTCCTCTTCGACACCGGAACGCTCGACGAGGACGCGTTGAAGGCGGCCTTTCCGGGGCGCGACATCATCCACTACGATGCGCAATGGTCGCAACCCCGGCCAACGGCCTGAGCCGTCCGGCTATAATGGGTTGAAGCCCACCGCGCCGGTTGCGGTCAGTCGCAGGTCCAGTCGGTGACGGTGAAGAAGGACGGCTCGAAGACCTCGGCGTCGTGCAGCCAGGTCACCCGGCCCGCGTCGTAGCGATTCACGTATTCCCAGACAATCTTGCCGGCCGGGGTCACCTCGAAGGCGCGCCCCGACTGCGCCTCGGTGATCATCAGGTTGCCGTCGGGCTGGGTCTGGTGGGTCGAGCGTTCCGGCGAATACATGAACTGGTCGTCCCGGCCGCCGTAAAGGGTCACGGCCTCTCCCGTCGCGGGGTCGATCTGCCAGATCCGACTGCCGCCGGCGCGCGACCCGTCAAGGCTTTCGTCGGAATGGTTGTCGAAGACGGTGATCTTGCCGCCCTTTTCCCAGTCCGGGTCGTGCTGCCGGATGAAGGGGCCGATCTTCCACCACTTGATCTTCGTCACCGCAGCGTCGGTCACGACGATCATGTTGCGGTTTCTCAGCGACAGCATCAGGTCGCCCGCCTCGAACATCGGGAAATCGGCGGCAAGGCTCGCGGGCAGTTCCTCCACCTCGTTGAGATGGAATTCGCCCCCGACCCGGGTCTTGAAGAAGCCGGTGGAGGTCAGGACCGCCTCCATCCCGTTCTCGATCATCAGCTCGGTCAGCGCCTTCTCGAAAACCCTGTTGCCGTCCGCGTCGTACTTGAAGACGAGGTCTTCCCAGTAGGGGCCCGAGAAGGGCCAGGGGATCTCGCTGTTCGGCTTGTCGACATAGCGCCCGCCCGAGATCACGACACCCCCATCCTCGAGCCAGTTCGGCGAATGGTGGTTGACGATGCCGGGCGTCGTCCAGACCGGCTTGCCGCAGCGGTCGAGCCGTGCCATGCCGCCGCTCTCGAACGAGAAGATGATGTCGCCCTCGGGTGTGATGATCGTGCCGTGGGTGATCGCGTTCCAGTCGGTCTGCGGATTGTCGCGGAAGAACGACGTATCGGGAAAGAGCGCTTGGGCGCTCAGCTCCCAGTCGTTCACCACCGTTCCGTCGCGGCGGATCAGGCGGGCGCGGTTGTTACCGTCGATGAAGCCCGACAGGAGTATCAGGTCGTCCTTGCCGGAGGTGTTCCCCGTGACGCCGGAGCCTTCGTAGCGCGCGGGCCGCAGGAAATGGATCGGCTCCGTCCCGCGCAGGTTCGGCAGTTCCTCGTACAGCGTCTTGGCCTCGTCGAGCGTGCCCCAGACGAGGTCGTAGGCCTTGTTCTCGCGCACCGCCGAATAGAGGCCGGCCGTGAAGGTCCCGCCGAGTACCAGCGCGCCCGCGCCGAGGAAGAAGAAGAGTTTTGCCTTGTCCATGAGTCCTACCTGTTCCTGTGCGTTCTGTGTGCGACGGAGGGCCGCGTCCGCCCGGGTGGGCGCGGAAACGCGCCCGCCGGGGGGCGGGCGGGCGCGGCCCGGCCCGCAAGCGGACCGGGCGATCTGGTCGCGTGCCCTGCCCCGCTCATTTGCCATTCATCCCCAGCAGCCGCTTGATCGGCGGCACGATGTCGAAGACGAAGCGCTCGCCGCGTTTTGCGCCGTGGCCGTAGATCACCGTCCGGGGCGTGATGTAGATCGCCGCCCCGGTATCGACCGGCAGCTTCGTCGCCGCATGCGCCGCGTAAAGCGCCATGTCGCGGATATAGAGGCCGTATCCGTCCTTTTCGTCGAAGAGCGTCCCGTCCACCTCCGTCGCCTGGTCGAGAGGTTTCAGCACGTAGTTGACGATCTGCCCTTCGGGCTTGTCGAACTCCGAATAATACCACCAGACCAGCGGCGCACCGTAATACCGTTCCTTTGGATCGTCCTCGCCATAGGTCATCTTGAAGAGGTTGCCAAGGAGGACATGCGCGATGTCGAGCGCCTTTTCGTCGAAGCCGCGGAAGCGGTCGCCATCGCCGCGTTCGGCGGTTTCGAAGATCGGCCCCTCGGTCAGGACATGCTGACCGATCACCCGTTCGAACCCGTGCATCTTCATCTCGCGTGGCCAGGAGAGCCAGACCGAGAGAGCCAGAAGCACCGCCGCCGCGCCCCGCAGCGCCGGTTGATGCCGCGCCCAAAGCTCCGAGCGGTACATGACGACAAGAGGCGGGATCATCGCGGGGATGAAATGGTGCAGGAGCACCCGGTAGGCCTGGAGATAGAAGAAGAGGAAATAGCCGAGCGTCACCAGCGTCAGCGCCCGCGCGATCCGGTCCTGCTTCGGCCAGGTCAGAAGGAATAGCACCGGCAGGATGCCCGCCGGCATGGCCCAGAAGGCGAAGCGGCTCCAGTCCGCGAAGGTCATGAAGCGCAGGCGGGTGATGATGTTTCCGGCGCCGAATTCGTCGCCGGGAAATGGCAGGCCGAGCATGATGATGAGCTTCGGCAGGATCACCGAGATGAAGCCCGCGACGCCGACGATCCCGGCGGCCACGAAGAGCCGCGCCCAGGGGATCGGCCGGAAGGTCAGGAAGACGGCCGCCGGCCACATCAGGAGCCAGAGCCCGCCGGTCGGGATGACGAGATGCGTCATCACGCCGGTGGCGAGCATCAGCCAGCGCCGGTCCTCGATGAAGAAGAGCGCGTAGCCGAGGAAGCAGATCAGCGACAGCGTCTCGCGTGCCGCCGGCATCGGGCTGTCGCCGAAATAGACGTGGTAGCCACCCGAATAGACGTTGGCGAGCGTGTAGAGCAGAAGCGCCGCGACGATCAGCGCGTGATCGGCGGGGCGGAGCGCGGGCAGCGCCTCGCGCCCGGTGCGGATCAGTTGCGTCAGGACGGGGTAAAGGAGCGCGAGATACATCAGGAGGGGCGCGCGGACCGAGAATTCCCATTCGCCCCAAAGCCTTACGAACCAGCTTTCGGGGATGACGAAAAGCACCATCGTCAGGCCCGGCGCGTTGCGGATCGGCCCGGCCTCTGGCGTCCAGAACGGCCAGAGCTTGGCGATGTAAAGCCGCGCGAACTGCAAGGAGCCGGAGCCGTCGCCGGTGAAATTCTCCCAGTAGAACTTCGGCGCGAAGAGGACGAGGCAGAGCCAGAAGAGACCGAGCGCGACCCAGAGGTCGACCCCCTGCCCGTCGAGCCTCAGCCGGTGTTGTCCGCCGGCGGAGAGCCGGAGCCCCGCGACCGCGAGGCAGGCGATGTTCAGCGCGAGGACGAGCCAGAGATAGGTCGTGCCCTTGGCGACGATCCCGGTGGCAAGCTGGAAGGCGGTCGTCACGACGATATGGGTCAGGATCGCGATCGTCAGGCTTGAGACGAGCCAGGCGGCCGCGTGTTTCTCGCGCCCGAAGACGGCCGAGAGGATCAGACCGGGGGCGAGGAGGAAGATACTGGTCGCGAGCGCGGTCGCGGGGGTGATCAGGTAAAGTTGCAGCGCATGGCCGGGCAGGAAATAGGGGCTGTCGCCAAGGCCCAGATCCCAGCGCATCAGCGTGTCGCGCAAGGTGGGCAGACCGGCGAGCGTCACCGCGGCGGAGAGCAGCACGACAATGCCGAGGATCAACATCGCACGGGGCGCGGGATCGGTGCGGGTATCGGCAAGCGTCATGAGGAACCTTTCGCGAAGGGCAGCCGCCCGGTCAGCGCCAGCGAGACGAAGACGAAGGCCACCATCGCCATCGGGAAGACAAGAAGCGCTTGCGCCCAAAGTTCGGAGAGGCCGGCGGCGATGAGAGCGCGCAGCACCCATTTGTTGAGGAAGAAGAGCAGGACATAGGCCAGCACGTAGGCCGGCAGGCGCGAGAGGCCCTGCGTGCCGAAAACGAGCCGCCCGTGGGTGGCGAAGTTCCACAGGACGCCGAGCACGTAGGAGAGCGCCAGCGCCCATTGCCAGGGCAGTCCGAAGAGCCGGAGCAGGACCGCATAGACGGCGAAGCCGAAGGCGGTATTGGCGACCCCGACGACAAGGAACTTCAGGAAACGCCAGAGATCGGGGCGGGAACGCAACGCGACGATCACCGGATAACCCCTTCGGCCTTCAGCACCGCACGGATGCCGGTTTCCATGTCGTAGCGAGGGTGGAAGCCGACGTCGGCGCTCAACCGCGTCACGTCGGCCTCGATCAGCGCCGGATCACCAACCGGGCGCGGCCGCGCGCCGAGCCGGACGAGATCCTCGCGCCCCATGTCGCGGGCGATCGTGGCGATCATGTCCCGGACCGCAACCGCATGGCCCGAGCCGATGTTGACCGCACCCTCCGCCCCGCTCGCCAGAAGCCGGACAAGCGCCCCGGCGATGTCTTCGGCATGAAGGAAATCGCGGCGCTGGAGCCCGTCGGTGCACTCCACCGCCTCACCCGCGGCGAGGCCCTTGATGAGGTCGCCGAAAAGCCGCCCCTTCGGTTCGCCCGGACCGTAGCAGAAGAAGGGCCGCGCCCAGGCGAGCGAGACGCCCATCGCCCCTGCCCCGGCCAGCGCGGCCATCGCCGTCGCGGCCTTGGCGGCACCGTAAAGCGTCGCGGGCCGGAGCGGCGTCGTCTCGGAGAGACGCCCCCCGGACCAGTCGTATTCGGCGCAGCTTCCCACCATCACGGCGCGGGTGCCACCAGCTTCGGCGAAAGCGCGCAGCAACCGGAGGCTCGCCCCCACCCAGTCGAGGTTTTCGGGCGCGCTCCAGCGGTCCGGGCCGTCATGCCAGGCAAGGTGGATCAGGTGATCGGCCCCAGCGCGGACCACGATCCCCTCGGGATCGTCGAGAAGGTTGCCGGTCATGCAGCCGGGCCGGCGCGAGACCGCCACCACCTCGTAGTCGAGCGCCCGAAGCGCCGCCCCGACATGGCGCCCGATCAGCCCGGACCCGCCGGTGAGAAGAACGCGCCCCGCGCTCATGCGGTCACGGAGATCGCCGGAACGGCGGTGACGAAGCGGGTGCCACCGTCGCGCAGGTCGGCCAGTTGCCGGATCACCTCGGCCTTGAGGTTCCACGGCAGGATCAGCACGAAATCGGGCTGGCGCTTGCGCAACTCGTCGACGTCGAAGACCGGGATGCGGCTGCCGGGCAGCAGGGTATTCTGCTTGGCCGGGTTGCGGTCGACGCAATAGGCAATGAGGTCCGGCCCGATCCGGCAATAGTTCAGAAGCGTGTTGCCTTTGGCGGCCGCCCCGTAGGCGGCGACGCGCTTGCCTTGCGCGCGGGCCATGCGCAGGAAATCGAGAAGCCCGTCGCGCACCGCCTCCACCCGTTCGGAGAACCCCTTGTAGCCCTCGGCGCTGTCCAGCCTTGCCTCTGCCTCGTCGGCACGCACCTTGGCGACGCCTGGGCATTCGGCGTGGCGCGCCTCCTGCCGGCAGGCATAGACCCGGAGGGACCCGCCGTGGGTCGGCAGTTCCTCGACATCGAAGACCCGCAGCCCCTTGGAGGCGAACACCTTTTCCACCGCGAGCAGCGAGAGGTAGGAATAGTGTTCGTGATAGATCGTGTCGAACTGCACCTCCCTGATCAGGCGCAGAAGATGCGGGAATTCGACCGTGTAGACCGCGTCGCCGGTCAGCAGCCGTGCCACGCCGGCGACGAAGTCGTTGATGTCGGGCACATGGGCAAGGACATTGGCCGAACAGATGAGATCGGGACGCTTGCCCTGATCGTGGAGCGTCGTCGCGATCCGCTCGCCGAAGAATTCGACCAGCGTCGGCACGCCAGCCTTCTCCGCCGCCGCCGCGACCGAGCCGGACGGCTCGATCCCGAGAACCGGAATGCCGGCCGCGACGAAGTTCTTCAGAAGATAGCCGTCGTTTGAGGCGATCTCGACCACGAAGCTCTTGGGGCCGAGACCGAAACGCTCCGTCACCATGTCGGCATAGGCCTTCATATGGGCAAGCCAACTGTCGGAGAAGGAGGAGAAATACGCGTAGTCGCCGGTGAAGATCTTTTCCGGGGGCACGTCCTCGTCGACCTGCACCAGCCAGCAGTTTTCACAGACGCGGGTGTGCAGCGGGTATTTCGGTTCCGGGTCCCCGGCCTTGTCCATCGGCACATAGGAATTGGCCACGGCCGAGAGACCGAGATCGACGAAGGTCAACGGCATTTCAGTGCCGCAATGGCGGCATTTCGGATTACTGGTCACGCAATACTCTCCTGACTGACGGGCGGCACCGGCCCTTACCAAATCTTCCACGGCGCTTTCCCCGTTTCCCAGTACGCCTCAAGTTCCTGCTTCTCGCGGATCGTGTCCATCGGCTGCCAGAAGCCCTTGTGTTCGTAGGCCATCAACTCGCCCTCGCGGGCAAGCCCCATCAGCGGCGCGCGTTCCCAGATGGTGGCGTCGTCCTCAAGGTACTTCGCGACCTTCGGCGAGAGGACGAAATAGCCGCCATTGATGACGCCGCCGTCATCGGCGGGCTTTTCGGAAAATTCGTGGACCTGTCCGCCCCTGATGTCGAGCCTGCCGAAGCGTGCGGCGGGCGGTACCGCCGTCACCGTCGCCAATTTGCCATGCGCCTTGTGAAAGGCCAGAAGGCTCGTCACGTCGATATTGCCGACACCGTCGCCATACGTCATGCAGAACGCCTCCTCGTCCTTGAGGTAGGGCATCACACGGCGGAGCCGCCCGCCAGTCATGCTTTCCTGACCGGTGTCGATCAGCGTTACCCGCCAGGGCTCGGTCTGGTTGTTGACAATCTCGGTCGTGCCCTTGCGCAGGTCGAAGGTCACGTCGGCGCCGTGCAGGTAGTAGTTGGCGAAGTATTCCTTGATCACGTAGCCCTTGTAGCCGCAGCAGACGACGAAGTCGTTGATGCCGTGGGCGGCGTAGATCTTCATGATGTGCCAGAGGATCGGACGGCCGCCGATCTCCACCATCGGTTTCGGGATCCGCACCGTCTCCTCGGCAAGGCGGGTGCCGAGGCCGCCGGCCAGCAGAACGCATTTCATGATCTGAACTCCTTCACACGCCTGACGGGCAGATCCGCGGGACATGGGCCCGACCGCCCTCCTTCGCGCCGAGGGCCGGGGTCGTTCCACCCCCTGCCGGCGCCCTTGATCCCCGCGCTGCGGGGTAGCACAAAGCCCTTGGTTTCGCTACAGCTATGGCGCTGGGAAGACCTCTGCCGACCCGCCGTGGCCACTACCCTCCGCCCGCCTTCGGGGTGGCCGGGTGCGGCGACCCGGCGCGGGGCCGGCGACATTTGAGAAGGAAGACCTTGATCATGAACATTCTGCTTGTCGGTCATCGCGGCTATATCGGCCCGGTTGCCGCGACCCATCTGACCCGCGCCCTGCCCGGCGCCGCCGTCCACGGCATCGACGCCAAGTGGTTCGCCGGCTCCGAGGCCGCCGCCTTTCCCGATGCCGTCTTCGCCAGCCAGCGCCGGGCCGACGTGCGCGACCTGACCGAGGCCGATTTCGCCGGCATGGACGCTGTCGTCGCCCTCGCCGCCGTGTCGAACGACCCGATCGGCAAGGAGTTCGAGGACGCCACCGCCGACATCAACTCGAAAGCCGTCCTGAAGGCCGCGAAGGCCGCCCGCGCGGCCGGTGTCCGGCGCTTCGTCTTCGCCTCGTCCTGCTCGATGTACGGCGCAGGCTCCGACAGCTTGCGGAAAGAGACCGACACGCTCAATCCGCTCACCGCCTACGCGAAGTCCAAGGTCGCGACCGAGGAAGGGCTGCGCGGTCTCGCCGCCGACGATTTCATGATCACGAGCCTGCGCTTCGCCACCGCCTGCGGAGCGAGCCCGATGCTTCGGCTCGACCTCGTGCTCAACGATTTCGTCGCGACGGCGCTCAGGACCGGCAGGATCGAGGTGCTCTCGGACGGCACGCCCTGGCGCCCGCTGATCCATGTCGAGGACATGTCGCGCGCCATCGAATGGGCGGTGACGCGCACCGGCGAAAAGATGGTCGAGGTCAATGTCGGTAGCCAGGCCTGGACCTGGCAGGTCGGCCAGCTGGCGCGCGAGGTGGCCGAACTTCTCGGCGGTGTCGCGGTCGAGATCAACACCAATGCCGCACCCGACAAACGCTCTTACCGGGTGGATTTCTCGCGCTTCGCGGCGCTGGCCCCGGATCACCAGCCGCGGAAGGATTTCGCCACCGCGGTGCGCGAACTGGCCGACGAGGTGCGCGGGATCGAGCTTGGCGACGAGGCGATCCGCGAGTCGCGCTTCATCCGGCTCAACGTGCTGCGCGGGCTGGTCCAGAGTGGCAAGCTTGACGACGAATTGCGCTGGACGGCGGCCTGACCGCCGGCCCGGCGCGGCACCTGGGGCTGCGCCGGCACCGGCCCCTTGAGGGGCGGACAACGCGGCGCGCATCAGTGCGCAAGGTTCGGTCAAATCCATGCTCAAATATCCTTCGGCCGCCGTCGGAACCGGCTTCGGGCGGGGCGGAAATCGCGCTCCGAACGCTAGCACGAACCGCGACGCCCTGCCAAAGCCGGCGCGTCGATTCGCGCCTCATCTGCCTGAAATCCCTAGCACAAGCCGGCAATTCCTGCCCGGATTGCTGCTTTGTCGGGCGCGGCTGCGGTGATACTGTCAGCCCGGCAGGGAAAATGGGCTGTAATCGGGTGGTTTGATGCAAAGACTGCTGTTCACGAAGATCGAATTCTGGGTGGTTCTGATCCTGTTCCTGATCGGCGCGCTGGGTGCCGTGGGGTTCGGCGCGGCGGTGCTGGACGGAGAGCGGGAAAGCCACCGGTTCGGACCGATCGGGCCGGCGGCGCTCGCGGTGGCCGAGATTCCCGATACGGTGAAGGAACTCCTCCAAAAAGACCTGTCGATGGCCGCCTTCGTGCCAGACCGATTCGCCGACAAGCCCGCCGGATGGACCTTTGCCGACGGGCCGCGCGAGACCGGATACGTGCTTCTGTCGCGCTATGACGGCGACCGGGAGCGGCATGTGGTGGAACTCGTCTCGCTGGCCGACGGCAAGGTGAAACACCTCTGGCTGCCGGACGCCGACACGCTTCTGGCGGGCACTCCCCGCGAATCACGAATCGCCGAATACACCAACTGGAATACGAAGCACTATCGCGCGATTCACCCCATTCTCACCGAGAACGGCGCATTGATCATCAAGGATCACCAGTCCTTCCTGTACGCCCTCGACGCCTGTTCAAAAAAACTCTGGGGCCAGACCGACGTCCTCTTCCACCATTCGACCGAAAGCGATGGCGCCGGTGGCTGGTGGATTCCGTCCTATATCGAGCCGACCAGGATCGAACGGGCAGCGCCCGACTTCGTCGAGGATTCGCTCGCCCATGTCGGTCCTGATGGCACCGTACTCGAAAATATCTCGGCGGCGGAGATCCTGTTGCGGCACGGGATGGAATACGCCCTCTTCACCGCCGGGCGCTATCAGAAGGATCCGGTGCACATCAACGATATCGAGCCGGTCCTCGAAGACGGTCCCTACTGGAAGAAGGGCGACCTCTTCCTCAGCTTCCGCCACCTGTCGATGCTGATGCTCTACCGGCCGTCCACCGACGAGATCATCTGGAAACAGCAAGGCCCTTGGCTGGCCCAGCACGACGTCGACATCCTCGACGATCACCGTATCGCCGTCTTCAACAACAACGCCTACGACAAGGGCACCGGCGCGCGGGTTTACGGGACGAACGAGATCACCGTCTACGATTTCGCCACAGACGAGACCGGCAACCTCTGGCCGGCGGCGTTGGAGAAGCCCGAGGTCAGGACACTGTTCGAGGGCCTGTTCCAGATGTTGCCCGACGGGCGGTTCCTGGTCGAGGAGGAAAACTCCGGCCGGCTTCTGATCCTAAGCCAGACGGGCGACATCGCCGCGGAATTCATCAACAAGGCCAGTGACGGCCTCGCCTACCGCCTGGGCTGGAGCCGGTACATGACTGCCGAGGAAGGCAAGGCAGCGCTGGCCACCCTCGGCGGCTCCTGCGCCGGCTGACCAGGATCAGCCGAGCAAGGCGAGCGACGGGAAGGTTTCCAGCAGCCAGTAGGAGAACTGGCTGAAGCCGCCCGTAAGCATCAAAAGCCCGATGGTCCAGAGCAGGAGCCCCGTGATCCGCACGATCCGCGTCATGTGGCGCTTGAGGAAGGCCATCCGGCCCTTGAGGCGCGGGAAGAAGGCGGCGACCAGAAGGAACGGAATGCCGAGGCCGATCGCATAGACCGCAAGCAGCCCGGTGCCCCGCACGATGGAGCCGTCCTGCGCGGCAAGCGCCAGGATCATGCCAAGCTGCGGGCCGATGCAGGGGGTCCAGCCGAAGGCGAAGGCGAGGCCGAGAAGGTAGGCGCCGAAGGCCGACCCGCCCTGGTCGCCGGCGTCCATCCGCGCCTCGCGGTCGAGGAACGGGATGCGGATCACGCCAAGGAAATGCGCGCCGAAGATCATCACGACGATCCCGGCCATCGTCGAGAACCAGTCCTGGTTCTGCAGGAAGAACTTCCCGAAGGCCGAGGCGGTGAAGCCAAGGAACAGGAACACCGTCGAAAGGCCGAGAACGAAGAACCCCGCCGCGACAAGCGCCCGGCGCCGGCCGGCGCGTTCGTCCTGCATCTCGCCCATGCTGATCCCGCCCATATAGGCGAGATAGGGCGGGACGATGGGCAGGACGCAGGGACTGAGGAACGACAGAACCCCGGCCAGAAGCGCTATGAGTGCGGCGAGCACGAAGCCCGCATCCATGATGCCTGTCTCGAACATGGGCCAGCCTTAGCGCATGGCCGGGCCGGCGTCACGCGGGCATTGGGTCACGACGCGCTCACAATTGCGTCGGTGGCGGGCCCCCTCAGGCGAACAGGAAATCGTCCACCATCAGGTTCGTCACTCCCGCGACCGTCACGACGTTCACCCCCGCCGGACCGCCGGCGAGCGCGCCGAGGTCGATCTCGGTACTGCCGCCGACGGCGACCCAGGCGTCGCCGTCATCCAGCACGCCGTTGCCATTGCTGTCGAGATCGTCCCAGGACAGCGCCGCGCCGGCGGCGTCCTGCGCCGTGACAAGCTCGATCACATCGCCGTCGCTGGCGCGGAAATCGGCGATGGTGGCGGTGCCGTTGGCGGAACCGAAGACGAAGGTATCTGCGCCGCCGCTGGCAGCGCCGAACAGGGATTGCGCATCGCCATAAAGAACGTTGCCGGTGCCCGTCGCCGTGAGCCGGTCATCGCCACCCGAACTCGTATCATACATGAACCATGCATCGCCGAAGAGCTTGTTGTTGTCGCCCGTCACGCTCAGACTGTCATCGCCGCCCCTGCTCGCGACGAGCATATCGTAGGCGTCACCCACGAGGAAGTTGCCGTTCCCGGACGCCGCGAGCGTATCATCGCCGCCGATACTGGTGGCGAACATATCAAACGCGTCGCCAAAGAGGGAATTGCCATTGCCGGTCGCCGTGCAACTGTCGTTGCCGCCCGTGCTGGTGCCGTGAATCTGAACGGCGTCGCAGATGATGAAGTTTTGGTCCCCGATCGTGGTGAGACTGTCGTTGCCGCCCGCGCTGGCCCCCTGCATGAGGTCGGCGTCACCGACGAGGAAATTTAAATTGCCATTTGCGACAAGCACATCGTTGCCGCCACGGGCCGTGTCCGTCATGGTTTGGCTGTCACCATAGAGAACGCTAGAATTGCCGGTCAGGGTAAATGTGTCGTTACCGCCCTTGTCGTTGTGATCGAGCAAAAGGGCATCACCGTAGACGAAATTAGTCCCGGAGAGATCGAAGGTCTGGTTCTTGCTTTGCAATGCCGTAGTCCTTCCCTGTCAGTCCGGCACAGCGATGGCGGGGTGGCAACACTGGAAAATATCTGAACTGGTCTGGCCTGCAGTCCGGAAGTTCCGCACCCGTGATTGGGCGCAATGTTTTGCGAATACCGCCAATCTCGCGGAGACTTGATTTCCGGTCAACTGGCGATCCGCATCTCGGCCCGGATACTCAAACAGAGATGGAAACAAAAACGCCGGGCGCTGGCCCGGCGTTTCCGCATTCGATAAAATTCCGCTCAGCGGCCGAGCGACCACCAGCCCCGGTTTCGGCGCAGGTGCCGCTACGGGTCCGGCGGAGTCAGTCCTCTTCGTCTGGGCGCGCCGGAAAACGTGCACTGTGCTGCCCCCGGCACGTTCGGGAGATCCTCAGTCGAGTTGGACGATGGCCAGTCGAACCTCATCGTCGCCAATAACCGTGGTCGTGTGGCCGCTTCCGGTCACATCTTCCATGCGCCAGATCGCTCCGGCCCCGAACTCGCGTATCGCGCCGTCTCCCGCCTCGACCCGCAGACGCCCCGACAGGCAGAAACCGACCTGCCGGCGTGGCGAAGGGTGCTTGGCCCCACCCCATCCCGGCGGAAGAACCAGGTAAAGCAGCGCCGCGCAGGGCTCCTTGCCCGAGGCCGCCATTGGCGGCGCCGGTGGCGCGAAGTCGGTGACATCCATCGGAATCACGACATCCGCGAAATGCGAAACGCCGTCGGCATCCTCGACGAGATGAAGGAACTGCATGAGCCCGGGCCTCCACAAATTCACCGATATGGTCGCATTGCGTGGCCGTCGTGACAATAGCCCGATGCGGGCAACGCGCCGCCGAAAGAAGCGGCCCTCCCGCAACGAAAAGGCCGGGTCCGAAGACCCGGCCTTGTGCGTCTTGCCGTCCCCGGGTCAGCGGCCGAGCGACCACCAGCCCCGGCGTTTGGGCTTGTTCTCGTCTTCTGCTGCCGTTGCCGTTTCCAGTTCCGGATCGGACTGGAGCGCCGCCGCCGCAGGGGCCGCGACCGGCTCGGGCATTGGCGCCGGTTCTGGCACTGGTTCTGGCGCAGGTACGACTACGGGCTCTCCAGCGGGCTCGGTACCGTCGGTCTTCTTGGTCCGGGCGCGCGACCGCGTGGCGCGCGGCTTTTTGGCAGCTTCTTCCGGCGCCGGGTCGGCTGCGGCCTCGGCCACTGCCTCAACCGCCGGCTCGGCCTTCGCGGCCTTCTTGCGTGTCGCAGTCCGGCGCTTCGGCTTCTCGGGTTCGGCCGGGGCCTCAGCTTCTGCCGCGACAGGCGTTTCCACCTCGGCTGCGGGGGCAGGCTCGGCCACGGCCGCAGGTTCGGCTCCCGCCACCTCGACCGGCTTCGCCTTTGACCGGCCACGGCTGCGGCTCCGCTTCGGCTTCGCGGCCGTGTCAGCGGCAGGCGCTGCGTCGACGGTGTCCGTCGCCGGGTCCGCGACGGAGTCAGCCTGGGCTTCGGGCCGCTCCTCCGCGCCCTCCGCCGTCATGTCGGACGGACCGCCATTGCCGGACTTCCGCCGCCGCCGGCGCCGACGCTTCTTCTTCCGGCCGGGTTCGCCCTCGCCCTCGCCACTCGCGACGACCGGGGTTTCTTCCGCCTCATCGGCCTCATCGGCCTCCTCGACGATGGTCTCCTCGTCCTCTTCCGGCTCTTCCATTCGCAAGGCATCGACCGAGATCACCGGCGAAGTGACTTCCGGCACATTGCGGGTCGCGGTCTTGAACTTCTCGATCGAGAAATCCGGGCTGACCATGGCCGGATCGCCCTCGATCCGCACCGCCATGCCGTAGCGCGCCTCGATCTGGGCGATGTGCTCGCGCTTCTGGTTGATCAGGAAATTGACGACGGCGATCGGCGCCTTGAGCAGCACCTCGCGCGAGCGCTTGCGCGTACCTTCCTCTTCCAGCTGACGCAGCACCTGCAGCGCAAGGCTGTCGTCGGAGCGGATGATCCCGGTGCCGTGGCAATGCGAGCACGGTGCCGTCGTCGCCTCCAGCATGCCGGGGCGCAGGCGTTGGCGGCTCATCTCCAGCAGGCCGAAGCCCGAGATGCGGCCGACCTGGATCCGCGCCCGGTCGGATTTCAGCTTTTCCTTCAGCCGCTTCTCGACGGCGGCGTTGTTGCGCCGCTCCTCCATGTCGATGAAGTCGATGACGATGAGGCCGGCGAGGTCGCGCAGGCGCAACTGCCGCGCCACTTCCTCGGCCGCCTCGAGGTTGGTCTTGAGCGCGGTTTCCTCGATCGAGCCTTCCTTGGTGGCCCGGCCGGAGTTGACGTCGATGGCGACCAGCGCCTCGGTCACGCCGATGACGATATAGCCGCCGGAGCGGAGCTGCACCGTCGGGTTGAACATCGCGGCAAGGTAGCTTTCGACCTGGAATCGGGCGAAGAGCGGCAGCCCCTCGTGGTAGTGCTTCACGTTCTTGGCGTGGGACGGCATGATCATCTTCATGAAGTCCTTGGCCGCGCGATAGCCGTCCACGCCTTCGACGAGAACCTCGTCGATGTCCTTGTTGTAAAGGTCGCGGATCGTGCGCTTGATGAGGTCACCCTCCTCGTAGATCGGCGCCGGGGCAATCGACTTCAGAGTCAGTTCGCGGATCTGTTCCCAAAGCCGCAGAAGGTATTCGTAGTCGCGCTTGATCTCGGACTTGGTGCGCTGGCTGCCGGCGGTGCGGATGATGAGACCGGCGCCTTCCGGCACCTCGATTTCGTTCGCGATCTCCTTCAGCTTCTTGCGGTCGACGGCGTTGGTGATCTTGCGGCTGATGCCGCCCCCGCGCGCGGTGTTCGGCATCAAGACGCAGTAGCGGCCGGCGAGCGACAGGTAGGTCGTCAGCGCCGCCCCCTTGTTGCCGCGCTCTTCCTTGACCACCTGGACCAGCATGATCTGCCGGACCTTGACCACTTCCTGGATCTTGTACTTGCGCGGCCGCGGCTTTCTCGGCTGGCGGATTTCCTCGCTCACATCCTCTTCGGCGACGGATTCGATATCGTCGTCGGTCTCGGAGGCGTGGTCGGCGGCGACATAGGGTTCCTCACGCTCCGGCGCGGGATCCGATGCGGCATCGCCCGACGCCTCGTCGCCCTCGACGGCAGTCGTGGCCAGGGCTTCGTCCTCGGCCTCGTCGCTGTGGTCGACCACGGTCATGCCGGGGATGTCGTCGCTGGTCGTCACGGCATCGTCGCGCCGCGCCTTCTCGGCCCGGTTCTGCGGCTTGCCGCGGCGGCGCTGGCGGCCGCCTCCGTTCTCCTCATCGTCGAGCGCCTCGGCATAGGCGCGTTCCTCGGCCAGAAGCGCCTGCCGGTCGGCGACCGGGATCTGGTAGTAATCGGGATGGATTTCCGAAAAGGCGAGGAAGCCGTGACGGTTGCCGCCGTAATCGACGAAGGCGGCCTGCAGCGAGGGTTCGACCCTAGTGATCTTCGCTAGATAGATATTGCCGGCAAGCTGGCGTTTGTTGACGGTCTCGAAGTCGAATTCCTCGACCTTGTTTCCGTCGACCACCACGACGCGGGTCTCTTCCGCGTGGGTGGCATCGATGAGCATTTTCTTGGCCATGTGATCTTTCCGAACGCCGGCCTTCGCCCTGGCCTTGCGGCAGGGGTGCGTGCGGGGCGTTCAATTTCTGGAGCGACTGACCGCGCGGACAGCGGCGCGGAGGCGGCCAAAGGCCCACCTGACATCCGCTGCTCGATCCGCTCGCGTTTCATCGCGGTTCTTTCCCAGGCACCCTGTGGCGCCCAACTCTGGCCCCGCTCCAATGAAAACGGGGCAAATTGCGGCCTTCCGGCCAGTCGGCCTGCCCAGTCCAGCGGCCCGGAACTCGCTCCGGTCCCTCGTGCGGGGCAGTGAATCTGGTGGGCCACGCTGAGCGCAAAGCGCGCAGGGGGCGTCTCGTGACTTTAGCGGGGAACGCCGGGCAAACACAATCGGTTTTTCCGTCCCCGCCCGACGAGAGCCGGCCAGTCGCCGGATCTACAACCTGGTGGCAGGCGCTCGACCGCGAGGAACCGGAGGCGGCGCATCCGTCCAATCCGCCCAAGGGCAAGCGGCCGGGCGCCGCCATAGCCGGGACGAGGACGGCGAACATGCCTATGTCGGGACCGAGGGAGCGGAGGTTCCCGACGAGGCGCTGCACAAGATCCTGAACGCCCATACCGGCGTCGACATGGTCGATCTCGGGGCATTTCCGACCGAGTTCGCCATCGAGGTGCTGAGCTACACGGCCACGCTGCCGACCGAACAGGGCGCAAAAGACAAGGGGCGGATCACCCGGTCCGCCCCGGTTCCGCCCCTTGCCGAAGGCCATGTCGCGCAACCGTGTTGGTCTGTTGAGCGGACGGGGAGGATCCTTTCTTGGACTACTCTTTTCGCGTTACGGGTTGCACACTCAGTGTTATGCTCTTCGAGTGTAGGGTTGGAGTTAATTTCAGTCCCAAACGGCGGAACTGTTGCTTCATCCCGTGTCAGGTAGGCTGCACGACATGACCCGCGACCAGATGATCGCCTACATTCTCGCAGCCAACGCCGTCGCGCGCAACGCGGCCGCACATGGTCATCACCCGTTCGGCGCGGTCCTGGTGAGCCCCGACGGCACGATCCTAATGCGCCAAGGCAATATCGACACGGTACGACATGCCGAAACGGAGCTCGCTCGCCGCGCCGCAGCCGCATACTCGCCGGAGTTCCTCTGGTCCTGCACGCTGGTCTCAACTGGCGAGCCCTGTGCCATGTGCGCTGGTACATTCTATTGGGTTAATATCGGGCGTCTGGTCTATGGTTACGAGGAAACACAACTCCTCGCGCTGACCGGTGACCATGCCGAGAACCCGACAATGAACCTACCCGCGCGCACCGTGCTCAGTTCCGGACAGAAGGCGATCGAGGTGCACGGGCCCTTCCCCGAAATTGAAGGCGAGCTTCTCGCTCCGCACCGTGACTTCTGGCGGCGGTAGTCTGAGGCTTGGCCCCGGTTGCTTCGTACTCCAACCGGCCCAACGCGGTTTCGCGACACTGCCTTGCCGACAAGGCCGGTCCGCTCAGAGATAGTCCGAGCGTTGCAGCGAGTATTTCGCCATCTTCTCGTTCAGTGTCCGGCGCGGCAGGCTCAACTCCTCCATCACCGCGGTGATGGAGCCCTTGTGCCGCCGCATCGTGTTGTCGATCAGCATCTTCTCGAAGCTCTCGACGTAATCCTTCAGGGGCTTGCCCTCGGTCGTCATCGCCGGCCCCGCCTCCTCGTTCTCGGCCATCAGGAGCGAGGCGATGGAGCCCGAGCCGCGGCGGTTCTGCAGAACCGCGCGTTCGGCGACGTTAATGAGCTGGCGGACATTGCCCGGCCAGGGCGCCTGCAAAAGCTGGGCGGCCTCCTGCGCGGTCACCTGCGGCGCCTCGCAGCCATATTCCTCGGCGAACTGTTCGGCAAGGCGGGTAAAGAGCGTGAGGATATCCTCGCCGCGCTGACGCAGGGGCGGCAACATGATCTTCAGGGCCGCGAGCCGGTAATAGAGGTCGGGTCGCAAAGCGTCCTCGACCGTGCGGCCCTGTTCGTGGTCGTTGCAGATCGCGATGATCCGGGTCTCAGCCGGCGTGCCCTGATCGTTGATGAAGGTCAGGAGCCGGGCCTGAAGCCCCTGGCTCAACGCCTCCACGTCCTCAAGGACGAGTGTGCCGCCGCGCGCCTCCTCGACGAGCGGAATCTGCGCGCCCTCGTCCATCGGTCCGAAGAGCCGGGCGGCAAGCTGGTCCTCGGCAAAGGCCGCGCAGGAGATCACGCAGAACTTCTTGCCGGCGCGGGGGCCGACGGCATGCAGCGCGTGGGCGACAAGCGTCTTGCCGGTGCCGGTCTCGCCGTCGATCAGGACGTGGCCGTCGGCCTGGCCGAGATCGAGAATATCCTCGCGCAGCCGCTCCATCGCCGGCGAGGAGCCGATGAGCTTTTTCATGATCGTCGAGCCGTCGGACAGTTCCTTGCGCAGGGCCCGGTTGTCGAGCGTCATCCGCCGCGTCTGGCTCGCCCGCTTGGCAAGGTCGGTCATCCGGTCGGGGTTGAACGGCTTTTCGAGGAAGTCGTAGGCGCCGACGCGCATCGCCTCGACCGCCATCGGCACGTCGCCGTGGCCGGTGATCATGATCACCGGAAGGCCGGAGTCGACGCTCATCAGCCGCTTGAGAAAGGCCATGCCGTCCATGCCGGGCATCTTGATGTCGCTGACCACGACGCCGGGATAGTCGGACCCGATCGCCTTCAGCGCCTCCTCGGCGCTGGCATAGGTCTCGGTGTCGAACCCCGACAGGGCCAGCCACTGGCTGATCGACTGCCGCATGTCCTGTTCGTCGTCGACGATTGCCACTTTCATCGCGCGCGCCATGGCACACCTCATTCCGCTGCTTGCGTCTTCTCAGACAATATGGGGAGCTGAACCTCGAATACAGCCCCCCCGCCCGGCGCATTGCGCGCCGTGAGCCGTCCGCCAAGGTCCTTGACGATGCCGGAGGAAATGGCAAGGCCCAGCCCGACCCCCTCGCCCGCCTTCTTGGTCGTGTAGAAGGGTTCGAACAGGTTATCGAGATCGGCGATACCGTGGCCGTTGTCGCGCACCGCGAGCGTCGCCGTGTCACCCACCGTCAGGAGGATTTCCACCTGCGGTTCGGACACGTCCTTCGTCGCGTCGAGGGCGTTTCTGAGGAGGTTGATGATCACCTGTTCGAGCCGCACCTTGTCGGCCTGGACCATGACCGGCGTCCGCGGCATCATCCGGGTGATCCGGATCGAACGGGTGCGCAATGTCGGCTCCATCATCGACAGCGCGGACGAGACCGAAGCCCTTACATCCATGGCTTCGAACGCCTCTCCGCCCTTGCGCGCATAGCTCTTGAGCTGGCGGGTGATCGCGCCCATCCGTTCGATCAGGTCGTCGATGCGCTGGAACGAAGAAAGCGCCTCTTCCGGCCGCCGCCGTTGCAGGAGAAGCCGGGCACCCGCGAGGTAGGTCTTCATCGCGGCGAGGGGCTGGTTCAGCTCGTGGCTGACCGCCGCCGACATCTCGCCGAGGGCGGCAAGTTTCGACGATTGGGCTAGCGTCTGTTCGGCCACGGCGAGGTCTTTTTGCACCTTCTCGCGTTCGGCGATTTCCCGCTGGAGACGCAGGTTCAACTGGCGCAGTTCCGCCGATTCCCGCCGGAATACCGCCGACTGCGACCGCGCCCGGCGCGACAGGACATAGAAGATGAGCGCGAGCAGGACCGCAAAGCCCATGATCTCGAGCGCGAGGACGGTGTTCACCTTCTCGCGGATCGAATCGTAGGTCGTGAAACTGACGAGCCGCCAGCCGCGGAACGGGATGCGGGCGTCGTTGCGCATCACCGCCTTGCCGCCGACATAGGCGTCGGGTGGGTCGTTGGCCCAGTCGGCCGTGGCCTGGAAGGCGCGTTCGAGCGCCGAGGGGGCCGGCCGACCGGCGAGCGCGTCGCCAAGCATCTGGCCGCGCCAGCGCGGTTCGGTCGTCAGCACCACCCGGTTCTCGCTGTCGACCACGGCGACGGACTCGGAAATGCCGGCCCAGACCCGTTCGAATTTCTGCAACTCGGCGCCGACGACGATGACACCGGCGAGCCGGTTTTCCGAGAGGACCGCGCGGGAATAGGTGAACTCGTAACCGCCCTTCGGATTCTCGGCGAGGGTGAATACGGTGTCCTTGGAGCGCTGCGCATTGACGAAATGCGCCGCCGTGGAATGGTTTGATCCGATTTGGGTGCGATCGGTCGCGGCCACCGCCCGCCCGGTCGCGTCGAGCAGCAGGATCGAGGCGGCGCCGATTTCGTCCTGCGCCGAGATGAGCCGCTGCGAGGTCGCCGAGAAATCGCCGGAATTGAGCGAGGTGATGAGCGCGGGGTCGCGCGCGAAGAGAAGTGGCACCACCGAGGTGCGCTGCAACTCGCTGAGGATATGGCCGGTATAAAGCGCCAGCCGCACCTCGGCGCGGTTGCGGGTGGTTTCCGTGAACCGCTCGGTCAGGAAGGAATTGGTGTACCAGATCACCGAGACCGCGCCCGAGATGAAGGCGATGACGATGAGCCGGATCCACCAGGAATTGCGCACCGAGACGATGCCGGACGCCTCGGTCACGAGCGGAACAGCCACAGGTGCCGCGCCGCCTTCCGCGGTATCCGGATCAGGATCGGAGGTCTTGTCTGGCGTATCGACCATGCGGACAGTCTAGGCGCGCGGCCCTTTCGCCTCAAGCGCCGTGACTACGCGAGCGCCAGCGCCGCCAGGAGCGAGCGGAAAAGCACCGATCCGTCGGTGCCGCCATGCGCCGCCTCGGCCATGCGTTCGGGATGCGGCATCATGCCGAGCACCCGCCGGTTGGCGGAGAGGACGCCGGCGATGTCGGCGGTCGAGCCGTTGGGGTTCGCCGCATAGGTGAAGGCGATCCGGTCCTCGTCCCGGAGCCGCGCCAGCCCCTCGGCGTCGATCGTGAAATTGCCGTCGTGATGGGCGACCGGCATCCGCGCGATGGCGCCCTTGTCCCAGAGGTTGGTGAAGGCGCTGTTCGCGGTCTCGACCCGAAGGTCGATGGTCTTGCAGACGAATTTCAGCCCGGCATTGCGCATCAGGACGCCCGGCAGGAGGCCGGTTTCGGTCAGCACCTGAAAGCCGTTGCAGATGCCAAGGACATGGCCGCCCTTCGCCGCGAAGGCCTTGATCGCCGCCGCGACAGGCGACTGCGCGGCAATGGCGCCGCAGCGCAGGTAGTCGCCGAAGGAAAAGCCGCCGGGGATCGCGACGATGTCGGTGCCGGCCGGCAGGTCCGCGTCCTTGTGCCAGACCCGCGTCACGGCCGCGCCGGCCCCTTCGAAGGCGACGGCGAGGTCGCGGTCGCAGTTGGAACCGGGAAAGGTGATGACGGCGGCTTTCATGGTCGGTCCTCGGGCAGTGGTGATGGTTCGGCTGTTACCCTAATCCGGGTCCGGGTTCCAGCGGCGGATTGGGGCGCTGCCCCAAACCCCGGGATATTTCCGGCAAGATGAAGGGTCAGCGGCCGAAATCGGTAATGACCGCGACGCCGGGCGGCGCCGGGCGGTCAAAGGCGGCCAGTTCGGCAGAGGCATCGGAGAGCGCCACGCGCCGGGCGATGAGCGGCGTGAGGTCGACATGGCCCCCCGCGATCAGGCTGAGCAAGCTCGGGTAGCGCCAGGACGGCATGCCGCGGGTGCCGAAGATCGCAAGCTGGCCGGAATAGACCGCGTCCATCGGCAGGGTCATCTGCGTATGCTTTCCGGCGGGCATGCCGATCTGCACCATCCGGCCGAGCTTGCGCAGGGATTTCAGTGCGTTGACGGTGGTCTCTGCGATGCCGAGCGCCTCGACGGCGACATCGGCGCCGCCGCCGGTGATCTCGCGGATCGCCGCGGCCGGATCGGTTTCGGCGGCGTTCACGATGGCATCGGCGCCGTGCGCCTTTGCGTGGGCGAGTTTCTCGGGCACGACATCGACGACGACGGTGCGGGCGCCGAGCGCGCGGGCCAGGAGCATGGCCGAGAGTCCGACCCCGCCGGTGCCGAATATCGCGCACCATTCGCCGGCGCGGAGGCCGGCGCGGCCCGTGAGCCCGTGCCAGGCGGTCGTCACCCGGCAGCCGAGCGCGGCCGCAAGCGCGGGCTCCATCGTCTCGGGCAGGACGGAGAGGTTCACATCGGCGCGCGGCACCGCGATGCGTTCGGCAAAGGCGCCGGGGTGGGTGAAGCCGGGGATCACCTGCGTCGGACAGGTGGTCTGGTTGCCGGACGCGCAGGCGGGGCATTGGCCGCAAGCGAGGATGAAGGGCGCGATCACCCGGTCGCCCCGACGCCAGCGGCTGGTGCGGGCGCCGACCTCTTCTACCACGCCACAATATTCGTGGCCGGGGATCTGCGGCAGCACGACATCGGGGTCGGAGCCGGTCCAGGAATGCCAGTCCGAGCGGCAGACGCCGCAGGCGAGCACCTTGAGGACCACGCCGTCTTCGGGGCAGTCGGGATCGGGAAGGTCGGTGATGTCGAGCGGCGCCCGGTAGCGGGTCAGGAGCGCCGCGCGCATCAGGCGATCTCTACCGTGTATTTCTCGATCACGGTGTTGGCGAGGAGCTTCTCGCACATCGCCTTGACCTCGGCCTCGGCCGTCGCCCGGTCGCTGGCGGCGAGGTCAAGCTCGATCACCTTGCCCTGGCGCACGCCCTCCACACCCTGAAACCCGAGTGTGCCGAGCGCGTGTTTCACCGCCTCACCCTGCGGGTCGAGGACACCGTCCTTCAGCATGACATGGACACGGGCTTTCAGGGTCGCGGTCATCGCGTTCGGGCCTTTCAGTTGATCAGGGTCGGTTTGGTCAGATGCGTGGTCTGCGTCGGCAGCACGCCCAGGCGGCGGGCGACCTCGGTATACGCGTCGGTGAGGCTGCCGAGATCGCGGCGGAACACGTCCTTGTCGAGCTTCTGGCCGGTCTTGATGTCCCAGAGCCGGCACGAATCCGGGCTGATCTCGTCGGCCACGATCAGCCGCATGAAATCGCCGTCCCAGATCCGCCCGATCTCTATCTTGAAATCGACGAGCTTGATGCCGACGCCGTAGAAGACGCCGGAGAGGAAATCGTTGACCCGGAGCGCAAGGCTGACGATGTCGTCCATGTCCTGCTGGTTGGCCCAGCCGAAGGCGAGGATGTATTCCTCGCTGACCATCGGGTCGCCGAGCGCGTCGTTCTTGTAGCTGTATTCGACGATCGGGCGGGGAAGCGGCGTCCCCTCCTCCATCCCGAGGCGCTTGGAGAGCGATCCGGCGGCGAAATTGCGCACGATCACTTCCAGCGGGATGATCTCCACCTGGCGGATCAACTGTTCGCGCATGTTGATGCGGCGGATGAAATGGTTCGGGATGCCGATATTGGTCAGGCCGGCCATGAAATATTCGCTGAGCCGGTTGTTGAGCACGCCCTTGCCCTCGATCGTCGCCTTCTTCTGGGCGTTGAAGGCGGTGGCGTCATCCTTGAAATATTGAACGAAGGTGCCGGGTTCCGGGCCTTCGTAGAGGATCTTCGCCTTGCCTTCGTAGATTTTCTTGCGACGTGCCATGATAGCTCCGTTCGGGCGCGCCGGAATGCGCAGCACTTCTGAGCCGCCGCTATAGGCCAAGCCGCCCAATGCCGCAAGCCATTGACGGGAGCGCGCCGACAGGGGACTTGCGGAGCGGGGTTGCCGCGGGCATATGGGGGGCAATGTAACCTGACCAGATGGGGGCCCCGGAATGACCACCTTCGACGACCGCGAAAACGCTTTCGAGGCCAAGTACGCCCATGACGAGGAAATGAAGTTCAAGGCCGAGGCGCGGCGCAACAAGCTTCTGGGTCTCTGGGTCGCCGAACTTCTGGGCAAGACCGGCGAGGAAGCCGCGGCCTATGCCAAGGAGGTCGTCATGGCGGATTTCGACGAGGCCGGCGACGAGGACGTCTATCGCAAGGTCGCGGGCGATCTCGGCGACAAGGCGGGCGAGATGACGATCCGCGCCAAGATGGCCGAGCTGATGATCGAGGCCAAGCGCCAGGTCATGACCGAGGTCTGAGCGGTCGCGACCGGTGGAATTCGCCGGCGCCCGTTAAGCCGATGTGAACCCGACGCGCCTAGACCCGATGCCGGCGACGGCGGAGGGCGGGATGGCGATCGGGCGGGACAGGGCGGCACGGGTGGCGACCCTTGCAAGAGGGCGCGCGGCCGTACCGCTTGGGCAGGCGGTGTTCAGGCAGGTCGGGCCGATCGCGGCGGCGCTCCTCTTTCTCACTCTTCTCGGCGACCGGATCGCGGCAATCGACGTGGCCGCGGTATCCGCGGCGCTGCTGCGGATCACTCCACCGCAATGGATCGCCGCGGCGGCGGCAACCTTCGTCAGCTTTCGCGCCCTTGGCCATTATGACGCGGTGATCCACAGATTTCTTGACACCGGGATCGAGGCACCGGAGGCGGGCCGCGCCGGGATGACCGCCATCGCGATCTCGCAGCTTCTCGGCTTCGGTCTGGTCACCGGTGCGCTGGTGCGGTGGCGGATGTTGCCGGGGCTCAGCCTCTGGCAGGCGACGCGGGTTACCGCGACGGTGACCGGGGTCTTCCTGGCCGGATGGGCCGTCGTCGCGGGTTTGGCGGTCCTCGTTCTACCACCCGACGCGGGACCCCTTGCGGCCGGGCCGGTGAAGGCCGGCGCGCTCTGCCTTCTGGTGCTTCTTGCGGGTATCGGGGTTCTGGCTGTGGCCGGGCCGCGCCTCGTTCTCTTCGGGCGCCCCCTGACCCTTCCGCCTTTGCAGGCGCTGGCGCGGCTCCTTTTGCTGACCGCCGTCGACACGATCGCGGCGGCGCTGGCGCTCTGGGCGCTTTTGCCTGCGGGGATCGCCATGCCGCCGGAACAGGTCGTCGCGGCCTATCTGGTGGCGCTCGGGGCGGCCCTCGTTCTGGCGACGCCGGGCGGGATCGGCCCTTTCGAGGTCGCCATGCTGGCACTCCTGCCGGGGACCGGCGAGGACCAGCTTCTGGCAACACTCCTCGGGTTCCGGCTGGTCTACTTCGCGGCGCCGGCGCTTGTCGCGCTCGTCTTCCTGGCGCGCGGACCGGGCGGCCTCGGGCGGCACACGGTGCCCCGGGACCGGCCAACGATGATCCAACCGCCGGTGACCTTGAGCGTGCCGGACGTGGCGGGGCTCGTCGCCGGGGCGGCGCGCGCCGAATCCGCCATTCTCCGACAGGGCGAACATGCGGTGCTGCTGGCACAGGACGGGCGGAACGGCTGGGTCGTCGGGCGCGGCGGGCAGGCGCTGGTGGCGTTGTTCGATCCGTTCCGGCCGGGGCGCGGCACGGCGGCGCTGATCGCGGAGCTTGCCGGCGCGGCAAGGGCCTGCGACCGCGTGCCCTGCCTTTACAAATGCACCGGGCGGAGCGCGGCTGCTGCGCGGCGGATGGGCTGGACGGTGCGGCTGGTGGCAGAGGAACTCTGGCTGGCGCCGGGGGCTGTCGCGGGGTTTCACGGCGCCGGACATGCCGGCCTCAGGCGCAAGCTCCGCAAGGCCGAAAAGCACGGCGTGACGGTGGGCAAGGCTGCCGCCGACGGGTTGCCGCTGGCCGCGATGGCCCGGATCGCCGCCGAATGGGCGACGACGCGCGGCGGCGAAAGGGGCTTTTCGATGGGCCGCTGGGCGCCCGGCTACGTCGCGGGGCAAAGGCTCTACCTCGCCCACGCGGACGGCCGGCTGATCGCCTTCGCGAGCTTTCACGAAGGCGCGCGGGAATGGGTGCTCGACCTGATGCGGGCGGCAGAGGGCGCACCCGACGGCACGATGCACGCGCTCGTCGCCGAGGCGATCCGCGACGCGGCGGCCCTGGGCATAGCGCGTCTGTCGCTGGCCGCCCTGCCCTGCCGGGCCGAGCTTTTCACCGGCATCTCGGTGCCGCTCCGCCGCAGACTGGAACACTTGCCATGCGTGGCTGGCCTCGCCCGCTTCAAATCGGCCTTCGCGCCCCGGCGCGAACGGCTTTACATCGCCGCACCGACGCCGGCGGCCCTCGTCCTTGCCGCACTCGACATCGCGCGCGAGATTCATGCGCCAGCGCCGCTGCCGGACAGCAATGCACCCGGCGCCGGCGCATTCGGCCGGGCCCCGGCCCCCGGAGCGCCCGGTTGACCGCGACCACAGCGCGCTTTTTCGCCGCGCCGGCCGGTCGGCCCGAAGATCGGTTTGATTCATCCGCGGTGGCGTGGCACATCGGAAGAAAGGCGGCCGAGATGCCACCCTGACGAGATCATTTCCGAAAGGCCTTCCCGATGAGCGACCTTCTCTCCCGCCTTCTGGCGTCCCGCGACTGGCTGATGGCCGACGGCGCGACCGGAACCAACCTTTTCAACATGGGATTGACCGCCGGAGAGGCGCCGGAGCTTTGGAACACCGACAAGCCCGACAATATCCGCGCGCTGTATCGCGGCGCGGTCGAGGCCGGTTCGGACATTTTCCTGACCAACACTTTCGGCGGCAACGCGAGCCGGCTCAAGCTCCACTCCGCGCAGGGCCGGGTGCGCGAGTTGAACCGGGTCGGCGCGGCACTTGGCCGCGAGATCGCCGATGCTGCCGACCGCGATGTTGTCGTGGCCGGGTCGATCGGGCCGACCGGCGAGATCATGGCGCCGATGGGATCGCTGACCCACGAGATCGCCGTCGAGATGTTCCATGAACAGGCCGAGGGGCTGAAGGATGGCGGGGCGGATGTGCTCTGGGTCGAGACAATCTCGGCCGCCGAGGAATTCCGCGCCGCCGCCGAGGCCTGCGCCAAGGCGGGAATGCCCTGGTGCGGCACGATGAGCTTCGACACGGCGGGGCGCACCATGATGGGCTTCACTTCGGCGCAGATGGTGGCGCTGGTCGGCAGGCTCGACCATCCGCCGCTGGCTTTCGGGGCGAATTGCGGCGTGGGTGCCGCCGACCTGATGCGCACCGTGCTCGGCTTCGTCGCGGCGGGGCCGGAGACGCCGATCATCGCCAAGGGCAATGCCGGCATCCCGAAGTACCACGACGGCCATATCCACTACGACGGCACGCCGGATCTGATGGCGGACTACGCGGTGATGGCGCGCGATGCCGGGGCGACGATCATCGGCGGTTGCTGCGGCACGATGCCGGAGCATCTCAGGGCGATGCGGATTGCGCTGGAAACCCGGCCGCGCGGGCCGCGCCCGACTCTCGACGAGATTACGGCGAAACTCGGCGGATTCTCCTCCGCCTCGGACGGGACCGGCGAGAACGCGGGCGCCGGCCGCGAACGGCGCGGACGGCGGCGCGGCTGAGAGGGCGCTGGGGGCGCTGCCCCCGCCGCCGCTGGCGCGGCGCCTCCCCCGAGGTATTTTCGAACAGAAGAAGGGCCGGCTCAGAAGAGGCTGAGCTGGTCGCCCTTGCGGGCCGGCGGGCCAAAGCGAGAAACATCCGGGGCCGGCAAGTCCTTGGCGTAGCCGAGCCGGCGGGTCGCTACCGCGAATCTCTGCGCGATGAGGTCGGCATGAACGCCGTTGCCGCGCATCCGCCGGCCCCAGTCGGCATCGTAATCCTTGCCGCCGCGCATCTCTCGGAGCCGGTTCATCACATGGCCGGCCCGGCCCGGTTCATGCCGTGCGAGCCAGTCGCGGAAAAGCGGCGCCACCTCGTGCGGCAGGCGCAGCAGGATCCACGACGCGGCGCCCGCCCCGGCGTCGCGCGCGGCGGCGAGGATCGCCTCCAGCTCCGGCTCGGTCAGGACCGGGATCAGTGGCGCCACCATGACCCGGACCGGGATGCCGGCCGCCGCCAGGCTGCGGATTATGGTGAGTCGTCTGTCCGGCGCCGGCGCCCGTGGTTCCAGCCGCCGCGACAGGTCCGGGTCGAGCGTGGTGACCGAAATGCCGACCTGGACGAGACGGCGCGCCGCCATGTCCACGAGCAGGTCAAGGTCGCGGGTGATCAGTGCGCCCTTGGTGGTGATGCTGACCGGGTGGTTCCAGTCCGACAGAACCTGGAGGAGGCCGCGCATGATCCGGTAGCGCGCCTCGACAGGCTGGTAGGGGTCGGTATTGGTGCCGAGCGCGATCGGCGCCGGGCGGTAGGCCTTGCGCGCGAGTTCCCGGGCAAGCACATCGGGCGCCGTCGGCCGCGCCACCAGCCGCGTCTCGAAGTCGAGCCCGGCGGAGAGGCCGAGATAACCGTGGCTCGGCCGCGCGTAGCAGTAGACGCAGCCGTGTTCGCAGCCCCGGTAGGGATTGATCGAGCGGTCGAAGCCGAGATCCGGCGAGGTCACCGGATTGATGATCGAGCGCGGCCGTTCTTCCGTCACTTCGGTGCGCAGGAGACGGTCGTCCTCTGGCATATCCCAGCCGTCGTTGTCCCGCACCCGCTGGTATGGCTCGAACCGGCCCTCGCCGTTCGTTGCGGCACCACGGGCCTTGAGGCGCAGGAAGGGATCGGGCGGCGGCAGGGACATGGCGACAGGATAGAACATTTCATGAACTCACGGCAAGGCTGGCGCGTCTGTGGCCCCTGCTTGTCGCTCCGCGTCGCCGCAGGTGCGGCCAATGTCGCAAATCGCCAAGTGACGAGGCGGCAATCGCCGCAATAACGGCGACAGGACCGCCAGGAGACACGCCAATGGCCGAAGACGAAATCATTCTCAGCGAGCTCGACGACGAAGAGCTGGTGCTTCAGATGCACGACGACCTTTATGACGGTCTCAAGGAAGAGATCGAAGAGGGCGTGCGCATCCTTCTCGACCGTGGCTGGGCGCCCTACGACGTTCTCACCAAGGCGCTGGTGGCCGGCATGACCATCGTCGGCGCCGACTTCCGCGACGGCATCCTCTTCGTGCCGGAAGTGCTTCTGGCGGCGAACGCGATGAAGGCCGGGATGGCGATCCTGAAGCCCTTGCTGGCCGAGACCGGCGCGCCGAAGGTCGGCAAGATGGTGATCGGCACCGTGAAGGGCGACATCCACGACATCGGCAAGAACCTTGTCGGCATGATGATGGAAGGCGCCGGCTTCGAGGTCGTCGACCTTGGCATCAACAACCCGGTCGAGAAATATATCGAGGCGCTGGAGCGCGAGGATGCCGACATCCTCGGCATGTCGGCGCTCTTGACGACCACGATGCCCTACATGAAGGTCGTGATCGACACGATGAAGGAAAAAGGCATGCGCGAGGATTTCATCGTGCTGGTCGGCGGCGCGCCCCTGAATGAGGAATTCGGCAAGGCGATCGGCGCCGACGCCTATTGCCGCGACGCAGCCGTGGCGGTTCAGACGGCCAAGGACTTCATGTCGCGCAAGCACAACAAGCTGGCGGCCGGCTGATCCGCAGGATCGCGGGGATTTTCTGAACGGCCCCGTCCTTCGGCGGGGCCGTTTTGCTTCGGCGGCTTCACAAAGCTGCGCCGCGCCCCCAGATTGGGAACGAGAAGGAGACGCATCATGCCCCCTGTCCGGTTCGTCCTGCTGCTGTCGGCCGTGATCCTTGCGGCGGCCCTGACCGTCGCCGTCGCCTATGGCACCTCGGCCCTCTCGACGCTCGGCCTGGCCGGTGCGCCGCTCCTGCTCCTTGCAGCTTTGCTGCTTCGGCTTAGCCGGAAGGCGTCGCGATGACCCTGCCGGACGACCGCACGCTGACCGAGGCCGGGATGGCGCCGGCCGAAAAGGGCCGTATCCTGCTGATCGCCTGCGGCGCGCTGGCGCGAGAGATCCTCGACCTCAAGGCCGCCAATGGCTGGGATCACCTCGACCTGACCTGCCTGCCGGCAAACTACCATCTCTGGCCCGACCGGATCACCGGTGCCGTCGTCGAGACGGTCGAAAAGCACCGCGATGCCTACGACGGGATCTTCGTCGTCTACGCGGATTGCGGAACCGGCGGTCAATTGTTCGAAAAGTGCAAGGAGCTTGGCGTCGAGATGATCGCAGGCCCGCATTGTTATTCGTTTTTTGAAGGCAATTCCGCCTTCGCTGAACATGCGGAAGAGGAGATGGGCGCCTTCTACCTGACCGATTTCCTGGTCCGGCAGTTCGACGCCTTCGTCTGGAAGCCGATGGGGCTCGACCGTTATCCCGAACTCCGCGACATGTATTTCGGCAATTACGACCGGCTGGTCTATCAGGCCCAGACCGACGATCCGGCACTTGATGCCAAGGCGCGCGACTGTGCCGAACGGCTGGGGCTGGCCTATGTCCGGCGCTTCACCGGCTACGGCGATCTGAAGACGGCGCTGGCGCGGCTCTGAGCGCCCCACCCCGCGCACGACAGGCTTGAACCGGCCTTGCGCGGCGGAACACCGGGCCGCCCTATGCCGCCACCTCGGTGGCGAGTTTGCGGACCCGCCCGACCATCGCCCGGAGCCCGTTCGAGCGTTGCGACGAGAGGTGTTCGTCAAGACCGAGCCGCGCGAGTTCGGCGTTGGCGTCGACCTTCGTCACCTCCGTCACGCTCAGCCCGGAATAGAGCGCGTGCAGGATGGCGATCAGCCCGCGCACGATCATCGCGTCGCTGTCGCCATGGAAGTCGAAGCGGGCGGAAGGCCCCTGCCCCTCGATCATCGGCAGAAGCCAGACCTGGCTGGCGCAGCCCTCGACCTTGGTCGCGGGCACCCGGAACGCCGCGTCGAGCGGTTCCATCGCCTTGCCAAGCTCGATGACATGCCGGTAGCGCTCTTCCCAGTCGTCCAGGAAGTCGAAGGTGTCGACAATGTCCTCGAATGCCGCCGTGGCCATGCGCGTCTCCGTTGCCATATCCCTGACGTAGTGCGCGACCCGGCGAAGGTCCAGTCATCGCCGCTCTTTTCATGTGCCTGCGAATGGGCTACCCACGGGGGCAAATGGGAAGGGAGCGGCCCGCATGAGATTGCCTGTCACGGGAGTGCTGATCGTCACGCTGGTTCTGGCCGGATGCGGGCGGGTACGCGAAAGCCGGCTGAACCCGTTCAACTGGTTCGGCCGGTCGGTGGAAAGCACCCAGACCGTCGCCGAGGCGGCGGTGCCGGGGCGCCCCGACGACGGGCGCATCCTCGTGGCGCAAGTCACCGACATGGAGGTTGCGCGCCAGCCCGGCGGGGCGATCATCCGTGCCACCGGATTGCCGCCGACGCAGGGCTGGTGGAATACCGATCTGGTGGTGGAGAACGGCGGCGAGCCGGTCGACGGGGTTCTGACCTACCGCTTCGTGATTGCCGAGCCTCTGGCGGCCAATCGCGTCTCGACCCCGCAGTCGCGCGAACTGACGGCAGCGACCTATATCTCGGACATCAAGCTTGCCGGGGTCAGCCGGATCGTCGTCCTCGGCGCCGAGAACAGCCGGTCGAGCCGGCGGTGAGCGCCCTCAGACAGTGACGACCCGCACCGCTCCGCCCTTGGCGGAAAGCGCGATCTCGCCCTGGCAGAGCCTCAGCGCGTCCTGCCCGAAGACCTCGCCGCGCCAGCCCTTGAGCGCCGCGACCGAGCGGTCGCCGGCCGCCAGCGCGTCGAGATCGGCCGAGGACGCGATAAGCTTCTGCGCCACGCCGGCACTTTCCGACTTGGCCTTGAGGAGCACCCGGAGAAGATCGGCGAGCGCGGAATCGACCTGAAGCTGTTCGCGGCCGGTATCGGGGCGCGGATGATCCTCGGGCTTGACGGCAAGTCCGGCCTGCACCGCCGCGAGGATGCCGTCCGCGATCTCGGGCTTGCGGCCTTCGCGCAGCAGAAGGCGCGAGCGGCCGAGTTCCTCGACCGTTGTCGGCTTGGTGGAGGCCAGTTCCAGAAGCGCGTCATCCTTGAAGACGCGGCTCCGGGGCACGTTGCGGGTTTGCGCGTAATCCTCGCGGAACTTCGCAAGTTCGCGCACGATGGCAAGGAACTTTCCCGACGTGGTGCGGGTCTTCACCCGGGTCCAGGCTTCTTCGGGGCGATTGGTGTAGGTCTCGGGATCGAGCAGGATCGCCAGCTCTTCCTCAACCCATTTCTGCCGCCCGGTGCGCTTCAGCTCCTTGGCGAGGAATTCGTAGATCACGCGAAGATGGGTGACATCGGCCAGCGCGTAGGTCTTCTGGGCATCGCTCAGGGGCCGGCGCGACCAGTCGGTAAACCGCGAGGTCTTGTCGAGCCCTTCCCTGGCGATCTTGCGCACCAGCGTCTCGTAGCCGACCTGATCGCCGAAGCCGCAGACCATCGCCGCGACTTGCGTATCGAAGAGCGGGACCGGGAAGACGTTGCCCTCGACGAAGAAGATCTCGAGATCCTGCCGGGCGGCGTGGAACACCTTGACCGTCGCCTCGTGCCGGAAGAGGTCGTAGAGCGGTTCGAGCGACAGCCCGTTTGCCAGCGGGTCGACCAGAACCGCCTCGCCGTCCGATCCCGGCAGGGCAAGCTGGACCAGGCAGAGCTTGGAGTAATAGGTGCGTTCGCGCAGGAACTCCGTGTCGACGGTGACGTAGGCTTGCCCCTTGGCCGCGTCACAGAAACGGGCGAGCTCTTCGGTCGTGGTGATCGTTTTCATGGATATTCCGTTTGGCGCGGGGTCGTCCCGCCGTTTTGGCCGTCTTAGGCGAGGCGGGCGGGAAAGGAAAGGGCTGGCGGGCGCTGCGGGTTCCGAGGCACGGCGCCCCAGTCCCAATGGACGATGAGGCGGGGCATTTGTGCCGGGGCGGCGACGGTCCCCGGCCGGGTCAGAGCATCACCAGCCTGCGGTCGCCCACCGCAAAGGCGCGAAGGACGGCCGGATAAAGCCGGTGCTCCTTTTGCAGCACCCGGGCGGCCAGCGTCGCCTCGGTATCACCGCGCAGGACCGGCACCCGCGCCTGCCCGAGGATCGGGCCGTCGTCGAGGACCGGCGTCACCTCGTGGACGGTGCAGCCTGCCTCGGCATCGCCGGCGGCGATGGCACGGGCATGGGTGTGCAGGCCGGGATATTTCGGCAGGAGCGAGGGGTGGATGTTCAGCATCCGCCCGGCGAAACGCCCGACAAAGCCAGGCGTCAGAACCCGCATGAACCCGGCAAGGCAGAGGATATCCGGCGCGGCGGCGAGGATCGGCTTCAGAAGCTCCGCCTCGAACCCCGCGCGGTCGCCCTTGAAGGGGCGGTGATCGACGGCGGCGGTCGCAATTCCCATCTCGCGGGCCTTGGCCAGCCCTCCCGCCTCAGGGTCGTTAGAGATCACGAGAACCGGCCGCGCCGGGTGATCGCCGGTCATGCTGCGGCAAAGCGCCACCATGTTGGACCCGCCGCCGGAAATCAGGATGACGACCCGCTTCACAAAAGCCGCCCGCGGTAGGCAACCCCCTGCCCTTTCGTCACCCGGCCGATCTCGTGCACCGTCTCGCCTTCGGCTTCGAGCAGGCGCCGCAGATCGGCAGCACGGGCGGGGTCGGCCACGACGATCATGCCGATGCCGGAATTGAAGGTCTTGAGCAGCTCCGCTTCGGCCATGCCGGCGGTCTCGGCCAGCCAGCGGAAGACCGGCGGCAGCGGCCAGGCGCCAAGGTCGATCTCGGCGCCGAGGCCGTCGGGCAGAACGCGTGGCAGGTTTTCGGTCAGCCCGCCGCCGGTGATATGGGCCAACGCATGAACCCCGCCGGCGCGGATCGCCGCCAGAACTTGCGTCACGTAAAGCCGGGTGGGCGCCAAGAGTTCCTCGCCCAGTGTCGCCGGGCCGAAGGGCGCCTTCGCGTCCCAGCCGAGGCCCGACAGTTCCACCACCTTGCGCACGAAGGAATAGCCGTTGGAATGCACCCCGTTCGAGGCAAGCCCCAGCAGCACGTCACCCTCACCCACGTCGCGCGGCAGGTCGTGGCCTCGTTCCATCGCGCCGACGGCAAAGCCGGCAAGGTCGAAGTCTCCGGCGTGGTACATGCCCGGCATCTCGGCCGTCTCGCCGCCGATGAGCGCGCAACCGGACTGCGCGCAGCCCTCGGCGATGCCTTCGACGATCCGCGCGCCCTGATCGACATCGAGCTTGCCCGTGGCGAAATAGTCGAGGAAGAACAAAGGCTCCGCCCCCTGGCAGACAAGATCGTTGACGCACATCGCGACAAGGTCGATGCCTATCGTGTCGACATTGCCGGTATCGATCGCGATGCGCAGCTTGGTGCCGACACCGTCGGTCGCGGCCACCAGCACCGGATCGGCATAGCCCGCCGCCTTCAGATCGAAGAGCGCGCCGAACCCGCCAAGCCCGGACACCGTGCCCGGCCGGTTGGTCCGTTTCGCCGCCGGCTTGATGCGTTCCACCAGCGCATTGCCCGCGTCGATATCGACCCCCGCATCGACATAGGTCAGTCCGTTCTTCGTGGTCATGATATCCCCCGGGGCGCGATAGACGTCGCGTCCGGTTACCGCAGATGCGTCACGGGGGCAACGGCTCAGCTGTGCCTGGCGCGTTCTTGCAGCCTCAGCGCGGTATAGACGCCGAGCGCGAGGCCGAGGCGCGAACAGGCCAGCAGGATCACGAACAATACCAGAAGCAGCCCGGTCGCGACCGCGGGCGTGACCGCGAGATCCGTGAACATGTCGACGGCCCAGAGAAAGATCGCCGCGGTCACGATCTGGATCAGCGTGAACCAGAGGCTGAGCGCCCATTCCTCGCGGCGTTCCGGCCGCCCGCCGGCGCGGTGCACGAAGGCCATGCCCGCCAGCATCGCGGGAATCACCACGCTGACGCCGCTCACGCCCTTCGGCAGGCCGGCGCCGAGAATCCCCTTGCCGAGAACATCCAGCCCGCCAAGCATGAGCGCACAGACGACCATGCCGAGCAGGTAGACGAGCGTGACATGGCGGATATGCGGCATCAATTTCCTCAAGGACCGTGTCGACGGAGCGCGGCACTACCTATAGTGGTCCGCCCCCTGGCGTAAAGCCGATTGACCAGACCGCGCCATCATCATAGCAAGAAGCCGGCCGGGCCTGTAGCTCAATTGGTTAGAGCAGGGCGCTCATAACGCCTTGGTTGGGGGTTCGAGTCCCTCCGGGCCTACCACATTGCCCCGCCGCCGCTAACCAGATCGCAATACATGCGCGGCTAACCTGGTCCCGGGTAAAGGGATTTGGTCATGGTGGAACGGAACGGCGCGGCGCGGAGCCGGGGCGCGGAGGACTTCGCGCGGCGCGATGCACTCGAATACTGGTACAGTCAGGAGCTTTCGCCCCTCGATGACCGGGAACCGGGCGAGGAGCCGTCGCCGTACGCGGCGGAAGGGCGCGAGATGGTCAGCGGCTGGTGGATCCTGCCGGTCCTCCTCCTGGCGGTGCCCGCCTGGATCGGTCTCATCTCTCTCTTTTTCTGAACGGACTCACCGGGCCAGCACCAGTTCGGCCTTGAGACCGCCAAGCCGGGCGCTGTCGCCAAGCCGAAGCGTCCCACCATGGCCCCGCGCGATATCGGCGCTGATCGCGAGGCCAAGCCCGACGCCAGGGCCCCGGTCCTGATTGCGCGCAGTGTCGAGGCGGGTGAAGGGCCGCATCGCCTCCTCGCGCCGCGCCTGGTCGATGCCGGGGCCATCATCCTCGACGGTGATCCGGATCGCGCGGTCGAGAATCGCCAGCGACACCTCGGCGCGGGTGCCGTAGCGGGTGGCATTGCCGATCAGGTTCTCGACCGCCCGCCGCACCGGTCCGGCGCGGAGCGGTGCTTCCCCTGCCCCTTCCA
The DNA here is from genome assembly GCA_002280515.1 of Rhodobacterales bacterium 32-67-9. Classification (GTDB taxonomy): domain Bacteria; phylum Pseudomonadota; class Alphaproteobacteria; order Rhodobacterales; family Rhodobacteraceae; genus Albidovulum. The sequence goes on from NCEA01000002.1 coordinate 132,677, forward strand.
CCGCGTGCAAAACCACGTCCTTGCCGCTCCGCCGCGCATCCTCGACGATTCCCTGGACCAGCGGCACCGGATCCTGCATCTCCGCCTCCTCTTCCGTCGCATCGCCGCGCACGAAGGCGAGGAACGCGTCGAGCAGCTTTTCCATGTCATCGACATCGCGACTCATCGCCACGGCGTCCGCATCCTCACCGAGCATGGAGAGGCCGAGCTTCAGTCGGGTCAGCGGTGTGCGCAGGTCGTGGCTGATGCCCGAGAGCAGCAATGTGCGCTGCTCGATCTGCCGTTCGATTCGCGCCCGCATGTCGAGAAAGGCGTTGCCGGCCGACCGCACCTCGATCGCGCCGGCGGGCTTGTAGGGCACGATCCGGCCTTTGCCGAACGCCTCCGCCGCGCGGGCAAGCCGGCGGATCGGGCGCAGCTGGTTGCGCAGGAAGAGAAAGGCGATCAGCGTCATCAGAAGGCCGGTGAAGAGCATCAGCACCAGAAGCTGATGCGGGTTGCTGGCCGAGACCCGGCCGCGGTCAAAGCCGATCTCCATCGGACCGTGGTCGGTGCCGAGGACGAAACGGACCCGGCGCAGATTCGAGAGATCGACCGGCCCGAGCGTCGGGAACGCGTCGCGCAGGGTGGCAATCACCACCCGGCCGGAGAGATCGTAGAAGATCCGCGCATCGGCCACAGGCGCCCCTTGCGTTGCCGGCAGACTGACGTTCATCGCCAGCGCCGCGCCGAGGCTTTCGGCGATGCTCCCGGCTTTTGCCGGATCCGGCTGGGTCTCGACCTCGGTCAGGATCAGCGCGATCTCCTGCGCGATATTGCGGCTCATCTGCCGGGTCACGCCCTCGAAAAGGCGCTGGATGAAGGCTATGGACACAACGAGCTGGATGATCACGATTGGCAGGATCAGGATGAGGGCAGCCCGGCCGTAAAGGCCGCGCGGCAGGACGTTCTTGAACCAGGCCGAGATCATGGGCGAAGCCTATCCGCGGCGGAAAGCGAGAGAAAGCGCAAGATGACAGAGCCGAGTGAAATCCGGGCGTGCCCGGGAGAGGTGCAGCATCTTTGCCCCGGCCTCCGCGTCGTGCTGGCGCCCAACCCCTCGCCGATGACGCTTCACGGCACCAACAGCTATATAGTCGGCGAAGGCCGCGTCGCGGTGATCGACCCCGGCCCCGCGGATCCCCGCCACCTCGCCGCGCTTCTCGCAGCGCTCGCGCCCGGAGAGACGGTCAGCCACATCCTCGTGACCCATGCCCATCTCGACCACGCGCCGCTGGCCCGGCCGCTGGCCGAGACGACCGGCGCCCCGGTTCTCGCCTTCGGAAACGCAACTGCGGGACGTTCGGCGCTGATGAGCCGGCTTGCCGCCGAGGGCGGGATCGAGGGCGGCGAAGGCGTCGATGCCGGCTTCGTCCCCGACATCACGCTCGCCGACGGTGCGGTGGTTGCCGGCGACGGCTTCCGCCTGACCGCGCTTCACACGCCCGGCCATTTCGGCAATCACCTGAGCTTCGAGTGGGAAGGCGCGGTCTTCTGCGGCGACCACGTGATGGGCTGGGCCTCGTCGCTTATTTCGCCGCCCGATGGCGACATGGGCGCCTACATGGCCGCACTCGACCGGCTTGCCGGGCACGGTGCCGGCCGGCTCTACCCCGGCCACGGCGACCCGGTCGCCGATCCGGCCCGGCGGATTGCCGAGATTGCCGCCCACCGCCGCGCCCGCGAGGCTGCGATCCGCACCGCCCTCGCCGACGGGCCGTCGGATGCCACCGAGCTCGCGCGACGCATCTACACCGACACCCCGCCCGCCCTGATGCGCGCCGCGGCCCGCAACGTCCTGGCCCATCTCCTTGATCTGACGGAACGAAATCTCGCGGAGCCCCTCGGCCCGCTGTCCGCACGGGCGCGTTTCCGCGCAATCTGAACAACGCGCATTTTTGTTCCCGACCCTCTGGACGCCCCCCGCCGCCCTTGCTATATCGCCCCCGTGTTCCGGCGTAGCTCAGCGGTAGAGCAGTTGACTGTTAATCAATTGGTCGTAGGTTCGATCCCTACCGCCGGAGCCAAAAATCCCAAAAATTACAAAGATTTAATGCCGCAGGAGCAATCGGCTTAATGTTTTCCATCGATGCGGGGGAACACCCGGGGAACAACTGAATACTCTCTGAATGCGCTGAGCGAATCCGAGCTTTTGGGGTAACTTTCCCTCTCGCGCGACGCGCTTGACCAGGTGCGATGATCGCGAAGCCGCAGCGAACGTATGCGGTAATGTGTGGGAAAGTGTGCGACACGGATCGCGTTCAGACTGCCTCATCGCCAGCGCGTGGAAGAACTACGCGCTTTGTTAGACGACAGATTGGACTTGCCCGGGTTTTGTGGAGAGCGTTTAACTCACTTCTCGTTCCCTGCGCTCGAATGCGATGGGGCTCAGGAAGCCGAGCGATGAGTGCCGCCTGACGGGGTTATAGATCCGTCGATGTATCTGGCGATGGCGTTTTCGGCTTGCTGGCGGGTTTGCCATGCGACCGGGCAGATCAGCTCCGACTTGATGGTCTTGAAGAAGGTTTCGACCATCGAGTTGTCGTAGCAGTTCCCGCGCCCGCTCATCGAGATCTGGATGCCGTGTTTGCGGAGCAGTGCTTGATAGTCCACCGAGCAGTATTGTGATCCGCGGTCGGAATGGTGAACCAGCCAGGGCGCGGGGTTGCGAGCCACAAGAGCACGGCGCAGGGCTTCGACAGCGAGGTCGCGCTTCAGACGGTCACTCGTGGCCCAGCCGACGACGCGGCGCGAGAAGAGATCCAGCACGACAGCGAGGTATAGCCAGCCCTCTGCCGTCCAGATGTAGGAGATGTCCGCTCCCCATTTTCTGTCCGGACCATCCGCCGTGAAGTTCTGCGCCACCAGATTGGGGGCGACGGGCCAGGCATGTTCGCTGTCCGTCGTCCGCTTGAACCGCCGTTTTTGCCGCGCGATCAACTGGTTCTCACGCATCAGGCGTGCCGTGCGATGTCGTCCGATCTCATGGCCCTCGTCGACGAGGTCGCGGTGCATGCGCGGGCTGCCATAGGTGGCGTTCGACAGCGCGAAGGCCGTCCGGATATGCGCCAGATAGACCATGTCTTGCTGCTGGGACGACAAGCGGGCCGTTCCTGCCAGGCGAAGAAGCCGCTCTGGCTGACCCCGAGGACGCGGCACATCTGGCTGATCGGGAAGCTGGCCTTCTCCGCCTCGATGAAGCCGAAGATCATCGACTTCCCTCTTTCGCGAAGAAGGCCGCGGCTTCTTTTAGGATATCGCGCTCCTGCTTCAGGACCGCATTCTCACGCCGCAGCCTTTTCAACTCGGCATGGACATCGACCGATGCCTCACTCGGCTCGCTGGCATCGCGGTCCTGACCCAGCCACCGCGTCAGCGTCGACAGGCCAATGCCCAGATCCTCAGCAATCTCTCGCCGCGTCCGGCCACTGGACAGCGCCAGCCGAACCGCTTCACGCCGAAATTCCGGCGTCGGCCTGTTCCCGTTTCCCATAGAACACCTCCTGGTTCCTCAGTTGGTGCTCTCCACTTTTCCCGGGCAAGTTCATCTCGAGGATGTTGACGTGGTGGGTCAGCCGATCCAAGAGGGCGCCAGTGAGGCGTTCGGTACCGAAGGTCTCGGTCCATTCCTCGAATGGCAGGTTGACGTGGTGGGTCAGCCGATCCAAGAGGGCGCCAGTGAGGCGTTCGGTACCGAAGGTCTCGGTCCATTCCTCGAATGGCAGGTTCGATGTGATCAGGGTTGAGCCGCGCTCGTAGCGCTGCGAGATCAGTTCGAACAGGAGCTCGGCGCCGGTCTTGCTCAGAGGCACGAAGCCCAGTTCATCGATGATCAGCAATTTGACCTTGGCCAGTTGGCGCTGGAGGCGCATCAGGCGTTTCTCATCGCGGGCCTCCATCAGTTCGTGAACCAGCGAGGCCGCGGTTACGAAGGCGACGGGCAAGCCCTTCTGGCAGGCGGCGAGCCCCAGGCCGAGCGCGACATGGGTCTTCCCGGTGCCCGAAGGTCCGAGCGCGATGACGTTCTCCCTGCGCTCGATCCATTCGCAGCGCGCCAGCTCCAGCACCATCATCTTGTTCAGTGACGGGATGGCTTTGAAGTCGAAGCTGTCGAGGCTTTTGACGGTCGGGAACTTCGCCGACTTGATCCGGCGCTCGACCATGCGCCGCTCGCGGTCGATCAGCTCGAGTTCGGTCAGGCGGGCCAGGTAGCGCACATGATCCACGCCCTCTGCCGCGCAGATACGGGCCAGCTTGTCATGTTCCCGCAGGAAGGTCGGCAGGCGCAGGGTCTTGAGGTGATGCGCCAGCAGCAGTTCGGGCGCGTCGGTCATGC
>NCEA01000042.1 GCA_002280515.1 Rhodobacterales bacterium 32-67-9
TCATCAGCCTGCCCGTCGTGGCGCGCTGATCAAGCAGGCCCGCGCCCGAAATGGCGGCGATCTTCATGGCCAGCTACACCACGCCGTGGGACACGATCCCTGACCCCGCGACAGGGCGGTTCACTCTGTCCTTGCAGACTCGTCCGCCTTCGCCTATATCCGCCTCAACAGCGCGGCTACGGGGTCCAAACTCGCAGCCCACCGGGAAAGATCGACGGGCCGCTGAGCCCGTTTTTTGTTGCCCGAAGACCAGATTGACCGAAAGCCCATGACCGAACTTATCGCGAAAACCGCCATCGACCGGCGTCTGGCCGAAATCGTGACCCCGACCATCGAAGGTCTCGGGTTCGAACTGGTGCGCATTCGTCTGATGGGCGGTCTATACAAGACCCTGCAGATCATGGCCGACCGGCCCGAGGGCGGGATCGACGTCGAGGATTGCGGCAAGATCTCGGTTGCGGTCTCGGCCATTCTCGATGTCGAGGATCCGATCGAGGATCAGTATACGCTCGAAGTGTCGTCGCCCGGGATCGACCGGCCGTTGACGCGACTGAAGGATTTCGATGTCTGGGAAGGCCATGAGGCCAAGATCGAGACGTCCGAGATGATCGACGGCCGCAAGCGCTTCAAGGGCAAGCTGGCCGGTACCGAGGGCGACGAGGTGCTGATCGAGATCGAGGAAGGCACCATTGGTCTCAAGTTCGACTGGCTTTCCGACGCGAAGCTGGTTCTCACCGACGAGCTGATCACCGAAATGCTGCGGCAGAAGAAGGCCACCGACAAGGTCGACGAAGCCGCATTCGACGATATTGAAGAAGACACTTCCGAGGAGGAATGAATGGCGATTACCTCTGCCAACCAGCTGGAGCTTCTGCAAACGGCCGAGGCCGTCGCGCGGGAAAAGATGATAGACCCCGTGCTGGTCATCGAAGCGATGGAGGAGAGCCTCGCCCGCGCCGCGAAGTCGCGCTACGGGTCCGAGATGGACATCCGTGTGTCCATTGACCGCAAGACCGGCAAGGCGACCTTCACCCGGGTGCGCACGGTGGTCGAGGACGATCTGCTGGAGAACTACCAGGCGGAGCTGACGGTCGCGCAGGCCAAGCAGTATCTCGACGATCCCAAGGTCGGCGATACTATCGTTGACGAGGTTCCGCCGGTCGATCTGGGCCGCATCGCCGCGCAGTCCGCGAAGCAGGTCATCCTGCAAAAGGTCCGCGAAGCCGAGCGCGACCGCCAGTTCGAGGAATTCAAGGACCGCAAGGGCACGATCATCAACGGCGTGGTCAAGCGCGAGGAATACGGCAACATCATCGTCGATATCGGCCGCGGCGAGGCGATCCTGCGCCGGAACGAGAAGATCGGCCGCGAAAGCTATCGCCCGAACGACCGCATCCGCTGCTACATCAAGGACGTGCGGCGCGAGGCGCGCGGCCCGCAGGTGTTCCTGTCCCGGACCGACCCGCAGTTCATGGCGGAGCTGTTCAAGATGGAAGTGCCGGAGATCTACGACGGCATCATCGAGATCAAGGCCGTCGCCCGTGACCCGGGCTCCCGCGCCAAGATTGCTGTCATCAGCTACGACAACTCCATCGATCCTGTCGGCGCTTGCGTTGGTATGCGCGGTTCCCGCGTGCAGGCCGTGGTGAACGAACTGCAGGGCGAAAAGATCGACATCATCCCGTGGAACCAGGATCAGGCGACGTTCCTGGTGAACGCCCTCCAACCTGCCGAGGTCTCCAAGGTCGTGATCGACGAAGAGCCGGCAGGCGGAATTCGCCGAGCGCACCAAGCTCTTCATGGACAACCTCGATCTCGACGAGTTCTTCGCCCAGCTTCTTGTCTCCGAAGGCTTCACCAATCTCGAAGAGGTGGCCTATGTCGATCTTGACGAGCTTCTGAGCATCGAGGGCGTCGACGATGCGACGGCCTCGGAGCTTCAGGCGCGGGCCCGCGACGTGATCGAGGAGCAGAACCGCAAGGCGCTGGAAAACGCCCGGGCGCTGGGCGTCGAGGACAGCCTCGTCGGGTTCGAGGGGCTGACGCCCCAGATGCTCGAAGCTCTGGCGCAGGACGGCGTGAAGACGCTCGAGGATTTCGCCACCTGTGCCGACTGGGAGCTGGCCGGTGGCTGGACCACGGTCAACGGCCAGCGGGTCAAGGATGACGGCATCCTCGAAAAATTCGACATGAGCCTTGAGGAGGCGCAGCACCTCGTCATGACCGCGCGGATCCAGCTTGGCTGGGTCGATCCGGCGGAACTTGAGGCCGAGGCCGAAGACGGCGCCGAAGATGAGGAGGCCGAGGCCTGATATGGGCCTCGGAGGGGACGCATATGACCCGAGGGGGACGCGACAAGGACAAGGATGAGCCCGAGCGGCGCTGCATCGTCACGGGTGACGTGCAGCCCAAGGCGGGGCTCGTCCGCTTTGTCGTCGGCCCCGAGGGTCAGGTCGTCCCCGACCTTGCCGAAAAGCTGCCGGGTCGCGGCATCTGGGTGACGGCCGACCGCGCAGCGATCGAGAAGGCGGCGAAGAAGGGTCTGTTCTCGCGGGCCGCGAAGGCGCCGGTGACGATGCCGGTTGGTCTGGCGGATATCGTCGAGGCGGGGCTGGCGCGGCGCGTCGTCGACCATATCTCTCTCGCCCGCAAGGCCGGCCTCGCCGTCGCGGGGTTCGAGAAGGTCAAGGGCTGGCTCGCCGACGGCAAGGCGCGGGTCCTGTTCCAGGCCTCCGACGGATCGGAGCGCGGCAAGGGCAAACTCTGGACCCCTGAAGGGGGGCGCTGGTTCGGGTGTCTCACGGCAGCCGAGCTCGGTCTGGCCTTTGGGCGAGATAGTGTGGTACATGGCGCGCTTGCGGCTGGTGGACTCTCCAAGCGTGTTGTAGAGGAAGCTGCGAAGCTTACGGGCTTGCGGAAGAATGACGGCGGGACGGCCGCCGGGAAGGATGCGAAGTCGGCATGAACGATACAGACGGTAAGAAACCCCTCGGCCTCGGTGGCGGGCGTTCCGGTCAGGTGAAGCAGAGCTTCAGCCATGGCCGCACGAAAAGCGTCGTCGTCGAGACGAAGCGCAAGCGTGTCGTCGTACCGAAGCCCGGCGGAGCGCCGGCAGCCGCTGGCGGTGGTGCCGCGAGCCGGGGTGATCCGTCGCGCCGTCCTGCAGGGATTTCCGATGCCGAGATGGAGCGCCGGCTCAAGGCGCTTCAGGCCGCGAAAGCGCGCGAGGTCGAGGAGGCCGCGACGCGTGCCGCCGATGAACGCCAGCGCGAGGAAGAGCGCGAGCGTCGCCGCGCCGAGATCGAGGCCAAGGAACGCGAGGACCGTGAGCGCGAGGAAGCGCTGAAGGCCAAGGCCGACGAAGACGCGCGCCGCGCCGAAGAGGCCGAGGCTCGCGCCGCCCGCAAGGAAGATTTCAAGAAGCCGGTTGCGCCGGCCGCGGCCGCGCCGGCCGATCCGGCCGCCGCCGAGGCCGCGGCGTCCCGCGCCGAGACGAAAGGCGTCTCCACGGCCGGCCCGCGCAAGACCGACCGCGAGCGCGACGACCGTGGCGCCGACCGCGATCGCGGCAGCAAGGGCAGTCGCGACGAGGGCCGCCGCTCCGGCAAGCTGACGCTGACCGAGGCGCTGTCGGGCGGTGGCGGGCGCGAGCGCTCGATGGCCGCTATGAAGCGCAAGCAGGAACGGGCGCGGCAAAAGGCATTGGGGCTGAATGTCCGGGCCGAAAAGCAGGTGCGCGATGTGCAGCTGCCAGAGACGATCGTCGTCCAGGAGCTTGCCAACCGGATGGCCGAACGTGCCGCCGACGTGGTCAAGGCGCTGATGAAGATGGGCATGATGGTCAACATGAACCAGACCATCGACGCTGACACCGCCGAACTCATCATCGAGGAATTCGGCCACAAGGTGCCGATCATCACGATCATGGGCCATGTCGACCACGGCAAGACCTCGCTTCTCGACGCGATCCGCAAGACGAACGTCGTCTCGGGTGAAGCGGGCGGCATCACCCAGCATATCGGCGCCTATCAGGTGACGACGGAATCGGGGGCGGTCCTGACCTTCCTCGACACGCCGGGTCACGCTGCCTTCACGTCGATGCGGGCGCGCGGCGCGCAGGTGACGGACATTGTGGTCCTCGTCGTCGCCGCCGACGACGCCGTCATGCCGCAGACGGTCGAGGCGATCAATCACGCCAAGGCCGCCAAGGTGCCGATGATCGTCGCCATCAACAAGTGCGACAAGCCGTCCGCCAATCCGCAGAAGGTGCGGACCGACCTTCTGCAGCACGAGGTCGTCGTCGAGGCGATGTCGGGCGAGGTTCAGGATGTCGAGGTGTCGGCGGTGACCGGCAAGGGGCTCGACGATCTGCTCGAAGCGATCGCGCTTCAGGCCGAGATTCTCGAACTCAAGGCGAACCCCGGGCGGGCGGCCTCTGGCGCCGTGATCGAGGCGAAGCTCGACGTGGGTCGCGGGCCGGTCGCGACGGTTCTGGTTCAGAACGGCACGCTGCGCCAGGGCGACATCTTCGTCGTGGGCGAGCAGTGGGGCAAGGTCCGCGCGCTGATCAACGATCAGGGCGAGCGGGTCGCCGAGGCCGGACCGTCTGTTCCCGTCGAGGTTCTGGGCCTCAACGGCACGCCAGAGGCCGGCGATGTTCTCAACGTCGTCGAAACTGAATCGCAGGCGCGCGAGATCGCCGACTACCGCGAGAAGGCGGCGAAGGACAAGCGCGCGGCTGCCGGTGCGGCGACGACGCTGGAACAGCTGATGGCCAAGGCCAAGGAAGACAAGGATATCGCCGAACTGCCGATCGTGGTGAAGGCCGATGTGCAGGGCTCTGCCGAGGCGATTGTTCAGGCTATGGAAAAAATCGGTAACGACGAAGTGCGTGTCCGGGTCTTGCACTACGGCGTCGGCGCGATCACCGAATCGGATATCGGCCTGGCCGAAGCCTCCGGATCGCCGGTCATCGGGTTCAATGTTCGGGCAAACGCGCCCGCCCGCGCCGCGGCGAACCAGAAGGGTGTCGAGATCCGCTACTACTCGGTCATCTACGATCTGGTCGACGACGTGAAGGCGGCCGCCTCGGGTCTCTTGAAGGCCGAGGTGCGCGAGACCTTCATCGGCTATGCCGAGATCAAGGAAGTCTTCAAGGTGTCCGGCGTCGGCAAGGTTGCAGGCTGCCTTGTGACCGAAGGCGTTGCACGTCGCTCCGCCGGTGTCCGCCTGCTTCGCGACAACGTCGTGATCCACGAGGGGACGCTGAAAACCCTCAAGAGATTCAAGGACGAAGTTAAAGAGGTCCAGTCCGGTCAGGAATGCGGCATGGCGTTCGAGAACTACGAGGATATCCGCCCCGGCGATGTCATCGAGATCTTCGAGCGCGAGGAAGTCGAACGCCAGCTGACATGAAAAGCGGGGCGCCGAAGCGCCCCGCATTTCGTGTCCGGAAATGAAAGGGCCGCCTGCTGATCAGGCGGCCTTCTTCATGACGGGATAGCCCTCGAACAGGAGCTTTCCGACCCGGACGAGTATCATTCCGTTGTCGAGCTGACGTTCGAACGTGCCCTGAACCGAGACACAACTTCCAAGAGTGATGGTACGCAGCATCGCTTGAACTCCCCCAACTGCGGGCTGCTTTTGATTCTAGCTGACACTCATTAACTGAAGGCAAATGAAACTGCCTTAAATTTGACACAGTCGGAATCGTTTGGAAACAATTAACACGACCGAATCAAGTTTCGGCAATTTGCCGCCACATCCTATAGATGTAAAATCGGCGAAAATTCTAGAGCAAATCGCGCAAAACGGGAATTAGCGGCAGATCTGCGGGGGGCATCGGGTAGTCCCGCAGGTTCTTCGCCCGAACCCAGGCCAGCTCCTGCCCTTCGCGCGCGTGGGGTTGTCCCTGCCAGCGTCGGCAGGCGAACAGCGGCATCAGAAGGTGGAAATCGTCATAGGCATGGCTGGCAAACGTCAGTGGCGCGAGACAGCTTTTCCAGGTGTCGATCCCCAGTTCCTCGTGCAACTCGCGGATCAACGCGGCTTCCGGCGTCTCTCCCGGCTCAACCTTGCCGCCGGGAAACTCCCAAAGGCCCGCCAGCGACTTGCCTTCGGGCCGGCGGGCGAGCAGGACGCGCCCGTCGGCGTCGATCAGCGCGACCGCAGAGACCAGAACCGTCTTCAAGACCGGTAGTCGGCGTTGATGTCGATGTAGCGATGCGTGAGATCGCAGGTCCAGACACTGGTCGCCGCCTTGCCAAGGCCGAGATCGACAGTGATCTTCAACTCGTCGTTCTTCATGTAGGCCGCCGCCGCCTCCTCGCTGTAGGAGGGGCTGCGCCAGCCCTTCTCGGCCAGCGTCAGATCGCCGAAGCGGATCGACATAGTGTCGCGGTCGGCCCGCGCGCCAGACTTGCCGACCGCCATGACGATGCGGCCCCAGTTCGGGTCCTCGCCGGCGATGGCGGTCTTGACCAGCGGCGAGTTGGCGATCGCCATCGCGGCGCGCCGGGCATCGGCGGCATCGGCGGCGCCTTCGACCCGGACCTCGACGAGTTTCGTCGCCCCCTCACCGTCGCGGACAACTTGGTGGGCGAGATCCATCATCACCCCACGCAGCGCTGCCTCGAACGCCTTCGCGACCTTGCCGCGCAGATCGCCGATCGGGGCGGCCTTCGACTTGCCCGTGGCAGCGACGATCAGCGCGTCGGAGGTCGAGGTGTCGCTGTCCACCGTGATCGCGTTGAACGTGTCGCCGACCTGGCGCGAGACGACCTTTTGCAGGGCTGCCGGGGCGATGGTGGCATCGGTGAAGATGTAGACCAGCATCGTCGCCATGTCCGGCGCGATCATGCCGGACCCCTTGGCGATGCCAGCAATCTTGATCTTGCCGCCCTCGCCGTCAATGACTGCGGCAGCACCCTTCGGGAACGTATCGGTCGTCATGATCGCACGTGCCGCCAACTCGATCGCGTCTTCGGAAAGCGCAGCCTTCAGATCGTCGATCTTAGCCACGATCCGCTCGTGCGGCAGCGGTTCGCCGATGACCCCGGTGGACGAGGAAAAGACCCGGCCCGACGGAATACCAAGCGCCTTTGCGGCGCTGCCGGTCACGGCATCGACCGACTCCTGCCCGAGCTTGCCGGTGAAGGCATTGGCGTTGCCGGAATTGACCACGATGGCCGCGCCGTCCCTGACGCCGGGCCGCTGCTTCAGCTTCGCCTCGCAGTCCAGCACGCAGGCGGCGCGGGTGGCCGACGTGGTGAACGCCCCGGCGATGGCGGTCCCCGGCACGAGCCGGACAAGCATCACATCCTTGCGCCCGGCATAGCGCACGCCGGCCTCGATGGCGGCGAACTCGGCGCCGGCGATGCGCGGCAGTGCCGGAAACCCGCCCTTCGGTGCCAGCGGCGAGACCGGATTGAGCTTCTTCTTGACCCCGGCCGCAACCTTGTCGGCGGCCTCACCCACGGCGTCCGCGACGGCTTCGATCCGCTCCTCGACCACCGGAAAGACCTCGTCCTCAAGTTTCTTGCGAAGCTTCCTGACCTTTTCCTTCAGCTTCTTCGCCTCGTCCTTCCAGTCAGACTTGCGCTTTGCCATGGGCCGTTCCTCCTTCGGGTGGGGGAATTCAGTTGTCGATCAGACTGGAGTTCTTGAGGATCGCGGGGTCGATTCCGTCCGCCATCTTCTCGATCTTCGCCGCCTCGGTCAATTCGGTGACCTTCGCTTCGACCGCCTTGCCTTGCAGTTCGCCGGCAAGTTCCTCGCGCACGTCCTCGATCTTCGGCGCCGCGGCATTGCGGACCTCGTTGAGCTTGATGATGTGCCAGCCGAACTGGGTCTGAACCGGGTCGGAAACCTGACCCGGCTCCATCTTGATCACCGCGTCTTCGAAGGGCTTGACCATCATGCCGACGCCGAACCAGCCAAGATCGCCGCCGTTCGGCCCGGACGGACCGGTGGATTTTTCCTTGGCGAGCGCCGTGAAATCGGCGCCGCCGTCGATCTCGGCCTTGAGCGCCTTCGCCTCCTCCTCGGTCTCGACGAGGATATGGGCGGCGTTGTATTCCTTGCCGGGCTCGGTCGCCGAATACCGCTCGTTGAACAATGCCTCGACCGCTTCGTCGGTGACGGCGGCCTTCGCGGCATCATCCAGAACCACACCGGCGAGATAGCCGCGTCGCTGGTTGTCGAGCGTCAGCGTGTTGCGCTTCGTCAGCTTGTCGGCAATCACGTCCGACAGGGCGACCTGCTGGATGATCTGGTCTAGGATCCCGTCGAACAGGGTCTTGTCGTCTAGCTGGAGATATTGCGCCGGCAGGCTGTCGCGCATCGCAATCATGTGACCGAGAGTGATATCGGCGCCGTTGACGGTCGCGACGACTGTATCCGCGGTCGGATCGGCGGCGCGGGCGGTGCCGGCGACGGCAAAGGCCAGCACGGCGGCGCAGAAAAAGGCGGATTTCAGCATGGTATCAACTCCCGTAGAGGCCGCGACAGGTCGCGGCGTTGACTATCGGACGGCATCCCCTTACATCGCGATGGGTCCCGTGAGGGCTGAGCCGAGCCTTGTTTCGCTGCCGTTCTAGGCATTGCGGAGAGTGGCGGCAAGGCCGCGTTTTTCACAGGCACGTCAGTGGAACCCGCGTGGAGAGAAAATGCTGGGCCTCGGAACAATCGCCAGGAAGGTCTTCGGCACGCCGAACGACCGCAAGGTCAAATCGGTCCGCCCGCTGGTGGAAAAGATCAATGCGCTGGAACCGGAATTCCATGCCCTGACCGACGAGGGCATCAAGGAACGGACCGAAGCGCTGAGGGCGCGGGTCGCGAACGGCGAAAGCCTCGACTCGGTCCTGCCGGAAGCCTTCGCCAATTGCCGCGAGGCGGCGCGGCGGGCGCTCGGGCTTCGCGCCTTCGACGTGCAGCTCATGGGCGGGATCTTCCTGCATCAGGGCAATATTGCCGAAATGAAGACCGGTGAGGGCAAGACGCTGGTCGCGACCTTCCCGGCCTATCTGAACGCGCTATCCGGCAAGGGCGTCCACATCGTCACGGTGAACGACTACCTCGCCAAGCGCGACGCGGAATGGATGAGCAAGGTCTACGGCGCGCTCGGCCTGACGACCGGCGTGGTCTTTCCGTTCCAGGAAGCCGAGGAAAAGCGCGCGGCCTATGAGGCCGACATCACCTATGCGACGAACAACGAGCTGGGTTTCGACTATCTGCGCGACAATATGCGCGCGACCATCGAAGACATGATGCAGCGTGACCATGCCTTCGCCATCGTCGACGAGGTCGACAGCATCCTGATCGACGAGGCGCGGACACCGCTGATCATCTCCGGGCCGAGCCAGGACCGGTCGGAGCTTTATGTCTCGCTCGACAAGTTCATTCCCGAACTGGCGGCAGAGCACTACAAGCTCGACGAAAAGCAACGCAACGCGACCTTCACCGAGGCCGGCAACGAATTTATGGAGCAGCGGCTCTGGCAAGCGGGCGTTCTGCCGGAAGGCCAGACGCTCTACGATCCGGAATCGACGACCATCGTCCATCATGTGACGCAGGCGCTCCGGGCGCACAAGCTGTTCCAGAAGGATCAGCATTACATCGTCCGCAATGGCGAGATTGTCCTGATCGACGAGTTCACCGGCCGGATGATGCCCGGCCGGCGACTGTCCGACGGCCTTCACCAGGCGATCGAGGCCAAGGAAGGCGTCCAGATCCAGCCAGAGAACGTGACGCTCGCCTCGGTGACGTTCCAGAACTACTTCCGGCTTTACGACAAGCTGGCCGGCATGACCGGCACGGCCGCGACCGAGGCCGAGGAATTCATGGACATCTACCGGCTGGGCGTCGTCGAGGTGCCGACCAACAAGCCCGTTGCCCGGAAGGACGACCACGATCAGGTCTATCGTACCCAGCGCGAGAAATACGAGGCAGTGCTGAAGCGGATACAGAAGGCGCACGAAAAGGGTCAGCCGATCCTTGTCGGCACCACCTCGATCGAGAAGTCCGAGATGCTGAGCGAGATGCTGAAGGCGGAGAACATCCCGCACAACGTGCTGAACGCCCGCCAGCACGAGCAGGAGGCGAAGATCGTCGCCGATGCCGGCAAGCTCGGCGCGGTCACGATTGCCACCAACATGGCCGGACGCGGCACCGACATCCAGCTTGGCGGCAATGTCGAGATGAAAGTGATGGAGGCGCTGGCCGCCGACCCGAGCGCCCATCCCGACGAGGTCCGCACCCGGATCGAGGCCGAACATGCCGAGGAAAAGGCCAGGGTGCTGGAGGCCGGCGGTCTCTTCGTCCTCGCCTCCGAACGCCATGAAAGCCGGCGGATCGACAACCAGCTCCGCGGCCGGTCCGGCCGGCAGGGCGACCCGGGGCGGTCCTCGTTCTACCTGAGCCTCGAAGACGACCTGATGCGGATCTTCGGGTCCGAGAAGCTGGAAAAGGTCCTCTCCACCCTCGGCATGAAGGAAGGCGAGGCGATCATCCATCCCTGGGTGAACAAGTCGCTGGAGCGGGCGCAGGCCAAGGTCGAAGGCCGCAACTTCGACATGCGCAAGCAGCTTCTGAAATTCGACGACGTGATGAACGACCAGCGCAAGGTGATCTTCAGCCAGCGGTTGGAGATCATGGAAGCGGAGGATCTGGAAGAGATCACGCAGGACATGCGTCATCAGGTCATCGACGACCTCGTCGATGCGTACCTGCCGCCGAAATCCTATGCAGATCAGTGGAATTCGGAAGGGCTCTATGCCGCGACGATGGCGAAGCTGATGCTCGATTTGCCGGTCATCGCCTGGGCGAAGGAGGACGGTGTCGACCAGGACGAGATGCGCGAGCGGCTCTATGCAGCCTCCGACGAGTTCATGGCGAAGAAGGCCGAGGCATTCGGTGCCGACACGATGCGCCAGATCGAAAAGCAGTTCCTTCTGCAGACGATCGACGCGAAGTGGCGCGAACATCTGGTGACGCTGGAGCATCTGCGTTCCGTCGTCGGCTTCCGCGGTTACGCACAACGCGATCCCCTTTCCGAATACAAGACCGAGGCATTCACGCTGTTCGGAAACCTGCTCGACGGCCTGCGCGAGGATGTGACTCTGAAGCTGGGCCAGGTCCGGCCGATGACGGAGGAGGAGCAGCAGGCGATGTTCAATCAGATGGAGGAGCGGCGGGCCGCCCTGAACGCACCGATCGCCTCTTTCGCGGCCGCAAAAGCGCCACTGCTTGACGGTTTCGACGAAACCGATCCGTCGACCTGGGGCAATCCGGGGCGCAACGATCCCTGCCCCTGCGGGTCGGGCGAAAAATTCAAGCATTGCCACGGAAAACTCGCCTGAGTCGTGTGCTCGGGTTAACCGTACCCGGCAGGGATGTGGCGAAAATGTGGCGGGCAGGCCGGAAGGGCGCCCGCCAATTTCATGATTTGGCCCGGACTCGACGCTGTCCCGCAACATCCTGTGCGGCACTCAACCTCGTGCGCGCTCGTCATTGCCAAAGTCAGGCCACGCCCATGCCGCGTTCCCGCTTTAGCCGTGAAGCTGGACGTATGTGGAGTGGACCATGCAGATCAAGCGCAGGGCGATCACGGTTGGCACGACCTTCTTTCTGGCGGCCGCCACCGGACATGTGATGCAGAACGGTGACGCGATCAGCGCCCGGCTGCGTGGCGGTGATGCCATGGAGACCCCGGTCCTCGCCAGCGTCAAGACGACCGCCGGCGTTCTGGCACCCGCCCCTGCAGCGGCGCCTCCGGCCGAGGCTGCGCCGGCCCTGGCCGAAACCCCGGAGTCCGTCCTTACCGCCACGCCCACGCCGGACCTGACAGAAGCGGCGGCCGCGCATTCCGAGTCCGGCCTGCCCGATCTGCCGGCGGCCGAACCGAAGCCGCTCGTCACCGGCACGCTTCTGGCCGAACGGGTCGAACGGCTCGATGCCGGTTACGTGCGGCCGGAAACCGCCGCCGATGCGAATTACACCGTGTTCGGACTCGCCTGCGCGAAAAGCACGATGACCCTTGATGCCACCGCCCGCGCGATGCTGAGCGTGAAGCTGTCCGCCCCATGCTCCCCCAATGAACGCGTCGTGATCAGCCATTCCGGCCTGACGTTCGCGACCGCGACCGACAAGGCCGGCGATCTGGAATTGATGCTGCCGGCACTGGCGACCGAGGCCAAAGTCGACATCCGCATCGGCGCCGACGAGGTGCTGACCGCGACACACGACGTCACGGGCCTTGACGCGCTGAGCCGTGTCGCGGTGCAGTGGGACGGCGCCGAAGGCTTCCATCTCGGCGCGTATGAGAACGGGGCGGTGTTCGGATCGCCGGGCCACGTTTCGGCCGATCATCCGCGTGACCGGGCCACCTCCGAAGGCGGGTTCCTGACCGTCCTCGGCGACCCGACGGTCGATCATCCGATGTTGGCCGAGATCTATACGGCGCCGGTGGCGACGCGCGTCGACGACATCGTGATCGAGGCCGAGGTGAGCGACGCGACCTGCGGTCGCGCGCTTGATGGCAAGGCGCTGCGGATGGCGCCGGGCACCGCCGTGGTCAGCGAAGCGCTCAGCTTCGCGATGCCCGATTGCGACGCGCTTGGCGACGCGCTTGGCGACTTCGTGATGCTGAGCCTTGGCCCGGTCGCGATCACCCCGCTCGCACTCGCTGAGAGTGGCAAGTAACGGCTAGAGATAGCCTTCCGAGCGGAAGCTCAACTCGCATGACTTGCCGATGATGAGGTGATCGTGGAGCGCGATCCCCATCACCCGAGCAGCGTCCTGGATCTGCCCGGTGACCGTGATGTCCGCCTCTGACGGGGTCGGATCGCCCGACGGATGGTTGTGGACGAGGATCAGCGCGCTCGCGTTGAGTTCGAGCGCTCGCTTGACCACTTCGCGAGGATAGACCGGGACGTGATCGACGGTGCCGCGCGCCTGTTCCTCGTCAGCCACAAGTACGTTCTTGCGGTCAAGATAGAGAACGCGGAACTGTTCGGTTTCGCGGTGCGCCATCGCGGTGCGGCAATAGTCGAGAAGCTGGCCCCAGGACGAAAGCACGGCACGGTGCATGATCTTCGCCCGGGCGAGCCGGTGTGCCGCGGCCTCGACGATCTTCAGTTCCTGCACGACGGCATCGCCGACGCCCTGCACTTCGGCCAGGCGATGGGCGGGGGCGGAGAGCACACGGTTGAAGTCGCCGAACGTGTCAAGAAGCCGGTGGGCGAGCGGTTTCACGTCCTGCCGTGCTATGGCGCGGAAGAGGACAAGCTCCAGAAGTTCGTAATCCGGCATTGCCGCTGCCCCGCCCTCCATGAAGCGGGCGCGGAGCCGCTGGCGATGATCCTTGATGTAGGACGGAAGCCGGCCCGGCGCGAGCGCAAGCTCGGGCGCCTCGTCGCCCGTGAAAAGCGGCAGCGGAGCTTCCTGAAAGGCGCGAGTCGGTCCCATGGCGTCAGCGTCGCCCGGCGTGGTGAAGGAATGGTTAATGCCGCTTCCACTTGGAGGAAATATCCCCGCCGGAAGCTAGAATCTTCCGTCCACCGGCGACAAAGTCAGGGCGAGGCGTAACCGGCTCTCACCCCTTCATGCCGTCCCAGAAACTCCGGACCTTGGAGAAGAACGACGAACCTTCGGGATTGTTGTCCTCGCTCAGACGCTCGAACTCGCGCAGAAGCTCCTTCTGCTTGCCGGTCAGGTTGACCGGAGTTTCCACCGCGATCTCGATCAGCATGTCGCCGGTGCCGCCGCCGCGAAGCGCCGGCATGCCCTTGCCGCGGAGCCGCATCTGCTTGCCGGTCTGGGCGCCGACCGGGATCTTTACCCGGCTGCGGCCGCCGTCGATGGTCGGCACCTCGACCTCGCCGCCGAGCGTCGCGGTGCTCATGGCGACCGGCACCCGGCAATAGAGGTTCACGCCGTCGCGCTGAAAAAGCGCGTGTTCACGAACCTCGATGAAGATGTAGAGATCACCCGAGGGGCCGCCGCGCATTCCGGCCTCGCCTTCCCCGGCAAGGCGGATGCGGGTGCCGGTCTCCACCCCGGCGGGGATGTTGACGGAGAGCTGGCGCTCCTTCTCGGTCCGGCCGGCGCCGTGACAGGTCTTGCAGGGGTTCTTGATGGTCTGGCCGAGGCCGCCGCAGGTCGGACAGGTCCGCTCCACCGTGAAGAAGCCCTGTTGCGCGCGCACCTTGCCCATGCCCGAACAGGTCGGGCAGGTCTGCGGTTCCGCTCCGCCTTCGGCGCCGGTGCCGCTGCAGGCAGTGCAGGCAACCGAGGTCGGCACGGTGATCGACTTCTGGGCGCCCTTGTAGGCCTCCTCGAGCGTCACGCGCATGTTGTAGCGCAAGTCGGAGCCGCGCTGCGCGCGTTGCCGCCCGCCGCCGCCACGGCCGCCCATGAAGTCGCCGAAGAGGTCCTCGAACACATCGGAGAAGGCCGAGGCGAAGTCGCCCTGACCGTAGCCGCCCTGCGCCCCGCCGCGCGGCCCCCCGCCCATGCCGCCTTCGAAAGCCGCGTGGCCGAAGCGATCATAAGCCGCTTTCTTGGTGTCGTCCTTCAGAACCTCGTAGGCTTCGTTCACTTCCTTGAACTGCGCCTCGGATTCGGGCTTGTCCTTGTTCCGGTCGGGGTGGAGTTCCTTGGCCTTGGTCCGGTAGGCCTTCTTGATCTCGTCGGCGGAAGCGCCGCGCGATACGCCCAGAACCTCGTAAAAATCGCGTTTCGCCATTCTTCGCCCTTTCGGGGAACGCGTGGGCCGGCCCGACCGAAGTCAGGCCGGCCCCCGTGGTTCCGGTCGCGTTACTTGCGCTTCTTGTCGTCGCCGAGGTCTTCGAAGTCGGCATCCACGATGTCGTCGTCCACGCCGCGCGGGCCGTCTTCATCGGCCTCGTCGGAGGTACCGGCCTCGGACGCCTGCGCCTTGTAGATCGCCTCGCCGAGCTTCATCGCCGCATCGGTGACGTTCTGGATGCCGCCCTTGATCTTGCCGGCATCCTCGGACTTCAGCGTCTCTTCCAGCGCGCCGATCGCAAGTTCGATCGCCTCGACAGTGGAGCCATCGACCTTGTCGCCATGCTCCTCGAGCGCCTTCCTGGTCGAGTGGATCAGGCTTTCCGCCTGGTTCTTGGCCTCGACCAGTTCCTTGCGCTTCTTGTCGCTTTCGGCATTCGCCTCGGCGTCCTTGACCATCTTCTCGATGTCTTCGTCCGAAAGACCGCCAGAGGCCTGGATGGTGATCTGCTGGGTCTTGCCAGTGCCCTTGTCCTTGGCGTTGACGCTGACGATGCCGTTGGCGTCGATGTCGAAGGCGACCTCGATCTGCGGCATGCCGCGCGGCGCCGGCGGGATTTCCTCGAGGTTGAACTGACCGAGAAGCTTGTTGTCGGCGGCCATCTCGCGCTCACCCTGGAAGACCCGGATCGTCACCGCGTTCTGGTTGTCCTCGGCGGTCGAGAAGATCTGGCTTTTCTTCGTCGGAATGGTCGTGTTGCGGTCGATCAGGCGGGTGAAGACACCGCCGAGCGTCTCGATGCCGAGCGAGAGCGGCGTCACGTCGAGCAGGACCACGTCCTTGACGTCACCCTGAAGAACGCCGGCCTGAATGGCGGCGCCGAGGGCCACGACTTCGTCCGGGTTCACCCCTTTGTGGGGCTCCTTGCCGAAGAACGCGGTCACTTCCTGGATGACTTTCGGCATCCGGGTCATGCCGCCGACGAGCACGACCTCGTCGATGTCGCCCTTCGACAGGCCGGCATCCTTCAGCGCGGCTTCACAGGGTTTCATCGACTTCTTGATGAGGTCGTTGACAAGGCTTTCCAGCTTGGCGCGGGTCAGCTTCATGACCAGGTGCAGCGGCGTGCCGGTGTTCTTGTCCATCGAGATGAACGGCTGGTTGATCTCGGTCTGCTGACTCGACGACAGTTCGATCTTGGCCTTCTCTGCCGCTTCCTTCAGGCGCTGGAGCGCCATCTTGTCGCCGGTCAGGTCGACGCCGTGTTCCTTTTTGAACTCGTCGGCGAGGTAGTTGACGATGCGCATGTCGAAGTCTTCGCCACCGAGGAAGGTGTCGCCGTTGGTCGACTTCACCTCGAAGAGGCCGTCGTCGATCTCGAGGATGGTGATGTCGAAGGTACCGCCGCCGAGGTCATAGACCGCGATCGTCTTGGTTTCCTTCTTGTCGAGGCCGTAGGCGAGCGCGGCGGCCGTCGGTTCGTTGATGATCCGCAGAACTTCGAGGCCGGCGATCTTGCCGGCATCCTTCGTCGCCTGACGCTGGGCGTCGTTGAAATAGGCCGGAACCGTGATAACGGCCTGCGTCACCGATTCACCGAGGTAGGATTCGGCGGTTTCCTTCATCTTCTGAAGGATCACGGCCGAAATCTGCGCCGGCGAATATTTCTCGCCCTTCACTTCGACCCAGGCGTCGCCATTGCCACCGTTGACGATGGAATAGGGGACAAGCTTCTTGTCCTTCTCGACTTCGGCATCGCCCATGCGGCGGCCGATCAGGCGTTTGACGGCGTAGATGGTGTTCGACGGGTTGGTGACCGCCTGGCGCTTGGCCGGCTGGCCGACGAGACGCTCGCTGTCGGTGAAACCGACGACGGAGGGCGTTGTCCGCGCCCCTTCGGAGTTCTCGATCACGCGCGGCTGCGACCCGTCCATGATGGCGACGCAGGAGTTCGTGGTTCCGAGGTCGATCCCGATGACTTTAGCCATGTATTAAACCTTTCCTTCGGCGATGTTCTGGGGTCAGACCCGATTGCGGCCCCTGGCCCCGATCCCAAGATTTCGGCCGGGACATCCCCGACCGGCTTCGTGGGGTATATAAGGAGGGGGCATGGGCGCTGCAAGCATCCTTGGCCGACGAAAAACAGGGTGAATTCTTGGAAAACTGCGAAGATTGGGCCGATCCGCATCCGGTGCCGCCGCCTTCGGCGGTGGTGGGCGGTGCCGCGCTCCATTCCGGCTATCTCGATGCGGGCGAGCAGGCGGCGATCATCGCGGATATCCGGGCCGTCGTAGCGGCGGCGCCGCTCTTTTCGCCGCTGACGCCCTGGGGCAAACCGATGTCGGTGCGGATGACCTCGGCCGGCAAATACGGGTGGTATTCCGACCGCAAGGGATATCGCTACGCCGACCGGCATCCCGGCGGAACCTTGTGGCCGCCGATCCCGGCACGCGTGCTTTCGATCTGGCATCGCCTCGTCGGGCGGGTGCGCGATCCGGATTGTTGCCTGGTGAACTACTACGGCGACGGCGCGCGGATGGGACTGCACCAGGATCGCGACGAGGCCGACTTCGGCTGGCCGGTTCTCTCGGTCAGCCTCGGGGACGATGCGCGGTTCCGTATCGGCGGCACCGTGCGCGGCGACCGGACAGAAAGCGTCTGGCTCAGGTCCGGCGATGTCCTGATCCTTGGCGGCGCGGCGCGGCTTGCCTATCACGGGGTCGACCGGATCGCGCCGGGAACCTCGATGCTCCTGCCGGGCGGCGGCAGGATCAATCTGACAATGCGGGTCGTGGATTAGGGCGGGTCAAGTCCAACCGCTTTAGCGGCCGGCGCTCCAGCTGATCGAGGCGTTCTTGCGGGCGTGGAATTCGCCGATGAGGCCGATCATGATCAGCGCGAGCGTGACGTAGATCGGATATTCCAGGCTGGAATTGCGCGGGTTGTAATTGATGAAGGCATATCCGCGGGCCTGGTCGATGATGTGAAAGAGCGGGTTCCAGTCGAACACCGCCAGCATCGTGCCGGTCAGCGTGTTGGCGACGAACATCTTGCCCGAGGCGATCATGTTGGCGCGGGAATAGAGCGTCTGGGCGATCGCCGCGAACGCCGGCCACCAGGGCTTGATCGCCAGAACCACCATGCCGACGCCGGCGCCGTTCAGCCATGCCAGGATGACCATGGCAATCGCACCGACCGGATCGTCGATGTGAACCGGCTCGAACGCCATGTGGTAGATGCCGAGCACGACCACCATCGACAGGACCTGCGTGTAAAGCGCCGCGAGCGCCGAGGAGCCGATGGCAATCGCGGTATTCATTGGCGCATGCAGCATCATCGCCGAGGTCGGCCCTTCGGAGCCGACGACCGCGCCCATCGACTTGGTATTGGTCATGAAGAGGAAGATGCCCGACATGAGGTAGACGATGAAATCGCCGCGGATCGCGTTACCGCGCAACTGGAGCACGTCGTACATCACATAAAAGACGCCGACGAAGATGACCGTTTGCAGGATGTTGTTCAGAAGGCCGATCAGCGCATTGCGATGTCCGCGCCGGATCGAGCGCACGGTGCTGTGATAAATCAGCTCCAGGATCGCCAGAGCCGAACTCAGTCCGGTGGTTCGTCCCTGGACCCTGAACATGTCTCTTCCGTTTCCGCCTGTGCCGCCGTTCCCACCCGCTTTTTTTGGCTGGGAAATCTTGCCGTTCCCTTAGCAGGCGATCATAAGGTTAACCGGCCCGCCGATCAACACGGACCGACGAGGAGAGATGTCGTGGATTTCGATCATCTGACTCATGTGATCCGCCGTCTGGCACTTGAAGCCGGAGACCGGATCATGGAGGTCTATAACGCGCCGGATTTCGAAGTGCGCTCGAAGTCGGACGACAGCCCGGTGACCGCGGCGGACGAGGCGGCGGATGCCTTGATCTCGGAAGGCCTGGCAGAAGCCTTTCCGCAAGTGGCGCTGGTGACCGAGGAGCAGGCGGCAAGCCATGCTCAGGTGGTGTCCACCTTCCTGATCGTCGATCCTCTCGACGGGACCAAGGAATTCATCCAGCGGCGCGGCGATTTCACCGTGAACATCGCCTATGTCGAGAACGGGGTGCCGACGCGCGGCGTCGTCTATGCGCCGGCGAAGGGGCGGCTGTTCTACACCCTTGCCGACGGCCGCGCGGTTGAGGAGGAGGGGCCTTTCGACAAGGACCGACCGGGAACCCAGAAGCCGATCAGCGTCTCGGTGCCCGACAACCGGGCGCTGATGGTCGTCGCGTCGAAATCGCACCGCGATCAGGCGACCGACGACTATATCGCCCGCTATGCGGTCCGCGACATGACGAGCGCGGGTTCGAGCCTGAAGTTCTGCCTTGTCGCGACCGGCGAGGCCGACCTTTACCCGCGCCTCGGCCGCACGATGGAATGGGACACCGCGGCAGGCGACGCGGTGCTGCGGGGCGCGGGCGGCGAGGTGGTAAACTTCGACGAACACACGCCCTTCACCTATGGCAAGCCGGGCTTCGCCAACCCCTTCTTCATCGCCTATGCGCCGGGCGTGCTTCTGGTGAAGGAATGAGCGTTCTGATCGTCATACCGGCGCGCTACGCGTCGACGCGCTATCCGGGAAAGCCGCTGGTGGAACTGCGCGGCGCCGACGGGCAGTCCCGCACCCTGATCCAGCGCAGCTGGGAGGCGGCAATGCAGGTCGGCGGCGTCGACCGCGTGGTCGTGGCAACCGACGACGCGCGGATCCGCGCCGTGTCGGAAGGCTTCGGAGCCGAGGTCGTGATGACTTCCGACACCTGCCGCAATGGGACCGAGCGTTGTGCCGAAGCCTATGACCGGCTGGGCGGCGGGTTCGAGATCGTGGTGAACCTTCAGGGCGACGCGCCGCTGACGCCGCACTGGTTCGTCGAATCCCTGGTCGAAGGGCTGTGCGCCGATCCGGTGGCGGAAGTGGCGACTCCGGTCCTGCGCTGTGACGGCGCGGCGCTGAACGGATTTCTGCAAGACCGCCGGGACGGACGCGTCGGCGGAACGACGGCGGTCTTCGGCCGCGATCACAAGGCGCTCTATTTCTCGAAGGAAGTGATTCCCTACACCGGGTGTCGCTACGCGGACGACGAGCCCACGCCGGTCTTTCACCATGTCGGCGTCTACGCCTACCGCCCGTCCGCGCTCGCCGCCTACCCGCGCTGGGAGGCGGGGCCGCTCGAACAACTCGAAGGGCTGGAGCAGTTGCGATTCCTTGAACGCGAGCGCCCGGTTCTCTGCGTCGAGGTCGAAGCGCGCGGGCGTCAGTTCTGGGAACTGAACAATCCTGAGGATGTTCCGCGAATCGAGGCGATGCTGGCAACGATGGCGATGGCCTGATCGTTGCGCCGGCAGGCGTTCGAAACCGCCAGGAAGATTCGCGAGTGGTGCGGGAAAACCTGACTACAATATGTCGCGGCCAAGGCGTATCGTTGCCAAACAGATTCAATTTTTGGCATTTTTCCCCCCTAACAGACCGTTAAATTGTCATATGGTTGTTCTATGTATCGCGGGCCGCGTAAGGTGTAGCTCGGGTGCGTCAAACGGTCAGATACTGGCCGAGTAGAACGGGATGGTGATGTAATGAAGCGTAAAGTGACGAAGGCGATCTTTCCGGTGGCCGGTCTTGGGACGCGGTTTCTGCCGGCAACCAAGTCGATCCCCAAGGAGATCATGACGCTGGTCGATCGCCCCCTCATCCAGTACGCGATCGACGAGGCGCGCGCCGCCGGCATCAAGGAATTCATCTTCGTTACCTCGCGCGGCAAGGGCGCGCTTGAGGACTATTTCGACCACGCGCACGAACTTGAGGCGAACCTGCGCAAGGCCGGCAAGGAAGACCTGCTGGAGGCGCTGAAGGACACCAACATGGAGTCGGGCGCCATCGCCTATATCCGCCAGCACAAGGCGCTGGGCCTTGGCCACGCGGTCTGGTGCGCCCGCCGCCTGATCGGCAACGAACCGTTCGCGGTGATCCTTCCCGACGACGTGATCGCCGCCGAAAAGCCCTGCCTTCAGCAAATGGTCGAAGCCCATGCCGAGGTCGGTGGTAACATGGTTGCCGCGATGGAAGTGCCGCATGACAAGGCCTCGGCCTACGGCGTGCTCGACATCAAGGACGACATGGGGGCGATGGTCTCGGTCAAGGGCATGGTCGAGAAGCCGAAGGCAGACGAGGCGCCGTCGAACCTTGCCGTGATCGGGCGCTATATCCTGACGCCGAAGATCATGCAGAACCTCAACCGAATCAAGACCGGCGCGGGCGGCGAGATCCAGTTGACCGATGCGATCGCCGAGGAGATCAGGAAGTCGGGCAACGTCTATGGCTACCGTTTCCGGGGCCAGCGCTTCGATTGCGGCTCGAAAGCCGGTTTCCTTCAGGCGACCGTGGCCTTTGGCCTTGCGCGCGAAGACCTGCACGACGAGTTCAAGCAGTTCCTCGTTGGCATGACGGCGGTGCAGAAGGCGGCCGAGTAAGGACGTATGACCAAGCACATTCTGGTGACGGGCGGCGCCGGATATATCGGCTCGCACGCGTGCAAGGTGCTGAAAGCGGCCGGCTATGTCCCCGTGACGTACGACAACCTGGCGACCGGATGGCGCGATGCTGTCCGGTTCGGCCCGTTTGAGAAAGGCGATCTGGCGGACCGGGCGCGGTTGGACGAAGTCTTTGCCCGCTGGCAGCCCGTTGCTGTCATGCATTTTGCCGCGATCAGCCTAGTCGGAGACGCGATGCGCGATCCCGGCAGTTACTGGCGGGTCAATGTCCTTGGTGCGCTGAACCTGATCGAGGCCACGATTGCCGCGGGATGCAGGGATTTCGTCTTCTCCTCTATTTCAACGTCGCCGGCGCCGATCCCGGCGGCGAGGTCGGAGAGTTTCACCGGCCCGAGACGCATCTGATCCCACTGATGCTGGATGCGATCGACGGCAAGCGGCCGGCTCTGACGGTGTTCGGCACCGACTATCCCACCCGCGACGGCACCTGCATCCGCGACTATGTCCACGTGATGGACCTGGTCGACGCCCATGTTGCCGGTCTGAAATGGCTCGAGGCGGGTCAAGGTTCCCGCGTCTTCTGCCTTGGGACCGGCCGCGGGTTTTCCGTTCGCGAGGTGATCGACCAGTCGCGCGTGGTGACGAACCGCGACGTGCCGATCACTTTCGGCGAACGGCGGGCCGGCGACGCGGTCAGCCTTGTGTCGGGCAGCGAACGGGCGCGGCGGGATCTCGGCTGGCAACCCGCGCGGTCGGACATGGCGACGATGATCGCCGACGCCTGGCGCTGGCACCAGTCTGGGCATTTTGAGAAGTAGCGGCGGAACGCGCCGGAATCGTTGCGTTTTCCGCAAGGACTTGGTTCGACAATGCAGTTTACCTGAAACCGGGCGGTCTGTATCCTGCCGCGGCAGGCGGGATCGAGGCAGGTCATCCGCCGGGCGCGTCCCCCCGCGTTCCGGATCGGTCAGAGCAACCTCGTCTTAAGCCGCGTCGCGTAGGACTGGCCCTGAACGGGCCGGAAACGAAGGAAACGAATGGGCCTTTGGGACAGATACCGCCTGCGGCTTCGGCGCAAGCGTCTTCGGGCCCGGGCATTCCGCAAGCGGCGGGAACTGTCGGCCGTCTCTGACCGGACGACAGCGATCGGCGCCGACGATATCCTTCTTATCGTGGTGCTACGGAACGAACGTATCCGCCTGCCGTATTTCATGCGCTACTACCGAGACCTTGGCATCACGCATTTCCTCGTAGTCGACAACGGTTCGGACGATGGGTCGCGTGACTATCTCGCGGCGCAGCGCGATGTGTCGCTGTGGACGACCTCGGCCAGCTACCGGGGATCGCGCTATGGGGCGGACTGGATCAACTGGCTCTTGATGCGCCACGGCCAGGGGCACTGGATCCTTGCGGTCGATGTCGACGAATTCTTCATCTACCCGTTCTGCGACACGCGGCCGATCCGGGCACTGACCGACTGGCTCGACACCTATTCGGTGCGCACCTTCCCGGCGATGGTCGTCGACATGTATCCCAAGGGACCGATCGACACGGAGCCTTACCGCGAAGGCAAGAACCCCTTCGATATCGCCGGCTATTTCGACAGCGGCAACTACACGATCGCCAAGAACCCGACCTTGGGGAACCTGTGGATTCAGGGCGGGCCGCGCGCGCGCGTGATGTTCGCCGGCAACCCGAAGGAAGCCCCGTCGCTCAACAAGATACCACTCGTGAAGTGGCACCGATCCTATTGCTACGCCAGTTCGACGCACATGCTTCTGCCGCGCGGCCTGAACCTGACCTATGACGAATGGGGGGGAGAGAAGGCGTCCGGCTGCCTCCTGCACGCGAAGTTTCTCTCGACCTTCAAGGACAAGGTTGCCGAAGAACTGCACCGGCGCGAACATTTTGCCGAAAGCCGTGAATACATCGCCTATGCCGAGACGCTGAAAGACGATGCGGTCCTGTGGTGCAAATGGTCCGAGAAATACATCAACTGGCGCCAGCTTGAGATCCTCGGGCTCATGTCGAAGGGAAACTGGGCGTGACCTCGACGTTGGGCTTCATCATGATGTGTCACACCGCTCTCGACCGGGCCGCGCAGGTGGCGCGCTTCTGGGCCGAGGCCGGCTGCCCCATGGTGATCCATGTCGACCGGCGGGTAAGTCCGGCCAAGTACCAGGGCCTCGTCGATGCGCTCGCGGATCTTGAGATTGTGAGCTTTTCGCGCCGCTACGCCTGCGAGTGGGGCACCTGGTCGCTGGTGGCCGCGACCCAGGCGGCGGCGACGCAGGTGCTCGCCCGCCATCCGCGCGTGCGCCATGTCTTCCTCGCCTCCGGGTCCTGCCTGCCGCTTCGCCCGGTGGAGGAGCTGATCGACTATCTCGACGAGCGGCCCAACACCGACTTCATCGAAAGCGTCACCACCTCGGACGTCAGCTGGACCATCGGCGGGTTCGACTCCGAGCGGTTCACCCTGCGGTTCCCGTTCTCGTGGCGCAAGCAGCGGCCGTTCTTCGACGCCTACGTCAAGATCCAGCGGCGGCTCAGGGTAAGGCGGCGGGTTCCGAAGGGAATCGTGCCGCACCTGGGCAGCCAGTGGTGGTGCTTGACCCGCCAGACCTTGTCGGCGATCCTGGAAGACCCCGACCGCAAGCTGCATGACCGCTATTTCAAGCGGGTCTGGATTCCCGACGAAAGCTATTTCCAGACGCTCGCGCGGCTCTATTCCACGCAGATCGAAAGCCGGTCGCTGACCCTGTCGAAGTTCGACGTGCAGGGAAAGCCGCACTCGTTCTACGACGATCACCTTCAGCTTCTGCGCCGCTCGGACTGCTTTGTCGCGCGCAAGATCTGGCCGCATGCCGACCGGCTCTACCGCACCTTCCTGGCCCCCGCGTCGGAGCAGGCGGCGCGGGCCGAGCCCAATCCGGGCAAGATCGACCGGCTTTTCGCCAAGGCGGTGGAGCGGCGGACCCGCGGCCGGGCCGGGCTTTACATGCAAAGCCGCTTTCCCCGGAAGGACCACGAAAACGGCAAGACCAGCGCGCCCTATTCCGTCCTTCACGGCTTTTCCGATCTCTTCGAGAATTTCGACATCTGGCTGTCGAAATCGGTGGGCGGCCGCGTGCACGGCCACCTTTTCGGTCCCGGTCGCGCGGAATTCGCAGGGGGAGAGACGGTTTTCAACGGCGCGCTCAGCGACAGCGCGGCATTGCGCGATTACAATCCGAGGTCGTTCCTGACCAACCTGATCTGGAACACGCGCGGTGAACGCCAGTGCTTCCAGTTCAGCCCGCGCGACAATCAGGACTGCAACTGGTTCATGGCGACCGACCCGAACGCCCAAATCTCGGTGATCTCGGGTACATGGGCGGTGCCGCTTTTGCGGTCAAACATGAATTTCTCGGATATCCGGAAAGAGGCCGCGCGGCTGCAAAAGATCGAGACGGAGCATCTGGCGATCCTGCGGACGATGTTCGTAAAGGCGCGAGTGCGGATCTGGACGATGGCCGAGTTCATCGAGAACCCGATGGAATCGTTGCAGGGCATCGTCGACGAGATCCGGCCGCGCGCGCCGCGCCAGGTTGCGGAGGTGCCGAAGATGGTCGACCTGACCGGGTTCGGCCAGTTCCTGCAAAACCTCAAGAACCAGGGCATGCAACCGACCCTGATGGGCGATTTCTCGGTCGGCAGCGATCCGCGTCCGACGACGACCGATCGCGGCCGGCCGTATCTGGTGCGCTAGGGGATGTCCGGCATGTCCCGTCCCTTCGACTATTTCGTGATTTTTGCCGAGATGCGCACCGGCTCGAACCTCCTGGAGGCGACGCTGGGGCAGGTCGCTGGGCTGACTTGCCACGGCGAGGTCTTCAATCCCGACCATATGGGCGGACCGAACGTGGATGAGGCTCTCGGCATCACGATGGCCGAGCGGATCGCCGATCCGGCGGCACTTCTCGCCCGAATCCGCTCGGCCCCCGGCTTCAACGGGTTCCGCTTCTTCTTCGATCACGAACCCCGCGTTTTGGACGAGGTTCTGAACGATCCGCGCTGTGCCAAGATCGTGCTCAGCCGCAATCCGGTCGATTGCTACATCAGCCTCAAGATTGCCTATAACACCAAGCGCTGGCAGCTCAGCGACGTGAAGGATCGCATCGTCTGGAAGCCGCCCTTCAAACCGGCGGAGTTCGAGGCGTTTCTGGCCGAACGTCAGGCCTTCCAGCTCCGGCTCCTCAACGCGCTTCAGGTCACGGGGCAGACGGCCTTCTACCTCGATTACGAGGATTCGCTGCGTGTCGATGTGATTAACGGGCTTTTGCAGTTCCTCGGCATCGAAGATCGGCTGGGCGCCATTTCCGGCGATCTGGTGCGCCAGAACCCCGAAGAGATGGCCGACAAGGTGCGCAACTTCCCCGAGATGGAGGAGGCGCTGGCGCGGATCGACTGGGCAAGCCTCGCGCGGACGCCGAATTTCGAGCCGCGGCGCGGGCCGGGTGTGCCGCGCGTCGTCGCCGCGCGCGGCGCGCCGCTTCTCTATCTGCCGCTGCCGCCCTATGACGACGCCCATATCCGCGACTGGCTGTCGCAACTCGGCACTGGCGGCATCGAGGAGAATTTTACGCAAAAGTCCCTTCGGGCATGGAAGCGCAAGGCGCCGGGCCACCGCAGCTTCACCGTGCTTCGCCATCCGGTGACGCGCGCCAACGATGCCTTCAACGCGGTCATGATGCGTGATGGACTTGCCGACCTGCGTGGGACATTGCGGGGCCACTACGGCGTTCCGATCCCGCCGGACGACGCGGTCACGGCGATGGGTCCGGAAGATTGGCGCGCGGCGCTGGTCGGCTTTCTGGGCTTCGTGAAGGCCAACCTCGCCGGCCAGACCGGGGTCCGGCAGGACGCGCTCTGGGGCACGCAATGGTCGGTCCTGAACGGGATCGCGAACTTCGTCCCGCCGGACCTTCTCTGTCGGGAAGAGACCCTGGCGGCCGATCTCGCCTATCTGGCGAAGGCGGCACAGGTCAAGGCGCCGGCCTTGTCCGCAGTCGCGCCCATCGGCGCCGGGGTGCCAGTGGCCGCCATCCATGACAAGGAGGTGGAGAGCCTGGTTCGCGACGTCTATCGCCGCGATTACATGTCCTTCGGCTTCGGCGCCTGGAAAACGCCGAAATAGGCTCTCAGGCAGCCTGGGTGGAGCGCGCCTCGGTCAGCACCGCGTGCAGCGCCGCCGGATCGCTGTTGGCCCGAAGCTTGGCGCAGGTGGCTGCGTCGCGCATGGTGCGCGAGACGAGCGCCAACGCCTTTAGATGGTCGACACCGGAATCCTTCGGCGCGAAGAGCGCGAAGACCAGATCGACCGGCTGGCGATCGACCGCGTCGAAGTCGAGCGGCTTCTCCAGCCGGAGAAACACGCCCACGACACGGTCGATCCCTTCGAGCCGGGCATGCGGCAGGGCGACGCCGTGGCCGACGCCCGTTGGCCCAAGACTTTCACGTTCCTGGAGCGCATCCACGGTCTCGGCGGCGTTGAGTCCGTAGACCGACTGCGCTACCTCGCCGAGATCCTGGAAGAGCCGTTTCTTGCTGGTCGCATGGCCGAGGACCCGGACGGCTGCCGGCTTGAGAAGGCTTGTAAGTTCCATATGCCTTGCTTTTCCGCGCCGGCCAGGCCGGCGTCCTATTTGCTGGCCGACGGATCGATCCAGCCGACGTTACCATCATCCCGGCGATGGACCACATTCACCCCGCCGTTCTTTTCGTTGCGAAAGACCAGAAGCGGTGCCCCTGCAAGCTCCATCTGCATCACCGCCTCGCCGACCGACAGGGACGGAATTTGCGTCTCCATCTCGGCGATGATCATCGGTTGCAGCGAGTCGGGTTCCGAATCCGCCGATCCTCCGTTCGCGGCGAGCACATACATGCCCGCCCCGGCGAATTCAACCGGTTCGGTGCGGTCGCGGTGATGGTCCTTCAGGCGACGCTTGTAGCGACGCAACTGCTTGTCCATCTTTTCGCGGCACGCCTCGAAGGCGGCATAGACCTCGGTCGCGTTGCCTTTCGCGGTGGCGGACAGGCCGGTGGACAGATGGACGGTTGCCTCGCAGATGAACTCGTAAGCATCACGGGAAAAGATCACGATGGCGTCTGTCGGTCGCTGCGAATACTTCTCGACCGTCTCGCCGAGTTCCGATTTCACATGGGTCTGCAAAGCATCCCCAACGTCGATCTGCTTGCCACTGATCCTGTATCGCATGACGCCTCCTATGGTTGAATTAACCTAGTTATGATCGCGCTAGACGATTTTGCGGGTTTGATCTCCGGATGTGGGAAGATCATTTCCCTCTTGCTGCCGTCTGCGGCCGATCGGTTACGGAAACCTTCCGATTCTTTCGCCCGAACGATGAGGGTATGCGCATGCATTTGCGATATTTGGCGACAGTTCTGCGGGAGATGTCAACGCCCTCGTTCCGAAGTTCAGCGCAAATCCGGTCGTCTGCAAGCGGCGCGCCAGCGGATTCGTCAGCGATGATGGCTCGAATCCGGCGCTGGATGTCGAAGGGCGAAATTCCCCCGTCGGCACCGGGTAGTGCATGCGAAAAGAACAATGACAGCGGATAGACGGAATTTTCCGCCAGAAGCGCCTTTCCAGCAAGGGCGCGGCCCAGGGTCGACGCATGCATGGCCAGCGCGGCCGCCGCATCGGCGCGGGTTACCGGCGCGATCGTCTCGTGATGACCGAGGAAGAATGCTGACTGGGTCGCGGCAATATATTCACCGATTCGCAGAAGCGTCTCGCGCCGCGCGGCGAGGCCGGCCGACATGCGGCCAGCCCGATCGAAGAGCGCGCGTTGTTCGTCGGTCTCAAGGCTGCGCCGGGTCACCTCCATCGCGGAAAGGCGCGGTAGCGAGCCGTTCAGAAGCGTGACCGACAGCCGGCCTTGCGGACCCCTCTCCACGACAAGCTCCGGCACGGTGACATCGACCGCGCCGGCCGCTTCGGTGATCGGCGTCGAGCTGAAGCTGCGCAGAAGGGCGGCGATCCGCTCCAGCGCCGCGGTCGGCTGGCCGAGGCTTCGGCCAAGCTTGCCCCAGTGTTCCGCGGCGAAATCGTCGAGATGGCGCGCCGCGGCGTGGGCGAGGCCGCGCTCGATCCCCGCCTCGGCGAGTTGCAATTCCAGGCATTCGGCAAGGCTTCGGGCGCCGATCCCCGCCGGCTCGCAGCGCTGAAGCGCCATGAGGCCGGCATCGAGCACGTCGATCGGCGCGCCGGTGTCCTCGGCGATCGTGTCGAGGGGCACGTCGAGGTAGCCGTCCTCGCGCAACTCGCCGATCAGATAGAGTGCGGCAGCCTCGGTCGCGGGGTCCAGCCGCTGCAGCGCGATCTGGCGATGCAGGTTGTCGAGCAGATTTTCCGGTGCCACGGCAGTGGCCAGAGCGTAGTCATAGGCCGGCATGGCGCCGTCCTGCGGTTCGACGACCAGAAACGGATTTTCCTCGGCCTCGCGCGCGATCTCGTCGGCCAGCGCATGGGTCGGCATCCTGAGCAGCGCGAGCCACTGGCGCATCATCGGCGACAGCGCGATGCCCTGCCGCTGGGAAAGCCTCATGCCGGATTTCATCGCCATTTCCGGTGCGGTCCCGTCAGAGGATGCGAAAGTTCTGGCCCAGATAGACCCGGCGGACATTCTCGTCGCGCACCACCTCATCGGCAGTGCCGCTCATCAGCACCACGCCATCGTGAAGGATATAGGCCCGGTCGACGATTTCCAGCGTCTCGCGGACATTGTGATCGGTGATCAGCACGCCGATGCCGCGCGACTTGAGATCCTGGACAAGATGGCGGATGTCGCCGACCGAGATCGGATCGACCCCCGCGAAAGGTTCGTCGAGCAACAGGTACTTCGGATCGGCGGCAAGGCAGCGCGCGATCTCCACCCGCCGCCGTTCACCGCCCGAAAGGGCCAGCGCAGGGGCGCGGCGCAGATGGGTGATGGAAAACTCCGACAGCAATTCCTCAAGCCGTTCCCGGCGCTTGTGGACGTCGGACTCGGTGATTTCGAGCACGGCGAGGATATTGTCCTCGACCGACAGCCCGCGAAAGATCGACACTTCCTGCGGCAGGTACCCGATCCCGAGCCGCGCGCGGCGGTACATCGGCAGGCCGGTCACGTCGCGCCCGTCGATCAGCACCTGACCGGCATCCGGCGCGATGAGGCCGGCGATGTTGTAAAAGCACGTGGTCTTGCCCGACCCGTTCGGTCCGAGCAGGGCGACGACCTCGCCCCGCGCCAGTTCCAGCGAGACGTCGCGGATCACCGGACGGCGGCGATAGCTCTTGCGAAGGTGAAGGACGCGCAGACCGGCGCTGCCCTCGGCCAGCTTCAGATCGGGCGGCGGGGCCATCAGTTGCCCCCCGGTTGCAGAACCGTCTTGACCCGGCCTTCCATGCGGCCCGTCCCGGTCTTGAGATCGACGGTGAGCATTTGGCCCGCGATGGTGCTGGTGCCCTGGGTCAGAAGCACGTTGCCAGTCATCACCACGTCGCCGTTGTCGATGGAATAGATCGCCTCGGCCGCCTCGGCCGCGTCCGCCCCGCTGACCAGTGTGACGCCACCAGTGGCGTGCAGCCGCTCGATCCGGCTCCGGTCCTCGGTGCCGTATTCGACCAGAACCGATGCCGCCGACAACCGCATCTCGCCCTGGGCGATCAGAACGTTGCCGGTGAAGGTCGCGGTGCCGTCGGACTGGTTGACCGCAAGCTGGTCGGCCGTGACCTCCACGGGAAGCGATGTATCGGCTCGGATGCCGCCAAAGGCCACTTGGGCGCCCTGCGCGAGCGCCGCAACGGGCGCCAGCGCCGACAGCAACAGCACGGCGGTGAGGGCACGAAACGTGATCGTCATTCGGGGTCCTTCTTCGCCGGCTCGTATATCAGCTTCACGCCCTTGTTGAAAACGAGCACGTAGCCCGGAATTCCGGCATCCTCGTGGCGGATCACCATTTCACCCGCGTCGATCGTGCCGTAAGGCGCTTCGGCGCGCACGGCGCCGTCGGAATGAAGCTCGGTCCGGTCCAGCGCGCTGTCAAGACCAGGCGTCGTCATGCGGTAGCCGGTCGAGGTCACGATCTCGACATTGCCGGTCAGCGTCATGCGCCCCGCCGCCTCTTCGATTCGTCCCTCTGCGGCGCCAAGGTCGATGCGAAGACCGTCCGGCGCCTCGTAGCTCGCGACAAGCGCGTCGGCGGTGGCGGCCCCTGTATCGGTCCCCGGCCGGGCGGTCCTGGCCCGGACCGACAGGGCTGCGCCGTCGATCGTGACGCTGGAATATTCCGGTGCCGTCAGCCGCTGGTCGCGGGCCAGATCCTCCACGTCCACCTCGGCATAGGGCAGGGCCTGATCGGTGTCGATCCGCCGGGAAAACAGGAAAAGCGTGGACAGGATCGCAAGCGCCAGCAGCGGCAGGACGATCTTCAGCCAGAAGACCACGCGGGAATGGACGTTGTCGTAGGCGGCCATTGCCCTAGACCACGCCGGCGCGCAGGCAATCGTGGATGTTCAGAATTCCCGCCGCCCGGCCGTCGCCGTCCGGCTCGACGACAAACAGGCTGGTGATCTTGCGTTCCTTCATCAGCGCGACGGCCTTCTCGGCGACCTGATCGGGGCCGATGGTTCGGGGGTTTCTGGTCATCACCTCCGCCGCCGTACGGTCGAGAAGTCCTGCCATATGCCGTCTCAGGTCGCCATCGGTCACGATGCCGACAAGCCGGCCTTCGGCGCCGATCACACCGACCACCCCGAAACCCTTCTGGCTCATGGTCAGGAGCGCCTCGCTCATCGGCATATGCTCCGGAACCAGCGGCACCGCCTCGCCGCCATGCATCAGGTCGCCGACCTTCAGAAGCCGCGCGCCGAGCTTGCCGCCCGGATGGAAGGTGCGGAAATGCTCGGGCGTGAAGCGGCGGTGCTCCATCAGCGCGACGGCAAGCGCGTCGCCCAGCGCCAGCGTCATCGTCGTCGAGGTTGTCGGCACGATCCCGGTGCCGCAGGCCTCTTCGGCTGCCGGCAGGGCAATCGCCACGTCAGACTGGCGGAGCAGTGTCGAGTCCGGCCTGCTCGCCACCCCGATCAGCGGTATCGAGAAGCGCCGGGTATGGGCGATGATGTCCGAGAGTTCCGGCGTCTCGCCCGAGTTCGACAGGACAAGCGCCACGTCGGCCTCGGTCACCATGCCAAGGTCGCCGTGGCTCGCCTCGGCCGGGTGCACGTATTGCGCCGGCGTGCCGGTGGAGGCCAGCGTGGCGGCGATCTTGCGGCCGATGTGGCCGGATTTCCCCATGCCCGAGACGATCACCCGCCCCTTCGTCTTGAGGATCAGCGCGACGGCGGACGAAAAGCTGTCGCCGAGCGCGTCGGACAGGGCGGCAAGCCCACGCGCCTCGATCTCGATGACGCGGCGGGCGGTGGCAAGGAAGGTTTCCGGATCGGTCATGAGCCTAATGCGTGAAGATGTCGGCGGCGTCGCCCCAGCCGAGCAGATCAAGCTCGGCCCGGACCGGCAGGAAGTCGAAGCAGGCCTGGGCAAGGGTGGTGCGGCCTTCGCGGGCAAGTCGCGCGTCCAGCTCCTGCTTCAGCCGGTGCAGATAGAGGACGTCGGACGCCGCATAGTCGAGCTGCGCCTCGGTCAGGGTTTCGGCGCCCCAGTCGGAGGTCTGCTGCTGTTTGGAGACATCGACGCCAATCAGTTCCTGAAGCAGGTATTTCAACCCGTGGCGGTCGGTGAAGGTGCGGATCAGTTTCGATGCGATCTTGGTGCAGTAGACCGGCGCCGTGGTCACGCCGAACGCGGTCTTCAGCGCGGCGATGTCGAAGCGGCCGAAGTGGAAGAGTTTCAACACCTTCGGATCGGCCAGCATCCGCGTCAGGTTCGGCGCCTCCGTCTGACCCTTGGCGATCTGCACCAGATGCGCATTGCCATCGCCGGCGGACAACTGCACGACGCAAAGCCGGTCGCGGCGCGGATCGAGGCCCATCGTCTCGGTGTCGATCGCGACGATCGGGCCAAGGTCGAGTCCGTCGGGCAGGTCGTGCTTGTGAAGGTAGTTCGTCATCGCGGCCTCTTCCTGTGCCGGCGCGTTCGTTCCGGGACTGCCCGCACGCCGATCCCGGCTAGTTAAGCCATAAGGCGCTTTCGCTCAATGGCCGAGGGCCGTCGCCATCAGGGCGATGGCAGAGGGCAGGACAGGAGGGCGCGCATTCTAACCGGGCGGATGCGAAGCGCAGACGTGATAACGGTTGCCCGAATGCCCGGACAACCGTCATCACCACGCCACGCTAAAACTTCGATACCGGTCATGCCGGTGGCAAATTGTCTCTTGTTCCCAAGGGTCGCCTCCAAGTC
Source organism: Rhodobacterales bacterium 32-67-9 (assembly GCA_002280515.1). Taxonomy (GTDB): domain Bacteria; phylum Pseudomonadota; class Alphaproteobacteria; order Rhodobacterales; family Rhodobacteraceae; genus Albidovulum. Next base: position 32,677 of record NCEA01000042.1, read on the forward strand.
AGGGGCTCGCCCCGATTGGGGGTGACTCTGGAAACAAATTTGCGCCTTCGAAATTACTTTTCGATGATCCGCGAACAATTGCTACTACTTACACGTGCATGGAACCACAGTTCGTAGCGATTCCGTAACCTGTCTTTTTAGACTAGTCCTTTCGCGATCCGGGGGCTGAATGATGGCGCGTCAGTCAGCGTCGAAGCGGCCCCAGAAGCAGGACCTGGACGTCCGCAACATTGGTCCCGCTCGCCCCGGTGACGAGAAGGTCGCCCGCCAAAGCCAGCGCGGCATGGCTGTCATTGTCGGCCAGAAGTGCGGACGGATCGCCGCCGCTTGCCCGGATGCGCGCCGCGGTTCCCGCATCGACAATTCCGCCCGCGGCATCGGTCGGACCGTCGCGGCCGTCGGTTCCGCCGGACAGGAACACCCAGTCGCGGCAGAGATCGGGCATGGCGAGGGCGACCCGCAGCGACAGTTCCTGATTGCGCCCGCCAAGCCCCTGGCCGCGCAGGATCACCGTGGTCTCTCCTCCGAAGACGAGGCAATGCGCCCGGTCCGGATCGGCATTTTCCGCCGCCGCGACGATCACGCCGGCCGCGTCGCCGACGTCGCCGGTCAGGTGATCGTTCACGATCGACGCCTCCGGCCCTGCCGTCGCAACGATGGCGTCAAGGCTCTTGCGGTTCGACCCGATGAGGATGTTCCGCGCTGCGGGCAGGTCCGGCCCCGGCGCGTCGTCACGGTCGAGCACGGCCTGCACGGCAGCCGGAAGCCTTGCCCAAACGCCGCGCGCCGTCAGGAGGGCGCGCGCCTCAACCCGGGTGCCGATCGGAGCCACGGTCGGGCCGGACGCGATGACCCTGAGGTCGTCGCCGATGACGTCAGACAGGATGTAGGCCGTCACCGGTGCGGGCGCCGCCACGCGCAGCAACCCGCCGCCCTTCAGCCGCGACAGCTGCTGACGGACGAGGTTCATTTCGGTGATCTCGAACCCGCTGGCGAGAAGAAGCCGGTTGACCTCCGCCTTGTCGCCAAGCGTCAGCCCCGCGACCGGTGCCGGAAGCAGCGCCGAACCGCCGCCGGAGATCAGCGCGATTACCCTGTCCGCCGGTGAGGCGAATGCCAGAAGCGCCTCGACCGCCTCCGCCGCCCTCGCCCCATTTTCGTCGGGAACCGGATGGCCGGCGGCATGAACCGTGGCGCCGGGCAGGGGGCGGGCGTTCTCGTGGTTTGTCACCACGATTGCCTCGACCGGTGCGCCGGAGAGCGCATCAAGCAGGAAGGCGGCCATCGGAATGGCAGCCTTCCCGACGGACACAATGCGGTAAACCCCGCCCGCATCGGGGCGGGGCAGTGGTGCGTCAGCCAGGGCAGCGGCGAGGGCGGCGGCCGGTTCCGCCGCCTGACAGGCCCGCGCGAAGAGCGTTTTCGCCCTGTCGCGCAGGTCGGCGATGCGATCAGGAGCCGGCAATCTGCTTGGCTTTCGCGACCAGAACCTCGGCCTGACGGATCGAGGCATAGTCGATCAACCGGCCATCGAGCGATACCGCACCCTTGCCCTCGGCGGCCGCCTTTTCCATCGCCTCGAGGATGCGGCGCGCGCGCGTGACCTCGGCCTCGGACGGACTCATCACCTCGTTGGCAAGCGCGATCTGGCTCGGGTGGATCGCCCATTTGCCTTCGCAGCCGAGCACGGCAGCGCGCTTGGCAGCGGCGCGGTAGCCGTCGGAATCGGAAAAGTCGCCGAACGGGCCGTCGACCGGACGCAGGCCGTTGGCGCGGGCGGCGACGATCATCCGTGCCAAAGCATAATGCCACATGTCGCCCCAATGCACCGCGCGGCTGCCATCCTCTCCCGGGTCGGTCAGGACCGAGTAATCCGGGTTCACACCGCCGATGATCGTCGTGCGCGCGCGGGTCGAGGCGGCATAGTCGGCCACGCCGAAATGCAGGCTCTCGTTGCGCTTCGAGGCTGCGGCGATGTCCGACACGTTCTGCATCCCCAGCGCGGTCTCGATGATGTGCTCGAAGCCGATGCGCTTCTTGAAGCCCTTCGCGTCCTCGATCTGGGTGACCATCATGTCTACCGCGTAGACATCCGCCGCAGTCCCGACCTTCGGAATCATGATCAGGTCAAGCCGCTCTCCCGCCTGTTCCACCACGTCGACGACGTCGCGATACATGTAATGCGTGTCGAGCCCGTTGATTCGCACCGACATGGTCTTCTTGCCCCAGTCGATCTCGTTCAGGGCCTTGATGATGTTCTTTCGGGCCTGTGCCTTGTCGTCGGGCGCCACCGCGTCCTCAAGGTCCAGGAAGATCACGTCCGCATCGGATTGCGCCGCTTTTTCAAACATTTGCGGGGCGCTTCCGGGAACCGCAAGCTCGCTGCGGTTGAGCCGGGCGGGGGCCTGCTGAATGACGTGGAAGGACATCTGAACGCTCCTTGCGTTTGAGGGGCCGGGATCGGCTACAAGCCATCGGCCAAAGAGAGCTTTCCAGTCAAGAATATTTTTTTCATTACATTCTCACCGGATCGGCGTCTTCAGAAATCACCCCGGGACGCACGGTTGGCATAGTAGAAGGCGATCGCCTGTGTCCGGTTCTTGACCGACAGTTTTTCGAACAGGTTCGACAGATGGAATTTGACCGTGTTCGTGCTGATGTCAAATTCCTTGGACAGCTCCCGGTTGGTCAACCCTTTCGACAGTGCTTCAAGAAGCGCGCGTTCCCGCCGCGACAATTGCTCGATCGGGTCCTGTTGCAGCTTGCGCACGTCGAGGAAGGGAAACACCATCTGTCCCTTGGCGACCGACAGGCAGGCCTCAAGCAACTGCTCGACCGAACCGGAGCGGGCGGCGAACCCCGCGGCCCCCGACGACATCGCCTTGCGCGGCGTGTCCGCGCTTTCGTCGCCATAGACCACGAGGCGCGGAGCATTCGGCTGTTCGCGCAGAACGTCGATCAGCTTGGCGCCACCAAGGGCCGGCAGGTTCCAGTCGATGACGCCGACCTGCACCGGCATCCGCATCACCGTGCCGAGAAACCCCTCGGCGGTCGCGGAGGTCGCCACGAGAGAGAATCGGGGATCCTTCTCGAAAATCTCGGACATGGCCGTCAGCATCAGCGGATTGCCGTCCGCGAGCATGATCGTCACCGGCATTTCCTTGGAATTCTTCGCCCAATCCGCCACGGATTCCTCCTAAACCTACCCATAACGGTGGGTGATTTCATCGTATACAACGGCATATCAACCAATATGGGTAGGTAAATACCAATTCCTTTAGATACCCAAAAGCAGGATATAGGAATATTGTGGGATTTGTCGATCAGAGCTTTCATCAGCGTCAGGAAAGTGGATCGCAGGGAAACGAGAGGGCGGTCGGACTTCTTCCAGGTGCTGTGCTGTCCGGGTTCCCTGCGATCCGGCTTTCTTCTTCGGGACATCCGTCGGCCGACCTCAACGGGCGGGGCGGCCCGTGCCGGAGGCCAGGTGGTTCCTTGAGCGAGGCAGGGCTGACAGATGAGCAATATTCGAATTTTCCCCCGGCTTGAGATTCCGGAAACGCTGGCCGCGGGGCCGGGGCCGGGCAATACGGATGCGCGCGTCCTTGCCAGCTTTGCCAACGCGGGTCTCGCCGACCACATGCAGGCCGATGTCCTGCGCGGCATGGTCGAGTGCAAGGAGATGCTGCGCACCGTCTGGGGCACCAGGAACGTCTACACGTTCGGGGTCGGCGGCACCGGGTTCAGCGGGCTCGACTGCCTCTTCAGCGCGATCCTTCCGGGCGACGAGGTAGTGGCTTTTACCAACGGCACCTTCAGCGGCCTCGACGGGCTGACGATCCGCATGAAGGCGGCAAGCCGCGAGGATCTCAGCGCCAACCCGCTCGACCCGAGGCCGGCGAATGTCACGATGGTCGTGGTGCCGCACGGGCAATCGGTCACCGCCGAGGTGATCGACCCGGCTCTGGCCGACAGGAAACCGAAATGGGCCTTCATGGCGCATTGGGAAACCGGGTCGGGGCGGATCAACGATCTGCGCGCCTTCTCCGACGCCTGCGAGCGTCACGGGGTGCTGGGGCTGGTGGATGCGGTCTCCTCCCTCGGGATCGAGGATTTCGACATCGACGACTTCCCCGGCGTGGTCGGCTGGGCCTCCTGCCCGCAGAAGGGCGTCCTCTGCCTGCCGCTGACCTATGCCCCGGTCAGCTTCACGGACCGCTACATCGACGAGGTCAAGGCGAACGGCTGCTACAGCTACGTCCACCATCCGCTGCTGGAAGCCCGCCACTGGGGCATCGCCGACGGCAAGGACGTGCCGGCCGGCAGCTATCACCGCACCCATTCCGGCTATGCCGTCGCCGCCTTTCACGAGGCGCTGCGGATCAACCTGCAACACGGCAAGGCGCAGAAGGCGCGCGATTACGCGCATCATGAGCGCGCGCTGCGCGAAGCCGTCTCGGCGATGGGCTGCGAGGTGACGTCGAACATGACGAGCCTCGTCGTCTTGAACCTTCCGCCGTCGCTCGCCGGACGGGAAAAGGAACTGGTGCAGGCTTGCCGCGCCCGGAACTTCGGCATCTGGCCGACCCTGTCGGAGCCGGTGCAGGTCCGGATCGGCATCCTCAACCAGCTCTCCGAGGCGGCGATCACCGAGATCGTCACCCGCTTCGCCGCCGCGATGAACGAGGTGGGGGCTGGGATCAACCTTGCTTCGGTGACCGAGGGGCTGCGCGGTTACTACAAGAAACTGATGGCCGCCGAATAACGCTGAACAGAGGAAGCGACGATGGACATTCATGAATACCAGGCCAAGGAAATCCTCGCGAAGTTCGGCGTTGCCGTGCCGCAGGGGGGCCTCGCCTACAGCCCCGAACAGGCGGCCTACCGGGCGCGCGAACTCGGCGGAAGCCGCTGGATCGTCAAGGCGCAGGTCCATGCCGGCGGGCGCGGCAAGGCCGGCGGCGTCAAGCTCTGCAATTCGGAGCACGAGATCCAGGATGCCACGAACGACATGTTCGGGCGCAAGCTGATCACCCATCAGACCGGACCCGAGGGCAAGGGCATCTACCGCGTCTATGTCGAGAACGCGGTGGACTTCAATCGCGAGATCTACCTTGGTTTCGTGCTCGACCGGACCTCGCAGCGGGTGATGATCGTCGCGTCTTCGGAAGGCGGGATGGAGATCGAGGAAATCTCCGCCAAAAAGCCGGAGTCGATCGTCCGCTCCACCGTGGAACCGGCGGTGGGACTGCAGGAATTCCAGGCGCGGGAGATTGCCTTCGCGCTGAGGATCCCGGCAGCGCTGACCCAGCAGATGGTCCGCACCCTGACGGGCTGCTACCGCGCCTTCCGCGAGCTTGACGCGACGATGGTGGAGATCAACCCGCTGGTCATCACCGCCGACAACCGCATCCTCGCGCTCGACGCGAAGATGACCTTCGACGGCAATGCGCTTTTCCGGCATCCGCATGTGTCGGAACTGCGCGACAAGAGCCAGGAGGACCCGCGCGAGGCGCGCGCGGCGGATCGCGGTCTTGCCTACATCGGCCTGACCGGAAACATCGGCTGCATCGTCAACGGCGCCGGCCTTGCCATGGCGACGATGGACACGATCAAGCTCGCCGGGGGTGAGCCCGCGAACTTCCTCGACATCGGCGGCGGCGCCACGCCCGAGCGGGTGGCCAAGGCGTTCCGGCTGGTCATGTCGGACGAGAACGTGCAGGCGATCCTCGTCAACATCTTCGCCGGAATCAACCGCTGCGACTGGGTGGCCGAGGGGGTCGTGCAGGCGCTGACCGCCAATCCCGTCGATGTCCCCGTCATCGTCCGCCTGGCCGGAACCAACGTGGAGGCGGGCCAGAAGATCCTCGCCACCTCTGGCCTGCCGATCATCCGCGCCAACTCTCTCATGGAGGCGGCAGAGCGGGCCGTGACGGCCTGGCGCAACGACCAGAAGCAGAACACCAAGATGAGGGCGATCTGATGAGCATCTTTCTCGACCGCGACAGCCGGGTTGTCGTGCAGGGCATCACCGGCCGCATGGCGCAGTTCCACACCAAGGAAATGCTGGACTACGGCACCAACGTCGTCGCCGGCGTGGTGCCCGGCAAGGGCGGAGAGACGGTCTTCGGCGTGCCGGTCTTTGACACCGTGAAAGAGGCGGTGGCGGCCACCGGCGCGAATGCGAGCCTCGTCTTCGTGCCGCCGCCCTTTGCCGCTGACAGCATCATGGAAGCGGCCGATGGCGGCATCCGCTACTGCGTCTGCATCACCGACGGTATCCCGGCGCAGGACATGATCGGCGTGAAGCGCTACATGATGCGCTATCCGCGCGAGCGGCGGATGGTGCTGACCGGGCCGAACTGCGCCGGCACGATCAGCCCCGGCAAAGCGCTTCTCGGCATTATGCCGGGCCACATCTACCTGCCGGGCCATGTCGGCATCGTCGGCCGGTCGGGAACGCTTGGTTACGAGGCGGCGCAACAGCTCAAGGATCGCGGGATCGGTGTCTCGACGAGCGTCGGCATCGGCGGCGACCCGATCAACGGGTCAAGCTTCCGCGACATCCTCGAACGGTTCGAGGCCGATCCCGAGACCCATGTCATCTGCATGATCGGAGAGATCGGCGGCCCGCAGGAAGCCGAGGCCGCCGCCTATATCCAGGAGCATATGACCAAGCCGGTCATCGCCTATATCGCCGGCCTGACCGCGCCGAAGGGCCGGACCATGGGCCATGCCGGCGCTATCATCTCGGCCTTCGGCGAAAGCGCGTCCGAGAAGGTCGAAATCCTGACCGCCGCCGGTGTCACCGTGGCCGAAAACCCCTCGGTCATCGGCGACACCGTGGCGCGGGTGATGGGCCGGAAAGCCGCCTGAACCGGAGGAACCGATGCCGAAGCCCAGAATCCTTGTAACGCGGCGCTGGCCGCAGGCAGTGGAAACCCGGATGGCCGAGGTCTTCGACCTCGACCTCAACCGGGGCGACAACCCGCTGTCCGAAGCGGATATCCGCGACGCGATGGGCCGCTACGACGCGATCCTGCCCACGGTGACCGACCGTCTGCCCGCCAAGGTCTTCGACCTTCCGAAGGCGCGCACCAAGATCCTTGCCAACTACGGCGTCGGCTTCGCCCATATCGACACCGAGGCCGCCCGGACCCGCGGGATCACCGTGACCAATACCCCGGATGTGCTCTCTGAATGCACCGCCGACATCGCCATGACGCTGATGCTGATGGTGGCGCGGCGGGCCGGCGAGGGCGAACGCGAACTGCGCGAAGGGCGCTGGTCCGGCTGGCGGCCGACCCATCTGATCGGCACCAAGGTTTCCGGCGCCACGCTCGGCATCATCGGCTTTGGCCGGATTGGGCAGGCGATGGCGCAGCGCGCGCATTTCGGCTTCGGCATGAAGATCCTCGTGCAGAACCGCTCGGCCGTTCCGGCCGAAGTGCTGGCCCTTTACAACGCGGTGCAGGTGCCGACGGTCGAAGACCTGCTGCCCGAATGCGATTTCGTCTCGCTTCACTGTCCGGGGGGCGCCGCGAACCGGCATCTGATCAACGCGCGCCGGCTCGACCTGATGCGGCCGGGGGCGTTCCTGATCAACACGGCACGCGGCGAGGTCGTGGACGAACACGCGCTGGCGCAGGCCCTGTGGTTCGGCACCATCGGCGGCGCCGGGCTCGACGTCTTCGAACGCGAACCGCATGTCCCGGACGCGCTTCTCGGCGCAGACAACCTTGTTCTCCTGCCGCATCTCGGCTCCGCCACCCGCGAAACCCGCGAGGCGATGGGCTTTCGCGTGCTCGACAACCTCGCGGATTTTTTCGGCGGCAAGACACCGCGCGACCGGGTCGCCTGACCCATGTCCGCAGCCCCGAAGGCCATCGACCGGCAGACTGCGGAACAGGCCGACTATGCCGCCGGCCTGCGGTCCGACCTTTACCGGCTGTGGCGCAACGTCATCGGCCGGCGGGCACCCCATGTCGCCGGCCTGATCGAGGAGGACGGGTCCGAACTGCCCTCTGGCGACGCCGCGATCCCCTGCCTGCAGGCGATCACGATCTGGTTCCAGCTGACGCGGATCATCGACGAGAATACCGCCATGCGTGACCGGCGCCATGCCGAGGCGCAGCACGGCGCCGAAGCCGTCGAGGGCAGCTTCGCCAAGGTTCTCGCCGATCTCGACGCCGGCATGACGGCGTCCGACTTCGCAGACGTCGCGCGCCGGCTTTCGGTCGGGCCGACCCTGACCGCCCATCCGACCGAGGCCAAGCGCGTCACGGTCCTTGAGATTCACCGGCGCATCTATCGCTGCCTTGTCGCGCTCGAAACCCAGCGCTGGACGCCGCGCGAACGCGAGGACATCCTGCTCGACATCGAGAGCGAGATCGACCTGCTGTGGATGACCGGGGAATTGAGACTCGAACGTCCGAGCCTGAATGACGAGATCGAGTGGGGCCTGCAATTCTTCCGCGACAGCATCTACGACGCCGTCCCGCAGGTTTTCGATCGCTTCGTCGCGGCGACGCAATCGCGCTTCGGCAAGGTTGACGACATCACGCCCTGCATCAAGTTCCATTCCTGGATCGGTGGCGACCGCGACGGCAATCCCAACGTCACGGCAGAGGTGACGGCCGGGGCGATCCAGCGGTCGCGGCAGGCGGTTCTGGAAAAATACCGCGCCGGCGTCCACGCCGCCGCCTCCCGGATCAGCATCACCTCGCGGATCGTGACTATCCCCGCGGCGGACGAGGTGCGGTTGCGCGCCATCATCGGCCGGACCGGACAGGCCGCCCTTCACGAAGCGCGCAACCCCGGCGAACTTTTCCGGCAGGCGCTGACCGTCATCACCGGGCGGCTCGACGCGACGATGGCGGAGGGTCCAGATGCCTACGCGACCGTCGGCCAATTCCTCGCGGACATCCGGGCGCTGGACGAAACGCTGGTGGCGATCGGCGCGGACCGCATCGCCGAGCGTCACCTGAGGCCGATCCGCTGGCAGGCGGAAACCTTCGGCTTCCGCACCGCGACGCTCGACGTGCGGCAGAATTCCGCGGTGACCACGGCGGTTCTCACCGAAATCTGGACGCTCCTGGGCGGTGCCCCGGACTTCGGGTCAAAGGCCTGGTCGGGACGGCTGCGGCGGGAAATCGGCGATCCCGACCTCGTCTTCCCCGACCCGGCGAAACTCGGGCCCGAGGCGCGCGAACTTCTCGATCTCCTGACGCTGATGCGCGACGCGCGGCTTTCCTGCGACCCGGAGGCGATCGGCCCCTTCATCTTGTCGATGAGCCGGTCGAGCGACGACATCCTCGGGGTCTACCTCCTTGCCCGTTACGCTGGATTCGGCGCGGAAAAGCTCGACCTGCGGGTCGTGCCGCTTTTCGAGACGATCGAGGATCTGCGCCGCGCGCCGGCTGTGTTCGACGATCTTCTGGCCGTGCCGCTGGCCCGCAGCAGCATGAAGTCGCGCGACGGGACGATCGAGGTGATGCTGGGCTATTCCGACAGCAACAAGGACGGCGGCTTCGTCTGCTCGACCTGGGAACTCGACAAGGCACAGCGGCGGATCACCGAGACGCTCGCCCGCCACGACTTGCGCCCGGTCTTCTTTCACGGCCGGGGCGGGTCCGTCAGCCGGGGCGGCGCACCGACCGAGCGCGCCATCGCCGCGCAACCCTTGGGCACCATCCACGGCCGTCTCAGGATCACCGAACAGGGAGAGGTGGTATCCTCGAAATACGCCAATCGCGGCACCGCGCTGAACCAGCTCGAACTTCTTGCCGCATCGGTTCTGGCGCATATGCAAAGCCGGGTGCAGCCGGCGGCCAATCCCGAACATGTCGACGCGCTTGAGGCGCTGTCGGGCATGTCGCAGACCGCCTATTGCAACCTGCTCGCCCTGCCGGGCTTCATCGACTATTTCCAGCAGGCCAGCCCCGTCGAGGAACTCGCCATGCTCAAGATCGGCTCGCGTCCGGCGCGGCGGTTCGGGGCGAAAAGCCTTGCCGATCTCCGGGCGATCCCCTGGGTCTTCGCCTGGTCGCAGAACCGTCACCTCCTGACCGGCTGGTACGGTTTCGGCGCGGCGGTCGCGTCGTTCCGACAGGTGCGGGGCGCCGAGGGCGACCGGCTTCTGGCCGAGATGTTCGCCCAGCATCGCCTGTTCCGGCTGATGGTGGACGAAGTCGAGAAATCGCTGCTGCTGGCGGACATGGATATCGCCGAAACCTATGCCGGCCTGGTCGAGGAGCGGGAACTCCGCGACCGGGTTTTCACGAAGGTGCGCGCCGAACATGCCCGTTCCGTCGCGGCGATCCGCGACCTGACCGGCGGTTCCGGCATCGGTGCGCGGTTTCCGAACATGCGCGAAAGGTTCGTGCGGCTTCAGCCGCAGCTCGACCGGATCAACCAGCTTCAGGTGCACCTCCTGCGTGACGCCCGAACCCGGCCCACGACCCGGGCGGCAATCCCCCTCATCCAATCCATGAACAGCATTGCCGCCGGCCTCGGCTGGACCGGCTGACCTCAGGAGACGCCCATGACAGCCCCGCACCGCGACACCGGATTTTTCACCGCGCCGCTTTCGGCGCGCGACCCCGAGGTCTTCCGCTCGATCA
>NCEA01000003.1 GCA_002280515.1 Rhodobacterales bacterium 32-67-9
GCGCCGAAGACCCGCTGCCCCGTGATCATCATCAGGAGCATGGTCGAGAACATCAGGACCGCGATCGACTCGTAGGACATCAGATTTCCTCACCGCGGATGATCGCGAAATCGCGGATGAGGTGCGCTATGGCTTGCAGGATCATCAGGACGAAACTGACGCAGATGATGACCTTGATCGGCCACAGGTAGGGGCGCCAGCCGGTCGGCGACCTCTCCCATGTCTCGAAGGAATAGACGGTGCTGCCGAAGGCGCCGTAGAGCATGACGCAGAGATAGAAGATCAGCGCGAAGACAGTGAACACGTCCCAGAGCGCCTGTGTGCGCGGACGCAGCCGGGCATAGAGCAGGTCCATCCGCACGTTGGTATCCAGAAGGAACGTGTAGGGCGCGCCGAGCAGGTAGTAGGCGACCAGCGTGAACTGCGCCATTTCCAGTGTCCAGATCGCCGGCACCCGGATGATCTTGGTGACCGAGGACCAGATGAGGATCGCCATCATCAGGAAGAGCAGATACATCGCCATCCGGCCGACGCGGTAATTCAGCCCCTCGATCACCCTGACATAGGTTCGGCACCAGTTCGGCATGTCAGACCGCCGCCTTTGTTGCGGGTTTCAGGGACGGTGCCGCCAGAGCTGCGGCGAGGACGGGGGCGAGGCCGTCGGCCATCGCCGCCTCGGCCTCGGGATCCGCGATCAGGTCGTTGCGGATCTCCAGCATCACGTTGGCAAGCCCGTAGGGCGTCGCCTGAAGCCGGAGCGTGTGCGTCACCTCGTCGGCGGCCGAATAGGGCTCGTTCAGGCGGCAGTCGAGGCCGGTGCGCGCCGTCGCCTCGGCCAGCACCGCGCGGGCAAGCGTCGGGTCGGCGTCGTGGATGACGCCGAACTCGACATCGCGGCGCTTGCCGAACCAGACCGGGGTGAAGCTGTGGACCGTGACGATGACAGGCGGCGCGCCGCCGGCGAGCCGCCGCGCGATCTCGGCGTGCAGCGCGGCGTGGAAGGGCAGGTAGACCGCCTCGGTCCGGCGCTGGCGCTCGGTCGGAGTCAGGCCCGCGTTGCCGGGAATGTCGTAGGTCTCGCTCCGCGCCGCCATCGCGCCGGGCGAGTGGGGCGGCCTGTTCAGGTCGTAGACGAGCCGCGAGATGCCGGCGGCGACGAGCGGCGCGTTGAGATTGGCGGCAAGCCGCCGCGCGACGCCGAGCGCGCCGGGGTCCCAGGCGATATGCGCGGCCCGCGCCTCGGGGTCGAGCCCAAGGGTGCCGAAGGCGGCGGGGAAGTGGTTCGAGGCATGTTCGCAGACGATCAGGAACGGCCCCGGCGCACCGCCGTTTTCAGTCACCACGACCGGAAGGCTCTGATTTTGCGCCGCCGCCATTATCCCGGATGCCCCTGATTCACCACCTCAAGGCTCCTCTGCCGCACCGCTTTCTGTCAAGATGTTTTCTGAATTGAATTTTCTGTTACAATCGTTTCTATGGTGCGGCCGGACGCCTTCGGACCGCTTGGGAGTACGACAGGGTGCCAGGAGCCGCGCGGACGATCGAACAGCAGATCAGGGCCCGCTTCGACGGTCTGACACGGGCCGAGCGCCAGCTCGCGAGCCATCTCACCCGGCACTATCCGGTGGCCGCGCTCGGCTCCATCACGGCGCTGGCGAAGGGGGCGGAGGTCTCGACCCCGACGGTGGTCCGTCTGGTGCAGAAGCTTGGTTACAAGGGCTATCCCGATTTCCAGACCGTGGTGCGTGCCGAGGTCGAGGAACGCCTGATCTCTCCCATCGCCAAGCACGACCGCTGGACGGTGGGGGTGCCGGACACCCATATCCTCAACCGTTTCGCCGATGCGGTCGTCGGCAACCTTCAGGCGACGCTCGGCCAGATCGACCATGCGGAGTTCGACGCGGTGGCGCGGCTGATGGCCGACAAGAACCGCAAGATCCTCGCCATGGGTGGACGAATCACCCATGCGATGGCGGATTACTTCGTTACCCACATGAAGATCATCCGCCGCGACGTGACGCTGATTTCCGACATGTCGAACGCCTGGCCGCCGGCGCTGATCGACATGGCGCCCGGCGACGTACTTCTGGCCTTCGACATCCGGCGCTACGAGAACAACGTCCTCAGCCTTGTCGAGATTGCCGCCGATCAAGGGGCGGAGGTGGTGCTGATCACCGACCAGTGGATTTCTCCGGCGGCGGAGCGGGCGCGTTACCGCCTTTCGGCCCATATCGAGGCGCCCTCGGCCTGGGATTCGACCGTGGCGATCCAGGTGCTGGTCGAAACCCTGCTGGCGGCGGTGCAGACCCTCACCTGGGACGAGACGCAGGCTCGGATGAAGCGGCTCGAGGATCTCTATTCCCGCGCGCGGTTCTTCCGCCGCTCGCGCTGATCAGACGGTCAACGGCGGCGGACGGTGGCGCATGCCGGTGGCGGCGTTGAGGGCGATGGCGGCCAGAAGGACCGTGCCGCCGACGAAGGTGCCGGCACTCGCGCTTTCGCCGAGGAAGAGCCAGACCCAGACCGGCGACAGCATCACCTCGGCCATGGACAGAAGCCCGATCTCGGCCGCCGGCACAACGCGGCTTCCGGCCGTGTAGATCGCCATGCCAAGGCCGAGGAGCACAGTGCCCATCGCGAGCGCGATCGCGATCGAGCGCGGCGGCAGCGCGAAGCTTTCGCCGCGCGCCAAGATTACCACGCCGGCGACGAGGACGGATAGCGTGCCGCCGATCAGCACCGCAGGCAGCATGTCGCCCAGACGGCCCCAACGCAGGGTGATGGTGAAGGCGGCGAAGCCCGCCGACGACAGCAGGGCGGCGAGGTTGCCCCAGCCCGCACCGATGGCGAGCCCCTCGCGTACCATCACGAACATGCCGACCCCGGCCAGCGCGATGGCGCCCCAGGTGGCCGGGCGCACCGGTTCCTTCAGGAGAAGCCAGGCCATCACCGCCGTCATCAGCGGTGCTGCGGCAAAGAGGAAGACCGCATTGGCGATGGTCGTCGCCTGGATCGCGAAGATCGCGCCAGCGAAGGCGACGACAAGTCCGGCCCCGCCGATCAGCCCCGGCCAGCCCGCGGCGCGGATCCGGTCGAAGGGGCGCCCGCCCGAGCGGCGCAGGATCACGAGGAAAAGCACCGGCACCAGCCCGAGCGAGCGGTAGAAGAGTACGTGCCAGGTGCCCGCGTCGCCCATCAGCCGGATCGCGAGGCCCATGAGCGACCAGAGCACCGCCGCGAGGATGACGAAGAGCACCCCCCGCCGGTAGCCTATTTCGCTGCCCATTCCGTTCCTCCCTTTCGCGGCAGACTGGCCGAGGGGGTGGGGGACGGTCTTCTCCGATGCCGACGCCGGGCGATGTCGTTTTCGGCGAAGCTCAGACCGGACGAAGCCAGCCGTCGACGAAGCTCACGCCGTCGCAGCCGGTGAAGCGGGCGAGGCGGTCGAGTTCCGCCTCGAGCCGGGCGATGCGGCCGGCCCCCATCGAAACGCCCGGCTCCGGCCAGAAGGCGCGCACCGCAAGCCGCCCCTCGGCGCGGGCGGCCTTCGCGTCGAGCCGGCCGATGAGGCGGTCGCGCTCCATCACCGGGAAGACGTAATAGCCGTACTGGCGCTTCGCCTCCGGCACGAAGACTTCGATCCGGTAGAAGAAGCCGAAGAGGCGCTCGGTCCGGTTCCGGTCGCGCAGCGCCGGATCGAAGGGGGAGAGGATGCGGACCCGGTTCGGCGCTTCGCCGACCTTCGCCGCCGCCTCGTGGATATCGGGCCGGGCAAAGCACTTGCGCGGTCGTCCGTCCGCCCCTTCGACCGTGATCTCGACAATCTCGCCCCGTGTCATCGCCGCCGCGCACCAGTCCTTCGCTTCCTGCGGCGCCACGGTATCCCAGAAGGCGGCAATCTCCCCCGACGTGGCAAAGCCGAGCCGGTCGAGGGCCGCGTTGCAGGCCCAGTCGATGGTCTCGGCCTCGGCCGGCGCTGGGGCGGCGTGGGCCTCGGGGTGGACCCGTTCGGTCAGGTCGTAGAGCTTGGCGAAGTTGCGCCGGTGGCAGACGGAAAGCTCCCCCGAGCGCCAGAGGAACTCCAGCGCGGTCTTCGACGGATGCCATTCCCACCAGCCGCCCTTGCCGCGCGTCTCGTCCTCGCCCACATCGCCCGAGCCGCAGGGGCCACCGGCGCGCACATGGGCCAGAACGTCCGCGATCTTGTCGTGGAACTCCGTGCCCTGCCAGGCTGCCCATCTCGACAGGATGCGGTCCGAGTCCCGGGCAAAGCGCAGCTTCCAGTGGGCGAAGAATTCGGTCGGGATGACCGAGGCGTCGTGTGTCCAGTGCTCGAATAGCGTGCGGTCGCGTTCGAGAAGGCGTGAGAGATTGCCGGGCCGGTAGCTCTGCCGCCGCGACCAGAGGATCATGTGATGCGCGCGCTCGACCGTGTTGATGCTGTCGACCTGGACAAAGCCGAGCCGGCGGATCAGCGTCAGAAGCTCCTCGCCCTTCGCAGGGCCAGACGGCGGCTCGATCAGCGCGTGGCGGTCGAGGAAGAGCCGCCGCGCCTCCGCGTTGGCGAGATGCGGCAGGCCCATCAGCCCCAGGTCCGCTCCAGCAGCGCCAGCCAGTTCTGGTGCGCGAGCTTGGCCAGCAGCGCGTCGTCAAAGCCATGCGCGCGCAGGGCGGCGAGAAGCCGCGGCAGGCCGGCCACGTCGCCGATATCCGCCGGCACCGTCGCCCCGTCGAAATCCGAGCCGAGGCCGACGCGGTTCTCGCCGAGCTTGCCGATCAGGTAATCGAGGTGGCGCAGGACCGGATCCCAGCCCGTGAAGGTCGACTTGCGGCCATCCTCGCGCAGGAAGACGGTGGCGAAGTTCAGCCCGACCATGCCGTCCGACTCGGCGATCATCGCAAGCTGCCGGTCGGTCAGGTTGCGGGTCGAGGGGGTGATCGCATGAGCGTTCGAATGGGTGGCGACCAGAGGTGCGTCGGAGAGGGCGGCGACATCGTTGAAGCCGGCCTCGTTGAGATGGCTGAGGTCGATCATGATCTTCAGCGCGTTGCATTCGGCGACGAGTCGCTTGCCCGCCGCGGTCAGCCCCGGGCCGCTGTCGGGCGTGCCGGGGAAGCGGAACGGGACACCGTGGCCGAAAACCGTCGGCCGCGACCAGACCGGGCCGAGCGAGCGGAGGCCCGCCGCATGCCAGAGGTGCAGCGCGTCGAGATCCTCGCCGATCGGCTCGGCGCCTTCGAAATGCAAGATCGCGGCAATCTTGCCGGCTGCCATCGCGCCCCGGATTTCCGCGACCGTCCGGCAGATCGCCAGCGTGCCGGTGCGTTCCATCCACATCAGATGTCCGATCATCGCGGCGGCGACCGGCTGCGCGGCATCCGTGCCGATCAGGTCTGGCAGCGGCAGGTCATAGGGCGGGGCGTCCATGATCGCCTCGTAATCGGGGGCATCATGGGCGACGGGCGAGGGGATGTAGACCGCGAAGAAGCCGCCGGCGAAGCCGCCCGCCTTCATCCGGGGCAGGTCGAGATGGCCCTTGCCCTCGCCTTTCAGCCAGATCGTGTCGCGATGTTCAGGGGCGCGGAGAAGTCGCAGGAGGAAGTCGTTGTGACCGTCGAATACGGGGATCATGAAGCCTCGGCAGGGGTGTAGCCCTCGGAGGCCGAGAGCAGTTTCCGGGTGTAGTCGGTTTCGGCGCGGTGCGCGGCCAGAGCTTCGCGCGTCAGCTCCTCGACCGCAAGGCCGTGCTGCATGACGACCAGCCGGTCGCACATGTGGGCGACCACGGCGAGGTCGTGGCTGACCATGAGATAGGTCAGCCCGCGCTCGGCGCGGATGCGGTCGAGCAGGTTCAGCACCTCGGCCTGGATCGAGGCGTCGAGGGCCGAGGTCGGCTCATCCAGCAAGAGCACCTCGGGTTCGAGGATGAGGGCGCGGGCGACGGCGACGCGCTGGCGCTGGCCGCCCGAGAGCTGGTGCGGATAGCGGAAGCGGAAGTCGCCACCGAGGCCGACATCGTTGAGCGCCGCTTCGATCCGTTCCTCGCGCCGGTCGAAGCCGTGGATGGCCAGGGGCTCGGAGAGGACCTTGTCGATGGTGTGGCGAGGGTGGAGCGAGGCGTAGGGGTCCTGAAAGACCATCTGGACATGGCGGTAGAAACTGGCCGGGCGCGGATCGGTCAGCGGCGTGCCGTCGAGCCGGATCGTCCCGGCCGTGGTCGGCGCGAGGCCGCAGATGGCGCGCAGCACTGTCGACTTTCCCGAGCCGCTTTCGCCGACGATGCCGAAGCTCTCGCCCCGGGCGACGGCGAACGAGACGCCGCGCACCGCCTTCACCGTGTCGCCGCCACTGCGGAAGGTGACGTGAAGATCGTCAGCGTCGAGCATCACAGCGCCCATGCCGCGTCCCTTTCGAGCGTTGGCAGCGGGCGCACGCCGCCCTCGATCTTCGGCAGGCAGTTCATCAGGCCCCGCGTGTAGGGGTGCTGCGCCTTGTCGAGTTCGGAGGCCTTCAGTTCCTCGACAACGCGGCCGGCATACATGACGAGGACGCGGTCGCAGAACGAGGAGACGAGGCGCAGGTCGTGGCTGATGAAGATGAGCCCCATCCCCCGGTCGCGGACCAGCGCGTCGAGGATGCGCAGCACCTCGACCTGCACCGTCACGTCGAGGGCGGAGGTCGGCTCGTCCGCGATCAGGAGGTCAGGCTCGGTCACCAGCATCATCGCGATCATCGCGCGCTGGCCCATGCCGCCGGACAGCTCGTGCGGATAGGCGCGGAACACCCGCTCGGGGTCGCGGATCTGCACCGCCTCGAGCATGGCGAGGGCGCGGACGCGGGCCTCGGCCCTCGTCTCGCCGGCGCCGAACTTCAGCGCCTCCAGCAGTTGCTTGCCGACGGTCATGACCGGATTGAGCGAGAATTTCGGGTCCTGCATGACCATCGACATCCGCGCGCCCCGCAAGCGGCGCCAGGTGGCGGCGGAGGCGTTCTTGAGATCGATGCCGTCGAAATTCAGCACCTTCGCCGTGGCCTTGCCAGGCGGCGGCGTCAGCCCGAGGAGGGCGCGGCCGGTCTGGCTTTTGCCCGATCCGCTTTCACCGACGATGCCGAGCCGTTCGCGGCCGAGCGTGAAGGAGACGCCGCGCACGACCTCGGACGGGCCTGCCCGTGTCGGAAAGGTGATCCGCAGGTCTTCGACCGTGAGGAGGGGCGTCATCGGCGGATGCCTCCGGCGGGGATATTTTCGGCAAGATGAAAGTTCATTTGCGGGCTTTCGGATCGAGAACGTCGCGCAGCCCGTCGCCGAGAAGGTTGAAGCCGAGCGAGACGATGAAGATGGCGATGCCGGGCATGGTCGCGACCCACCACTGGTCGATGAGGAAGCGCCGCCCGGCGGCGATCATCGCGCCCCATTCGGGCTGCGGCGGCTGGGCGCCGAGGCCGAGAAAGCCGAGCCCTGCCGCCGTCAGGATGATGCCGGCCATGTCGAGCGTGACGCGGATGATCACCGAGGAGAGGCAGAGTGGCGTCACGTGTCCCCAGAGGATGCGGGCCGAGGAGGCGCCCTGAAGCCGGGCGGCATTGATGTAGTCGCTGTCGCGGATGGTCAGCGTCTCGGCGCGGGCGAGACGGGCGTAGGGTGGCCAGGAGGTGATCGCGATGGCGATGATCGCGTTCTCGATGCCGGGGCCGAGGGCGGCGACGAAGGCCAGCGCCAGGATGAGGCGCGGGAAGGCGAGGAAGATGTCGGTGATCCGCATCAGCACGGTGTCGACCCAGCCGCCGAAATAGCCCGAGGTGGTGCCGACGAGAAGCCCGATCGGCGTCGCGATGACCGCGACGAGGACGACGACCATCAGCGTCAGCCGCGAGCCGTGGACGATGCGGCTGAAGATGTCGCGGGCGAGATCGTCTGTGCCGAGCAAGTGGTCGCCGGTCAGGGGCGGCAGGAACCGCGCGGTCCTGAGGTCGCCGCCGATCACCGGATTGTAGGGCGCGATGACGTCGGCGAAGATCGCGACGAGGATGAGGGCGAGGACGATGCCGAGCCCGACCATCGCGAGCCAGTTGGAGCGGAAGGTGAGCCAGGTCCGGTAGGCCTGACCAAGCCGGGCCTGCCGGCGCGAGGCCGGGCGTTCGGAGAGGAGCCATTCGCGGCGGGTCATCGCGGTCATCGGCCCCTCCTGACCCGGGGGTCGAGCAGCGAATAGAGAAGGTCGGACAGAAGGTTCAGCCCGACGAAGATCGACCCGATCACCAGGGTGCCGCCGAGAACCGCGTTCATGTCGGCGTTCTGGAGCGAGTTGGTAAGGTACTGGCCAAGTCCGGGCCAGGCGAAGACCGTCTCGGTCAGGACCGAGCCTTCGAGGAGGTTGGCGTAGGAGAGGGCGACGACCGTGACGAGCGGCACGGCGGCGTTCCTGAGCGCATGGACCCAGATGATGCGCCATTCCGGTACGCCCTTGACCCGTGCGGTTGTGACGTATTCCTGCGCCAGTTCGTTCAGCATGAAGCTGCGGGTCATCCGGCTGATATAGGCCATCGAGAAATACCCCAGCAGCGAGGCGGGCAGGATGATGTGGGAAAACACATTGCGGAACACCTCCCACTGGCCCTGCATGGCGCTGTCGAGAAGAAGGAGCCCGGTCTTCGGCGTCAACGCGTATTCATAGGCGATGTCGATCCGGCCGGGGCCGGCGACCCATTGCAGTCGGGCGTAGAAGACGAGCAGGCCGAGCAGGCCGAGCCAGAAGATCGGCGCCGAATAGCCGACGAGCCCCAGCACCCTGACCGCCTGGTCTGCGAACCGGCCCTGGCGGACGGCGGCCCAGACGCCCATCGGAATCCCGATCACTGTGCCAATCAGGATGGCGACCGTCGCAAGCTCCAGCGTTGCCGGGAAGACGCGGGCGATATCGTCGACGATGTCGCGCTTGGTGAGGAAGCTCTGGCCGAAATCTCCGGTCATGACCTTCTGGAGGTAGATCCAGAACTGCTCGTAAAGCGGTTTGTCGAGCCCAAGCTCGAGATAGACCCGGTCATAGACCGATTGGGAGGCGCGGTCGCCGACCACCGCCAGGACCGGATCGACGGGCACCACCCGGCCAATCAGGAAGGTGACGACGAGAAGCCCGAGAAAGGTCAGCGCGACGGTCGCGACGAGTTTCACCGCTTTCCACGCGACGCGCAGGAGGGCGCTGTCGCGCCCTCCGCCGGTGGTCGTATCGCTCATGCTACTTGGTCACATGCGCGAAGTTGTTGTCGTTGAACGACGGCCCGACGATGAAGCCGTTGACGTTGTTGCGCATCGCCGAGACCTCGATCTCCTGGAACATGATGACGAAGGGCGAGGTTTCCTGATGCTCGCGCTGGATCTCCAGGTACATTTCCGCGCGCTTGGCGGCATCGCCTTCCAGCATCGCCGCGTCGGCCATCTTGGTCATCTCGGGGATGTCCCAGGCATTGCGCCAGGCAAGCGGCTTCGAGGTGGCGTCGTCGGAGTTGTCGGGGTTGCGCGCGAAGGTATCGGCGTTGGTGTGCGGGTCCTGATAGTCCGGGCCCCAGCGGCCGATGTAGATGTCGTGGTTGCGCGCCCGGTACTTGGTCAGCGTCTGCTGGCCGTCGCCGGGGATCAGTTCCATCGTGATGCCGGCTTCCGCCATCGTCTGCTGGATCGCCTGGGCGATGCCGGTGATCTCGGGTGTGTTGCGGGTGTCCATGGTGACCGAGAAACCGTCGGGCACGCCGGCCTCGGCCAGCAGTTCCTTCGCCCTGGCGACATCGAGCGCGAACGGGTTGTCGTTCAGCGCGCCGAGGAAGCCGTTCGGCAGGAAGGCCTGGTGGACCGAGACCTTGCCCTTCATGATCGTGTCGGCGATCGCCTGATAGTCGACGAGGTATTTCATCGCCTGCCGCACCGCCGGCTTCGACAGGTATTCGTTCTTCTGGTTGAGGCCGAGGTAGTAGATCGAGCCTTTCGGGCCTTCCTGGATCTTGAGATCCGGGTTGGCGCGCACTGCATCGAGTTCTTCGGCGGTCAGCGAGCGGGCGATGTCGATGTCACCCTGTTCGAGGAGGAGCCGCTGGGTCGCGCCCTCGGGGATGTGGCGGTAGATGACGCGCGCCATCGCCGGGGCGTCGCCCGAATAGTTCGCGTTCCGCTCCATCACCACGGCCTCGTTGGCGCGCCATTCGCGGATCGCGAAGGGGCCCGAGCCGGCATAGTTGGTCTTCAGCCATTCATAGCCGAAATCGCCGTTGGCCTCGTGCTCCATCACCAACTTCTTGTCGACGACGAAGCCCACGGTGGCGGTCAGGCAATAGAGGACCAGCGTCGGGGCATAGGGCTTGTCCATCTTGAAGACGACGGTATCGGCGCCCTCCTGAACCACCATCTGGTCGACGTTCTCGGGGTTCAGCCCGAACTGGGTCAGGATGAAGGCCGGCGACTTGTCGAGCTTGACCGCGCGGGTCAGCGAGAAGACGACGTCCTCGGCCGTGATCGGGTTGCCGGAGGCGAAGCTGCGGCCCGGCTTGATCTTGAAGCTGATCGACATGCCGTCGGCGGCGACTTCCCAGCTCTCGGCGATCTTTCCATAGATCTTGGTCACGTCGGCCGGGTCGTAGCCGATGAGTCCCTCGTAGGAGTTGCCGGCGATTTCCGAAGCCGTGAATTCGAAGATCTCGGCCGGGTCGAGCGAGATGATGTCGTCGATGGCCCAGGCCTGGATCAGCGTGTCGGCGGGCGTCTCGGCCCGCACCGGCGCGCTGAAGAGCGTGAAGGCCGCGACCGTGGCCGCCAGAAGTGTGCGACTGTGTAGCATTCCTGAAATCTCCGCTGTCGGTGATGTTTTCTATACGTCCCGCGCCCTTCGTGGGGCAGGATCGCCGTGTGCCGATTAACCGCTTGGTCAAATTCCGAGTCAAGGATAATCCGCCCGCCGCCAGCGGCCCGCCACAGATCGCCGCTTGACCCCGGCGGCGCCTGAGGCCAGCCTGCGGCGGAAACCGGATACGGGAGGGGACGAATGAAACTTCTTCGCTACGGGCCGAAGGGTCGGGAAAAGCCGGGTCTGCTCGACGCGTCGGGACGGGTGCGCGATCTCTCCGGGATCGTTGACGACATCGGGGGGGCTGCCCTGCTGCCCGGGGCGCTGGCACGGATCGCGGCGACGGCCCCCGAATCCCTGCCACTCGTCCCCGGCATACCGCAGGCGGACCTGCGGCTTGGCCCCTGCGTCGGGGCTATCGGCAAGTTCATCTGCATCGGGCTCAACTACGCCGACCATGCCGCGGAATCCGGTCTTCAGGTGCCGCCGGAGCCGGTGATCTTCAACAAGTGGACCTCGGCGATCTCTGGCCCGGACGACGACGTGGAAATCCCGCGCGGTTCGGTGAAAACCGACTGGGAGGTGGAGCTTGGCGTCGTCATCGGCACCGGCGGGAAATACATCGAAGAGGCCGACGCGCTGTCCCATGTCGCGGGCTACTGCGTGATCAACGACGTCTCGGAACGCGAATACCAGATCGAGCGGGCGGGAACCTGGGACAAGGGCAAGGGCTGCGACACGTTCGGGCCGATCGGGCCGTGGCTGGTGACGCCGGACGAGGCCGGCGACATCGACGCGCTGAAGATGTGGCTGGAGGTCGACGGACACCGCTACCAGAACGGCACCACCGCGACGATGGTCTACAAGGTGCCGCACCTCGTGTCCTATGTCAGCCGGTTCATGTCCCTGCAGCCGGGCGACGTCATCTCGACCGGCACGCCGCCGGGCGTCGGCATGGGGCAGAAACCGCCGGTCTACCTGAAGGGCGGCGAGGTGATGCGGCTTTCGGTCGAGGGGCTTGGCGTCCAGACCCAGAGGGTCGTGAAGGGCTGAGGCGCAAGGTGGGTTTCAACCCACCTTGCCTGATCACGCCGGCTCCGCCACTTTCGGCCGTTTCACCAGCGGCCCCGGAAAATGGCAGGCGACGCCATGCGCGCTCCTCGTCAATTCCGGCGCCTTCTCGGCGCAGCGCGCCTCGGCGCGGGGGCAGCGGGTGCGGAAGACGCAGCCCGTGGGCGGGTTCAGGGGCGAGGGCAGGTCGCCTTCGAGCGGGATCATCACCTTCGCGCGTTCCGCCACCGGGTCGGGGATCGGCACCGCCGAGAGCAGCGCCTGCGTATAGGGATGCTGCGGATCGGCATAAAGGTCGTTCCCCGCCGCGACCTCCATCGTCCGGCCGAGATAGAGCACCATCACCCGGTCCGAGATATGCTTCACGACGCTCAGATCGTGGGCGATGAAGATCATCGCCAGCCCGAGATCGCGCTGCAGTTCCGCCAGAAGGTTGATCACCTGCGCCTGGATCGACACGTCGAGCGCCGAGACCGGCTCGTCGCAGATCAGAAGCTTCGGCTCCACGATCAGCGCCCGCGCGATGCCGATCCGCTGGCACTGGCCGCCGGAAAACTCGTGCGGATAGCGGTTTATCTGGTTCGGCAGCAGGCCGACGCGGTCCATCATCGCCTTGATCTTCATCTTCAGCTCACCCTCGGCCATGTCGGGCCGGTGGGTGCGCAGGGGTTCGGCGATGATCTGGCCGACGGTCATCCGGGGGTTGAGGCTTGCCAGCGGGTCCTGGAACACCATCTGGATATCGGCGCGGTATTTCAGCATCTCGCGCTTCGTCAGCGCCAGAAGGTCTGTCTTGCCCTGCCAGATCGCGCGGCCGGTCGCCGGCACCATCTGGATGATCGCGCGGGCGAGGGTGGACTTGCCGCAACCGGATTCGCCGACGATTCCCAGCGTCTCGCCGGAGAAAAGCTCGAAATCCACGCCGGAGACGGCGCGCAGGAGCCGCGGTTTCGCCCAGGGCATGTCGCCGGCGCGGCGCAGGTCGAAGGTGACGTGCAGGTCCTCGACCCGCAGGAGCGGTTCGGTCATGCAATCTCCTCCAGCTTGCGGTTGCAGGCGCGCCAGCGGCCCGGGGTGAATTCGGTCAGCGGATCGAGATGGTCGTGGCAATCCTCGCCCGCGAAGTCGCAGCGTGGCGCGAAGGGGCAGCCCTTCGGCGCGCGGGTCATGTTGGGCGGGCTGCCGGGGATGCTGTCGAGGTCCTCGCCGTGCTGGTCGACCCGCGGGATCGCCCGCAAAAGACCGCGCGTATAAGGATGCGACGGCGCGCCGAAGAGGGGATCGACCGGGCTTTTCTCCATCACCTGCCCGCCGTAGAGCACCAGCACCTCTTCGCAGAACCCGGCGACAACGCCGAGGTCATGCGTGATGAGGATCGTCGCCATGCCGAAATCACGTTGCAGGTCGGCCAGAAGCGCCATGATCTGCGCCTGCACCGTCACGTCGAGCGCGGTTGTCGGTTCGTCCGCGATCAGCAGTTCCGGCCGGCAGAGCAGCGACATCGCGATCATCACCCGCTGCCGCATGCCGCCGGAAAACTCGTGCGGGTAAAGCCCGACGCGGCCCTTCGCGTCGGGGATCTTCACCGCGTCGAGCATGCGGACGCATTCCGCCACCGCCTCGGACTTGGCCATGCCCTTGTGATGGACCAGCACCTCCGCCATCTGGTCGGAGACCCGCATGTAGGGGTTGAGCGAGGTCATCGGGTCCTGAAACACCATCGCGATCTTCATCGCTCGGATCGGATTGATGATCGCGGGCGGCGCATTCAGGATCTCCTGCCCGTCGAAGCGGACGGAGCCGCGGGCATGGCCGTTCTTGGCCAGAAGCCCCATGATCGCGAAGGCGAGCTGACTCTTGCCCGAGCCGCTTTCGCCGACAATGCCGAGGGTCTGTCCCCTGGCAAGGTCGAGGGAGACGCCGTTGACGGCGTTCACCACGCCGTCGTTGGTGTCGAAACTGACGCCGAGGTCGCGGATTTCCAGGAGCGCCATCTCAGCGGTCCTTCGGATCGAGCGCATCGCGCAACCCGTCGCCGACGAAGAAGAAGGCGAAGAGCGTGATGATGAAGAAGAAAAGCGGGAAGGCCAGTTGCCAGAGCGTGCCGTAGCTGATCGTGCCGGCCCCTTCCGAGATCAGCGCCCCCCAGCTTGTCAGCGGTTCCTGCACGCCGAGGCCGAGGAAGGAGATGAAGCTTTCCGTGAGGATCATCAAAGGCACCAGCAAGGTCGCATAGACCGCGACGACGCCAAGAAGGTTCGGCACGATGTGGCGGCGGATGATGGTGAAGGTCGGCACCCCGGTCGCCTGCGCCGCCTCGATGAATTCCTTGTGCTTGAGGCTCAGCGTCTGGCCCCGGACGATCCGGCTCATGTCGAGCCAGGAGATGAGGCCGATGCCGACGAAGAGCATCGCGATGGAGCGACCGAAGATCACCAGCAGGAGGATCAGGACGAACATGTAGGGGATCGACATCAGGATATCGACGGTGCGCATCATGACGTTGTCGATGCGCCCCCCGACATAGCCGGCGGTGGCACCATAGAGCGTGCCGGCGACGACCGCGATGGCCGATCCGACGATCCCCACCATCAGCGAGATCCGCGTGCCCTGCACGGTGCGCGCGAAGAGGTCGCGGCCAAGGTCGTCGGTGCCGAAATAATGCCCGCTGGCGAAGGACGGCCCGCCGAGTTCGGCGACCTGTCCCATGACGGTGAAGTCCAGTTCCTCGTTCGACCAGGCGGCGAGGGAGTTGCCGAAAAGCGCGAAGAGGCCGACGAGGATCAGCAGGACCAGCCCCGCCACCGCCGCCTTGTTGCGGAAGAAGCGTTTGCGCGCATCGGCCCAGGGCGAGCGGCCCCGCACCTCTTCGGCGGCCAGCCGGTCGCCGAGGCTCTTCATCTTGGTTGCGTCGATGACCATGGGCTCAGTACCGGATTTTCGGGTCGATCCACGCATAGAGGATATCGACCACGAGGTTGAAGAGGATCGTCAGCGCGCCGACAAGGATCGTGACCCCCATCATCACCGCGTAATCGCGGTTGAGCGCCGAATCGACGAAGCTTTTGCCGATGCCGCCGGTGGAGAAGTAGATGTCGACCACGACCGATCCGGTGATCATCGTGACGAAGGCCGGCCCGAGGTAGGAGATGACCGGCAGCATCGCCGGCTTCAGCGCATGGCGCAGGATCACCTTGCGCTCCGGCAGGCCCTTGGCGCGGGCGGTGCGGATGTGGTTGGAGTTCAGCACCTCCAGCATGGAAGACCGGGTGATCCGCGCGATCGAGGCCATGAACGACGTGGACAGCGCGATCACCGGCATCACGATGTATTGCCACGCGCCGCCCTCCCAGCCACCGCCGGGCAGCCAGCGGAGCCAGAGCGTGAAGACGAGGACGAGGATCGGCGCCATGACGAAGTTGGGCAGGACCTGCGCGCCGATGGAGATGCCGACGGCGAGATAGTCGAGCCAGGAATTGTGCCAGATCGCCGCGAAGACGCCGAGCGTCACGCCGACGGCGACGGCCAGGACGAACGACAGCGACCCGTAGGTCAGCGTCACCGGAAAGCCTTGCGCGATGATCTCGTTCACCGTGCGGTCCTTGTAGATGAAGGAGGGGCCGAAATCGAAATCGCTGACGATGCCCCAGACATAGGTCGCCATCTGGCGCCAGAGCGGCTGGTCGAGGCCGTATTTCGCCTCGAGGTTGGCCAGCACCTGCGGCGGCAGGGCGCGTTCCTGGGTGAAGGGGCCGCCGGGGGCCGCGTGCATCAGGAGAAACGAGATGATGATAAGCAAAAGCAGCGTCGGCACGGCGATGGCCAGACGCTTGGCGATGTAAGAAAGCATGGGTTCCGTCCGACCTCAAGGGAGGGGGCGCGCCGGTCGGGCGCGCCCCGAAGCCGCCTCAGTTGGCGACGCGATACATGTCCTTGAGGTACCAGTTCTGCATCAGGTTGGTCAGCCCGGCGCCCTTGATGTCGGGCTTGATCATTTCGACCTTGGTGTACTGGTAGATCGGCGCGAACGGCATTTCATCGGCGAGGATCTGCTCGGCCTCCTGGTAGAGCGGCGCCGGATCGGCAGCGGTCTTGGAGTCCTTCATCAGCTTGTCGTACTCCTCGCTGAAGAACTTGCCGTTGTTGTGGCCCGAATAGCTGGTGAAGAGATCAAGATAGGTCGAGGCTTCGTTGTAGTCGCCGCACCAGGCGTAGCGGGCGATCTCGAAGTCCTGGTTCTGCATCTTGTCGGTGTGGACCTTCCACTCCATGTTGTTGAGCGTGAGGTTGACGCCGATCCCCTTCCAGAACTGCTGGACCGCGATGGCGATCTTCTTGTGCGCTTCCGACGTGTTGTAGTTCAACGTCAGCTCCAGCGGCTTGTCCGGCCCGTAACCGGCCTCGGCCAGTAGTTCCTTGGCCTTTGCGGTGCGCTCTTCCTGGGTCCAGTGCGAATAGTCGATGTCCGGCATCTTGAAGCCTTCGGTCGCCGCATGGGTCCAGTTGTAGGACGGCGCCTGGCCACCTTGCAGGATGTTGTTGACGATGATGTCGCGGTCGATGCCGTAGGACAAAGCCTTGCGCACACGCACATCTTTCAGCGCCTCGGGCCCCTTCGCCTCGTCGAGGTTGAACATGTAGATGTAGGAGCACGACTGCGGCACCGAGATGGCCTGATCCGGATACTCCGCCTTCAGCCGCGGATACTGGCCGGCCGGAATCTGCACCCGGTCAAGCTCGCCCGCGAGGTAGCGGGTCAGGGCGGCGTTCTCGTCATTGATGGTCAGCGCCGTGACCTTTTGCAGGATCGTGTGCTCGTTGTCCCAGTAGAGCGGGTTCGGCTCCATCACCACCTTCTCGCCGAGGATATGCTCCTTCAGCACATAGGCGCCGTTGCCGACGAGGTTGCCGGCTTCGGTCCACTTGTCGCCGAACTGCTCGATCGCCTTCTGGTTCACCGGGAATACCGAGGCATGGGTCAGCATCTTCGGGAAGTAGGGCAGCGGCGCCTCGATCGTCACCTGCAAGGTGTAATCGTCGGGCGCGGTCACGCCGAGATCGTCGACCGGCGCCTCGCCGGCGATGATCTTCGAGGCGTTCTTCACCTGCATGAGCTCCATGTACCAGGCGTATTCCGACGCGGTCGCCGGATCGGCGAGACGCTTCCAGGCATAGACGAAATCGCCCGCCGTCACCGGGTCGCCGTTCGACCACTTGGCGTTGTCGCGCAGGTGGAAGGTGTAGACGGTCTTGTCGTCGGAAAGCTCGTAGGACGTGGCGACGCCGGGCACGAGGCCGCCGGTCTGGTCCTCGTTGTAGAGCCCTTCGAAGAGCGCGCGCAGGACGCCCGAGCCCTCGACGTCGGTGTTGATCTGCGGATCCATCGACTTGATCGCGTCGAGAAGCCAGTAGGTGTAGTCCTGGTTCTCGGCGAGCGTCTCGCCGGCCTGCGGCGTGGCGGCGAATGCGGGCAGCGCAAGGCCGAGGCTGAGGACCGTCGTGAGGAGAAGCTTGTTCATCATGGGAACCTCCTGTTGGTTGGATGGCGCGGCGAACAGGCGCCGCGCAGGATGGCAAGAGCCTAGTGCGCGCGCCCCGGCAGGCAAGTGAAATGCGCCGGTACGAAACATGTACCTCGCGTCAAGATGCCGGCCGGATGCGTCACTTCGCCCGTCCGGCGGTCAGATCGCCGGCGATGCACGGCAGACCGCCGCGCCGCCGGCATCGCGTTTACGCGGCTTCGCGTGTTGTGATAGGGGACGGGCATGCCCCTCCTCCTCCTCGTTCTCCTGGTCTCGGTCCTGCTCTACCTCTGGCTGGCCCGGCGCGGCACGACGCTGACCCGCGACTGCCGCTGGCGTCTCGACCGGACGGGGGGCGCGGATCACTACCGCTGCGCGGCCTGCGGGGCGGTGTGCGAAGGTCCGCCGAAGCACTGCCTGCGCCCGCGATGAGGTCATTGCCCGGCTGTGCCGTTGACCGGCGCCATGGTACGCTTGGCCCCGCGCAACAGGGGAGGGGCCGTCATGCCCGGGAAGATCACCTTGCTGGTCGGCACGACCAAGGGGGCATTCCTGATCGAGGGCGCGGCGGCGCCGGACGGCTGGACCGTCAGCGGGCCGCACTGCGGCGGCTGGCCGATCAACCACGCGGTCGGCGATCCCGCGACCGGCATTATCTGGGCCGGCGGCGGCGGCGAATGGCATGGCGCCGGGGTCTGGCGGTCGGCGGATGGCGGCCAGAGCTGGGCGCTGTCGAAACTGACCCGGGGCAGCATGGACGACTGGGCCGAGAGCGATCCCGACTTTGCCGCGACGATCGGCTGGAGCGCCGGAGAGGCCCCCTTCGGGCAGGAGTTCCAGCAGGTCTGGTCGCTCGGCCTGCACCACGGCACGCTTTATGCCGGGACGAAACCCGCCAACCTTCTGGCCAGCCGTGACGGCGGCGAGACCTGGGAGAAGGTCGAGGCGCTCGCCGATCACCCTTCGAAAGACAGCTGGAATCCGGGGGCGGCGGGGCTGGTTCTTCACACGATCGTCGGTGATCCCGCCGAGGCACGGAAGCTCTGGGTCGGAATCTCGGCCGCCGGGGTCTTCGCCACCGAGGACGGCGGCAAGAGCTGGGAGCGGCGCAATCGCCTCTCGAATGCCGAAGCCTGCGGCCATCACGACCATCCTGCCGCGCCGAGGGACGGCGAGACCGGGCATTGCGTGCACAACATGATGCGGGCGCCGGGGCCGGGTGAGGTGCTTTATCAGCAGAACCACCACGGCGTCTGGCGCTCCGGGGACGGCGGGCGCTCTTGGGAGGATATCACGGCGGGCCTGCCCTCGACCTTCGGTTTTCCGATCCGGGTCCATCCGCACGACCCCGACACGATCTGGACCCTGCCGCTGAACGGCGACAGCGCCGGGCGCTATCCGCCCGGGGCGGCGGCCGCGGTCTGGCGGTCGCGCGACGGCGGCCAGAGCTGGCAGGCGCTCAGGGCCGGTCTGCCGCAGCAGAACTGCTTCTTCACCGTTCTGCGCCAGGCGATGGCCGGCGATTCGCGCGATCCCGCCGGCCTCTATTTCGGCACCAACTCCGGCTCGGTCTTCGCCAGCGGGGACGAGGGCGACAGCTGGCACGAGATCGCGCGTCACCTGCCGACTGTCCTTGCCGTCGAGGTGCTGGAGCGCGGATAGGCGGGCTTGCATCCCGGCGCGCGTTGGCCAGAGTGGGCCGGCGCTGCCAGATCATTGAGGAGCCCACCTTTGGACCAACCGACAACCCCGCCCGCCGACGCGGACGCCCGCCGCGCGGTGCGCCCGGTGATCTGCTATCCGACCGAGACACTGCCCGAAGCCCCGATGGCGCTCTACGCGGCCGCGCGCCGGACGCTCCGCACGCTGGGGGAGGTATTGGTGCCGCCGCGCGACGCGGCGTGCTTCCGCGTGCCGGCCGGTCATTTCTTCCGAATCCACTCGGTCGAGGGGCCGCAGGTCGGCGATCTCAACCTCTGGAACGCGGCCGATCTTTCGGAACGCTTCTATTCCGGCAAGACCCGGGCGCTGCACGGGACGCACCTGACCACCGGCGACCGGCTGTGGTCGGCCTTCCCCCACCTTCGGCCGATGGCGACGATCACTCACGACACGCTCGGCTGGTATGGGTTCGACGGGTTCGGCGGATCGGTCCACGACGTGATCGGCACGCGCTGCGATCCCTACACCCACTGCCTGCTCAGCGATGGCGGCCAGTATCACCATTGCTGCCATTCGAACCTGACCCGCGCGCTCGCCGCCGAAACCGGCCTGCCGCTCCACGAGGCCGAAGCCCATGTCCACGACGTGCTCAACGTCTTCATGTGCACCGGCTTCACCCGCGACACCGGGCAGTATTTCATGAAGGCCTCGCCCGTCCGCCCCGGCGACTACCTCGAGTTTTTCGCCGAGATCGACCTTCTCGGCGCGCTTTCGGCCTGTCCGGGCGGGGATTGCTCGTCCGAGCATTCCTCCGATACCGCGGCCTGCCACCCGCTTCTGGTCGAGGTTTTCAGCCCCGATCCGGAAATGCTTTCGGGCTGGCAACCCCCGGCGCGGAGCGGCTACGACCGCAGCCACGGTGCCTGAGAGGGATCAGCGGCGGCGGTCGGCGCCGGTTGGCCTGGTCCCGTCGCCTCCCCCCCGTTCGCGTGAAAAGGCGCGGCTGGTGTGGGAAGGTCAAGCCGTGCGGACGAAGTGCAGCCCGGTGAACTGCCGACGGTAGGCCGCGACCTCGGGCGCGAGTGCCGCGGGATCGTTGGCGCGGAGCCCCGCCGCGATCAGGCGGGCCAACTCGGGCATGTCGGCCTCGGTCATGCCGCGCCGCACGATCTCCGGCGTGCCGATGCGCAGGCCGTTGAGGTCGCCCGCCACCTCGGCGATCGGCAGGCCGATGCCGCAGGCGAGGAAACCCGCGTGCCGAAGCGTCTTCGACGCGGCCTGCCCGCCGCCGAACGCCGCCGCCTCGACCGCGAACTGGTGCGAGGCGGTGTGACCGCGCGCCTTGCCGAAGACCGGCAACCCCTCTGCCGCCAGCGCCCCGGCCAGTGCCCGTGCGACCGCGACCATCTTCGCCGCGTAATCACGGCCGAAATCGCGCCAGTCGAGCAGGGTCAGCGCCAGCGCCGCGACCCGGCCCGCATCGAAATTCGCGGTCATGCCGGGGAAGGCTATGTGGTCGAGCCGTTCGGCAATCGCCGCGTCGTTGGTCACGATCAGCCCGCCGGCCGGACCGCCAAGGCTCTTGTAGGTCGACATCGTCATCAGATGCGCGCCCTCGGCCAAGGGATTGGCCCATTGCCGTCCGGCGATGATCCCGCACTGATGCGCCGCGTCGAAGAGCACCTTCGCGCCCACCTCGTCGGCGACTGCCCGCACCTCGCGCACCGGATGGGGGAAAAGGTTGAGGCTGCCGCCGACGGTGATCAGCTTCGGCCGGACCTTCAGCGCCAGCGCGCGCAGCCCGTCGAGGTCGATGGTATACCCGTCGGCATCGACCGGGGCGGGGTGGCTGACAAGCCCGTAAAGCCCGGCGCAGCCCGCCTTGTGATGGGTGACATGGCCGCCGACCGATCCCGGCGGGGCGATGATCGCGTCGCCCGGTTCAGTCAGCGCCATGAAGCCGTAGAGGTTGGACATCGCGCCGGAAAACACGCGGATCTCGGCATGGCTCGCGTCGAAGACCTCGGCCGCAAGCTCGGCGCAGATCACCTCGATCTCCTCGATCGCCTCCAGCCCCATTTCGTACTTGTCGCCCGGATAGCCGAGCGAGGGGCGCGAGCCGAGCCCGCGCGACAGCGCCGCCTCTGCCGCCGGGTTCATCACATTGGTCGCCGGGTTGAGGTTGAAGCAGTCGTGGTCGTGGATCGCGGCATTGCGGGCGATCAGCGCCTCGATCCTTGCGGCGACGGCATCCGAAGGCGCGTCGGTCGCGGCGGCCTGACGCTGGATCAGCGCCTCGCAGGTGGCGGGAACCCAGGGACGGCGGGCAAGATGCGGCATGGTCGGTCTCCTCTGTTCGGGCCAGTCGAGCAGAAGGGGCTTGCCGGCGCAAATCAGATTTGCGAAAACTTAGGCGTAGAAAAACTGAGGCATCTATGCCCGTCGCACCGCCCCGGCCCAAAAGCCTGCCGCTCAACGCGCTCCGTGCCTTCGAGGCGGCGGCACGGCTTGGCGGGTTCGCCGCCGCCGCGACCGAGCTTGGCGTGACGCCGGGTGCGGTCACCGCCCATGTCAAGGCGCTGGAAGACACGTTGGGGGCCGCGCTTTTCGAGCGCGATGCGCGGGGGGTGCGGCTGACCGCGCTTGGCCGTCGCGCCCTGCCGGAGTTCACCGAGGCCTTCGACCGTCTCGGCCTTGCCGTCCAGGGTCTCAGAACCGAGGCGGCGCCCGGCACGGTTCATATCGCGACCCTGCCCGCCATCGCCCAACTCTGGCTCTCGCCCCGGTTGCCGGGTCTGCGGGCAGCCGCGCCCGAGATCACCATCTCGATCACCGCGATGGAGGCGCCGCCCGATCTAAAGCGCGCGCCCTTCGACCTCAATCTCTT
The DNA here is from genome assembly GCA_002280515.1 of Rhodobacterales bacterium 32-67-9. Taxonomy (GTDB): domain Bacteria; phylum Pseudomonadota; class Alphaproteobacteria; order Rhodobacterales; family Rhodobacteraceae; genus Albidovulum. The sequence continues at coordinate 21,976 of NCEA01000003.1, forward strand.
CTTTCGCAAGCCGGGCGAGGGCAGGGTGCTTGCCCCGGACGACATCTTTCCGGTCTGCGCGCCGGCCCTCGCCGCGCGCCTGGCTGCACCGGCGGACCTCGCCGCGGTGCCGTGCCTGACCGACAGCGCCTGGGCCGAGGACTGGCAGCGCTGGGCCGCCGCGGCCCTGCCGGGGCAGGGCTTCACCCCCGCCGGCCCGGTCTTTTCACTTTACGCGCTGGCGGTCGAGGAGGCGGTGAATGGTGCCGGCGTCCTCATCGGCCATTCCGCGCTGGTCGAGGCCCATCTCGCCAGCGGAACGCTGGTTGCGCCGTTCGCGGAGCGGGTGGCGACGGGGCGGATGCTCACGCTCTGGTCGGCCCGGTCGCTGCGACCGGCAAGCCCGGTCGCGCGGGTCGCCGACTGGCTGGCGGCAAGCCGGGCGAAACCGGCACCGGCGTGACGGGGCCGGGCTAGGTCCGCACCCCGGAGAACCGTTTCGCCCATTCCTCGCGCTCTTCGTCCGAGATCTTGGCGAAGAGAACCTCCGGCGTCTCGAAGCCGTGACCGGGTTCCAGCACGCTCAATGCGGTGGCCACCGGGCCGGGCCAGGACTTTTCCCCGGTCTGCAACGCGGCGAGCATCTTGGCGCTGGCGTCGGGGATGAACGGCTCCGACAGGACCGCGTAAAGACGGATGAGGTTGAGCCCGAGGCGGACCATGGCGGCCGCCGCCTCCGGGTCGGTTTTGTGGACCGTCCAGGGGGCTGCGGATTGCAGGTATTCGTTGCCGGCCGCCCAGATGCCGCGCAACTCGGTCGCGGCCTTGCGGATTTCCATCGCCTCCATATGCCCTTCATAGGCGCGGACGCGGGATTCGAGATCTGCGACCAGCGCCAGGGCGCGATCGTCCAGAACGCCGCCGGCGGGAATCGCCTCGCCGTATTTCGACCGGCAGAACTTGGTGATGCGGCTGACGAAATTGCCGAGCACGTCGGCAAGGTCCTTGTTGACCGAGACCTGGAAATTCTCCCAGGTGAATTCGGAATCCGAGCTTTCCGGGGCGTGGGAAAGCAGCCACCAGCGCCAGTAATCGGCCGGAAGGATCGAGAGCGCCTGATCCATGAAGACGCCGCGGCCCTGCGAGGTCGAGAACTGGCCGCCGTCGTAGTTCAGGTAGTTGAACGACTTGATGTAGTCGACAAGCTTCCACGGCTCGCGGCTTCCCATGATCGTCGCGGGGAAGGAGAGGGTGTGGAATGGCACGTTGTCCTTGCCCATGAATTGCACATAGCGGACATCTTCAGCGCCCTTGTCGGTGCGCCACCAGCGTTCCCATGCAGTTTCCTGCTCTTTCCGCGCATCGGCCCATTCCGCCGTCGCGGCGATGTATTCGATCGGCGCGTCGAACCAGACGTAGAAGACCTTGCCGTCCATCCCGGTCCACGGCGCACCGTCGAACTGCACCGGAACGCCCCAGGCGAGGTCGCGGGTGATGCCGCGATCCTGCAACCCCTCGCCGTCGTTCAGCCATTTCTTCGCGATCGAGGTGGTCAGCACCGGCCAGTCGGTCTTGCTGTCGATCCAGGCCGAGATTTCTCCCTTGAGAGCCTTCTGCCTGAGGTAGAGGTGCTTGGTCTCGCGCACCTCCAGATCGGTCGAACCGGAGATGGCAGAGCGCGGGTTGATGAGGTCGGTCGGATCAAGCTGCTTGGTGCAGTTCTCGCACTGGTCGCCGCGCGCCTTGTCGTATCCGCAGTTGGGGCAGGTGCCCTCGATATAGCGGTCGGGCAGGAAGCGGTCGTCGGCGACCGAGAAGACCTGGGTTTCGGACACTTCCTCGATGAAGCCATTCTCGGCCAGCCTTTTGGCGAAATGCTGGGTCAGGGCCCGGTTGCGGGCGGAGGAGGAGCGGCCGAAATGATCGAAACTCAGGCGGAAACCCTTGGCCAGGTCGCTCTGCACCTGCCACATCTCGGCGCAGTAGTCGGCGACCGGCCTGCCGGCCTTGGCGGCGGCAAGTTCGGCCGGGGTGCCGTGTTCGTCGGTGGCGCAGATGAACATCACCTCGTGGCCGCGCCCGCGCATGTAGCGTGCGTACAGGTCGGCCGGAAGCTGCGATCCGACCAGATTTCCGAGGTGCTTGATACCGTTGATGTAGGGGATCGCCGAGGTAATCAGAATCCGGGACATATGCGCGCCTTTTCGTACCTTTGGCGCCGATTTAGCGGCTTTGACGGGGAAGGGCCAGAGGCTTGGCGGCCTCAGCGGTCGTCGCGCGTCCGGCCAAAGAGCCGGCCCGCGAGGAACGAGGTGCGCGGCGTGTAGACATAGCGGGTGCGGGCCGAGGGCGCCGGGCGCATCCGCATCCTCAGAAGGCCGAAGACGATGAGCAGGAAATGCGCCAGCGCGATGAAGACGAACATCGCCGAGGCGCCGTAGGCGTCGATGAGGGTCGAGGCGATGAGCGGCGAGGCGATGGCGCCGATCGCATAGAGGAACATCAACGCCGCCGACAGCTCCACCCGCTCGGCGCTGTCGGCGAAATCGTGGGCATGGGCGGTCGAGATCGAATAGACCGGAAGGGTGGCGGCGCCGAAGAGGGCCGCGGCGAGGAAGACCGGCGCGGTGCCAAGGCCGGAGAGGCTGACGGTGAGCGCGCAGGCGACCATACCGGCGACCGAGATGGCGATGAGGACGCTGCGGCGGTCATACTTGTCGGCCAGCCAGCCGACCGGGAACTGCACCACCGCGCCGCCGAGAACGTAGGCCGCGAGGAAAAGCGCGATCATGTCGGCCGAGAGCCCGACCTCGATCCCGTAGATCGGCCCGACCATGCGGAAGGCCGCCGAGGTGATGCCCGAGACGACAACCCCCATCGAGGCGAGCGGCGAGCGCGCCCAGGCGAGGCCGGGGCGGAGCCGGGGGGCGGGCGGCATGTCGGGCTGCTCGGCCTTGCTGACGGTGACCGGCAGGAGCGCGGCGCAGCAGAGGATGGCAAGAAGGTTGTAGGAAAAGTAGGCGGCCGGGCTCAGGATGCCGATGACAAGCTGTGCACCGAGCGAGCCCATGGTGTCGACGATCCGGTAGATCCCCATCGCGCGACCGCGCGTCTCGTTCGTGACCTTGGCCTGAAGCCAGGCCTCGATTATCGTGTAGCAGCCGGCGACGCAAAGCCCCGAGAGGATCCGGAGAAGCGCCCAGGCATAGGGATCGACGATCATCATGTGGGCGATGAGGCCGATCGTGCCGGCGGCGGTGAAGGCCGCGAAGGCGCGGGAATGGCCGACCGCGCCCATCAGCCGCGGCGCCCACCAGCAACCGATGAAGAAGCCGAGGAAATGCGCCGAGCCGAGTGTGCCGATCTCGGCCTTGGAAAAGTCGAGAGCCACGCCCGAAAGCGCGTCGAGCGGCGCCACGCCGCCGGTGCCGAGTTGCAGGAAGATGACCGAGAGGAAAAGGGCGGCGAAGGAAATCAGGAGGCGCATGGTCTGTCGGGCTTCTTGGATCGCGGCAACCATGTCGCCTCGGGCCGGGAATGCCCAGAGGGATTCGCCGGACCGGGACGGATTTCCGGCCTGCCGCCCCGGATCAGGTCTTGACCAGCGTGTCGATGAAGCGGGCGAACAGCTCGCCTTGCGAACTGATGCCGAGCTTGGCGTAGATGTTGCGCCGGTGGATCCGCACGGTCCCCGAGGAGATGCCGAGGACCTGGCGGATCGCCTCGGCCGAATACCCCTTGAGCGTATATTCCACCACCTCGCGCTCGCGCGGGGTCAGTTGCCCGTCGCCGAAGTGCTGGAATGAGCGCGCGATCTGTCCGTCGGCCGCGTCCGCGTCGGTTCCGGCCCCTGTCTTGAACCGATCCGCGACATCCGCCCAGTGGCGCGCGCAAGCGGCCTCCACGATCGGCCAGGCGCTTCGGATCGCCGCGAACTCCTTGGTGGAAAAGACCTTTTGTGCGCGCATCAGCGAAACCACCACGACCGCGCCGCGCCCGGTGTCGATGAAGAACCCGATCTCTTCGGCAAGGCCGGTCTGGATGTAATAGCTGCGGAAATATTCGCCCTGGTAGAACCGGTCGGGCGCAAGGTCGCGCAACCGGTAAAGCCCCGGCGCCACCGGTCTCGTCGCCGCAAGGTAGAACGGGTCGAGCATGTAGGGGCCGGCCTGGTAGTCGGTGACGAAGACCGCCCGCTTCTTGCGCGGGAAGTCGTCGAAAAGGTCAAGCGGCCGCGCCGTGCCTCGATAGCTGAACATGACCGTGAAATCGTAGGGCGCGACCGTGCGCAGAAAGTCCGAAAGCCGGCGGGGAAACTCGGCCGAGCCTTCGGCGGCGATCATCCGGCCGATCTGTTCGAACTGACGTTCTATGCTCATCTGGCTGTCTTTTTCGAAATCTATGCGCTTTGTGGTATATACAGGGGTTTGGCCTTTTTCTACGATTTCTGTCATTCCGAGGCATATGGGCGGGTGCTGATAGTTTGACCGGAGATACCGAATCCTCCATCGCGGAACTGCGCGGCGCCACCAAGCGCTTCGGCGACGTCGTCGCGGCGCGGAACCTCAACCTCTCGATCAGGCGCGGCGAATTCCTGTCCTTCCTCGGCCCCTCCGGTTGCGGCAAGACCACGGCGCTGAGGATGCTCGCAGGGTTCGAGGCGCCGACGGACGGCGACATCTACCTCGATGGCCAGCGGGTGAATGACGTGCCGGCGCATCAGCGCCCGGTGAACATGGTGTTTCAGCACTACGCGCTCTTTCCGCACCTGACGGTGGCCGAGAACATCTCCTACGGGCTCAGGCAGCGTCGCCCGAAACCGCCGGCGGCGGAGGTCGCGGCCGCGGTCGCCCGCGCGCTGGAGACGGTGCGGCTTCCCGATTTCGGGCCGCGCCGCATCTGGGAAATGTCGGGCGGCCAGCAGCAGCGCGTGGCGCTCGCGCGCGCGATCATCAACGAGCCGAAGCTGCTGCTCCTCGACGAGCCGATGGCCGCGCTCGACAAGAAGCTGCGCCACGACATGCAGATCGAGTTGCAGACGCTGCAACGTCAGCTTGGCATCACCTTCGTCCTTGTCACCCACGATCAGGAAGAGGCGCTGTCGATGTCGGACCGCATCTGCATCATGCGCGACGGCGAGATTGTGCAGACCGGCAGCCCGCGCGACCTCTACGACCGGCCGAAGAACCGCTATGTCGCAGATTTCGTGGGGAAATCGAATTTCTTCGCGGGTCGCGTCGAAAGCCTGGAGGGCGAAACCGCGAAGCTGACCGGGCCGGGCGGCCTGTCCTTCATCGGGTATGCGGGCGACGGCGTCGGCGCCGGCCAGCCCGGTCTCGCGAGCCTCAGGCCCGAGCAGATCAGCCTGACGCGCGGCACGGACGGGGTGCCCGTCTCCGTCGTGAATCGCATCTTTCTGGGCGAACACACCGAATACCTGGTCCGGAACCCCGATCTGGGCCAGTTCCTCATCCTCGCGTCGCGGCAGGCGGAAGCGGGGGAGGGCAATCTGGAACCGGGGGAAACGGGAAGCGTGCGCTGGCGCGACGGCGCAGCGCTGATCCTGAAAAACGACTGACAGCAACTGGGAGAATGAACATGACGGACCGGAATGACTTCATCTCACGCGAAAAATTCATGGCCGAGCTTTGGCGCTACAAGAAGGGCTCGGTCACGCGGCGGCATTTCCTTGGCGTGACCGGGCTTGGCGCGGCGACGGCGGTTCTGGGCTCGGCGGTACCGGGGCTCAGGTCCGCGGCCTGGGCGCAGTCCGGCATCGGCGACCGCGTCGTTCTGGCGACCTGGCCCAACTACCACGACCCGGCAAACTTCGAGGCGTTCACCGCTGCGACCGGGGCCGCCGTCGACATGAACGTCTTCGGTTCGAACGAAGAGATGCTGGCCAAGTTGCAGGCCGGCGGATCGGGCTGGGACGTGTTCGTGCCAACGAACTACACGATCACCACCTATGTCGGCGAAGACCTGATCGAGCCGCTCGACCTTGCGAAGATCCCCAACTACGACGCCGCTTCCTACAACCAGCGCTTCGCCGGTCCGGGCACGGTGGACGGCACGGTCTATGCGGTGCCAAAGAACTGGGGCACGACCGGGTTCGCGGTGAACACCGCGCAGCTTGGCAGCAATCCCAAGCCCACGACCTGGAAGGAATTCTGGGACATGACCAGGGCCGATTTCTCGGGCCGCACGATGGTGCATGACTACCAGTTGACCACCATCGGCAACGCGCTGAAATACTACGGCTATTCCTTCAACTCGATCGACACGAAGGAACTCGCCGATGCCGAGAAGCTGCTTCTCGATGCCAAGCCTCATCTCTTCGCTATCTCGTCGGACTACCAGCCCTCGATGCGGTCGGGCGATGCCTGGATGACGATCTCCTGGACCGGCGACGGCAAGCAGATGAACCGCGACATGCCAGAGATCGAGTACGTCCTCGGCAAGGAAGGGGGCGAGCTCTGGTCGGATTTCTACGCGATTCCGAAAGGCGCGCCGCATCTTGACGCGGCCTATGCGTTGATCAACTTCCTCCTCGATCCGGCTGTAAACGCAAAGGAATCGCTCTTCCACGGCTATCCGACCGCGGACGCCCGCGTCGATGCGCTCCTGCCGCCCGAGGTTCTGAACGACCCGATCCTCTACCCGGCGGCCGACCTGCTCGACGCGCTCGAGTTTGGCGCGGCAGTGACGCTGACCGATCCCAACCGCGCCGAGCTGATGGCGCGGTTCAAATCGGCCTGAGCCCGTGACGCCGAGGCTGAGGACAACCCTGCTGCTGGCGCCGGCGACGGTGTGGCTTCTGGCCATGCTCGTCCTGCCGCTGGTGGTCGTGGTTGTCTTCAGCTTCGGCGAACGCGCGGCGGCGGGGGGCTATACCCCCGCCTTCAGCTTCGAGAATTTCGCCAATCTCGGCGCCCGCTGGACCGCGTTCAAGAACACGCTGATGCTGGCGCCGGTGGGCACGCTGCTTTGCCTGCTGATCGCCTATCCGCTGGCCTATTACCTTGCCGTCCGGGCCGATCCGAAGTGGCGGACGCTTCTCTTGATCCTCGTCATCGTGCCGTTCTGGACCTCGATCCTGATCCGCTCCTATGCGTGGATCTATCTTCTGGGCGGGCAGGGGATTCCGAAGCTCGTCAGCCTTCTTGGGCTCGGCAGTCCGCGCCTCATAAACACGCCCTTCGCGGTGCTGACCGGCATCGTCTACGGTTACCTGCCGCTGATGGTTTTCCCGATCTATGTCAGCCTCGAACGGCTCGACAAGCGGCTTCTGGAAGCCTCCGCCGATCTTGGCAGCCCGCCGTGGCGGAGCTTCCTGCAGGTCACGCTGCCGCTTTCCATGCCCGGTGTCGCCACCGGCTGCATGCTGGTCTTCATCCTGCTGATGGGGGAATTCCTGATCCCCGCCATGCTCGGCGGCGGCAAGGTCTTCTTCGTCGGCAACGCGCTTGTCGATCTCTTCCTGCAATCGCGGAACTGGCCCTTCGGGGCAGCGGTCGCGGTCGCGCTCGTCGTCATCATGCTCGTCACCGTCACCGCCTACATGCGCTTCACGCGGCGCTGGGCGGGCGGCCGCGACGACGTATCGCTGATGTGAGGGCGCGATGAGGATCTACGCGCTCGGAGTCTACCTCTTCCTCTACATCCCGATCGGGGTGATCGCGGTCTTTTCCTTCAACGCAGGACGTTACGCGGCGCAGTTGCAGGGGTTTTCGACCCAGTGGTATGGCAAGGCGCTGTCCAATCCCTTCGTGATGGAGGCTTTGCAGACAAGCGCTACGGTGGCTGCGGCGTCGGCGGTTCTGGCCACCATCGCGGGGACGCTGGCTGCGCTCGCCTTGCAAGGCGTCAGTGGCAGGCCTCGGATGATCTTTGACGCGCTTCTCTACATCGCCGTCATGGTGCCCGGCATCGTCATCGGCATCTCGACGCTGATCGCGCTGGTGACGCTCTTCGACTGGATCAATCCGGTCGTCGCCTCGCTCTGGCCGGTGGCCGACGCCGCGCCGCAGTTCCACCTTGGCACGGGATCGCTGATCGCCGCGCACGGGCTGTTCGCGATGGCGCTGGTGGTCATCATCGTCCGCGCGCGGGTCGCCGGCATGGACCGCAGCCTGATCGAGGCTTCGGCCGACCTTGGCGCGACGCCGTTCGGCACTTTCCGGCAGGTGACGCTGCCGCAGATCTTCCCGGCGATCCTTGCGGGGTTCCTCCTGTCCTTCACCTTCAGCTTCGACGACTTCATCATCGCCTTCTTCGTCGCGGGGTCCGAGACGACGCTGCCGATCTACGTCTTCTCCTCGATCCGGCGCGGCGTGACGCCCGAGATCAACGCCATCGGAACGATGGTCCTCGCGGTCTCGCTCCTCATCCTGATCGTCGCGCAGACGATCCTTCAGCGCGGCCGCCGCGCGCAACCGGCCTGACGGGGGGGGGATCGTGCTGCTTCAGGATCATGTGGCGTTCCTCACCGGCGCAGGTTCCGGCATCGGCCGGGCCGGGGCGCTGGCGCTGGCGCGGAACGGCGCGACCGTGATCGTGAGCGATCTCGACCCCGACCGGGCCGGCGCCGTCGCCGCCGAGATCACCGCCTCTGGCGGCAATGCCGAGGCGCTCGGCCTCGACGTGACCGACGATGCCGCGCTGGAGGCCGCGATCGCGGAAAGCCATGACCGGCACGGGCGGCTCGATATCCTCCATTCCCATGCCGGTGCCCAGATTCCCGGCCGCCTCGACGAGGTCAGCGTGGCGGACATGGACGCCTCGTGGCGGCTCAACGTCCGGTCGCATTTCGTCGCCGCCCGTGGCGCCATGGCGGTGATGAAGCCGCAGGGCCGGGGCTCGATCATCGTCACCTCGTCCAATTCCGGCGTGCAGTATGACCGCGGCATGATCGCCTATTGCACGACGAAACACGCCGTCATCGCAATGGTGCGGCAGATCGCGGTCGATTATGCCCGCTATGGGGTGCGCTGCAACGCGCTCTGCCCCGGCTTCGTGGACACTGTCTTCAACGCCGGGTTCGAGGCGCAGATGGGCGGCCGCCGGGCGCTTGAGAACTATGTCGCCGGGACGATCCCGATGGGGCGCTGGGGGACGGCCGAGGAGATCGCGGAAAGCATCGTCTACCTCGCCTCCGACCGGTCGTCGTTCATGACCGGGCACGCTCTGGTGCTCGACGGCGCGGAATCGCTCTGACGTAGCCCGCCCGACGTGATCCAGCCCGCGCTAATGGTGCTTCGGCCGTCCGAATAGCCCGACGAGGTCGACCGAACGCCCGGTTTGCAGCGCGAGGTCGAGGTGGGTTTCGATATGCGCCAGATGCGCCCGCATCGTCGCTTCGGCCCTTGCCCCGTCGCCCGACCGGAAGGCATCGACGATCGCGGCATGATCGTCGTCACGGCAGTTGGTCACGCCGGGCGCCCCGTACATGCCGATGATGAGGGACGAGCGGGTGACAAGTTCCTTGGTCATCCGCAGCATCACTGCGTTGCCGGCAAGCTGCGCCATCAGCGTGTGGAACTGCCCCGAAAGCCGGATCGCGTCGCGCCGCTGGTGATTGCGATGCGCGGCGTGTTCCATCTCCAGATGCGCGACGAGCGCCGCGATGCCGTCGGGTGTCGCGCGTTCGACCGCGAGCCGGGCGATCGTCGGTTCCAGCGCAAGGCGCGCCTCGAAAACCTCGCGCGCCTGGGTGGCAGAAGGCGAGGCGACATAAGCGCCCCGGTTGGCGTGAAGCTCCACCACTTCGCGGCTGGCGAGCAGCAGGAGGCTGCGGCGGATCCGCATCCGTCCGACCCCGAAGGCCTCGCAGAGGGCCGATTCCGACAGCTTGGTTCCGGGCGGCAATTGCTGGTCGATGACGGCCTCGAAGATCCGCTCGACGATGTCTTCCTCGGCCACTTCGTCGGCAGAGAGAAAATCGGTCTTTTCAAGTTTCATCGTCAAGCTCACCCGGACGCCTGCGAATGCGGCCCTTTCCAAGGACATAATGGACAAGCTTCGGCCCAACAAGCAACCAAGATGTCGACAGGTTGAAACAAATTTGTTGACAGGGTTGTTAACAATCACTCCCAATAGCACGGAGACAGCCAAGACCTCGTCCAAGAGGCGCCGACAGTCGCAATTCTGGCATCAGGGAGTTTGCCAAATGAAAAGACGTTCCTTCCTCACGTCCACGGTCCTTTCGGCGGTCGCGTCGATCGCCTTCTCGTCCGTGGCCTTTGCCGAGAACCCGGTGCTCAAGATCGGCTTCGTCGGCGTCACCTCGGGACCGGCGGCGGCCTGGGGCACCTCGAACCAGCGGTCGATGGAAACCCGTGCCGCGTGGATCAACGAGACCGGCGGCGTGACCATCGGCGACACCACCTATGATGTCGAGATCGTCTCGTTCGACGACCAGAAGGACCCCAAGCGCGCGATCGCGGGCATGGAAAAGATGGCGCAGGAAGGCATCCACTACGTCGTCGGCCCGAACGTCGATGACGGCGCCGCCGCCGTGCGCCCGGTGGCCGAACAGAACGGCATCATGTACTTCCCCTACGCCTTCCCGAAAGAGCTTTACACCGCGCCGGCCTCCAATGCGATCCTCGGGATGGTGGCCAGCTACCAGTCCGGCCCGGCGATCTACAAATACCTGATGGACAACAACGGGGTGAAGAAGGTCGCCTTCGTTGCCGCCAATGAATCCGATCCGCTGTCGCAGCGCGATTCCGGTTCCGCCGCCGCCAAGGCGCTGGGGCTCGAGGTCGTGTCGGACAGCGTCACCTATCAGGTCGACACCACCGACTTCACGCCGGTGCTGCTGCCGGTGCTTCAGACCCAGCCCGATCTTCTGGTCCTGTCGGGCGTCGCCCCGGCTGCCGCTCCGCAGCTGATCCGCTCGGCGCGCGAACTGGGCTATACCGGCCTCATCTCGACCGAGACCGCGCAGGATGCCGGCGTTCTGATGGAAGGCGCGGGCGAGCTTGCCAACGGCTTCATCTCGGTCGGCGGCGCCTCCACGCCCGAGCTTGCCTCGGACACGATGCGCGAATTCGTCGACCGCTACACCAAGATGTTCGGGGAATATAACGACGAGTCGAACACCAAGGTCTACGCGCTCGAATACATCCTCGAGACGCTGAAGGCGAACCCCGCCGGCATCGCCGATGTCGAGGCGTTCAAGACGACGATGGACGGGTTCGAGGCGCCGAACCCCTACATGGTCGGCGACGCCAAGCTGAAATATGTCGGCATGACTTCGTTCGGACAGAAGCGCCAGGTCTCGGTGCCGCTGGTCGTCAACACCTTCAAGGACGGCGCGTTCGAGACGCTGTTCGTCGCACAGGTCGACTGACACCGGCATGATCCTGCCATGAGGGGACCGGCCGCCGCTTGCGGTCCGGCCGGTCCCCCATTCTCTCCGGTCCGAGGAAGCTATGGAACAGATCATCGCCAACGGGCTCTATCTCGGTGCACAATACGCCCTGATCGCCCTTGGGCTGACGCTCATCTTCTCGCTCATGAACGTGCTGAACTTTGCCCACGGGCAGATGTATGTCCTTGGCGGGTTCGTCACCTACACCTTCGTCGCGCAGCTGAAGTTGCCCTTCATCGTCGGGCTGCTGGCCTCGGCGGTGGTGCTGGCGGTCGTCGGCGCGCTGGTGGAAAAGTTCCTGTTCCGGCCGGTGATCCGGAAATCCCGGCGCGAGGAAGGCACGATGCTTCTCGCCGCCGGTATCGCCTTCTTCCTCGACGCGGTGATCCTGCTCGTCTTCGGCGAAAAGCAGCGGGGCGTGCCGAAGATCGTCAATGGCGTCTTCAACTGGGATTTCCGGCTGGTCATGCCCTATGACCGCATCCTGATCGGGGTTCTGGCCATCGCCGCCATCGTCGGCTTCATCCTTTACATGCAGTATTCGCGGACCGGCCGCGCGATGCGGGCGCTGGCGCAGGACCGGGTCGCGGCGCAGCTGATGGGTGTCGATGTCGACCGCTACTCGATGATCGGCTTCGCCTTGGGCGCGATGCTTGCCGGCGTTGTCGGCGGGCTTCTCGTCACAATCACCGGGATCAATCTCGGCATGGGCGGACCGACCTCGATCAAGGCCTTCATGATGATCATGATCGGCGGGGCAGGGGTGATCTCGGGCGCCATCGCCGGGGGGTTCATCCTCGGCATGATGGAGAGTATCGGCCTGTCGGTCCTCGCCGCCTACGGCGACATCACCTACCTCGTGATCTTCGCCTCGCTGATGGTGTTCCTCGCCTTCCGCCCGCAGGGGCTGATGGGCAAGCCCTGGGGATGATGGGATGAACGCGCAACGACTTCTCGGCATCGCCGGCTTCCTGCTCGCGGTCTTCGTGCTGGTCCCCTGGGGGATCGCGGCCTCGGGGCGGTGGGATTTCTACTACACGCTGACCTCGGTGGCACTTCTCTCGATCGGCGCGGCGGGGGTCTGGCTGACCTTCTATATAGGGCGGATCAACATCGGCCAGGGCGCCTATGCGCTGATGGGCGGCTATGTCTCGGCCGTGTTGATCACCAAGGCGGGCTTCTCCTTCTGGGCGACGCTGCCGCTTGCCGGGCTCTTCTGCGCGGTGATCTCGGTGCTGATCGGGCTGCCGATCCTCCGGCTCCGCGGCGTTTATTTCGCGATGGTGACGCTGGTCCTGACCGAGGTGACGCGCCTCACCGCGCTGGCCCTGCCGGTGACGAACGGCGCCAAGGGCATCACATCGATCCCGCTGCCGAGCGAGTTGTCGGTCTTCGGCCTGACGATCATTCCGGACTTCGCGACCATGCAAAACCCCAAGCTCGCCTTCTACCTGCTGGCCGCGACGCTCATGGTTCTCGGCTACGCCGCGCTCTGGCGGATCGTGAATTCCCGCCTCGGCCACCTCTGCCGGTCGCTCCAGCAGAACGAGGAGCTGGCGTCTTCCATCGGTGTCAACACCGCCTATCTCCGGGTGCTCGCCTATGCGATCTCGAGCTTCTTCGGGGGCATTTCCGGCGCTGTCTTCGTTGCGATCTCGCAGTCGATCTACCCGTCGTCCTTCGTCGTCACGGACTCAATCAACTTCATGCTCTACTGCTTCCTCGGCGGGCTCGGCTATGTCTTCGGGCCGATGCTCGGCACGCTCCTGCTCTATTTCGGCTGGGATCTTCTGTCGGTGGCCAAGCAGTACCAGCTTCTCATCTATTCCTCGGCGATGATCGCGCTGATGCTCGCGGTGCCGAACGGCATCCTCAGCCTGCTTGACCGGAAGGGAGGCCAGAAATGACCGCGATTCTCGAGGTCAAGGGCATCACCAAGCGCTACGGCGGGCTGACGGCCGTCAACGCGGTCAGCTTCGACGTGGCGGAAGGCGAGGTCCTGTCGGTGATCGGGCCGAACGGCGCGGGCAAGTCCACGCTCTTCAAGCTCATCTCCTCCTTCGTGCCGGCCACGGCCGGCGAGGTGCTGTTCCGCGGCACCAAGATCTCCGACCTCGCGCCGCACAAGGTTGCGCGGATGGGGGTGGTGCGGACCTTCCAGGAAACCACGATCTTCAAGTCGATGACGGTGCGCGAGAATATCGTCGTCGCGCACCAGCTTCGCGCCAAGGCATCGCTGCTGGGCTTCTTCCTCGGATCGGCGCAGGCAAAGGCCGACGAAGAGGCCTTCGGCGTCTCGGCGGACGAGATCATCCGGTTCCTCGGCCTCGGTGCGATCCGGGACGAGCTGGCCTCGAACCTGCCGCAGGGGCATCTCAGGGCGCTTGGCATGGCGATCGGGCTGGCCACCAACCCGACGGTTCTCCTGCTCGACGAACCCTTCGCCGGCATGAACCACGACGAGACGATGAACATGGTCGCCAATGTCCGGCGCCTGCGTGACGAACGCGGGGTGACGGTGCTTCTGGTGGAGCACGACATGCCGGCCGTGATGAAGATCTCCGACCGGATCGTCGTGATCAACTTCGGCGAGAAGATCGCCGAGGGCACGCCGGCCGAAATTCAGGCCAACCCCCGCGTGATCGAAGCCTATCTCGGCTCCGAAGACGCGGCGATCGGGATGTGACGCGATGACCGAGATCCTCAACTTCAAGGACGTCGAGCTTTACTACGATCACGTCTACGCGCTGAAGGGCGTGTCGCTGACCGTGACCGAGGGCGAGACGGTGGCGCTGATCGGCGCCAACGGGGCGGGGAAATCCTCGATCCTCAGGGCGATCACCGGGCTTGCGAAGATCAAGGCGGGCTCGATCCATTATCGCGGCGAACGGCTCGACGGCACCCGCGCCGCCGATATCGTCCGCAAGGGCATCGCCATGGTGCCCGAGGGCCTGCGGGTGTTTCCCTTCATGTCGGTCAGGGACAACCTGATGATGGGCGCCTTCACCCGGACCGACAAGGCCGGGATCGCCCAGAGCCTGGACTCGGTGCTGACCCGGTTCCCGCGGCTGAAGGAACGCTTCGGCCAGCAGGCCAGTACCCTTTCCGGCGGCGAGCAGCAGATGATGGTGATCGGGCGGGCGCTGATGGCGCGGCCGAAACTCCTCCTGCTGGACGAACCCTCGCTCGGCATCGCGCCGAAGCTGGTGCAGGACATCGCCCGCGCCATCGTCGCCATTTCGCGAGACGAGAAGGTCTCGGTTCTGCTGGTCGAGCAGAACAGCCGCATGGCCCTGTCGATCTCGAGCCGCGCCTATGCGATGTCGACCGGTTCCGTCGTCCTGTCGGGCGTCTCGAAAGAGCTGATGAGCGACGACCGGATCAAGGCGGCCTATCTCGGTGGGGAACTTTGATGCGCATCCTGGTCATCAATCCGAACACGACCGCCTCCATGACCGAAAAGATCGGTGCGGCCGCGCGCCGGGCGGCGGCTCCCGGTACCGAGATCGTTGCCGTCAACCCGGCGCACGGCCCGGCGGCGATCGAGGGGTTCTACGACGAGGCGATGAGCCTTCAGGGGCTGCTCGACCTGATCGGGCAGACCTCCGGCTACGATGCGGTGGTCATCGCCTGCTTTGACGATACCGGGCTTGATGCCGCCCGCTGCCTCACCGACAAGCCTGTCATCGGCATCGGCGAGGCGGCCTATCACATGGCCTCGATGCTTGCGAACAAGTTCTCCGTGGTGACGACGCTGGCGCGCTCGGTTCCGGCGCTGGAGCACAACCTGCACCGCTACGGGCTTGCCGCGCGCTGCGCGCGGGTCCGGTCCTCCGAAGTGGCGGTGCTGGAACTGGAGCGCCCCGGATCGCAGGCCTGCGCCCGGATCAGCGCCGAGATCGGTCGCGCCGTGGCCGAGGACCGCGCCGAGGCGATCGTGCTCGGCTGCGCCGGGATGACCGACCTTGCCGACCAGCTGGCCCGAGAGCACGGCCTGCCGGTTCTCGACGGCGTGTCCTGCGCCGTCGGCCTCGCCGAGGCGATGGTGAGGCTCGGCCTCAGGACGACCCGGCGCGGCGGATACGCACCCCCCGCGATCCGGAGCCTTTCCGAAGCGGGCTGACCCGCTGGCGGGAAAACCCTGTGCCGCCATGGTGTCACAACGGGAACCCTTGGGGCGGACCGGACCATGGGAGGTCCGGCCCTTATCCAATTTGTGCCGGATGCCCCGCGATCCTTGCGATCGGTAATCGGCTCATATGCACGAAACGGCGCAGGACACGACGTGACCGGCCCTTCCCATGTCAGGGTCGGCGTCGACAAACGGGCGCACAAGCGCGCCGGCGCGGAATCCCAAGCACGCGAAAATCATCGTGAAATGAATGAGTTATGCAGGTAAAGTGGCAGCCCGTAGGGGGCGGGCAAAATCCCCTGAAAACAGGCGGTTAGATCGTCCAACCGGGTTAACGGGGCGCATTGATAACGTTGCGGAATTTACCGGGAAGTCCAACCGCGACGAAACGGCCAAAAAGGAAAACCCCGGCGCGCTGGCGGGCGCAACCGGGGCAAATAGCAAAGCTGGTCAGCTTCGGGCGACACGATACCGCGAAAGCGATCTTGACGCAACATGGCGCCTCGCCAAGGACCGGCACAAGCGCGCGGCCGGGATGATCCTGTGTTCGCTGATCGCGGGCGACGATAGCCCCGAGACATGGCCCGCCGCCGCCTTCGTCCTTCGCGTCCGGTTGACGACGAAAGAGATTGTCGGGCTCGCTTTCGCGGCCCTTCGTGCCCTCGAACCCGAACCCCGCGAAATGACCTTCGAGGCCGCGCATTGGGGCGAGGTGACAGGGGCAGGCGTGCCCCTGCCGACGTTCCTCAACGCGATGGACGATGCGCGATGGTGGGCGAGCCTTGCGAGCCGCCGCGAGCGCAAAGCGTATTGTCTCGCCGCCTTCGAGGCTATGCCGCCCGCCGATCAATCCGCCTTCCTGCGTCATGTGCAGCGAGAGGGGGCGCGATGATGGACGATCCCCGGCACCTTCCGCCGAACGTGACGCCCTTCGGCGCGGTGAAGCGCAAGCGGGCGCGGCAGTCCGAAGAGCTCCGCCGCCTTTTCCGCTTCGCGGGCGATATCGAGCCTGTCAACGATGTGCCTTATCTGATCAAGGGATGGCTCGCGCCCCGGTCCCTCGCGGTGCTCTATGGCCCTGCGAACGTGGGCAAGACGTTCCTTGCCCTCGATATCGCCCATGCGCTCGCTCAGGGCCGGAGCTGGGCCGGTTGCCGGGTGCGCCCGGCGCCGGTGCTCTACATCACCCTCGAAGGCGGGGCAGGCTTCGAGCGGCGCGTCTCTGCCCTTGAAGGCCCGCGCTTCTGGGTCTTGTCCGCACCCATGTGCTTCATGGACGCGCGGCGCGATCCGACATGGCTTTCCGAGGCGGTGGAAGAACTCGCCCAGGAAGAGGGCGACTTCGGGCTGATCGTCATTGACACGCTCGCCCGCGCGATGGTGCCGGGCGACGAAAACAGCTCGCAGGACATGGGGCGCCTTGTCGCTTCGGCAGAGCTCTTGAAGGAACGCACGGGCGCCTGCGTCCTGCTGATCCATCACACCGGCAAGAGCGCCGCCCAGGGCGCGCGCGGGCATTCCAGCCTGCGCGCGGCGATAGACACCGAAATCGAGGTAACGAAGGAGGATGGCGCCGAAATCATCGAGGCGAAGGCGACGAAGCAGCGCGACATGGTGGCGGGCAGGACGTTCCATTACCGGCTGCGCGAGGTTGTTCTTGGCGAGGATCGGGACGGCGACCCCGTGACAAGCTGCATTGTGGAGCGGGCAGCCGAGGGCGAGGAGTCCCGGCAGGCTAAGGTGAAGGGCAAGGCCGAGATAGCTTTGCAGGCGCTCCACACCGCAATCGAGCGTCACGGGGTGGTCAGGAACGGCCCGGACTATCCCGAGCGGAAGACCGTGACGAAGGAAGAATGGCGCGCCTGCGCCGATCTGCACGGGCTCTTCGAGGGCATGAGCGACGACACCGCGAAACGCACCTTCAACCGGGCGCTTGCGGAGCTCAACCACAAGGCAATTGCCCGCAGCTTCAACGGCATATGGTGGCCGGTATGACGCTGCGGGACAAACGGGACAAGCCGGGACAAGCCGGATTTGTCCCGGTAAATCGCGGGCAGGCCGAGGGCGGGACAAACGGGACACCCCCCTTTAGGGGGGGGGGTGTCCCGGGTTGTCCCGTCCCATGTCCCGGACCTGCCCGACCGGCTGGCGGAACTGGCGCGCCGTGTCGGGCGCCTCTCGCCGTCCCACCGCGAGCCCGAACGCTACCACGAAGAGAAATCCGAAATCGCCTTCGAGCTGCGCGTCTTGGCGCGGCACGTCTCGACCGGCTGACAGTGAAAGGACACGACGATGACCACGAAAAACGAGATGGCCGAACAAGCGGCCGAGGTGATCGGCGCCATGCTTCTGCGCCTTCACAGCGAAACCGGCTTGCCGCTGGACTGCATCCTCGCAGGCGCGCACGCCCAGGTCATCACCATGATGACCACGACGCTAGGCGGGCCGATGACCGCGCACTGCTGCGAACAGGCGGCGGAACGGGTGCGCGCGTTGCCGTCGCTCGAAGCTGTGTCACTGGCCTTCGCGGAGCCTGCCGGGCGGGCATGATGATGCGCCGCGGGTCCTTCCCGGAGAACCGTGTGGGGGTTATTCGCACCCCGGCGTTGCAGCCTGTGCAAATAAATTCAAGGGGATAAGAGAATGCGTATCCTGGACGAGCTGGCCCTTGACGGCGAAAGGCTGCACCGCATCGGCGGCAAAGATCTTTGCAGCCTTCTCGGGCTTTCGTCCGGGGCGCTGTCGAATCTCAAGGATCGTGGCATCGCCGTTCATCTCGGGCATGACGCCTACGACCTCGAGGCGACGGTGCGGCAATACTGCGCGCATCTTCGGGGCATCGCATCCGGCCGTGGCGGGGAAGAGCACACGGCGAATCTCACGGCCGAGCGGGCGCGCCTCGCCAAGGAACAGGCCGACACGCAGTCACTCAAGAACGCTGCCCTTCGCGGCGAGCTGGTGCCCGCTGCCGATGTGGAAAGGGCCTGGGGCGACGTGTTGCGGCAGGTGCGGGCGCGCATCCTCGCCGTGCCGTCGCGGCTGCGCCAGTCGCTAACCCTCGCCCCGGCCGATGTGGACCTGATCGACCGCGAGCTGCGCGAGGCCCTGACGGAGCTTGGCAATGGCAACGCTTGACGACATCCGCTGCGCGGCCCTGCGCGGGCTGAACCCGCCGCCGCGCCTGTGCCTCTCGGACTGGATCGAGGCCCATATCGCCCTGCCCGAAGGCGTGAGCGCGCAGCCCGGCCCGGTGCGACTGTGGCCGTTCCAGAGGGAAATCGCGGATGCGATAGGCGACCCGCTGGTGGAGCGCGTGACGCTTGTCAAGCCCGTGCGCGTGGGCTTCACGACGCTTCTGACCGCTGCCGTGGCGTCCTTCGTTGCCAACGAGCCTGCGCCCATTCTCTGCCTACTGCCGGCCGAAGCCGACTGCCGCGACTATGTGGTGAGCGATATCGAGCCGATCTTCGCCGCCTCGAAGGCGGTTGCCGATGCACTGGCCGATGATCGGGAAGAGGGCGAGCGCAACACGCTGCTGAGCCGCCGCTTTCCGGGCGGAAGCCTCAAGGTGGTGGCCGCGAAGGCACCCCGGAACCTGCGGCGTCACAATGTGCGCGTGCTCTTCATCGACGAGGCGGACGGCATGGAGGCGACGGCCGAGGGCTCGCCGATCCTTCTGGCCGAGCGGCGCACCCTGTCCTTCCCGGATCGGAAGATCGTGCTGGGCTCGACCCCGGTGCATGAAGAGACAAGCCATGTCCTGCGCGCCTGGGCGCAGTCCGATGGGCGCATCTTCGAGGTGCCGTGCCCGGACTGCGGCGACTTCGCCGAAATCCTGTGGGACGCGATCCGCTGGCCCGAGGGCAGGCCCGAGGAAGCCGCCTGGTGCTGCCCGAGCTGCGGGACGCTGGTGCCGGAGCGGCAGAAGGCCGGGATGGTCGCGCAAGGCCGCTGGCGGGCGACCCGGCCCGAGGTGCGGGGGCACGCGGGCTTCCGCCTCAATGCCCTTGTGTCGCTTCACGCGAATGCGAGCTGGGGCAAGCTCGCCGCCGAATTCCTGACCGCGAAGGAGGATCCGACCACGTTGCAGACCTTCGTCAACACGATCCTGGGGCAGGGGTGGCGCGGCGAGGGTGACGAGCTCGCCGAAGACGACCTCGCCGCGCGGGGCGAGTCCTGGCGGCTGGAGGCGGTGCCGGAAGAGGCGCTCGCCCTGACGGTGGGCTGCGACGTGCAGCACGACCGGCTTGAGCTGACCTTCGTCGGATGGTCCGAAACCGGCTGCGCCTTCGTCCTCGGGCACCGCGTCATCTGGGGCGCCTGGGATGCGGGCGAGACATGGGAAGAGCTTGACGAGCTCTTGCGCGCCCGTTTCCCGCACGCCCTGGGCGGCAGGATCGGCATTGACGCGGCGGCGGTGGACGCGGGCGACGGCACGACCATGAACGCCGTGACTGCCTTCTGCGGCCCCAGGACGCGGCGGCGGGTGCTGGCGATCAAGGGCGCGGCGGGCAACCGGCCGCTGATCGAGCGCGCGGCCTCGAAGACGAAGACCGGCGCGCGCCTCTGGATCGTGGGCGTGGACACGGCGAAGACGCAGCTCTTCGCCCGCCTCACGCGGGGCGAGTCCATCCGCCTGTCGGGCGATCTGCCCGAAGTCTGGTTCGAGCAGGTGGCCAGCGAACGCGCGGTGGTGCGCTACCGGCGCGGGCAACCCGTGCGCAGCTTCGAGCGGATACCGGGGCGGCGGGCCGAGGCGCTCGATTGCCTTGTCTACGCCCATGCCGCGCGGGCGATCATCAACCCCGACTGGACCGCACGGCGGGCCGAACTGGCCCTGTCCGCGCCCCCGCCCGCACGTCCCGCGCCGGTCCTGCAATCGTCATGGATGGCACGATGACCAAGGCCCCCAAACACGCGCCTAATAACCCATCCGTGCGTTGCGCAACGTGTCAATATGCCCGCGCGCCAAGCCTATCGCGCGCCGAACATACTCAGGGTGCTGCACAACATCGCCAACTGACCGGCCGAGGATGTGGCGCACGCTCTCATCAGAGCAGGATTGAGCCGCAAACCTCATGCGATCCTTTCGGGCCTTGGCGGTCAATCCGCCGTTCTCGGGAGTATACGCAACCCCGGCACACGGGGCGCGGGCAACAACTTCTGCCAAAGAGTGTTGACACTTCCCCACTTCGGTGCAATGGTGGAGCTACACCACTTTTGGGCGGCACAATGACGATTATTCCCCAGAACGTTGCACGCTACCGACCGATGACAGTCGGGCAGGTGGCCGAGGTTGTCGGGGTGCCGCGTGAGACCCTTCGCACTTGGCTTCGTGACGAGGTTTTCGATAACTTGCGGCAAGGACCGCAGGAAGGCGGTTGGAGGCGCTTCACGGATTTCGAGGCGATCACCATCGGGGTTTACGGAAAGGTTCTGGAATGCAGCCGTGATCACGATGCGGCGCGTGTCGGAATGCTTCTGGCCGCGAAGCTGATCATGGATGAGTGGGTTGAAATCGAAGGCGTTCCCTACCTTGCCGACGAAACCTTCAAGAAGGATCGGATGCTTTTCTTCTGGAGGGGCGAGGACGGCGCTTGGACCGCCGACACTTCCGATATGGGTGACGGCTTCAATTCGGCCATGAATGCAAGGCTGAATGATACCTACCAAAATGGGCCTGCGTTTCTTGTCCTTAACTTGGGGACCATCCTCAAGCGCGTTCTGCGGTCCCTGTTGAATGTGCAGATCAGTATGGGGGAAGCGCAATGACCCTCGCCTTCCGAATCCTAGACCGCTTCCTGCGCCCGACCTCGAAGCGTTCCGGTATCGAGGCCGGTGGCGGCGGGCGGCGCTGGCAGGGTGCGCCGATGCTGGGCACCCCCCAGCAATCCGCGCTTTCCGCGCGCGGTGCGGCGAAGGCCCGCGCGGCTGGACTCTACATCAACACCCCCCACGGCAACCGGATCGTGGAAGCCTGGACGGCAGCAATCGTGGGGAAGGGCTATCAGGCGCGCAGCCAGCACCCCGACGAAGGCATCCGCCGCCGCCTGAATGCCGACTTCGAGGCGCTTGTCGGGCCGATTCTTGCGCCCCTTGCCCGCGCGCTGGTGCGCGACGGCGAAGGATTCGTGCAGATCGTGACCGAATATGACGGCGGGCTGCGCCTTAAGCTGATCCCGGCCGATCAGGTTGACCCGTCGCTGACGCGCGAGCTTGGCGGTGGTGCCCGGATCGTCGCGGGCATCGAGTATGACGCCGCCGACCGGGTGGTGGCCTTCCATGTCCTGCGCGAGGCGCCGGGCGCCCCGTTCTCGACCTTCGGCGAGGCGGTGCGCGTCCCTGCCGCCGACATGATCCACACCTTCGACCTGCTATTTCCCGGGCAGGTGCGCGGCCTTTCATGGCTTTCCCCGGTCCTGCTGAAACTGCGCGACCGCGACGAAGCAAGCGATGCGCTTCTGATGCAGCTCAAGACGGCGAGCCTGATCACGGGCTTTGTGCGCGACCCCGAAGGCGGGGCGGCGGGCTTCGATGAAGGCGCGAGCGGTGGGCAGGTGAATGTGAGCCTTGAGCCGGGCGCCATGCGCATTCTTCCGCCCGGTGCCGATGTGACCTTCTCGCAGCCCGGGCAGGGTCTCGCCCAGGCGGTGGAATTCCTGCGGGCGCAGGATCGCGAAATCGCGGCCGGGGTGGGCCTGACCTTCGAGGCGCTGACGGGCGATCTTGGCGAGGCGAACTATTCTTCGGCCCGCGTGGGCCTGCTGGAATTCCGCCGCCGCGCCGAAATGCTGCAAAAGAACCTGATCGAAGCCCAGGTGCTGCGCCCCTTCTGGCGGCGGTGGATAGACACGCAAGCCCTTGCCGGGGCGATCCCGTCCGATCCCGGCGCGCTCGCCGAATATCGCAACGTCCGCTTCATCGGCCCAGGTTGGGCTTGGGTGGACCCGCGCAACGAGATCGAGGCCGAAGTCGCCGCGATTGGCGCGGGCCTGAAATCCCGCGAAGAGGTGGTGGCCGGGCGCGGCCGGGACATTGACGACCTGGACGAAGAGCGCGCCCGCGATGCGCGTCCCGTTGAAGGAGCCCCGGCATGACGATTGACTACACCGCTTCGGAAGCGCGCTTGAGCTTCTACGCCGACACAATCGGGGTTGAGCCTCCCGCCCGGATGGTTTGCGATGCAGGATGCCCGGCGCCGGAGCTTCTGATTTTCTGCGAACGCTATGGCGCCTCGCTCGACTGGATATTCCTCGGCGATGTGCGCGCCATGATCCGCGATAGTCACAAGCTCGCACGCGAGCGGCGCTTTGGCGGGGGCGCGGTATGACGATCCATCTTCGCGCGGTAACGCCGCAGCCGACAACGCTGGACCCGCAATCCCGCACCATCGAAGCGATTGTGAGCACAGGCGCCGAAACACTCCGGCCCGGCTACATCGAGCGACTGGACCTGCGCGGCGCTGACCTGTCGCGCCTGATCGGGGCGCCTGTCCTGGACGCGCACCGCGCGGCTTCGACCCGCGACATTCTCGGAGTCGTGGAGGCCGCCGAGGTGCTCCCCGAGGGGCTTTGGGTCCGCATCCGGTTTCGCAGCAACGACGCCGCCCAGACGGTGCTTGCCGATATCGGCGACGGCACGCTGCGCGGTTTGAGCGTCGGCTACAGCGTGGCCGAGTGGAAAGAGTCGCGGGACGGCGAACGCCGCATCCGCACCGCAACCCGGTGGACGCCGCTTGAGGTTTCCATCGTTCCTGTCCCGGCCGATCCGGGCGCACATTTCCGTCATGGAGGCAATCAGATGGAAACCCAAGAGCAGACGTCCGAACGCCCGGCCGAGACGGGACGGCAGACCCGCGCCCAGGCGAATGCCGAAATCCGCACCATCGCCGAGACGGCGGGCCTGACCCGCGCCTGGGCGGATGCGCAGATCGACGCCGAGGCCACGCCCGAAGCCGCCCGCGCCGCCGCCTTCGAGGCGATGCGGACGCGCAGCGCGCAGACGGCGACCCGCACCACGCGGGCCGAAATTACCCTCGACCACACAGACCCGGCGGCGGTGGCCGTGCGGGCGGGCGAGGCTCTCTTTGCGCGGGCGCACCCCGGACACGCCCTGTCCGACGCGGCCCGGCCCTTCGCCCACATGACGACCCTGGACCTTGCACGCGACTGTCTGCGCCGGGCCGGGGTTTCGACCACGGGCGCGGCGGCGGATACGTTGATCACGCGGGCGCTGCACACCACGTCCGACTTCCCGCTGATCCTGGGCGATGCCGTGGGGCGCGAGCTGCGCCGGGCCTATCAGGCCGCACCGTCCGGGGTGCGCCAGCTCGCCGGGCAGGGCACGATCCGCGACTTCCGGCCCAAGCGGGCGATCACGCTGGGCGAGGCGCCGCAGCTCGCCAGGGTGAACGAGGCCGGAGAATTCCAGCACGGCACGATGGCCGAGGCCGCCGAGCTCTACACCCTCGAAACCTTCGGCAAGATCTTCAGTATCTCGCGGCAGGCCCTGGTCAACGATGACCTGGGCGCCTTCACGGCGATACCGGGGCGCCTGGGCGCGGCCGCCCGTGCCTTCGAGGCCGCGCAGCTTGCCGCCAAGGTGGAGGCCAACCCCGCGATGAGCGACACCATCGCCGTCTTCAGCGCGGCCGGGCACGGCAACGCCACGACGACCGGTGCGACCCTGGAAGAAGACCTCGCCGCCGCGCGGCTGGCGATGCGGAAGCAGACGGGCCTTTCGGGCGACCTGATCGACGTGACGCCGCGCTTCGTGCTGGTGCCGCCCGATCTGGAGACCGACATGGAAAAGGCCCTGTCGGCCGTGCAGGCGACGAAGACCGCCGACGCCAACCCCTTCGCGGCCCTTTCGCTGGTGGTGGAACCGCGCCTGACTTCGGCAACCCGCTGGTATGTCGTGGCCGATCCGGCGTTGATTGACGGGCTGGAATACGGCTACCTCGAAGGCGCGCCCGGCCCGCAGATCGAAACGAAAGTGGGCTTCGAGACGGACGGGGTGCAGATGAAGGTGCGTCTCGACTTCGGGTGCGGATGGCTGGACCATCGCGGCTGGTTCCGGGTGGGCTGATGGCACTTCCGGTAGATCAGCTTGTGCAGATGCTCGACGCGCTCATCGCAGCGCGCGCGCGAGGTGTGCGCACGCTGCAACTGCGCGACGAACGTGTCGAGTATCGCACCGACGCCGAAATGGCGGCGGCAATCGCCGATCTGGAGGCGCGCATCCGGCGCGCCTCTGCGCCCCGTCCGGGGGCCGTCCTGTTTTCCAGCTCGAAGGGGCTTTGACATGGCGAACCGTGCCGCGCCCGTGAAGCAATCCGATCTGACACGCTATCTCAAGGCTGCGACGGCGGCAGGGGTGCCCGTGGCGAAGATCGAGGTGGCGCGCGACGGCACTGTGCGGATTTTCAGCCTTGCAGCCTCTTCCGGCGACGACGACCCAAACCCCTGTGACCGGCTACTGAAATGATCCGCCGCCGAAACCCCTTCCCAGGTGTTACGCGCGTGACGGACCGTCACGGGAAGGTGCGTTGGCGCTTCCGGCGTGGCGCATTCTCAACCTATCTTCCTGGCCCCTATGCTTCCGCCGAATTCCGCGCCGCCTATGAAGCGGCGGTGGAGGGCTCGAAGACCCCTGCCGCCCGTGAGGGCTCGCCCTTCGGCACGCTGGGGTGGCTGATTGAGCAATACCTTCGCTCGCCGCGCTATGCGAACCTTTCCGCGATCCGCAAGGACACGTTGCGCCGGGAATTGGACTGGCTGCGCCGAGAAGCGGGCGATCTTCCCTATGCCCGTTTCGGGATGCGCCATGTCGAAGCCCTAATGGCGAAAAAAGCCGGGCCGACCGCGCAGAACGCGGTGAAGAAGAACCTTTCGATGCTCTTCAACTTCGCCATTCGTGCCGAGCTGACGGCGCACAATCCTGCCCGCGCGGCCGAGCGCAGGAAGGAAAACCCCGAGGGCTATCACACTTGGACCGAGGTGGAAATCGACCGCTACCTTGCCAAGCATGGGCCGGGCACCAAACCGCGCCTTGCGATCATGCTCTTCCTCTGCACGGGCGCGTCACGGCAGGACGCGGCCCGCTTGGGGTGGCAGAACGTTTCGGCAGGGCGCATCCGTTACCGGCGAGGGAAGACCGGCATCGAGGCCGATCTTCCGATCCTGCCCGAGCTGGCCGAAGAGCTGTGCCATGTCCCGGCCGATACCATGCTCTTCCTGACGCATGGGCAGGGCCGACCCTACAAGCCGGAAACCTTGGGCAACTGGTTCAAGGACCAATGCAAGGCGGCGGGCCTGCCGCATTGTTCCGCACATGGCCTTCGGAAGGCCGGGGCGCGGCGCATCGCCGAGCGAGGTGGCACGGAACATGAAGTCATGTCCTTCATGGCGCACGCGACCCCGAAAGAGGGCGCAACTTACACGAAGAAGGCGAGCCGCGCGCGCATGGCCGATAGCGCGCTGGCGAAGGTATTCGGGGCGAAACCGGAACAAACCTTGTCCAACCTTTCCGACAGGTTGGACAAACGAGGCTCTTAACCCCACGAAAGGAAAGGGAAATATGATCGAAGTGGCAGCCCGTAGGGGAGTCGAACCCCTCTTCCCAGGTTGAAAACCTGGTGTCCTAACCGATAGACGAACGGGCCACAGCTGGCGTGCGGCGGTGTTTAGGCCACGGGGGCGTGACTCGCAAGGGGGTTTTTTCAGATTCTTGGCGGCTGGCCGGCATCAGCTTCGCGCGGCATCCTCAAGCCGGAGCTGGGCTTTTGAGCGGCCCTGCCAGTGGTTGAGTTCGAGCCGGCCTGCGAGGTGGAAGCGCATGCCGCCATGGGCGTCGAGTATGGGGCCAAGGGGGGTGTCGAAGGCACCGAAGGCGATTCCTTCGAGCGGCGCGGACACGCCGTCGGAGAAGGCGATGCGCAGGTGGTTTTCGCCGATCCGGCGGGCATGGGTGATGGCCATCCCGGCGAAGGCGAAGCGGGGGGCGGGGGCGGCCTGGCCGAAGGGGCCGGCGCGCTCGATCTCGTCGATCAGCGCCGGCGTCACGGCACCGGGCATCAGGAGCCCGTCGACGCGGAGGTCGCGTGGGCCGACTGTGCCGGCACCCTGCCGCGCAAGCAGTTCGGAGAGCCGCGCCATTGCCGCCTCCAGCCGCTCGCGCGTCACCGTCAGCCCGGCCGCCATGCGGTGGCCGCCGCCCTTGAGGAGCAGCCCCTCGGCGGCGAGCCGCTGGATCGCGGCGCCAAGATCGACGCCTTCGACCGAGCGGCCGGAGCCCTTGCCCTCGTCGCCGTCGAAGCCGATCACCACGGCGGGGCGGTTGGTCGCCTCCTTCAGCCGGGCGGCGACGATGCCGACGACGCCGGGGTGCCAGCCGTCGCCGGCGGCCCAGACGAGGGGCGTGTCGAGCCCACGCTCTTCGGCCTGGGCGAGGGCGGCGTCGCGGACCCGGTTCTCGATCTCGCGCCGTTCTGTGTTGAGCGCGTCGAGCCGGTCGGCCAGCGCCTCGGCCTCGTGCGGGTCGTCGGTGGCCAGAAGCCGCGCGCCGAGGTCGGCGGCGCCGATGCGGCCGCCGGCGTTGACCCTTGGCCCGAGGAGGAAGCCGAGGTGATAGGGTGTCGGCGCCCGGTCCATCCGCGCCACGTCGGCGAGTTTCGTCAGCCCGATCCGCTCGCGCCGCGCCATGACCTTCAGCCCCTGCCGCACCAGCGCCCGGTTGACGCCGACAAGGGGTGCCACATCGGCGACCGTGGCCAAGGCCACGAGGTCGAGCATCGCCATGAGGTCAGGCCCCTTCGCGCCGTCGTCGCGAAGGAGCCGGTTGGCCTCCACCAGCATCAGGAAGACCACGGAGGCGGCGCAGAGGTGACCAAGCTCGACCGTCTCGTCCTGACGGTTGGGATTCACGACGGCAAGGGCGGGGGGCAGGGATTCGGCCCCGAGATGGTGGTCGAGGACGACGACGTCGGCGCCCTTGGCGGCGGCGATGGCATCGTGGCTGAGGGTGCCGCAATCGACGCAGAGGATCAGGTCATGCTCCCGCGCCAGCGCCGCCATCGCCGGGACGTTGGGGCCGTAGCCCTCGTCGATCCGGTCGGGGATGTAGAGCGTGGCGGGCCGGCCCATGGCGCGGAGCCAGGTGATCAGCAGCGCGGCGGAAGAGCCGCCATCGACGTCGTAATCGGCGAAGACGGCGATCCGCTCGCGATCCTTCACCGCCTTGACGAACCGCCCGGCCGCCGTGCCCATGTCCTTCAGGACGCGCGGATCGGGCAAGAGGTCGCGCAACTGCGGCTCGAGGAACCGTTCCGCCTCGGACGGGCCCACGCCACGCGCGACGAGCACGCGGGCGAGGGCAGCGGGCAGGCCGGTATCCTGCACCATCGCCTCGGCCAGCCGGTCGGCCTCGGGCGAGGGGCCGGTCCAGCGCCGGCCGGTGACGGAGGCTTCGACGCCGAGAAAGGCGCGGGGTTCCGTCACTTCACCGGGTTGCGGTAGATCATCCGCCGGACCGAGCCGGTCTTCGACCGCATCAGGATCGTTTCGGTCTGGATGAAGCCGGGCTCGCGCCTCACCCCCTGGACGATCGAGCCGTTGGTGACGCCGGTCGCGGCGAAGATCACGTCGCGGGTGACCATCTCGTCGCGCGAATAGACGCGGTTCAGATCCTTGATCCCCGCCTTGGCGGCGCGGCCGCGTTCGTCGTCGTTGCGAAAGAGCAGCCGGCCCCACATCTGGCCGCCCATGCATTTCAGCGCGGAGGCCGCGAGCACGCCCTCGGGCGCACCGCCGGAACCCATGTACATGTCGATCCCGGTGATCTCGCTCTCGGCGCAGTGGATGACGCCGGCGACGTCGCCGTCGGTGATCAGCCGGATCGCGGCGCCGGTGGCGCGCACCTCGGCGATCATCGTCTCGTGCCGGGGGCGTTCGAGGATGCAAACGGTGATGTCGGTCGGCTTGCACTTCTTGGCCTTGGCCAGTTCGACGATCCGCTCCGTCGGGCTCATGTCGAGCGAGACGACGTCCTTCGGCAGGCCTGGCCCGATGGCGAGCTTGTCCATGTAGACGTCGGGCGCGTGCAGAAGCGTGCCGCGCGGCGCCATCGCGATCACGGTCAGCGCGTTCGGCATGTCCTTCGCGGTCAGGGTGGTGCCTTCCAGCGGGTCGAGCGCGATGTCGACCTCGGGCCCGTTGCCGGAGCCGACTTCCTCGCCGATGAAGAGCATCGGCGCCTCGTCGCGCTCGCCCTCGCCGATCACCACGGTGCCCCGGATGTCGAGCAGGTTGAGCTGGTCGCGCATCGCGTTGACCGCGGCCTGGTCGGCGGCCTTCTCGTCGCCGCGGCCGATGAGGCGGGCGGAGGCATGGGCGGCGGCTTCGGAGACGCGGGCGAGGCCCAGCGAGAGCATGCGGTCGTGGAATTCCTGGGCGTCGGCCATGGTCATTTCCTGATGGGCTTCTGTCACCCGCATCTAGCCGGTCGCGGGGGCGCGGGGCAAGGCCCCGGCGTCCCGGTCAGACGGTTTCGATGCGGATCGCCACCGCCTCGTCCACCAGGACGCCGGTCGCGGGCAGCCGTTTCAGCGCATGGTCGATCGCGTCGCGGGTCGCCTTGTGGGTGACGATCAGCACCGGGGCAGAGGTGTCGGCATGGCCGTATTGCCGCATCCGGTCGATGGAGATGCCTTCCTCGCCGAGTACCGTCGCCACCTTGGCGAGCGCGCCGGGCTTGTCGGAAAGCTCCATGCGCAGGTAATAGGGCGCCGGCGCCGTGGCCTTGGCCGCGACCGGATCGGCGAGCGTGGCGGCGGGCTGGCCGAAGGTGGAGATCCGGCAGCCGCGGGCGATCTCGATCACGTCGGCCATCACTGCCGAGGCCGTCGGCCCTTCGCCGGCACCGGGGCCGCGCAGCACGATCTGACCGACGCTGTCGCCTTCGAGGACCACCATGTTGGTGCCGCCCTGCAACTGGCCGAGCGGGCTGTCGGCCGGGACAAGGCAGGGCGACATCCGCTGCTCAAGCCCGCGCCCCGTCATCTGCGCGACACCGAGCAGCTTGATCCGGTAGCCCATGTCGCCGGCGCGCCGGATATCGTCGATGGAAATGCGGCCGATGCCTTCCAGCTCGACGGCGTCGAACGCGACCCTGGTGCCGAAGGCGATGGCGGCGAGCAGGCTGAGCTTGTGGCCGGCGTCGATGCCACCCACGTCGAGGTTCGGATCGGCCTCCAGGTAGCCGAGCTGCCGCGCCTCCTCGAAGACCTCGGCGTAAGGCAGGCCGGCGCTTTCCATCCGGGTCAGGATGTAGTTGCAGGTGCCGTTCATCACGCCCATGACGCGGCTGATCGCGTTTCCGGCAAGGCCTTCTGTCAGCGCCTTGACCACCGGAATGCCGCCGGCGACGGCCGCCTCGAAGCGGATTACGTGGCCCTTTTCCTCGGCCGCCGCCGCAAGACTCTGGCCGTGATGCGCGAGCATCGCCTTGTTCGCCGTCACCACGTCCTTGCCCGCGGCGATGGCGGCTTTCGTCGCGGCCAGCGCCGGCCCGCCCGATCCGCCCATCAGTTCGACGAAGACATCGACATCCTTGCGGGTGGCGAGGGCGACGGGATCGTCCTCCCAGCCATAGGCCGACAGGTCGGCGTCGCGGTTCTTGGTGCGGCTTCGGGCCGAGACGGCGCTGATCGCGATCTCGCGCCCGGTGCGGGCGGCGATGAGGCCGGCATGGCGCTGGATGATCTTCACGGTGCCGATGCCGACCGTTCCGAGGCCGGCGATGCCGAGACGAAGGGGCTGGGGCATGGGGAACTCCGTGGTTGGATCTTCGGCCCGGGCGGGCTTGACGCGTGTTAGCCTGACATGCGCGGGCTTGCAACGCGCTCCGGGCGAAATGATCCGTACCTGTGGCCCGCCGCCTCAGCCCGAGAGGTCTTGCGCCCTGAGCGCCGCCGCCCGCGCCTTCAGCGCCGCCGCACGGGCCGCAAGTGCCGCTGCCGGATCGGTCGCGGGTGGTGGCGGCACCCCGGCCAGCAGCTCGTCGAGCGGCAGAAGCTCCGGATAGGCGGCCTGGCCCACCGTCGGTTCCGGCGTGCTGTCGAGCGCGGGAAATGTCGCGCAGCCGCCGAGCAGCGGCAGCAGGAGCGGGGCGAGAAGGCGGGCAGCGCGCATGGGGGGTCTTTCGAGTGGACGGGCCGAGACTAGTCGCATGGACCGTCTCTCCGCAAGCGGCGCGGGGATTGTATTGAACGCGCGTTCAGATAATCTGGCGGTATGGCACGCAAGACCGGCTCGCATTCAGAAATCACCGGCCCGCGCATTCGCGGCGCAGCCCTCAGGCTTTTCGCCCGTCACGGCTTCGCCGCCGTCTCGATGCGGCAGATCGCCGCCGAGGTCGGCGTGCAGGCCGGCGCGCTCTACCTCTACACGCCGGACAAGGAGACGCTGCTCTTCGACCTCCTGAAGGCGCATATGGACGAGCTGATCGCGGCCTGGGAAGCTGAGCCGAAAGGCGACGGGCCTCTCGCCCGGCTTGAAGGCTTCGTGCGCTTCCATATCCGCTTCAACCTCGAACGGCCCGACGCGGTGTTTCTGTCCTACATGGAACTGCGCAACCTCGGTCCCGACAACTTCGCGGCGATCGAGGCGCTCCGGCGCGACTACGAGACCCGGTTGGAAACGATCCTGCGTGACGGGCAGGCGGCGGGCCTCCTCGCCGCACCCGATACCAAGATCGCGTCGCTGGCGATCATCGCCATGCTGACCGGCGTCAACACCTGGTACCGCGAAGGCGGACGTCTCTCGCGACAAAGGGTCGGTGACATCTACTGGGACATGGTCCGCAAGGCCGTTGCCGCCTGACGGCCCGCCGCCGTTCCCTTCATCTTGCCCGAAATACCTTCGGGGGTCGTCCATTGGTGCGCCATTGGTTCGAGAGCCAATGGACGACGGGGCAGACGGCCCCCCGCTGCGCCGTTGTCAGTGCGCCGCCCGGATGAAGTTGCCGTTGCGAAGGTCGGCCATCGCCTGCTCGATCTCGGCCCTTGTGTTCATCACGATCGGCCCGTGCCAGGCCACCGGCTCCTCGATCGGGGCGCCGGAGACCAGGAGAAACCGGATGCCGTGGTCGCCCGCCTGCACCGTCACCTCCTCGCCGGTGCCGAAGCGGATCAGCGTGCGGTCGCCCGAAAGGTCGCGGATATTGACCTCCTTGCCCATGACCTCCTTTTCCAGCAGCACGCCCTCGGGGCGCGAGGCGTCGGCAAAGCGGCCCGAACCGTCGAAGACATAGGCGAAGGCGCGGCGGTAGGTGTCGATCCGGAAGGTCTTCCTCACGCCGGCGGGAACGAAGATGTCGAGGTATTGCGGATCGGCGGCGATGCCGTCGACCGGACCGGACCGGCCCCAGAACGAGCCGACGATCACCTTCACCCGCGTGCCGTCATCGTCGATCACCTCGGGAATCTCGGCCGATTTCACATCCTGATAGCGCGGCGCCGTCATCTTCAGACGTGACGGAAGGTTGGCCCAGAGCTGGAAGCCGTGCATCTGCCCCTTCGCGTTGCCGAGCGGCATTTCCTGATGCATGATCCCAGATCCGGCGGTCATCCACTGCACGTCCCCGGCACCAAGCCGCCCGGCATTGCCAAGGCTGTCGCCGTGCTCGACGGTGCCGGCGAGGACATAGGTGATGGTCTCGATGCCGCGATGCGGATGCCAGGGAAAGCCGCGCAGGTAATCCTCGGGCCGTTCGTTGCGGAAATCGTCGAACAAGAGGAACGGGTCCAGTTCGGACGGATTGCGGAAGCCGAAGGCGCGGTGCAGCTTGACGCCTGCGCCTTCCATCGTCGGCTGGGCGCGGCGGGATTCGAGAACGGGGCGGATGGACATTTGGGTTTCTCCTGATCGGTTCTGGTAATATAGCGCGGGAACGCTCCGGAAGCAGGGGGCGGAGAACCGGCCGGGGGCACAAGCTCTGTGTCGCAGCGCACAAGGTGCGGATGGCCATTGGAAGGGCAGGGTGGGGTGAGCGAAGCGATGACGGACATTCTGGCGCGGATCACCCCCACGGCGGCGCGGCGGATCTTCGCGACCGGCGTTCTCGGCGGACTCGGCGTGCTTTTGGAGCTTCTGGCGTTCCTGCGACCGCCCGCGTCGCTGCCGCTGCAACTCATGCTGATTGCGATCGGTGTCGTGGCACTGGTTCTTTGCATGAAGCTTCATGCCGCGACGGGCCGTGCGCTGGTGCTGACCACCGATGCCCTGATGGATAGCGACGGGCGCCGGATCGCTGCGCTGGACGAGATTCTGAGGGTCGAGCGCGGGGTCTTCGCCTTCAAGCCTTCGAATGGGTTCGTGCTTCACCTCAAGGACAGAAAACCCGGCGCCTGGGCGCCGGGGCTGTGGTGGCGGATGGGCCGCCGGGTCGGGGTGGGCGGCGTGATCTCGGGCGCCGAAGGCCGCGCCATGGCAGACCTTATTGCCGCGACGATCGTGCGGCGGGGCGTCTAGGCCCGCGCCGCACGCATTTTTCAGAGGCCGATCGACGGGTCGGTCGTGTTGTCGTTGCTGGTATTGTCCGACATGTCGACGTCACTGTCGTAGATGCACGCCGGCAACGTCACCCCGTCCTTGAGATCGTATTTCACGCAGGAGGTGAAGCGCGGACGCGTGGGGATGAAGGTCGTATACCACTGGGCTTTCAGTCCGATGTTGAAGATCGGCTCGTAGGCCATGTTGGTTTCCACCAGGATGACGGAATCGGCCGCCGGCATCACCGGAATGCGGTAGGCATCATCCTGGATCGTCGTGTCGGTCTGGCCCGGCGTCGTGCCGGTCGCATAGGACCAGGCGACCTCGTAGCGATTGTCGGTATCGTCCCAGATTACACTCGACACCCTGACCCAGGTCGGCTTCCGCGAGAAAGTCAGGTAGTCGAAGAGCGTGTTCATCCCCTCGATATAATCAGCGTCGATCGCTTCGTCCTGCTGCACGCGGGAGATCATGTCGGCGATCGTGTAGGCTGCCTTGAGGTTGACGTTCTTCTGCCGGTAGGCGTCGAAGAACTGGAATGACGCGATGTACCACCAGATAAGCCAGACGCTGGCAAGAAGCCCTTCGACGGGCATCGAGCCGCGGGTATCGTCGCGCCAGGCGAGGCTGCGGAGTCTGAGGCGGGAAAGCAGGTTCATGTCAGCCTCCTATTTCCGGCTCGTTCACGAACGCGGTTGTCGAGACCAGCGCATAGGCACCTGTATTGTCCTTCGGCAACTGGAACCCGAGACCTGAGGTCGGGAAGATCGGGTCGAACTTCGCGCAGGCGCGGATCAGCATCATTTCGTCGCCGACACCTGAATCGAACGTCGTGACCGGCTTGATCGGCTCGGCCCGGTCGACGCAGACCGGCCCGGCCGAGAGCGGCTCCCATGTCGTCGTGCTGACCGGCCGCAGTTCGACCAGCAGCACGTTCATGCAGTCGGGGATAACCCCGGCTCGGTTGCAGACGGCGCGCTTGACCTCTTCATGCGTCGGGTTGTTCCATATTCCGAGTCGCAGGTCGCGCACCGTCATGTCGAGCCCTCGCTCCAGCATGACATGGCGCACCATCAACATGCCCGATTCCAGCGTCGACATCAGAAGAAGCAGGAAGAACGGCAGGAACATGATGAAGGGAATCGTCGCCGTTCCGTCTTCTTCGCGCGCCTTGCTCCCAAGCCAGGTGCGCACTCTGGATATGCAGTTGCCCATCAGTGCGTCAGCCTCAGCTTGTTGATCGAGTTCACGATGCCCGAGAACGCGTCGTTGATGTCAAGGCCTTCCACCGCGTAGTAGCCGGCGTTCTGGCACTGGTTCAGCAGTTGCTGACCTTCGGTCGGCGCTTCGAAGGCGATGGTGTAGATGCGGACACCCTGGGCCTTGGCTGCGTTGCAGATATCAAGCGTCAGCCCGTCCTTCTCCCAGTTGATGTAGGTGTTGGCCACCGGGTTGGAGGTCTGTCCCGGGCGCCACTGGTTGCGCAGCGACGAACTGCCATAGGCCTTGTAGATAATGTTGTCGGCGAACCAGTAGATCGACATCGCGTTCCAGACTTCCGGCCAGGTCATCGGCACCGAGATCGGCGATCCGCTATAGCCAGGATCGTTCTGCGTGGTGGTGGAACAGCTGCCCCACTTGTTGCAGGTGGTCTGCGTATAGGTGCTGTCACCCCAGGGCTTATCGCGCCACTGGTTGATCGCGAAGATGTAATACTGCTTCCGCGACGCATCCCAGAGCGAATACTGCTCCAGCGCGAAGTCGTCGGACGACACCGAATTGGTCTTGTAGAAGGGGTTGCGCGTCAGCAGGCTCACGCCCTCGTCGTAATAGGGGTTCGACGTGGTGTTGTTGCGCAGACGGTATTCCGTCGTGTTGGCGCCGTCGGTCATCACCACGATGATCTTCATGACTTCGCCATTGTCGTAGGGATAGGGACGGTCGGAGAAGACGCTCGGCACGTCGCCGGAGGCGATCATGCCATCGACGACGCCCTGCATCGAGGGATCAAGCAGCGCGGCGCCCCACTTCATGCCGACGTCGATCGACGTGTTGCCCTCGGCGACCATGTTGTCGATATAGGACTTGAGTGCGTTGCGGTCGCCCGAGAAGGGCAGCACATGACGATCAGCCTGCGGCGCGCAGTTCATCAAGTTCGGCGGGCTCGACCGGTAGAACGGGTCGATATGGCCGTTGCGCTGATAGACGCGGTCACCGGGATCGGTGCCGAAGGACATGGCGGTCGTGGTGTAGTCGCCCTTGGACTGTTCGAACTCGATGCAGTTGGAGTAATTGTGCTCCACCGTCATGTTGAAGTAGCTGGCGAGGTCGTCGCTCAGCGAGACCTGCGTCGAATAGGGGATGATCGAAACCGAGACCTTGTCGGTCGCGGCCGAGTCGAAGATCTGGTCGATGAAGCTCTTGGCGGCCGGCTTGAGGTTGATCAGGCGGTTGTTGGAGTTCATCGAGCCCGACACGTCGAGAACGAGCGAAATCTCGATCTGGCCGATGCTTTCCTCGGCGGTCGAGGAGGCCGGCGCCGCAAGCGTATCGACGCCAACGAGCGACATGAACCAGGTCGGCATCGTTTCCGTAACCTTGATTTCAACCTTGCGCGAGTCGGCGTTAACGCCCTCGGTCACGGTTATGTCCGCGTCTGCCGGCGGCTTCAGGCCGGCCTTGCGGAAATAATCGCGTACGACGTCTCTCGGGTCGAGGGTTTGCTGGAGGTCGGCGGCGGCCAGCGAAGCGCGGTCGATGGTGTTCTGCAAGGTGGTGCGACGTTCCTCGAAGCGCATCAGGTCGAGGGCCACGCCCGCGAGCAGAAGCATCATAACGAAGGTGAAGAGGCCGAAGATCAGCAGCGATCCATCTTCCTCACGCCGAAAACGGCCAAACGCCATGCGCACAGCATGACGTTTCGTGGACGCGCGAGCGGCCACGTAAATTTCTTCGGGGGCAATCATCATCACTAACCCTTTCCCCAGGACAGTCTCCGCTGAGACGCCGCGGCACACAACGAGCACGACAGTTCTTGTCGATCCAACATGCGGCAAAACTAGGGTCTCAGTTGAGGCAAAAATGAGGCGGCCGCGCCAGATGGGGCTGGATTGGCGGATATGCGCACCCGATGCCGCTCGATACCGGGAATCGTCCCCAAAACCGTGACAATCCCGTTAACTGATTCTTCATCATCGTGCCATCCGGTCCCCTGGTTGGCGAGGCGTTGTTCGCCCGCTTGCGGCTTGTGTTTCCGTCGCGCTCTGTTAACCAAGGATCAGTAGCTTGTCCGCCAGCTTCGCGAAACCGCAAGGATTAGCGTCGGCGCATAATTCGGCCAAAAGCGGCCGACAGCCAGTCAGGGAGGAATGAATGGCAGTCAACGGCGAACCCAGCTTCCGGCAATCCGTCGATCTCATGTTCAACCGCGCGGTCGCGGTGATGGACCTTTCGCCGGGGCTGGAGGAGAAGATCCGCGTCTGCAACTCGACCTACACGGTGCGGTTCGGGGTGCGGCTCAGGGGGGCGATCCAAACCTTCACCGGATACCGCTCGGTCCATTCCGAACATATGGAGCCGGTCAAGGGCGGCATCCGTTTCGCGACCTCGGTCAACCAGGACGAGGTGGAGGCGCTCGCCGCGCTGATGACCTACAAATGCGCGCTGGTGGAAACGCCCTTCGGCGGCTCCAAGGGTGGGCTCTGCATCGACCCGCGCCAGTACGACGAACACGAGATGGAGCTGATTACCCGGCGCTTCGCCTACGAACTGATCAAGCGCGACCTGATCAACCCGGCCCAGAACGTGCCTGCGCCCGACATGGGCACGGGCGAGCGCGAGATGGCCTGGATCGTCGACCAGTACAAGCGGATGAACACGACCGACATCAACGGTGCCGCCTGCGTCACCGGCAAGCCGCTCAACGCCGGCGGCATCTCCGGCCGGGTCGAGGCGACTGGGCGCGGCATCCAGTATGCCTTGCGCGAATTCTTCCGCCATCCGCAGGACATGGCCAAGGCCGGGCTGACCGGCAAGCTCGACGGCAAGCGGGTGATCGTCCAGGGCCTCGGCAACGTCGGCTACCACGCGGCGATGTTCCTCGGCGGGGAGGACGGCGCTCGCATCATCGGCATCATCGAGCGCGATGGCGGGCTCTACAATCCCGAGGGCCTCAACGTGCAGGCGGTGCGCGACTGGCTGGCCGAGAAGGGCGGCGTCGAGGGCTGCCCGGAGGGAACCTTTGTCAAGGACGGCGCAAAGCTTCTCGAAGAGGAGTGCGAGATTCTGGTGCCGGCGGCGATGGAGGGCGTGATCAACATGTCCAACGCCGCCAACATCAAGGCACCGCTGATCATCGAGGCCGCGAACGGCCCGATCACCGCCGGCGCTGACGAGATCCTGCGGATGCGGGGCACGGTGATCATTCCCGACCTCTTCGCCAACGCGGGCGGCGTGACGGTCTCCTATTTCGAGTGGGTCAAGAACCTTTCCCATATCCGCTTCGGCCGGATGCAGCGCCGTCAGGAAGAGGCGCGCCACCAGCTTCTGATCGACGAACTGGAACGGCTGTCCGCGGACAAGGGCCTTGGCTGGACGCTGTCGCCGGGCTTCAAGCAGCAATACCTGCAAGGCGCGGGCGAGCTGGAGCTGGTGCGCTCGGGCCTCGACGACACGATGCGCGGCGCCTACCAGTCGATCAGCCAGATGTGGAACGGCCGTCAGGATGTGACCGACCTTCGGATGGCGGCCTATATCGTCGCGATCGACCGGGTGGCGAAAAGCTACCGTTCCAAGGGCCTCTGACAAGTCCGGCCGGGCATCCGCACAGGTGCCCGGCCCCACGCATCCCGCTTCGGCGTGACGTCGCATCGCCCCCGGCGTCGTGCGCGGGGTGTGGCCAAGACGCCGCCGCTCTGCCATCTTCCCGTCGACCGACGACAAGGACCGCCATGACCCGCATCGACGACCTGCCACTCGCCAACCTCGCCGTATCGGCCGACGACGACGGCATTGCCACGGTGACGCTGAACCGCGCCGCCAAGCGCAACGCGCTCGACTCCGAGACGGTGGAGGAGCTGGTGACAATCTTCTCCGCCCTGCCGCGGTCGGGGGTGCGGGCGGTGGTGCTGCGCGCCGAGGGGACGCATTTCTGCGCCGGGCTCGACCTCGTCGAGCATTTCAAGGAAGACCGGACGGCGGCGGATTTCATGCATCTCTGCCTGCGCTGGCACGAAGCCTTCAACAAGATGGAATATTCCGGCGTGCCGATCATCGCCGCACTGAAGGGCGCGGTGGTCGGCGGCGGTCTGGAACTCGCCTCGGCCGCCCATATCCGGGTGGCGGATCAATCGACTTATTTCGCGCTGCCGGAAGGGCAGCGCGGCCTTTTCACCGGGGGCGGGGCGACGATCCGGGTCGCCGACCTCGTCGGCAAGGCGCGGATGATCGACATGATGCTGACCGGCCGCATCTACAAGGGCGAGGAGGCGCTCGCGGTCGGGCTCTGCCAGTATCTCGTCGAGGACAGCGAGGCCAAGGCAATGGACCTCGCGCGCGCCGCCGCAGAGAACCCGCCCCTGTCGAATTTCGCGATCTGTTCGGCGATCAGCCACATGCAGAACATGTCCGCGCTCGATGCCGCCT
Source organism: Rhodobacterales bacterium 32-67-9 (assembly GCA_002280515.1). Lineage (GTDB taxonomy): Bacteria > Pseudomonadota > Alphaproteobacteria > Rhodobacterales > Rhodobacteraceae > Albidovulum. Next base: position 60,656 of record NCEA01000003.1, read on the forward strand.
ATGCCGAGGCGGTGGTGGCGGGCGTCGTCAACACCCAGAAGGACGCGCGCGGACGGCTGGAGGCCTTCGCCAACAAGACGGCGGCGCGGGTTCGGCCGGAATAGGGGGCGCGCGCGCCTTATGTGGCCGACCAAGCCGCGCCCGCGCCTTGCTGGCCCCGCGCCGCGACGCCGCTAATGGAACTCTTCCCGCCGGTGAGCTTTCCGCTTGAAGCGCCCGCGCGTTTCCGGCTTTCTCGAACCGGAAAGGTCAGGGCATGAATCCTCTGCGCGGCATAGTGCTGAAACTCTGTTCGGTCGCGGTCTTCATGGCCATGGCAAGCCTGATCAAGGCCGCATCCGACGCGGTACCGCCCGGCGAGGCGGTGTTTTTCCGATCGACCTTCGCGGTGCCGGTCATCGTGGTGTGGCTGATCGCGACACGGTCCTTGCGGACGGGGCTTGCCACCGCCAACCCGCTTGGTCATTTCTGGCGCGGCCTCCTCGGCACGGCCGCGATGGGGTTCGGCTTTGCCGGCCTCGGGTTGTTGCCGCTGCCGGAGGTGACGGCGATCGGCTATGCCGCGCCGCTCCTGACCGTCATCTTCGCGGCGATGTTTCTCGGCGAACAGGTCCGCGCCTTCCGCATCCTGTCGGTCGCACTCGGCATGGTCGGGGTTCTCATCGTTCTGTCGCCCCGTCTGACGGCGATCTCGTCCGGGCAGATCGGCGCCGAAGAGGCGCTCGGCGCCGTTGTTGTCCTCGTCGGCGCGGTCTTTGCGTCCCTTGCGCAGGTCTTCGTGCGCCGGCTGGTGATGGAAGAAAAGACGACGGCGATCGTGTTCTATTTCTCGATCAACTCGGCGCTCCTGTCGCTCGTCACCTTGCCGTTCGGCTGGACCTGGCCCGATCCGGCGAGTGCCGCGATGCTGGTCGTCGCCGGGCTCCTTGGTGGGGTGGGGCAGGTCTTGCTGACCTCGTCCTATCGCCATGCCGACGCCTCGGTGGTGGCGCCGTTCGAATATGCCTCCATGCTGCTCGCGCTCGGCGTCGGTTACGCCGTGTTCGACGAAGTGCCGACACGGACGGTGCTTGGCGGCGCGGCCCTGATCGTGGTCGCGGGGATCCTGATCATCTGGCGCGAGAGCCGGCTCGGGCTTGAACGCAATCGCCAGCGCAAGGCGATGACGCCACAGGGGTAACGCGGCCTCGGACCCGGAATTTGCCCCTCAGACGTCGAGCCAGATCGTCACCGGCCCCTGATTGACCAGCGCCACATCCATGTCGGCGCCGAACTCGCCGTTCTCGACGTGAATGCCCTGCGCCCGAAGTGCCTCGGAAAAGCGCATGTAAAGCCGCTCGCCCTCGTCCGGAGGCGCAGCCGTCGAAAACCCCGGCCGGTTCCCGCGCGAGGTGTCGGCGGCGAGGGTGAACTGGCTGACGACAAGTGCTGCTCCGCCGGAATCGAGCAGCGACAGGTTCATCTTGTCGGCCGCATCGCGGAAGATGCGGAGGTTCGCGATCTTGCGGGCCAGCTGGTCGGCCTTCGCCTCGGTATCGCCCGCCATCGCACAGACGAGGATCATCAGACCTTCGGCGATCTCGCCGGTCACCCGGCCGGCGACGCTGACCTTGGCGCTGCGGACCCGCTGAACCAGCGCCCGCATCAGGCGATCTCCCCGGCCCAGGGCGGATTGGCCCCGGCGCGCGACACGGTGACGGCGGCGGCGCGGGTGCCAAGAGTGAGGGCCGCGCGCAGCACCTCTTCCGAGGGCGCGGAAACGCCCGCCTGCGTCAGCGCCCCGGCCTTGTGGAGCGAGGCCAGGACACCGGCGTTGAACGTGTCGCCGGCGCCCACGGTATCGACGACCTCGACCGCGCGGGCCGGCACGAAGACCGAGTGCGCCGCCGTGAACGCATGCGCGCCTGCGGCGCCTTCGGTGACAAAGACGATTTTCGGCCCCTGTCCGAGGATCGCGCTCGCCCCCGCCGCGATGCCGTGGCCGCCCACGAGCCAGCGCAGGTCCTCGTCCGACAGCTTGACGATATCGGCCATCGCGATCATCCGCCCGATCCGCGCCCGGTATGCGGCCTCGTCGGCTATGAACGAGGAGCGGATATTGGGGTCGATCATCATCACCCGGCCGGATGCCGCCGCGCGCGCCATCAGCGCCTCGTAGGTCGCGCCGCCGGGCTCGACCATCAGGCTGATACCGCCGAAAAACAGTGCCTCCACCGTGTCGGGCAGGGCCGGCAGGTCGCCCGGCGTGATCTGCCGGCCGGCGGTGTTCTCGTCGTAGAACGCATAGCTTGCCTGCCCGTCGGTGAGCTTGACGAAGGCCAGCGTCGTCGGCCGGGCGGAGCGGATGGCAAGCGCCGTGTCGACGCCCGAGGCTTCGAGCGCGCCGATCAGCACCTCGCCGAAGAGGTCGGTCGAGATGCCCGAGAGAAAGCCCGACGGCGCGCCGAGCCGCCCGAGTGCTATCGCGGTGTTGAAGACCGCGCCGCCGGGGTAGGGCGCGAAGGCGTCCTCGCCCGCCATGCTTTGTCGCGGCAGCATGTCGATCAGCGCCTCTCCGCAGCTCAGGATCATCGGCCGACCTTTCCCGTTAGCGTAAACGGGTTCCCCTTACCCGAGCCGCGATGCTGCCGCAACGGCCTTGAGCGGCAGTTTGCATCGGGCGAGGCGCGTCAATAGCCGCGAGCGTCGAAAAGGCCTTGCTGGTCGGCATACTGCGCCAGGTAGATCGCGATTCCGGCGAGGATCAATCCGATGACCACCGCGATGGCGATCTTGACCGCCGACCAGGGCCGTTCGCCCTTCACCTTGCCGGTCTGGCCATTGACGACGAACCGGTAGCTCCGGCCGCGATAGCGGTAGGCGGCGGTCCAGACCGGCAAGAGAATGTGCTTGAAGGTGACGTCCGAAACCATTGTTTCGATGGAGTGAATCTCCTGCCGGTCGCCGCCGATGTCGAAACGGACGTCGCGTTCGATCATGCGGTCCATCCGGGCGCGGGCGTCGCTCATGCCGTCTTCGAGGCTGACGGTGTAGCCCTCGGCCCGGAACCCGGCGAGGAATTCCGGCCGGTAGGGCTCGAGCCGCGAGAGATCCCAGGGCAGGAGCGCCTCGGTATGATCTGCGGGCAAGGACCGCGAGGCCAGCACCAGCACGTCGTCGAAGAACCGCGCAACGCGGCCCGCGACCGGGGTCCAGCGGATCTTCGCGACTTGCCGCATCTCGGTCCGCACCCGGCCCTGCGGATCGCGAATGCGAACGCGCTCGGTCTCGTAATAGACCGTGCCGCGCCGGCCCTGATAGGTCGAGGCGGTGTCGGCGTCGAAGGTCCAGTAGGGCACGTAGATACCCTGCATGGCCCGCCCCTTGCGGGCATAGTCCCTGAGGCCAGACGGCGCAAACCAGAGGGAGCCGAGCCAGCCCGACATCGCCTCGCGCGCCTCCGGTTCGGTCAGGATGAAGGGCGCGAGGCCCTTCGGCTTGATATGGCGGCCCGCGCCGGTATCGGCGACGACGGGGGTGGCGCAGAACGGACATTCGGCGGCATGGACCGCCGGGTCGAATTCGACCTCTGCGCCGCAGTTCGGGCATTTCGAATAGCGCGCCTCCTCGATTTCGCTGTCTGGCAGCGCCGCCTCGACGCCGAGGCGGAAATCGGTCTCCGGGATCGGCTGGTGGCCACGACCGGAGGCGCTGACCGCTTCCTCGTGCCCGCAATGATCGCAGATCAGCCGCCCCTCGCCGGGGGCGAACCGCAGGTCCGCGCCGCATTGCGGGCAGGGGAAGCGGTGTTCCTCGGCCGGGGCGTCGGGCGGCGCTTCGGGCGGCGCCTGGGTCGGTTCTTCGTTCGGGGCCTGCATGGCGCGCCGGTCAGGCGGTGGGCGGCGGCGGCGGCATCACGGTGAAGAGCTGCGCCAGTTCGGCGATCTCGCCCGCCGGTTTCCAGCCGTCCTGCCCCGGCGCCCAGACCAGCGTGTCGCGGGTGAAGCTGCCATCTGCGACCAGTCGGCCGAGATGGCCGCGCCCGTAGGGGCCATCGACGGCACCGGACCGCGCGAGGTGCCAGACCTTCTCGACCGGCGGCGGGGGCGGGGGCGGCGGAACGGCACTTGGCGCGGCCTGTGGCGCGGCGCCCCAGGGTCCCATCTGTTGACCCATCGCCATGCCGATGCCGGCCCCGACGCCGGCGCCCATCACCGCTCCGGCGGACCCGTCGCCGCGCCCCATCGCCTCGGCGGCGGAATACTGCATGTAGCGGTTCAGGTCGCCAACGATCCCGATCGAGGTCCGCTTGTCGAGCGCCGCTTCAACAGCTTCCGGCAAGCTTATGTTCTCGATATAGAATTCCGGAACCTCCAACCCGTAGGCCGCGACCGAGGGCGTGATCGCCCGGGCGACGATCCGGCCCAGGTCGGCGGTGTTCGCCGCCATGTCGAGCACCGGAATGCCCGAGGAGGCGATGACGCGGGAAAACTCCTGCACTATGATGTTGCGGATCTGGAAGCTGATCTCGTCAGCGGTGAATTCGCCATCCGTTCCAACGATTTGCGACAGGAACTTCGCAGGATCCGCGACCCGCATCACGTACGTCCCGTAGGCCCGGAGCCGCACCGGCCCGAATTCCGGATCGCGCGCGATGATCGGGTTCTTGGTGCCCCATTTCTGGTCGGTGAAGCGCGTCGTGTTGACGAAGTAGATCTCGGACTTGAAGGGCGACTTGAAGCCATGGTCCCAGTGCTGGAGCGTTGTCAGCACCGGCATGTTGTTGGTTTCTAGAAGGTAGAGACCCGGCGAGAACACATCGGCCATCTGACCTTCATGGACAAAGACCGCCGCCTGCCCTTCGCGCACCGTGAGCTTGGCGCCATACTTGATCGCGTGGCCCTCGCGCTCGAAGCGCCAGACCATCGTATCGCGGGTATCGTCCACCCAGTGGATGACGTCAATGAATTCGCCCGTCAGAAAATCGAGAATACCCATGTCCACCTCCAATTGCGGTCAGCTCTCGCCGCCGGTCAGTTCGGCCGCCATCGTCTCGACGATGGGGCGCGCCTCGCTCAGCGTCATACCGGGGCGAAGCCTCGGATCGTAGAGCATTTTCAGCATCATCTCGTCCTGCCGCGTCAGCAGGGCGAATTCCTCGTTGTCGTTGAAGATCGAGGGCCGGGCGCGCGGGTAGTCGGCAACCAGGCCAAGGCTTTGCGCCAGTTCCTCGTGGATACAGGCAAGGCGCAGCCGTTCGGGCAACTCGCCCCGGATCACGGTGATCGCGCGGGTATAGATCGCGGTGCGGCCGGGGGTGAAGGCGAAGACGGTGCAATAGGTCTCGGGCGCCATCTCGGTCACCGAGCGGACCGCCGCCTCTCCGGTCGCCGGTGCGAGGGCCGCGATCAGGGTGGCGGCGTTCTGGCGTTCGTCGGAATTGAGGAGCAGCACCGCGTGATTGGGCCGCCAGCCGCTCATCCGCATCGGCAAGCCGGTGAGCCGCGACAGGCGCGCGACGTAGGCGGCGATCTCGGCCCGGTCGCGGGCGCGCTGATCGGCCGGCACCGAGGCGCCGAATTCGACGGAGAGCCGGACCGGCTCGGCCCAGCGGTGCAGGCGGTTCTCGGCGGCCTGCTGGACAAGCTCACCGTCGCGCTCCGCGAATTCATCGTAGAAGGCGACGCGGATGAAGTTTTCCGCAAGATCGCGCGCGGTGAAGGGCGTGTCGTCGCCGCCCCCGTCTATGCGCAGCAGATCCTGCGACAGGTAGTTGGCCTCGACCTTCGCATAATAGTCCCGCGCCGCGCGGGTGGCAGCCGACATGTCGGCGACCACCGGTTCCGGCGGCGGCACGTCACGGGGCTGAGGCGGCGTCGGTCCCGAACCGAAGCCCGCCGTCGTGTCGCAGGCGGCCAGCCCGGCAAGCAGGGCGGGGAGGAGGAAGAGCCGGAGGATCGTGCCGTTGCGCATGATGTCAGACGCTGGTCCCGAGGTTGGCGCCGCTGCCGGTCGACCGCGCCTTGGCGGCGGCGAGCGTGTCGCGCAATTCGGCCTCCATCTTCTTCAGGTCCGCCTCGGCCGCCGCGCGCTTGCGCTTGCCCTCGTCGGCGATGCGCAAGCTGTCCTCGATCGTGCCGATGAGTTCGGCATTCGCGGCCTTCACCGCCTCGATGTCGAAAACCCCGCGCTCCATCTCGGTCCGAACGATTTCATTGGCTTGGCGGAGGTTCTTCGCATTGGCGGTAAGAAGCTCGTTGGTCAGGTCGTTGGCGTCGCGCACGGCGCTGGCCGCTTCCGACGACCGCTGGATCGTCACCGCCTGCGCAAGCTGGGTTTCCCACAAGGGCACGGTGTTGACGAGGGTGGAGTTGATCTTGGTCACAAGGCTCTTGTCGTTCTCCTGCACCAGCCGGATCGAGGGCAGCGACTGCATCGTCACCTGCCGGGTCAGCTTCAGGTCATGCACCCGCCGCTCCAGATCGTCACGGGCCGAGCGGAGGTCGCGCAACTCCTGCGCCGCCATCACCTTGTCGGCCTCGGGCGCCTTCGCCACGGCCGCCTCCTTCGCCGGGATGTCGGTCGCGTCAAGCTCGGCGATCTTCGCCTCTCCGGCAGCGATATAAAGGGCGAGTTCGTCGTAGAAGTTCAGCGTCTTCTCATAAAGCACGTCGAGCGACTTGATATCCTTCAGCAATTTGTGCTCGTGCCCGAGAAGGTCGCCGGTGATCTTGTCGATCTGGCCCTGCACGTTCTCGAACCTGGCGAGGAAGTTGGCGAAGGGCGCGGTGCGGCCGAGAAGCTTTTCCCACCACGACAGTTTCCGCCGCACGTCGAGTTCGGAGACCGAGAAGCCCCGGATCGTGGTGACGATCTCGCGCAAGGAGTCGCCGGCTGGGCCGACGTCCTTGTTGCGCACGTCCGCCAGCATCGCCTGGCTGATCTGCTGCAATTCGCCTTGCGCGGCCGAGCCGAAATTCACGATGGAGCCGGTGTCGCTCATGTCGAGTTCGGCGATGCGCTTGCGGATTTCGGCGGCGAGCGGTGTCGGCGCCTCCTGCAAGGGCACGACCTCGCCTGCCGGTTCGGGCAGGATGACGGCGGTCACTTCCTCGATGGCGGTCAGGGCCTTGGCGGCGTCGTCACGGGCATTGGACATGTTACTCTCCACTCTGCGGGGGGTAGGGGGCCGGTTGCACGCCCTCGCGTTTCAGACGGTCGCGCAGGACGCCAATTTCGATATCGAGGTCGCTGCGGTTGTCGGTCAGAAGCGCCGTGGTGCGCCGGGCGAAGTTGGTCTCGAGATCGTCGAGAAGTGCTTCATAGTCGGCGCGGGCGCCAGGGTCGCGGGTCTTGGCCCAGAGGTCGGCGAACTTGGCCGTCGCGTCGCGGGCACCCATCAGGTAGACGCCGAGATAGCGCCGGGCGGCGGTCAGGTCGCGCGGGTCCTCCTCGACGGTGCGGAAGAGCGTGCGGGCGGTGATGGCGAAGCGGTCGACGCGGGCGGTGATCTGGCGGTCGCCGGTGCGTTCGGCGGCGGCGCGCATCTCGGTCAGATAGGCCTCGCCCTCGGCCACGATGCGGGCGGCGCGGTCCTGCTGGAAGCTGTCGATGCCTGCCATCCCCTTGTCGCGGAGAGGATCGGGGCCGAAGGCGTAAAGATGCAGCGCCGCCCCGGTCAGGCCCAGCAGGACCGCCGCCATCTCGCCGCCGCCCAAAGCGCCAAGCCCGAGGCCGAGCGCGGTCAGGGCCGTGCCGATCATCTTGCGCGGCAGGGCCGGGCGCCGGGTCACACTGCGCGCGACATAGGCATCTGCCGCCCGCACGCCTTCGCGGGTCAGCCAGGCGGCGAGGATGAGGATCGCGAAGACGACGAGGTTGCGGGTCAGTCCAGCCGGGTCCTGGAAGAACGCCTTCAGCGCGAAGGGAAGGGCGACGAGGAAAAGCCAGCCGGTGCGCTTTTCGGCGCGGCTCGGACCCTGCCGGCGCGGAGCGGGGGACTCGCCGGACGGTGACGGGCTGTATTTGCCGCCGAAACGTTCTGCCATCAGCCGCCCCCGGTCAGCGCAACGTAAAGCGTCAGCGCAAGCAACAGATTGAAGGCGATACGCTGTAACCCGGATTCTGTCATCCGCACCCCCCACGACTTGGCGCGCAGACTGGCACGGCGCGCCGCAATGGCCAAGCCCCGAGCGGCATCCTCCTTCGTCCGACCGGCGGGATTTCGCGGCTTACGTCGGGTCAGATGCCGCGCCTGCGGTCACTTTTTGGGCGCCGGACCACGGCGCGGTCCGCCCGACGGACGATCGCCGCCCTTGCGCGGGCCGCCGGGGCCGGATTTCGCCGCCGGCGGTTTGCCCGCGAAGGGCTTGCCGCCGGGCCCGCCCTTGCCACGGGGGCCAGCCTTTCCGTGATGCGCCGCGTCGCCGTCGCGCGGGGCGCGCGGCTTGTAGGGACGTTCGCCTACCGCGCCTTTCGGGGCGTCGGCCCTGTCGCGCGGCGGGCGTGCCTTGTAGGGACGATCCACCTTGCCCGGTGCGGAGGCATCGCCGTCCCTCGGCGGGCGCGGCTTGAACGGACGGTCGCCGTCCCTCGGCGGGCGCGGGCGGTCGCCATCGGTGCGGTCGCGCGGGCCTCCGGCGGCGGCGGCGCGCGGCTTGAAGGGCTTTCCGCCGCGCGGGCCATCGGCGTCACGCGGCTTGCGATCGTCCGCCGCGCGCTCAGGGCGCGGCTTGAACGTCTTGCGGTCGCGCGGCGCGTCGTCGCCGTCCCGTGGCGCGCGCGGCTTGAAGGGTTTGCCGTCGCGCCCGGCGCGCGGCTTGCGGTCGCCCTCGCGGCGCTGGCCGCGCTTCTCCTCGTCCTTCGCGGGGCCGTCGCCAAGTTGTTCGCGCAGCACCTTCTGCTTCACCTCGACCACGTCCCCGGGCTTCATCGTGTTGAGCCGGAAGGGGCCGTAGCTGACGCGGATCAGCCGGTTGACGATCATCCCGACCTCGGTCATCGCGCGGCGGATCTCGCGGTTCTTGCCTTCGCGAAGGCCGACGGTCAGCCAGGCGTTGGCGCCCTTCTGGATGTCGAGCGTGATCTCCATCGGCTGGAATTCCTCGCCGTCGATGGTCACGCCGCGTCGCAGGGGATCAAAGGTGGCGTCGTTCGGGCGGCCATTGACGCGGACCCGGTATTTCCTGAGCCAGCCGGTGGACGGCAATTCCAGCCGCCGCTTCAATTCTCCGTCGTTGGTCAGGAGCAGAAGCCCCTCGGAATTGAGGTCGAGCCGGCCGACGCTCATCACCCGGGGCATGTCGGCGGGCATCGTGTCGAAGACGGTCTGGCGGCCCTTTTCGTCCTTCGCCGAGGTCACGAGGCCGAGAGGCTTGTAATAAAGCCAGAGCCGCGCCGGCTGCGGCGCGTCGATCGGCTTGCCATCGAGCGTGACCTTGTCTTCGGGCATCACGTCGAGCGCGGGGCTCGTCACGGTCTTGCCGTTCACCGCCACCCGGCCGTCGACGATCATCTTCTCGGCGTCGCGGCGCGAGGCAATGCCGGCGCGGGCCATCACCTTGGCGATCCGGTCGCCGCCTGTCTTCTCTTCCGCCATCTTCGGCCCCCGGGCTGGTCTGAAGTGCGGCTCATACCGCCAATCGGGCCGGGGGGGAAGCGCTTGCGTGCGGGGGCGGGGCGGGGCATCAGGGGGCATGAGCGGATTTCAGAGCCATATGGCGGCGGCGCTGGAGGAGGCGCAGGCGGCAGGCAGCCGGGGCGAGGTGCCGGTGGGTGCCGTCATCGTCGGCCACGACGGCCGCATCGTCGCGCGCGCCGGCAACCGGACGCGGGAGCTGAACGATCCGACGGCCCATGCCGAGATCCTCGCGCTTCGCGCCGCCTGCGCCGCTGCCGGGTCGGAGCGGCTGCCGGGGCATGACCTCTACGTGACCCTCGAACCCTGCCCGATGTGCGCGGCGGCGATTTCCTTCGCGCGGATCGGCCGGCTTTACTACGGTGCCGAGGATCCGAAGTCGGGCGGGGTGGCGCATGGCGCGCGGGTCTTTTCCCATCCACAGTGCCATCACGCCCCCGAAGTCTATGACGGGATCGGCGCGGGCGCGGCGGCCGACCTCCTTGCCGGGTTCTTTCGCGACCGGCGGGGGTGATCCCGCTCGGGTCGGGAGCACAGGGCCAATTGTGTCCTTGGGAACACGTACAATCCACTCTGTTCGACCGGTACAATCTGGCGCTTTGTACCCGCGCAAACTGGTGTATGGTCCGCCCGTCGCAACATCGGAAGAAGGAGGCGTCAGATGAACAGATACGATCTCGCCGTACTCCGCCGTGGTGTTGGCGCCACCGAAGGACAGGCCGCCTGGCGCGGCACGGGCACCGGCATCTCCTGCTGATCCCGTCCCGGCCGCTTTAGCGCCGGACCTTCCGCCCTCCGAGACCACCCAATCGCCGTTTCCGGATGCCGTGCGCAGTGCCTTCCGGCGTTCGGATCCCCCGCCCCGACCCTGAACCAGAGGAGCCTGTGCGTCTGATCGGCGACTGGCTGTGTGAGATGATGAATGCTGAATTGAATCCGGAAAACCGCCCGCCCACGGTCGCCGTGCAGGCGCTGGTGGCCGAATACGGGGTAATCCGCGTGGCGCTGGCGCTTGCCGGGCTGATCGCCCGACGGCGCAGCGTGCCGCAGCGCTACGAGGCCGACCTTTCCGACCGCATCCGCCGCGACATCGGCCTCGTGCCGCTGCCGGAAAGCCGGAAGTACTGGGATCTGTGATCCTGGTTGGGCGGAGGCACTTCCCTCGCCCGGTCCCCGGTGTCAGATCGTGATCGGGACCAGCACTTCGGGCTCGATCACGCTGACCCCTGGCAGGCCGGCCTTCAGCTTGTCCGCCGACTGAGCAAGAAGCGGGAAGGTCCTGTAATGACAGGGAATAACCGTCTTGAACTTGAAGAACTTCCGCGCCGCCCAGGCCGCCATCTTCATGTCCATCGTGTAATGGCCGCCGGCGCAGAGGATGCCGATATCGGGGGCGAAATACTCCCCCATCCAGCCCATGTCGGCCATCACCGTGGTGTCGCCGCTGACATAGATCGTGTGGCCCTCGCCGGCGATCATGAAGCCGGCCTCGGACCCTGCGACACCAAGCGCGCCGCCCTTGTAGTCGATGGAGGCCGAATGGCAGGCGTTCACCATCGTCACCTTCGCGCCGTTCAGATCGATCGTTCCGCCCTTGCCGAACCCGATCACCTCGGTCCCGTCGCCGCCAAAGATCTCCGACAGTTCGTGAATGCAGGCGATGGGAATGCCCTTGTCCTTGGCGATGGCCAGCGCGCCCGAGGCATGGTCGCCGTGGCCATGGGTCAGCAGGATATGGGTCGCCCCCCTGGTTGCCTCGCCCTCGCGCCCCGCGGGGAAGACGGGATTGCCGGTCATCCAGGGGTCGATCAGCAGAACCGCTTGTTCGATTTCAATGCGAAAGCCGGAATGGCCGAGCCATGTGATCTTCATCTTGTCCTCCCCTTGGTCGGCGCCCTTGCGGGCAAAGCGTGGCGCGGGTAAACCCTGCCGCGATCAAGGGCCCGTGCCAAGTAGGGAGTATAACCCCATGTCCATCGACATTTCGACCGCGCGGAAGGTCGCGCATCTGGCGCGGATCGCCGTGAAGGAAGAGGACCTGCCCGCGCTTGCGGGGGAGCTTTCGGCGGTGCTGGCCTTCATGGAGCAATTGAACGAGGTCGATGTGGACGGCGTTGAGCCGATGACCTCGGTCACGCCGATGCGCCTGAAGCGCCGCGAGGATGTGGTGACCGACGGCAATATCCAGAAACAGATCCTGTCGAACGCGCCCGATGCGCGCGAAGGGTTCTTTGCCGTGCCGAAGGTGGTCGAATGACGAAGTTGAACGAACTGACCATCGCCGCCGCGCGCGATATGCTGCGCAAGGGCGAGGTGACGAGCGCGGAACTGACCGAGGCCTGCCTTGCGGAGATCGAAGGGGCCGGCGCGCTCAATGCCTTCGTCCACAAGACGCCGGAGATCGCGCGGGAACGGGCGGCGGCGGCCGACAAGCGGCTCAAAGACGGCGAGGCGCCGGCGATGTGCGGCATCCCGGTTGGCATCAAGGACCTTTTCTGCACCAGGGGCGTGCCATCTCAGGCGGCCTCCAACATCCTGCGCAACTTCCGGCCGGAATACGAATCCACCGTGTCCCAGCAACTCGCCGACGCGGGCGCGGTGATGCTCGGCAAGCTCAACATGGACGAGTTCGCGATGGGGTCCTCGAACGAGACCTCGTGCTATGGCAATGCGGTGAACCCCTGGCGGCGCGGCAATGACGATGCGGCGCTGACGCCGGGCGGATCGTCGGGCGGCTCGGCCTCGGCTGTGGCCGCCGACCTCTGCCTTGGCGCGACGGGGACCGATACCGGCGGCTCGATCCGCCAGCCGGCGGCATTCACCGGCATCACCGGCATCAAGCCGACCTATGGGCGCTGCTCGCGCTGGGGGATCGTGGCCTTCGCCTCGTCGCTCGATCAGGCCGGGCCGATGACCAAGGACGTGCGCGACGCGGCGATCATGTTGCAGGCGATGTGCGGGCACGATCCGAAGGACTCGACCTCGGCCGATCTGCCAGTGCCGGATTTCGAGGCGGCGCTGACCGGCGATATCCGCGGCAAGAAGATCGGCATCCCGCGCGAATACCGCATGGACGGGATGCCCGAAGAGATCGAGAAGCTCTGGGCCGACGGCACCGCGATGCTGAAGGACGCGGGCGCCGAGATTGTCGATATCTCTCTGCCGCACACCAAGTATGCGTTGCCCGCCTACTATGTCGTGGCCCCGGCCGAGGCGTCCTCGAACCTCGCCCGCTATGACGGCGTGCGCTATGGCCACCGCGCGAAGCTCGCGCAGGGCGACGGCATCACGGAGATGTACGAGAAGACCCGCGCCGAGGGCTTTGGCCACGAGGTACAGCGCCGGGTGATGATCGGCACCTACGTGCTGTCTGCCGGGTTCTATGACGCCTATTACAACCGTGCCCGCAAGGTCCGCGCGCTCATCAAGCGCGACTTCGAGACGGTTTTTGCCGATGGCATCGACGCGATCCTGACGCCGGCGACGCCGTCCGCCGCTTTCGGGCTGGGCGAGATGACCGATGCCGATCCGATCGCCATGTACCTCAACGACGTGTTCACCGTGACGGTGAACCTTGCCGGGCTTCCGGGCATCGCGGTTCCGACCGGCCTTGACCGGCAGGGGCTTCCGCTCGGGCTGCAACTGATCGGGCGGCCGTGGGAAGAGGGCGATCTGCTGAATCACGCCTACGTGCTGGAACGCGCGGCCGGATTTGTTTCCAAGCCGGCGAAATGGTGGTAATGGACCCGTTCAGAACGGGGATCGGGGGCGTCGCAATGCGAATTCTGCTGTCTGGACTGGCACTTCTGCTTCTGGCCGGATGCCAGCCGCCAATACCGGACAGCCGGGTCGGCGGTGTCGGGTTCGAGAACTATTCCGACTATCAGGCGCGCCGCTACGCCGAGGCACAGGCCCGGATCAATGCCCCGTCGCAGGTCGTGCAGGCGCCGGTACAGAACCCGGTCGTGCCGTATCCCGCGCCGGCCGGTTCGGCCACCGGCGCGCCGAGTGCCGCCGAGCTCGCCCAGGCCGGGATCGGGTCGGCGCCGCTTGCCGGATCGGCAGGGCTGCCCGCGAACATCCCGCCGGCAAACCCGCAGGTCACCGAGGGCGCCTATTATCCGGCGACCAAGACCGACGCCGCGACCGCGCCGGTCAACCACGCGGGCATTTCCGACGAGCAGGACTTCAACGCCGTCGCCGCGCGCGAGACGATCGAATCCGACAAGGCCCGCATCGCCGAGAACCGGGCGCAATACCAGCAGGTCCAGCCGACCGAACTGCCCGAGCGCACCGGCGCGTCGAGCGGGGCGGTGGACCTCATCCAATACGCGCTGAGCGCGCCGAACCGGATCGGCGAGACGGTCTATCCGCGCTCCAAGATCGCGCTGACGAATTCGCAGAAGGCCTGTGCCCGCTACGATTCGCCCGAGGCCGCACAGCAAGCGTTCCTGAAGGCCGGCGGACCGAAGCGCGACCCGAAGAACCTTGATCCCGACGGCGACGGCTTTGCCTGTTTCTGGGACCCGACGCCGTTCCAGAAGGCCCGCGGCTGAGGTGGCCGTCCTGCCGGTCTCGCCGAACTTCGGGGACCGGAGGGAGGGGGCGCGGCCCGACCTGATCGTTCTTCACTACACCGCCATGCCGACCTGTGAGGCGGCGCGCGACCGGCTTTGCGATCCTGCGGCCGAGGTTTCGGCGCATTACCTCATCTCCGAGGCCGGCGCGGTGGAAGCGCTGGTGCCGGAGGAGGCGCGTGCCTGGCATGCCGGCGCCGGCGGCTGGGGTGCGGTTCGGGACGTCAATTCCCGCTCGATCGGGATCGAGCTGGCCAATCCGGGCGACGCGCCGTTCCCAGAGCCGCAGATGGCGGCGCTCGAAGCGCTTCTGGCCGGGGTGATGGCGCGCTGGGCGATCCCGCCGGAGCGGGTGATCGGCCATTCCGATATGGCGCCCGAACGGAAGTGCGATCCCGGCCCGCGCTTCGACTGGCGCCGCCTCGCGCTCGCCGGGCTTGCGGTCTGGCCGGGGCAGGGGGGCGACGCGGACACCGAACTTTCGGCATCCCTCAGGGCGATCGGGTATCCCGAGGCGCCGGCGGACTGCCTGCTGGCGGCGTTCCGGCTGCGCTTCCGTCCCGGCGCTGCGGGGCCGGAGGACAGTGCCGACCGGGCGCTTGCCGCGGACCTTGCGCGCCGCTTCCCGGTTGACGGCGGCCGCCGGGCCACCTAACTCATCGCTTGCGCGGAGGGCCGGATGACCGCGGCACCGGACCTGATCCGGGGTCGAGGAAAGTCCGGACTCCATGAAGTGACGGTGCCGGGTAACGCCCGGCCGGGGCAACCCGAGGGAAAGCGCCACAGAGAAGAAACCGCTCCGGCTCCGGCCGGGGCAAGGGTGAAACGGTGGGGTAAGAGCCCACCGCGGACCTGGCGACAGGGACGGCACGGCAAGCCCCACCGGGAGCAATGCCAAATAGGGGCCTCGCGCGGGGCAAGTCCGCAAGGATACTGACCGCAGGGACGCTTCAGCCCGAGAGGCCCGGGTTGGCAGCTTGATCCCGCCGGTAACGGCGGGACCAGAGGAATGGTCATCCAGCCCCGGATCACGGTCCGGGGTGGACAGAATCCGGCTTACAGGCCCTCCGCGCAAGTTTTCCCCGACCGCCCGGCACCCCGGCACAAATTCGTCGCCGGGCGATATTGTCGGATGCACCGTCCCGGGCCTGCGCTATGATGGCCGTGGTTGTGAAGGAGTTTTCACCATGAGTTTCGTCAAGACACTGGCCACGCTGGCCATCGGCTTTGCTGCGGCGCGCGGCTACGACAAGTACAAGGACGCCGGCGGCATGCCCGGCGTGAAAGAGGCGATGAAGAAGGCCGGGGAGCCGGGCGGTGCGGTCGATCAATGGGGCCAGCAGGCCGAGAAGATGGGCCTTCCGGGCGGCGCCAAGACCGTGCGCGAGATGTACGAACGGTTCGGCGGCGCGTCCGAGGCGGCAGAGGCCGGGCTTGGCGGCCTCATCGCCTCGATGACCGGGGCGGCGACGGCGGGCGGCAAGATGATGGGCGACATGATGGAGGCGATCTCTGGCGCCTCTCCCGCGTCGGCGATGAACGAGGCCAACGCCAAGCTGATGATCCGCGCGATGATCATGGCGGCGAAGGCCGATGGCGAGATCGACGCCGAAGAGCGGGCGAAGATCATGGGCCACCTGAGCGACGCGAGCGACGAGGAGATCGCCTTCGTGGAGGCAGCGCTCGACGCGCCGGCCGATGTGTCGTCGCTGGCCAACGATGCCGGCGCGGCGATGCGCGAACAGGTCTATTCGACATCGCTGATGGCGATCCGGGTCGATACACCGGCCGAACAGGCTTATCTCGACCAGCTCGCCGCCGCCCTCAACCTCGACGCGGCGACGCGGGCGCGGCTCCATGCCGCGATGGGGCGCCCGAACGCCTGACCTGCGGCCCGACGACGGGTCTCTTCCTCGGTCGTCCGCCGCGCCGTGGCGTGACGGGCGCCCGGGCGGAAATTGATCCCGCCGGCGTCGGTTTGGCTGTTGACTCCGTCCGGCGCGTCGGTAAAAGGCGGGCTTCAAGGATTTCGCGGGTGGCCGAGGCCGCCCGGCTAGTGGAGAACGACAATGGCGAAGCCGACGACGATCAAGATCCGTCTGAACTCGACGGCGGGCACCGGGCACTTCTACGTGACCAAGAAGAATGCCCGCACCATGACCGAAAAGATGGTCGTGCGGAAGTACGACCCGGTCAAGCGGGAGCATGTCGAATACAAGGAAGGCAAGATCAAGTAAGATCTGCCGCATCCGGGGGACAGGGGCCGCGCTTTTGCGCGGCCTTTTCTTTTGCGGGGCGCTGGCCTGTCGGCCCATTTCCGGCGGATCGGCCGTTCCTGTCCGACCGGGCCGCCGGAACGGGCAGGAGATATTCGTGGACGGACCACGAAAAGAGGCAGATGCTGTCCCGATGTCTGTAACTGAAGGGGGACCGTCATGGCACTTGACGTTATTGGTTCAGGTTTCGGCAGGACCGGAACCAAGTCGCTGAAGGCCGCGCTGGAGCGGTTGGGTTTCGGCCCGTGTCACCACATGCATGAAATCGTCGAAAACCCGGAACAGGTGCGGCATTGGCAGCGGCTGGCCGCGGGCGAGGATGTCGACTGGAACGCGGTCTTTGCCGGATACAGGTCGCAGGTCGACTGGCCGGGCGCCCATGTCTGGCGCGAACTGGCGGAGGCGTTCCCGGATGCGAAGGTCGTCCATACGGTCCGCCCGGACGAGAAGTGGTGGGCCAGCTTCGACAAGACGATCGGCAAGTTGATGGCAAGGTACGAGGATCTGCCGTTGCCGCCGCATATCCGCGACATTCTCGCGGCATGGAACGATCTGGCCGGGAAGAGCACCTTCGGCGGGGTTCTCGACGACAGGGAGAACGGGCTGGCCGCCTACCGCCGCAGGACCGACGAAGTGCGCGATGCGCTGCCGGAAAGCCGGCTCCTCGTCTTCGACGTGGCGGAAGGCTGGCCGCCGCTTTGCGCGTTTCTCGGGGTCGAGGTTCCGGATGAGCCGTTTCCCCACCACAACCTGAGGGCCGACTTCTGGGAGGTTCTGGGCGGCGAACCGGCGTAATGCCCGACCGGCCGGGTCCGGTCAGTCGGTTTCGGGCAGGTAGGGGCTTTGCGCCGGCTGGCCGGCGTGATCGGTCCACCTGCGCGCGCCGCCCCTGCGGTCAAGGTGCAGGACGCGGTCGTGGTCGGGGTAGGTCACGCTGTCGGCGGGGCTGCGGGTGCCGATGACCAGGTAGCGCGCTTCCGCCTCGCCGGCGTTCTCAAGGCAATGCCCGACCGGGTCACCGGCCCGGAACGTCGCGGTATCGCCGGGGCGCATCGGGGTGGCGCGGTCGCCTTCGTGCAGCAGCACCTCGCCTTCAAGCATGTAGACCATCTCGTCCTCGGCTGTGTGCCAGTGCTTGATCGAGGAGCGTGAACCCGGTGGCAGGATCTCGATGAAGGCGCCGAACTGCGTCAGCCCGCCGGTGTCGGACAGCAGCAGCGCGCGGTAAGGGCCGCAAGGATTGCCGGCGCCGTCCGAGGCATCGGTCTTGATCCGGTCGGGTGGGAACAGGGGCATCGGTCTCTCCTCTGGCCATCGTCTCACCGGATCCGGGAAATGAAAAGGGCCGCCCGAAGGCGGCCCAATCCGTCATCCGTTCCGGCAGATCACTCGCGGTTGCCCATGAACTGCAGCAGGAACATGAACATGTTGATGAAGTCGAGATAGAGGTTCAGCGCCCCCAAGATCGCCGACTTGCCAAGCCACTCCGCATCGCCGTGCTGGGCGTGGGCGATGTAGGTGTTCTTGATGTTCTGGGTGTCATAGGCGGTCAGGCCCGCGAAGATCAGGACGCCAATCGCCGAGATCGCAAACATCACCGCCGGCGAGCCGAGGAAGATGTTGACGATCGACGCGACGAGAAGGCCGATCACGCCCATGATCAGGAACGACCCCCAGCCGGAGATGTCCTTCTTGGTCGTGTAGCCCCAGAGCGACAGCCCCGCGAAGGCGATGGCGGTCACGAGGAAGGTCTGCACGATCGACACGCCGGTGAAGACGAGGAAGATCGAGCTGATCGAAATGCCCATCGTCGCCGCGAAGGCGTAAAAGACAAGCTGCGCCGCCGCCGCCGACATCCGCCCGATCATCGCGCTGAGGCCGAAGACGAAGGCGAGGGGGGCGAACATGATCAGCCATTTCAGCGGCGACATGTAGATCGCGGCGCCGAAGCTGGTGAGGTACTTGTCGGCCCCGATCTGCGCGGCCGCGAGCGACGGGTCCGTCGTCACCGCCAGCCCGGCAATCGCCCAGGCCGCCGCCGCTGTCAGCACCATGCCCACGGACATCAGCCCGTAGACCTTGTTCATATGGGCGCGAAGCCCTTCATCGACCGCAAGCGTCCGGGTACCAGCCCGGCCGGCGCGGATCGTTTGATAGTCAGCCATCAAAGCCTCCCGTTACGTTTCCTGTCCGCGCGGCCCGAAAGCCACGCCTTCCCAAGGGAATATCGGGAAGGACATTCGTGAATTCAAGCTTTTCCGGCCCTAATTCGGTCGATTTCAGCGCCGCCACGTGCGGGGCACGTCCCAGACCGGCCGCGCGGCCTCGCGCTCGGCCGCGTCGCGGCTTATGCCGATGTCGTCGAGGATATGGTCGCTGAGGTCGCGCAGCCGGCGGCGGTGGCGGGCATGGGTCATCTGAAGGCGCAGCCGGACGAGGAAGCCGGGGCGGCGGGCGGGGGTGCGGGGCAGGGCGTGGTCCATCGGTTTTCCTTTCGGATCGTGATGTGTCTGGGCACTTCCATGATGAAGCTTGATTTATATGGCCGCCTGTGATCAATTTTGGAAATGAATGATTGTCAGGCAATCCATCACGGAATGTGAATATGCCCAGAAACCTCGACCTCACCGCGCTCCGCGCCCTTGTCGCCGTCACCGATGCCGGCGGTGTCACCCGGGCTGCCGGGCTTCTCAACCTCACGCAGTCTGCCGTCGTTGACGCCCGAGGGGGAGCAGCTTCTGATCTACGCCCGCAAGATGCTGGAGCTGAACGACGAGGCGCTGTCGCGGATGACCGATACCGCCTTCGAGGGCGAGATCCGGCTCGG
This sequence comes from Rhodobacterales bacterium 32-67-9, assembly GCA_002280515.1. Taxonomy (GTDB): domain Bacteria; phylum Pseudomonadota; class Alphaproteobacteria; order Rhodobacterales; family Rhodobacteraceae; genus Albidovulum. The sequence goes on from NCEA01000003.1 coordinate 79,952, forward strand.
TGTGCCGCATGACATCGTCTATCCGCAGATCCCCCGCATCCTGAAGGCGATGGCGGCGGAATATCCGCGGATGCGGATCAACCTCGTCTCCTGCTTCACCTCGAAGCTGAAGGAGGGGTTCGGGAAGGGCGATTTCGACGTGATCCTGACGACAGAGTCGCAGCCGGGCGAGGGGGGGGAGCGGCTGGCGACGCGGAAACTCGTCTGGGTCGGGGCGCCCGACGGCATCGCCTGGCAGCAGCGCCCGCTCAGGCTCGCCTTCATCGAGACCTGTTTCTTCCGTCCGATCGCGCAGGCCGCGCTCAACGGCGCCGGCATCCGCTGGGAAATGGCGGTGGGCGGCGAATCCGAGCAGGTGGCCGATGCGACGGTCGCCGCCGATCTTTCGATCACCGCGCGGATGGAAGGGGCCTTGCCGACCGGCACCGTGGTCATCGACGGTGCCAATGCGCTGCCGGACCTCGGCCAGCTCGATATCTGCATGTACGAGGCCGGGGTGCAGAGGGGCGAGGTCGTCGATGCGCTGGCGGCGCAGTTGCGCTGCGCCTATGGCGATGCGCAGTGCTGCCTGAGGGTCATCGCGGGCGATCGCGTCTCAGAGCGTGACGACGACTTTCCCCGTCGACTGACGGCCGCGCAGTAGCTCCAGCGCCTCGCCCGCGCGGTCGAGCGGAAGCTGGTGCGAGACATGCGGGCGCAGCCCGCCGTCGCTGTACCAGTCCATCAGTGTCGCGAGGCTGCCGGTCAGCACCTCGGGGCGGAATGCCAGGTAGCCGCCCCAGTAAAGCCCGATCACCGAGAGGTTCTTGACCAGCAGGTGATTGGCGGCGATCTGGGGGACCCGGCCGCTGGCGAAGCCGATGACGACGATGCGGCCGTCGGGGTTGGTTGCGCGGAAGGCCGCGTCGAACTGATCGCCGCCGACCGGGTCATAGACCACGTCCGCGCCGCCGAGCGCCTTGACCTCGGCCCTGAGGTCGGCCGTGGCGCTGTCGATCAGGTGATCGGCCCCGGCCGCCCGTGCGGCGGCCAGCTTGTCCGCCCCGCGCGCCGAGGCGATCACCCGCGCCCCCATGTGCTTGCCGATCTCCACCGCCGTCAGCCCGACGCCGCCGGCCGCCCCGAGCACCAGCAGCGTCTCGCCCGCCTGTAGCCGTGCCTTGTGGGCAAGGGCGACATGGCTGGTGCCATAGGCGATCTGGAACGCCGCGGCATGGTCGAAGGGCATGGCGTCGGGGATCGGAAGGCAGCGCGCCGCGGGAAAGCAGCCATATTCGGCCAGTCCGCCCGCATTGGCGTAGACTGCGACGCGGGTGCCCACAGGCGGCGCGTCGGTCCGCGGGCCGAGCGCGTCGACCCAGCCGGCCGGTTCCATGCCGAGCGTGATGGGTGGTTCGGGCCGTTCCTGATACTTGCCGTCGATCATCAGGAGATCGGCGAAATTGAGTCCGCAGGCGGCGATGCGCACCCGAACTTCTCCCGGTCCCGGCTCGGGCCGGGCCAGGTCCAGAAGTTGCGGTGCCTCGCCGAAGGCCCGAATTCCGAATGCACGCATGTTTGCCTCCCGTTTCGCGGCAAATTATCCGTCCGGACCGGGCAGGGCCAGCCTGCATCTGACACCAGATGCATTGCAAAATGGGAATTGATCCGCTGATCTAAATTGCAAAATGCAATGCAAAATGATAAATTATTTTGAGGCGAGCGGAGGGACATGTATTTTCGTATAGGGTGACTGTTTCCGAAACTGCCAGTTGCCTTCCCGGCAGGGCGCCGATCATTGAACGACTCGGCATCATTCATGTTTTCTGTGGAGAACTTCGAGACTTCCGTGGTTTGGCACGATTATTGCTTGATAATCCTATAGCGATAGTATGGAGACGACGATGAAGCACCCAGTTGACGTCCACGTTGGTAAGCGCGTCCGCCATCGGCGCTGGATGGTGGGCATGACCCAGCAGCAGCTCGCCGACAAGGTCGGCATCAAGTTCCAGCAGATCCAGAAGTACGAAACCGGCATGAACCGGATTTCGGCCTCGCGTCTCTGGGACATCTCGGATTCGCTTGGCGTGCCGATCAGCTTCTTCTTCGAAGGTCTCGACCAGCGCAGCCAGATCGTCGAGGAGATCGACGGCGACATCCTCGCCGACAAGGAAGCGCTGATGCTCGTGCGCTCCTACTACGCGATCCCCGAGGCACAGCGGCGTCGGCTCTTCGATCTTGCCAAGGTCCTCTCGGACGCCGCCTGAGGCGCCTTGACCGGAAGGGGGCAGGGGGCTACCGCTTGGGCAACCAGCGAGGTCCCCGATGAGCCCCCTTTCCCCGTCCGAGCGCGCGGCGCTGATCGCCACCGCCCATGCGCTTGCCGACGCCGCCCGTGTCGCGACGCTGGAGCATTTCCGCACTGACGGACTTTCCGCCGACAACAAGGTCACGACACATTTCGACCCGGTGACGATCGCCGACCGCGCGTCCGAAGAACGGATGCGCGAGATCTTGGCTGCGCGGCGCCCCGACGACGCGATCCTCGGCGAGGAGTTCGGGGTGACGCCGGGGACCAGTGGCCTGACCTGGGTGCTCGACCCGATCGACGGGACACGGAGCTATCTTTCCGGCACCCCGACCTGGGGGGTGCTGATCTCGGTCGCCGATGCGTCGGGGCCGGTTTTCGGCCTGATCGACCAGCCCTATATCGGCGAACGCTTCTGCGGCGGTTTCGGCGTGGCCGAAATGACCGGCCCGATGGGAACCCGGCCGCTCAGGACACGAAAGGCGCGGCCGCTCGACGAGGCGATCCTTTTCACCACCTTCCCCGAGGTCGGGACGGCAGCGGACGGCGCCGCCTTCAACCGGCTGAAGGCGCGGGCGAAACTCACCCGCTACGGCATCGACTGCTACGCCTACGCACTGATCGCGGCCGGCCAGATCGACCTCGTCGTCGAGGCCGGGTTGCAGGCCTATGACGTGCAGGCCCCGATCGCGGTGATCGAGGCGGCCGGCGGCATCGTCACCGACTGGCAGGGCCGCCCAGTGCATCAAGGCGGACGCGTGCTCGCCGCGGCGAATGCCGAACTGCACGCCGCCGCGATGGAGATCCTGAACGGCTGAGCCATTCGAAGGGCAAAGGCGAAACTCCTTACGCCGCCAGGTGCTGGTGCCGTCTGCCGGACTTGCCTAGACTTGCCGGCGCCGGCCGAGTCCTTCCCCCTTCTGTCGCCGGCCGGTTCCGGCATGCCGAAGGGGTGGCAGGAGGGACCCAATGGCCGAAATCCTCATCCGGGGCGCCGCGCGCGTCGTGACGATGAACCCCGCTCGCGACGAGATCGCCAGCGCCGACGTCCTGATCCGGGATGGCGTGATCGCCGGTGTGGGGCAGGGGCTGCACACTACGGGCAAGGTGATCGAAGCGACAGGGTGCGTCGTCACGCCGGGCCTCGTCAATACCCACCACCACCTTTACCAGACCCTGACCCGCGCGGTGCCGGGCGGGCAGGATGCGCTCCTTTTCGGCTGGCTGAAGACGCTCTATCCAATCTGGGCGCGGTTCGGCCCGGATGAGATGCGGGTCTCGGCGCTGATCGGGCTGGCGGAACTGGCGCTCTCGGGCTGCTCGCTGACCTCCGACCACCTCTACCTCTTCCCGAACGGCGCCCGGCTCGACGACACGATCGAGGCGGCGCGCGAGATCGGACTCCGCTTCCATCCGACGCGGGGGGCGATGTCGATCGGGACCAGCGCGGGCGGATTGCCGCCCGACGCGCTGGTCGAGGCGGAGCCGGCGATCCTGAGCGACATGGAGCGTGTCGTCGCGGCCTTCCACGACCCGGCCGAGGGCGCGATGGTCCGGGTCGGCCTCGCCCCCTGTTCGCCCTTCTCGGTCAGCCGCGACCTGATGCGCGAAACTGCGGTCCTGGCCCGCGACAAGGGTGTGATGCTGCACACCCACCTCGCAGAGAACGACGAGGATATCGCCTATTCGCTGGAGAAATTCGGCTGCCGCCCCGGACAATACGCCGAGGATCTCGGCTGGACCGGCGCCGATGTCTGGCATGCCCATTGCGTGAAGCTCGACGGCGCCGAGATCGACCTCTTCGCCCGGTCGCGCACCGGGATCGCCCATTGCCCCTGTTCCAATTGCCGCCTCGGCTCGGGCATCGCTCCGGTCAGGACAATGCGGGATCGAGGCGTCAAGGTCGGGCTCGGGGTCGACGGGTCGGCCTCGAACGACGCCGGCAACCTGATCGCCGAGGCGCGCCATGCGATGCTGCTGCAACGCGTGGCGAACGGCGCCGACGCGATGAGCGCCCGCGAGGCGCTGGAGATCGCGACGCTTGGCGGCGCGCGGGTGCTGGGCCGGAGCGACGTCGGATCGCTCGTGCCCGGGATGCGCGCCGACATCGCGATCTGGGACGTCTCGGGGATCGAGGCTGCCGGCGCCTGGGACCCGGTCGCAGCACTCCTCCTCTGCGGGCCGACGCGGGTACGGGACCTTCTTGTCGAGGGGCGGCAGGTCGTGCGCGACGGTCAGGTCGCGACCATCGACCTTCCGCAGGTGATCAGAGACCAGACCCGGCTGGCCGCGCGGCTGATGGGCTAGAGCCGGGGGCTGTCTGCCCCCGGACCCCCGAGGATACTTGAGCCAAGTGGAAGACGGGGTGATTCCACTTGGCTCAAAAAATTCCCCCGCCGGAGGCCACGGGAGCCGTGCCTTGCGCGGCGACCCCAGTGAAGGAATGACGCCGCAGGCGTCTCCGCTGGATCAGTCCGGATCCGCAAGCGGCCGGCCGGCGATCCAGACTGCCTTCACCGCCCGGTCGTCGCCCATCATGATCGTCGGGAAGACGGCATCCCAGAGGTCGTTGGCGCGCGCCGCGCGTTGCTCGATCGCGGGGGTGGAGGCGAGGTCGATGACCACGAGGTCGGCCTCCATCCCCGGCGCGAGGTTGCCGATGCGGTCGTCGGCGCGCAAGGCGCGTGCCGCCCCTTGGGTGGCGAGCCACCAAAGCTCGGAAGGATGCAGCGCGCGGTGACGAAGCTGGGCAATCTCGTAGGCCGCCGCCATCGTCCTCAGCATCGAAAAGCTGGACCCGCCGCCGGTGTCGGTGGCCAGCCCGATCCGGTGGCCGGCCGCGGAAAGCCCGTCCATGTCGAACAGTCCCGAGCCGATGAAGGTGTTGGAGGTCGGGCAATGGATGAGGCTCGCATCCATCTCGCGCAGCCGGTCGCGCTCGCGCGGCTCGAGGTGGATCGCGTGGCCGTAAAGCCCGCCGGGGCCGAGAAGGCCATGCGCCTCGTAGGTGTCGAGATAGTCGCGGGCCGAGGGAAAGAGCGCCTTCACCCAGGCGATCTCGTCGGTCTGCTCGGAGAGATGGGTCTGCATCAGGCAGGTCGGGTGTTCGGCCCAGAGCGCGCCGAGCACCGAGAGCTGGTCCGGTGTCGAGGTCGGCGAGAAGCGCGGCGTGACGACGTAGGAGGCGCGGCCGACCCCGTGCCACTTTTCCAGAAGCCGCTTGCTGTCGTCATAGGCCGATTGCGGCGTATCGCGCAGCCCGTCGGGGGCGTTGCGGTCCATGCAGGTCTTGCCGGCGAAGACGCGCAAATCCCGTCTTTGGGCTTCGCTGAAGAAGGCGTCGACGCTTTCGGGGTGGATGGTGCAGTAGCTGCACACGGTGGTGGTGCCCATCGACAGGGTCAAGTCGAAGTAGCGCCCGGCGATGTCGACCGCGTAGTCGGGATCGGCAAAGCGCATCTCCTCGGGGAAGGTGTAGCTCTCCAGCCAGTCGATGAGACGTTTGCCCCAGCTCGCGATCATCGCCGTCTGCGGATAATGCGCATGGGTGTCGATGAAACCGGCTGAAATCAGCGCGTTGCCGTAATCCGTGACCCGCGCGTCCGGATGCGCCCGACGCAGTTCGTCGGCCTCGTCCACCGCCGCGATCCGGCCGGCCTCGACCAGAACGCCGCCGCGCGCCGAGTGGCGGGCCACGCCGGGGCCCTCGGCCATCGGGTTTCCGGTGAAGCTCAAGATCTGGCCAAGCAGCAGGTCGGTCATCGGCGCGCACCTTCATTGTCCCGTCGCGTGGCCAGTCTAAGCCCATGTGGGGCGCGGGGAAATCCGCCCTTTGCCCCTGTTTCTTTGAAACTGCTTCCGTTAAGGTCGCGGTAATCGGACCGGGGGGACTATGGCGGAACTGGACGACGACATCACCGAACGGGACGACGACGATTACAGCCTCGATCCGAGGGTTGTCGACGCCATCCTGGACGCGGTCGGCGACGGCGATACCGCGACCATAGACGAGCTGATGGAGCCGCTCCACGCGGCCGACATCGCCGACCTTCTCGAACAGATCGGCGCCTCCGAACGGGCGCGCCTCCTGAAGCTCTGGTCGCGCGGGATCGACGGCGACATTCTCTCCGAACTCGACGACTCGATCCGCGAGGAGGTCATCGCGGCGCTGCCGCACGAGGTCCTGACCGACGCGGTGCGCGAGCTTGATTCCGACGATGTCGTCGACCTCATCGAGGACCTCGAGGAGCCGGTGCAGGAACGCATCCTCGGGGCGCTCGAGGACAGCGACCGCGTCGCCGTCGAGCAATCGCTGACCTATCCGGAGTTTTCCGCCGGCCGCCTCATGCAGCGCGAGGTGGTCACCGCGCCGGAGCACTGGACGGTCGGTGAGGCCATTGATTTCCTCAGGAACGCCAAGGAGTTGCCGGATCAGTTCTACCATATGATCCTGGTCGATCCGCGCTGGCATCCGGTGGGCTACGTGACGCTTGGCAAGCTCTTGTCGTCGAAGCGGTCGGTGCCGCTCAAGGACATCACGGAGGACAGCTTCCGCACCATCGACGTGCTGGAAGAGGAGGGCGACGTTGCCTATGCCTTCAACCAGTATCACCTGATCTCCGCCCCGGTAGTCGACGAGAACGACCGACTGGTCGGCGTGATCACCATCGACGACGCGATGGCCGTCCTCGACGAAGAGCACGAGGAGGATATCCTGCGCCTGGCGGGTGTGGGCGAGGACGGCTCGATCTCCGACGGTTCCTTGGCGACCGCGCGGCAGCGCCTTCCCTGGCTCGTGGTCAATCTCTTTACGGCATCGCTGTCGGCGATTGTGATTTCCCAGTTCGAGGCGACCATTGCGACCCTCGTGACGCTGGCCGCGCTCATGCCGATCGTTGCTTCGACGGGCGGAATTGCCGGAACCCAGTCGCTGGCGGTCGCGGTCCGGGCGCTGGCAACCCGTGACCTCACCCGCTCGAACGCCCGCCGCGTGGTGTTGCGCGAACTAGGTGCGGGGGTGCTGAACGGTTTCGGCCTGGCGCTCATCCTCGGCATCGCGGGCTCGCTGATCTTTGGCCAGCCGCTTCTCGGACTGGTGCTTGGCATGGCGATGGTGGTCAACCAGATCGTCGCGGCGCTGGCCGGGGTGCTGGTGCCGCTGACGCTCGAAAAGTTCGGACTCGATCCGGCGCTCGCCTCGGGTACTTTCGTCACGACGATGACCGATGTGATGGGCTTTTTCGCCTTCCTTGGTCTCGCAACGGTCATCTTGCTGTGACACTGGCGGAGATCAAGGCGGCGGCGCGGGCCGAGGCGTTCGCGCGGCGCAAGGCGGCGTTTCAGGCGCGGACGGCGGGTGACACCGACCGGCTGCGGGCAGCGCTTGCCGCGCACCGGTCGAAGCCGCTTGCCGGTTACATGCCGATGCGGACCGAGATCGACTGCCTGCCGGCGATGGCGGCCCATGCCGGCACGGTCGGGGTTCCGGTGATCCTCGGGGCCGGGCAGGCGTTGAAGTTCCGGCGCTGGACGCCCGGGGCGACCATGATCGCCGGCGAATTCGGCGCGCTCATCCCCGAGACAGGCGAGTGGATCGTGCCGGAGGTGCTGATCGTGCCGCTTCTGGCCTTCGACCGGCGCGGCTACCGGCTTGGCTATGGCGGCGGTTTTTACGATCGTACGCTGGAGGGGTTGCGGGCAAAGGCTTCTGTCACCGCGATCGGTTTCGCCTTCGCGGCGCAGGAAGTGGCCGAGGTGCCGACCGAGCCGACCGACCAGCGCCTCGACCTCATCGTCACCGAGGCCGAGGCGATCGTGCCGGACAAGTCCTGAGCAAAGGTTGGCCGCCCCGCCGGGAGAACGGCCGGGCAGGGCCTTGGCGCGCGCCTGTCAGGCGTCGCGCCGGCGACGCAGTGCGAAAAGCCCGAGAACGGCGGCCCCCATCAGCGGCGCGGCCGGCGGCAGCGGCACCGGGGCCGGTCCGGTGGCGAGCGTCACCGAATCCAGATCGAAATGCCCGCAAGGCGCGTCGCAGCCGGGCGCATTGGACGGGTAGAGCAGGCTGATCGTGAAGGCGTCGAGCGCCGAGAAGGCGGAGCCGAGCAGGAACGTCTGAACCGCGCCCGCGACGCCCGACAGCGAATAGCTGGCGCTGGCAACAAGGTTGCCGCCGGCAAGGCCGGATACCAGGATGTTGTCGGTGACCGTGCTGGCCGTGCCCAGGAAATTGTAGCCAAGCGAGGTGAGCGTGAAGCTCGTCGCGTCGAATGTGCCGCCGGTCGTGAACGTGATGTCCGAGGTGAACCCGGTGCCGGAATCGTCGACATGCGCAAAGCCGGGCGCCGTGTACCAGCCGAGCGTGCCGCTGCCGGAGGTCGCCGTGATGCCGTTTTCGGTATAGGATGTCGCCAGCGCGCCTTCGTCCGGCAGCGCGCCGAATGTCATCGTCGCTGCCTCAACGGTCCCGGTGCAAATCAATAGTGCGACAAGTGCTGTCGCGTTTCCAAATGTACGGTATTCCATGACTTTAGCCCCTCGTTACCCACCCGAAGGAAACGCTAGTGCCGGGATCGCCATTGCGTCAACTCCGGTGCGTCAGCCACGGCGGAATCCTGCCGAATGTCAATCGGTATTCCTCCCCGACACAGGTCCACAAGCATCCCGCCGAATACCGGAGTGAGATCGCCCGCCCGCGGCGATAACGGGACCGGTTCCCGGCGCACCTCCATTTACGGCAGGCGCTTGCGTCGCGGACCGCGCCGCTCTAGGCAGGGCGCATGAAACTCCTTTTTCTCGGCGATGTGATGGGACGGTCGGGGCGCGCGGCGGTGACGGCGCGGCTTGCCGCGCTGCGGGTGGACTGGGGCCTCGATTTCGTCGTGGTCAACGGCGAGAACGCGACCTCGGGCGCGGGGCTTTCGGCTGAACATGCCAAGGCGCTGCTGGCGGCCGGCGCCGACTGCGTCACGCTCGGCGATCACGCCTTCGACCAGAAGGACATGCTCTCGTTCATCGAGACCGAGCCGCGCATCCTTCGGCCGCTCAACTATGCGAGGACCGCGCCCGGCAAGGGCGCGCGGGTCTTCGCCGCGAAGGGCGGGCGCAAGGTGCTGGTGGCGCAGGCGCTGGGGCAGGTCTTCATGAAGCGGCCCTTCGACGATCCCTTTTCCGCCCTCGACGCGGTGCTGCGCGCCCATCCCCTCGGTGGATCGGTGCAGGCGGCCATCGTTGACATACATTGCGAGGCGACGAGCGAGAAGATGGGTGTCGGACACTGGTGCGACGGACGGGCGAGCCTTGTCGTCGGCACCCACACCCATGTCCCCACCGCCGACGCGCAGATCCTGCCCGGCGGCACCGCGTTCCAGTCCGATGCCGGCATGTGCGGTGACTACAATTCGGTGATCGGCATGGACAAGCTCGAACCGATGCGCCGCTTCGTCACCGGCATGGGCAAGGAGCGTTTCTCGCCCGCCGCCGGCGAGGCGACGCTCTCGGGCACCTATGTCGAGACGGACGACCGCACCGGCCTTGCGACGAAGGTGCGGATGATCCGCGTCGGCGGACGGCTGGAAGAGGCACGGCCCTGATGAACCACGGCCGGCTTTTCGCCGCGCTTTTCGCGATCGGCGCGGCCTGGGGGCTGACCACGCCCCTGTCGAAATACATCGTTCTCGGCGGCTACCGGCACTTCGGCATCATCTTCTGGCAGGAAGTGGTGGCGATCGCGGTCCTCGGCCTCTGGCTTCTGGTGCGCCGCAGTCCCGTGCCGCTCGGCTTCGGTGCGCTGGCGCGTTACGCCTTCATCGCGATGTTCGGGACGATCCTGCCCGGTGCTGCCTTCTACACCGCGCAGGAGGGTCTGCCGGCGGGACTGGTGGCGCTTTTCATCGCGCTGGTGCCGATGTTCGCCCTGCCGCTCGCCATCGGGTTCAGGCTGGAGCGGCCGGAGCCGGTGCGGTTTCTCGGCATTGTCGCGGGGCTTGCCGGGTTGGCGATGATCATCCTGCCGGAGGCGAGCCTGCCCGACCGGGCGGCGCTCATCTTCGTGCCCTTCGCGCTGGCCGCGCCGGTCTTCTACGCGGTCGAGGCGACCGGGCTCGGGCGGCTCGGCACCGACGGGCTCGACCCGGTGCAGCTCCTCTTCGGCGCCTCGCTCATCGGCCTCGTACTGGTCCTGCCCTTCGTCTGGGCGACCGGCAGCTGGATCACGCCGGGCCTGCCGGTCGGCCGGGCCGGGACGGCGCTGGTGGTGACGGCGCTGATCCATGCCGTCGCCTATTCGGGCTATGTCTGGATTGTCGGGCAGGGCGGCGCGGTCTTCGCGGCCCAGGTCAGCTACCTCGTCACCGGCACCGGGATCCTCTGGTCGATGGCGATCCTCGGAGAACGCTACTCGCTCTGGGTCTGGGGCGCGCTCGCAGTGGTCTTCGCCGGTCTCTTCCTCGTGCAGCCGCGCCCGGCGCGGTCGGGGGACGGAACTTTGCTTGCCCTGCCACTGGGCGAAGGTAATATCGCGCTCCATGAACCCAAGGGTCATTGAATGATCGACCTTTCCCTCTCGCCCAACGGCGAGGCCATCCTGACCCTGCTCGTGGTTGCCGGCATGTTCGTCATGTTCGTGCGCGAGCGCTACCCGACCGAAGTGGTGGCGATCTCGGGCGCCGCACTTCTTCTGGTGCTCGGCGTGCTGCCCTACGACCTCGGGCTCGAGGCGCTGACCAATCCCGCGCCCTGGACCATCACCGCGATGTTCCTGATCATGGGGGCGCTGGTCCGGACCGGGACGCTGGAATGGCTGACCCGGACCGCCGAGGCGAATGCCGATCACCGGCCGACGGTGACGCTGGTCATCCTTTTCGGCTTCGTCGCACTTGCCTCGGCCTTTCTCAACAACACGCCCGTCGTGGTGGTGATGATCCCGGTGATGGTGTCGATCGCGCGAAAGCTGAACATCTCGGCCTCGAAACTGCTGATCCCGCTCTCCTATGCGGCGATCCTCGGCGGCACGGTGACGCTGATCGGCACGTCGACCAACCTTCTCGTCGACGGGGTCGCCAAGGCGCAGGGCATGAAGCCCTTCACGATCTTCGAGATCACGCCCCTCGGTGCCCTCCAGGTCCTGATCGGGATGATCTACGTCGCGACGATCGGGCGGCGGCTGCTGCCCGACCGCCAGTCGATGGGGGTAATGCTCGGCGACCGGCGGAAACTGAAGTTCTTCACCGAGGTGGCAGTGCCGGAAGCCTCCAACCTCGTCGGCCAGAAGGTGCTGGAGGTCGATCTTTTCAGGCGGCCGGGCGTGCGGGTGATCGACGTGCTGAGGGGCGACGCGTCGCTGCGCCGCGATCTTGGCCCGGTGGAGTTGCAGGAAGGCGACCGCGTGGTGCTGCGGACCGAGATGGCGGAGCTTCTCGGATTGCAGGAGAACAAGGATATCCGCCTCGTCGACAAGCTCTCGTCGGTGCAGACCGAGACGGTGGAGGTGCTGATCTCGCCGGGGTGCCGGATGGTCGGGCGGTCGCTCGGGGAATTGCGCCTGCGCCGGCGCTACGGGGTCTACACGCTGGCGGTGCACCGCCGGAACCAGAACATCGGCCGCCAGCTCGACGATCTCGTCGTCGTGGTCGGAGATACGCTGCTTCTCGAAGGCACGCCGGAGGATATCCAGCGGCTGGCGGCGGACATGGAACTGGTCGACGTGTCGAAGCCCACGGTCAAGGCCTATCGCCGCGCCAAGGCGCCAGTGGCCTTCGCGGTCCTCGCCGGGATCGTGCTCCTCTCGGGGATCGGCGTGGCGCCGATCCTCGCGCTGGCGGTCGTCGGGGTGGCGATCGTGCTCCTGACCCGCTGCATCGACGCCGAGGAGGCGTTTTCCTTCATCGAGGGGCGGCTTCTGGCGCTGATCTTCTCGATGCTGGCAGTGGGGGCGGCGCTCGACCATTCCGGCGCGGCCAGGCTTCTGGTCGACTGGATCAGCCCGGCCCTCACCGGCCTGCCGCCGCAGCTCGTCATCCTCGCCGTCTACCTTCTGGCGATGGTCCTGACCGAGATCGTGTCGAACAACGCGGTGGGCGTGATCTTCACCCCGGTCGCGATCGAGCTAGGCAATTCCCTCGGGCTCGACCCGCGCGGGCTGGTCGTCGCGGTGATGTTCGCGGCCTCGGCGGCCTTCTCGACGCCGATCGGTTACCAGACCAACATGCTGGTCTATGGTCCCGGTGGTTACAAGTTCACCGACTACCTGAAGGTCGGCATCCCCCTGAACCTCCTCCTCGCCATCTCAGCCAGCCTGACGATCCCCCTGCTCTGGCCGCTCTGAGCGGCGCCGATCCGATCGAGACGCCGTGCGGCGTCACGCCCTTGCTGGCGCCGCGCATCGCGCGCGGCGCGAAAGGGGGCCGCCGGCCCCCTCTTGCCGCAGCCGCGGCAATTCACCCCCCTGAGGTATTTTAGAACAGAAGAAACGGGAGCGATCTTTCCTTCTTCTGTTTCCAAATACCTCCCTCCGGAGGCGACCCGAGCCTCTGCGGGGAACCCGCAGGGGCGAGACATTGCGTCGCGCCGGAACGGCGCGGCTTTCGGATCGAGGCTGTGGGATCAAAGCGGCCAGAAGGCGAGGATGGCGGGCAGCGAGACCGCGATGACGAGGATTTCCAGCGGCAGGCCCATGCGCCAGTAATCGCCGAACTCGTATCCTCCGGGGCCGAGGATCAGCATGTTGTTCTTGTGGCCGATCGGCGTGAGGAAGGCCGAGGACGCCGCCACCGCGACCGCCATCAGGAACGGGTCGGGCGAGGTGTCGAGCGCCCGTGCCATCGCGACCCCGACCGGCGCCGCGACGATGGCGGTCGCGGTGTTGTTGAGCACATCCGACAGCGTCATCGTCACCACCATGAGAAGGAGAAGCGCCACCCAGGGCGGCGCGGTCGCGGTCACGCCGACGAGGCTGCGCGCGATCAGGTCTGTGCCGCCCGAGCTTTCGAGCGCGGCGCCGAGCGGGATCATCGAGCCGAGGAGCACGATCACCGGCCATTCGATATGGTCGTAGAGATCGGAGAGCGGCAGGACCTTGGCCAGGACATAGCCGATGACGACACAGCCGAGCGCCACCGGCAGGTCGATCCAGCCGAGGCTGGCCGCTAAGACGGCGGCGGCGAAGATCGCGATCGCCGCGCCGGTCCGGTCGTGCCGCGTCACCGCGAGGCCGCGGTCGGCGAGCGGCAGGCAGGCGAGCCAGTCGACCATGTCCTCGACGGTCTCGGCCGGCGCGAGCAGCAGAAGGATGTCGCCCGCCCGCACCTCGGCCTTGCGCAGCGGCCCGGCGATCCGCCGGCCGCGTCGCGAAATGCCGGCGAGGAGGGTGCGCTGGCGCCAGATCAGGCCGATGCTCTCGGCGGTCTTGCCGCGGATGCGGGCGGTTGGGGGCACCACGACCTCGACCATCACCAGCCCGGCCTGCTCGGCCTCGAGATAGGTCTTGCGGCGGCGGTCGGCGAAGTCGAGCTTCAGGCCGGCGCGGAATTCGTCGAGGGCATCGGCGTCGGCCTCGACCAGCAGCACGTCGCCGGCGGCGACCGGGGTTTCGCGCGCGGCGCCGTAGCGGGGCTTGCCGTCACGCACGAGGGCCATGACCTCGGCGCCGGTCCGGTCGGCCTCGTCGTAAAACTCGCCGAGCGGCCGGCCGATCTGCTTCGATCCCTTCGCGACCGTGAGTTCGGCGACGAAGGCCGCGGTGTCGCGGGTGCTGCCCGCTTCCTCGCGCCGGGGGATGAGCCGCCAGCCGGCGAGCGACACGAAGGCGAGCCCGGCGAGGGCGGTGATTCCGCCGACGGGCGCGAAGTCGAACATGCCGAAGGGGGCGCCGAGCGCGTCGGCGCGGAACGTGGCGATGATGATGTTGGGCGGGGTGCCGATCAGCGTCACCATGCCGCCGAGGATCGTCGCGAAGGACAAGGGCATGAGCGAGAGGCCCGGCGCCCGCCCGGACTTCCGCGCCGCCGCCACGTCGACCGGCATCAGGAGCGCCAGCGCCGCCACGTTGTTCATGAAGGCCGAGAGCATGCCGCCGACCGCGCCCATGATTGCGATATGGCTGCCGAGGGAGCGTCCGGCATCGACGAACCTCCGCGTGATCAGCATCACGACGCCGGCCCGCGTCAGCCCGGCCGAGACGACGAGGACGAGCGCCACGACGAGAGTGGCGGGATGGCCGAAGCCCTCGAAGGCCGATTGCGCGGGCACGACGCCGAGGATGACGCCGGCGAGAAGCGCCGCGAAGGCGACGAGGTCGTAGCGCCATCGGCCCTGGATCAGCGCGGCGAAGACGAGGGCGAAGAGCGCGAAGAGAATGGCCTGGTCCTGTGTCATCGCCCCAGTGAAGACCCGCATGGCCCGCTATGCAACCCCTCGGGGCGGCCGGGCTTGCGGGCGGGGGTGGCGGTGACATATAGAGGCGCGAACACGGGAAATCGGACGGAGACGGTCATGGCAGGCCATTCGAAATGGGCCAATATCCAGCATCGCAAGGGTCGGCAGGATGCCGCCCGGTCGAAGCTGTTTTCCAAGCTCGCCAAGGAAATCACGGTCGCGGCGAAGATGGGAGACCCGGATCCGGACAAGAACCCGCGTCTGCGTCTGGCGGTGAAGGCGGCGAAGGCGGTGTCTTGCCCGAAGGACGTGATCGACCGGGCGATCAAGAAATCGCTCGGCGGCGACGCGGCGGACTACACCGAGATCCGCTATGAGGGCTATGGCCCGAACGGCATCGCGATCATCGTCGAGGCGATGACCGACAACCTCAACCGGACCGCGTCGAATGTGCGCTCCACCTTCTCGAAGTTCGGCGGCAATCTCGGCACCACCGGCTCGGTCAGCTTCATGTTCGACCGCGTGGGCGAGATCATGTATCCCGCCGGCGCCGGCGATGCCGACACGGTGATGATGGCGGCGATCGAGGCCGGTGCGGAGGATGTCGAATCCGACGAGGAGGGTCACTGGATCTATTGCGCCGACAGCGACCTTGCGGCGGTCTCGGACGCGCTGGAGAAGGTGTTGGGCGAGAGCGAGGAATCGAAACTCGTCTGGCGGCCGCAGAACCGCACCAATGTCGATCTCGAGACGGCGCAGAAGCTGATGCGGCTGATCGAGACGCTGGAGGACGATGACGACGTCCAGACGGTGACCGCGAATTTCGACATTCCCGAAGAGGTCGCGGCGGCGCTCTGATCCGGCCCGGGATCCGTCGGAGACGCCTTGCGGCGTCGCTGTCTTTCTGGGCCGCTGGTGCGGCCGTTGCCTCCGGCGGAGGTATTTTATCAACGGAGAAACGGGCGGCGTCAGCCTGTCGGCGGCAGCAGTGCCGACCCGGCGGCGTAGCGGATCGCCATCGTGAGCGGCGCGAGCGCGGCGCCGGTCAGGCGGCCGACCTGCCAGACGAGCGGCGTGTCAAGCGGGGCGTCGGGGACCAGTGTTGCGAGTCGCCCGGTGGCGAGGTCGTCGCGGATCAGATTTTCCGGGTTCATGCCCCAGCCAAGGCCGAGGCGCGCGGCCTCGACAAAGGCGTGGCTGGAGGCGAGCAGATGCGTCGGCAGCGCCACCGGGCGTCCGGCGATCCGCCGCGCCCAGTCCCGTTGCAGGCGGTCCTTGCGGTCGAAGGTGAGGGCGGGCGCGCGCGCCAGCGTCTCGGCGGTGACGCCCTCGGCGAAAAAGCGGCTCACGAAGCCGGGGCTTGCGGTCGCGATGTAGCGCATCCGCCCGAGCGGATGGAGGTCGCAGCCGGCGACGGCGCTGTCATGGGCGGTCACCGCTGCCTGCACCTCGCCCCGGCGGAGCCAGTCGGCGGAATGGTCCTGATCGTCGATGACGAGGTCGAAGAGAAGGCCCGGCACGGCGGCGAGCGCGGGCAGGATCCAGGTGGCGAGACTGTCGGCATTGACCGCGATGCGCACCCGCGCGGCGCCCGGCGTGCCGCCAAGGTCGCCTTTGACGGTGGCCTCCAGAAGCTGCACGTCCTCCACATGCCGCGCCAGCCGGGCGCCGGCCTCGGTCGCGCGGCAGGGCTGGGCGCGGATCACCAGCGCGGTGCCGAGTTGGTCCTCGAGCGCGCGGATGCGCTGCGAGATCGCGGAGGGCGTGACGTGCAGATCGGCGGCGGCGCCGTCGAAGCTGCCGGTGCGCAGGATCGCCGCGAGGGCCTGGAGCTGGTTGTAGTCGAACATTAGTAAAACTTAATCATACCTCGAATGTTTAATTAGACGAATTTTGCGCCGGCGGCTAGACCGTTGCTGGGATTGATAGGGGAAAGCGTGATGTCGCTGGCGTTTCTGGCCGGGTTCCAATTGTCGCTGGGGCTGATCATGGCGATCGGTGCGCAGAATGCCTTCGTGCTGAGGCAGGGGCTCCGTCGTGAGCATGTGCTGGCGGTGTGCCTCTTCTGCGCGGGGTCCGACGCGGTGCTGATCGCGGCCGGCGTGGCGGGGATCGGCACGCTCGCGACCGTCGCGCCCTGGTTCGCGCCGGCGCTGCGCTGGGGCGGGGTGGCGTTTCTGCTCTGGTATGGCGCGCGGTCGTTCCTGGCGGCGTGGCGGGGTGGCGCGGCATTGGCGGCGGCAGACGGGGCGCAGCCCCTGCCGCAGGTCCTCGGGCTTCTCGCAATGATCACCTGGGCCAATCCGCATGTCTGGCTCGATACAGTCGTGCTGATCGGCTCCATCTCGGTGCAGTATCCGGGCCGGTCGGTGGAGTTCGGAGCCGGGGCGACGCTGGCCTCCTTCGCCTTCTTCCTCACGCTCGGTTTCGGCGCACGGGTTCTGGCGCCGGTCTTCGCGCGGCCCGCCGCGTGGCGGGTGCTCGATGCCGGGGTCGGCGTGGTGATGTGGACGATCGCGGCGTCACTTGCGTTCGGCTGATCCGGGTGCTCGGCTGGCCTTGCGCCCGACGACGCGATCGCGTCTTGTCGCGCCATGATCGAAGATCCTGCCAACCGGCCCGTCGAGGGCGTTCTGTGGATGCTCGCGACCGGGCTCTGCTTTGTCGCGGTCACCGGAATGGTGCGATACCTCGGCACCGGCCTGCCGGCGGCCGAATCGGCCTTCCTGCGCTTCGTCTTCGGCTCCATTCTCCTGGCACCGGTGCTGGTGCGGGTTCTACGCAATGGATTGCCGGCCGGCTCATTCAGGCTCTTCGCGGCGCGCGGTGCGCTGCATTCGCTGGCGACCGCGCTCTGGTTCTATGCGATGGCGCGGCTGCCGGTGGCCGAGGTCACGGCGATCGGCTATCTCAATCCGATCGTGGTGACGCTCGGCGCGGCGCTGCTTCTGGGTGAGAAACTGGCGGCGCGGCGGCTGACCGCGATCGCGGTTGCGCTGCTCGGCGCGCTTGTCGTCCTGAGGCCGGGGCTGCGCGAGCTGTCTTCCGGCCATCTGGCGCAACTTAGTGCCGCGGTCTTCTTCGGGGTCTCCTACCTCATCGCCAAGCGGCTCGCGGTTCTGGCTTCGGCGACCGAGGTGGTGGCGATGATGTCGCTGACGGTGGCTGCGGGCCTTATGTTGCCAGCACTCGCGGTCTGGGTGTGGCCGGACCTGACGCAGATCCTGATCCTCGTCCTCGTCACGCTTGTTGCGACGGCGGGGCATTACTGCATGACACGGGCCTTCGTCGCCGCGCCGCTTGCCGTGACCCAGCCGGTGGTCTTCCTGCAACTGGTCTGGGCCACGCTTCTCGGCGCGCTGGTCTTCGGCGAGGCGGTCGATCCTTATGTGCTCGCTGGCGGCGCGATGATCATCGCCGCAATCAGCTACATGACCTGGCGCGAGGCGCAACTGCGCCGGCGCGCGGTGACGCCGGCGCCGGTTGCGGCAAAGCTTTAGCCGCGCGGGTCGAGCAATCGGCCGATCACGCTTTCGCGGGTGATCCGGCCAAGGGTCATGCCCCCTTCGGTGACGGCCAGCGCCGGCACCTCGCGCAGCCGCTCCATCACCTCGCGCACCGGGGCGTCGGGATGGACCTCGGGCGTGCTTGGGGCGCGGGCCGGGCCGGGCTGCATGATGTCGGAGGCGCGCAGTACCCCCAGGGGGTTCATGTGGGCGACGAAGTCCGCGACGTAATCCGAGGCGGGATTGGCGATGATTTCGCGCGCGGTGCCGCATTGCACGATGCGCCCGCCCTCCATCAGCGCGATCCGGTTGCCGAGCTTGAACGCCTCGTCGAGGTCGTGGCTGACGAAGATGATCGTGCGGTGGAGCTTTTCCTGAAGCTCCAGCAACTCGTCCTGCAACCGGGTGCGGATCAGCGGGTCGAGCGCCGAGAACGGTTCGTCCATCAGGAGGATCGGCGCCTCGGTCGCGAAGGCACGGGCAAGGCCGACGCGCTGCTGCATGCCGCCGGACAATTCGCCGACCTTGCGCTCCGCCCAGTCGGAAAGACCGACGAGGGCCAGTTGCTGGTCGACCTTCGCCTGCCGTGCGGTGGGGTTTTGCCCGGCGAGTTCGAGCCCGAGCCCGACGTTTTCGCGCACCGACCGCCACGGCAGGAGGCCGAACTGCTGGAACACCATCGCCACGCATTCGCGCCGCACCCGCAAGAGATCGGGCACCGAGGCATGGCCGACCTCGCAGGACCAGCCTTCGTCATGGATCGTCACCTTGCCGCGACAGACCGGGTTGAGGCCGTTGACGGCGCGCAGAAGCGTCGACTTGCCGGAGCCGGAAAGCCCCATCAGGACGAGGATCTCGCCGGTCTCCACGGTCAGCGAGCAGTCGTGGACGCCTAGGATCTGGCCGGTCTCGCGCTGGATCTCGGCGCGCTCCATCCCCTTGTCCATCAGCGGCAGGGCGCGTTCGGGATGATCGCCGAAGACGATGTTGACCTTGTCGAATTCGACCGCGACGCTCATTTCGCACCTCCGATCCGAAGCATCCGGTCGAGCATGATCGCGACGACGACGATGATGAACCCGCTCTCGAAGCCGAGCGCGGTGTTGACCGAGTTCAGCGCGCGGACGACCGGCACGCCGAGGCCATTGGCGCCGACGAGCGCGGCGATGACGACCATCGAGAGCGAGAGCATGATGGTCTGGTTGAGCCCCGCCATGATCTGCGGTGCGGCATAGGGCAGTTCGACCTTCCACAGCGTCTGGCTTTTCGTGCCGCCGAAGGCGGTGACCGCCTCGAGAAGCGGCTGCGGCGTCGAGGAGATGCCGAGATGGGTGAGCCGGATCGGCGCCGGCAGGACGAAGATCACCGTGGCGATCAGGCCCGGCACCATGCCGATGCCAAAGAAGACGATGGCCGGGATGAGGTAGACGAAGGTCGGCAGGGTCTGCATCAGGTCAAGGACTGGGCGCATCCAGGCATAGAGCCTCGGCCGGTGCGCGGCGGCGATGCCGATGGGAACGCCCACGGCCATGCAGACGACGCAGGACGACAGGACCAGCGTCAGGCTTTCGGTGGTTTCCTTCCAGTAGCCCTGGTTGAGGATGAAGAGGAAACCGGCGAGGACCAGAAGGCAGGTCTTCCAGCTTTTCTGCAAGAACCAGGTCAGTCCGACGAAGGCGGCGACGATGACGAGTGGATGCGGTGTCTGCAAGACCCAGAGGATCGCGGCGATCAGCCATTCCATCACCAGCGACATCGCGTCGAAGATCGGTTCGGCATTGTCCTTCAGCCAGTCGAAGGCCTGCTTGGCGGCCTTTCCGACTGGAATCTTGCTGTCCGTCAGCCATTCCATTCCCGCACCCTCCCGTTGGAAATGCCGGTGGCCGGTTGAACCCGGCCATCCGGCGTTGTCGTGTCAGCCGTCCGCCGGTCGGGCGGGCAGCCGGGGCAGGATCAGTTGAGCGCGGCCTCGACCGCCGCCATCGCGTCGCCGCCATCCTTGGTGGTCACGCCGTCGAGCCACGGGCCGAGCACCTCCTTGTGGCCGGCGAGCCAGGTCTTGGCGGCTTCGGCCGGGTCGGCGCCGTCATTGAGAATCGCGCCCATGATCTCGTTCTCCATGGGAAGCGAGAATTCGAGGTTCTGCAGGAGCTTGCCGGTGTTCGGGCATTCCGCCGCGTAACCCGCGCGCACGTTGGTCGCGACCTCGGCCCCGCCGAAGTTCGGGCCGAAGATATCGTCGCCGCCCGACAGGTAGGTCATCTTGAAGTTGGCGTTCATCGGATGCGGTTCCCAGCCGAGAAACACGATCGGGTCGCCATCGCCGTCCGCCTTCGCGACCTGGGCCAGCATTCCCTGTTCCGAGCTTTCGACCAGTTCGAAGTCCGACAGGCCGAAATTGTCGTTGGAGATCATGTCGAGGATCAGCCGGTTGCCGTCGTTGCCCGGCTCGATCCCGTAGATCTTGCCGTCAAGCTCGTCCTTGTGTTCGGAGATGTTGCCGAAATCCGAGATGCCGAGGCTGGCGCCGGCCTCGTTGGTCGCCAGGGTATATTTCGCGCCGACGAGGTTCACCCGCACCGTCTCGACCGTGCCGGCTTCGCGGTAGGGTGCGATGTCGGCCTCCATCGTCGGCATCCAGTTACCGAGGAAGACGTCGATGTCGCCCTGGGCGAGGCCGGTATAGGTCACCGGAACCGAGAGGATCTTGATCTCGGTCTCGTAGCCGAGCGCGTTGAGGATCGTCGTCGTGGCGGCGGTCGTCGCGGTGATGTCGGTCCAGCCGACGTCGGAAAAGATCACCTTGTCGCAGCCGGCGGCGAATGCGGGGGCAGCGAGGCCGAGTGACGTGGCCGCCGCGAGGGTCAGCCGGAAGGTGGACGAGTGGGTCATTTGTTATGCTCCCTGTTTTCTTGATTGACGCGTCAATTAACGGTACGCTTTCAGCGCGACGCAAGAAAAATCTGACGTCTCGCACGCGCCGGGCATGGTTTCCTGAGGGCCAGCCTAGAGCAAGTGCCCGAAATGGAAAAGGAAGCTTTGCCGGGAGTGGGGCATTTTTTATTGATTGACGAGTCAATAAAAGATCGGATACCGATTGTGGTCTCATTCGGAAAGGCGGGTCTGATGCCGAAACTTGGGATGGAGCCGATTCGCAAGGCGGCGCTGGTGAAGGCGACGATCACCGAGATCGGGCGCGCGGGATCGCTTGACGTGACGGTCAGCCAGATTGCCAAACGCGCCGGCATGTCCTCAGCCCTCGCGCATCATTATTTCGGCTCGAAGGAACAGATCTTCCTCGCCGCTATGCGCCATATCCTCACGCTCTACGGCGCCGAGGTGCGCGGTGCGCTCGCCGCCGCCGAAGGGCCGCAGAGCCGGTTGCAGGCCATCGTGCGGGCAAGCTTCGCCACCTCGAGTTTCCGCCGCGAGGTGATCGGCGCCTGGCTCAACTTCTACGTCCTCGCCCAGACCCTGCCCGAGGCGCGGCGGCTTCTCGCGGTCTATCAGGGCCGGCTCCGGTCGAACCTCGTCCAGTCGCTCCGGCCGCTGGTGGGTGGGCGGGCCGGTGCCGTGGCCCATGCTCTCGGCGCGATGATCGACGGGGTCTATATCCGCGAGGCGCTGAAGGGCGGGGCGCCGGATGGGGCGGCGGCGGCGGCGGTTGTCCTCGATTGTCTGGAGCGTGAACTGGCGACGGGGGCATGATGGAAGCGGACTACATCATCGTCGGCGCAGGCTCCGGCGGCTGCGCGGTGGCTTACCGGCTGGCCGAGGCGGGTCGGAGCGTCATTGTCGTGGAGCACGGCGGATCGGATGCCGGGCCGTTCATCCAGATGCCGGGCGCGCTCTCGTACCCGATGAACATGGGCATGTACGACTGGGGCTACCGGACCGAACCCGAGCCGCATCTTGGCGGCCGCACGCTCGCCACGCCGCGCGGCAAGGTGATCGGTGGGTCGTCCTCGATCAACGGCATGGTCTTCGTGCGTGGCCATGCCCGGGATTTCGACCATTGGGCCGAGGCGGGCGCCGCCGGCTGGTCCTATGCCGACGTGCTGCCCTATTTCCGGCGAATGGAGACCTGGCACGGCGGTAACGGCGTCGCGGGCGAGTTCCGCGGCGCCAAAGGCCCCTTGCACGTGACGCGCGGGCCGCGCAGCAATCCGCTCTTCCACGCCTTCGTCGAGGCCGGGCGTCAGGCCGGCTACGAGGTGACTTCGGACTACAACGGCGAGAAGCAGGAAGGCTTCGGGCCGATGGAGGCGACAATCTGGAAGGGCCGGCGCTGGTCGGCGGCGAACGCCTATCTGAAGCCGGCGCTGAAGCGCGACAATTGCACCCTGGTCCGGGCGCTGGCCCGCAGGGTGGTGATCCGCGACGGCCGCGCCGTCGGCGTCGAGGTCGGGCGCGGCGGGCGGGTCGAGGTCATCGGCGCGCGCGCCGAAGTGATCCTCGCCGCGTCGTCGATCAACACACCGAAGCTTCTGATGCTGTCGGGTGTGGGGCCTGGCGCGCATCTGGCCGGGCACGGGATCGAGGTTCTGGCCGATCGCCCCGGCGTCGGGGCGAACCTTCAGGATCACCTTGAAATCTACATGCAATATGCCTCGAAGCAGCCGATCACGCTCTACAAATACTGGAATCTCTGGGGCAAGGCCTTCGTGGGCGCGCAGTGGCTTTTGACCGGGCGGGGTCTCGGCGCGTCGAACCAGTTCGAAAGCGCGGCCTTCATCCGCTCGGACAAGGGCGTCGATTATCCCGACATCCAGTATCACTTCCTGCCGATCGCGGTGCGTTATGACGGCAAGGTGGCGGCGGAGGGGCACGGGTTCCAGGCCCATACCGGACCGATGCGGTCGAACAAATGCGTGCGCCTGACGCGGGAGATCTTCGCGCAGGAGGCCTTCGCGCCCTATGTCCGCCACGAGATCCAGCCGGGGCCGGCGGTCGGGACGGACGCGGAGATCGACGCCTTCATCCGCGAGCATGCCGAGAGCGCCTATCATCCTTGCGGCACCGCGAAGATGGGCCGGCGCGACGATCCGATGGCGGTCGTCGATCCCGAGGCGCGCGTGATCGGGGTCGAGGGGCTGCGCGTCGCCGACAGCTCGGTCTTCCCGCGCATCCCGAACGGCAACCTCAACGCGCCCTCGATCATGGTGGGCGAGAAGGTCGCCGATCACGTCCTTGGCCGGGGCATGCTGGCGCCGGCGAATTCCGAGCCGTGGCTGAGCCCGCGCTGGCAGGTGGCGCAGCGATAGATCCGGTTTCGTCCCGCCTGCGGCGGGCCGACCCGCCGGGGGGCGCCGCCCCCCGGACCCCCCGGAGGTATTTTTCAACAGAAGAAGATCAGGGTTTTGCGGTAAGGCGTGCCGGGATCAGGCCACGCAGGGCGTTGCCCACGAAGAGCCGGGCTTTCGGGAGGTCTGCGGGCGTGACGATGGCCTCGCGGGCGCGGCCCGAGGCGAGCAGTTCGGCGCGCAGGATGCCGGGCAGGCAGCCGGAGGCGAGGGGCGGGGTCAGCAAACCGTCGCCGAAATCGACGAAGAGATTGGTGATCGTGCCTTCGGCGGCCTCGCCGCGCGTGTTGAGGAAGATCGCCTCGTCGATGCCTTCGGGCAGGGCGGCGCGGGTGCGGTCGTAGAGGCCGCGTTCGGTGGTCTTGTGGCGGAGCAAGGGCGCGTCGGGGGCGAGCCGTTCCGGTGCGAGGATCAGCCGCCATTCAGGCGGGTTCGGGGCGAGGGCGGCGGTCGTGACCTCGGCGTCGCCGGCGCGGCCGATCGTGAGTCGGACGCGGAGCGGCGCGGGGCCTGTGACCGTCGCGAGGGCCGCGTCGATTGCCGCCCGATTCCAGCGAAAGCCGAGCGCCGCGGCCGAGGCGCGAGCGCGGGCGAGATGGGCGTCAAGCCGGTGAAACCCGGCCTCGTCCCGGCGGAAGGTTTCGATCAGCCGTGTGCCAGCTCTGCAAACCGGGCTTTCCACAGCGCCTCCTCGTATTCGCCCTCGGCCGTCGAATCCGCGACGATGCCGCCGCCGACGCCGAATTCGACCTCCGTCTTACCGTAGAGCGTCAGTGTGCGGATCGCCACGTTGAAGCGCGCCGCCCCGTCCGGGCCGATCCAGCCGATGGCGCCGCAATAGGCGCCGCGGGGGGCGGGTTCGAGTTCGCGGATGATCTCCATCGCGCGGATCTTCGGGGCGCCGGTGATCGAGCCGCAGGGAAAGAGTGCCCGCAGAAGGGCCGCGGGCGTGGTGCCGGGGCGGAGCCGGCCGGTGACGCGCGAGACCATCTGGTGGACGGTGGTGTAGGATTCGATGGCGTAAAGCTCGGGCACCTTCACCGACCCGACCTCGCAGATCCGCGAGATGTCGTTGCGCAGAAGATCAACAATCATCAGGTTTTCCGCGCGGTTCTTCAGGCTTTGCTGGAGATCGAGCCGCAGTGCGGCGTCATGGGCGGGGTTCGAGGCGCGGGGGGCCGTGCCCTTCATCGGGCGGGTCTCGATCCGGCCATCGGCATCGGTGGCGAAGAATAGCTCGGGAGAGCGCGAGACGAGGACCGGCAGGTCCGGCAGGGCGACGAAACCGCCGTGGCGGACCGGCTGGCGGGCGGCAAGCGCGCCGTAAAGACCAAGCGCCGTGCCCTCGCGCCGCGCGCGCATCGGCATTGTCAGGTTAGCCTGGTAGATGTCGCCGGCGCCGATGTAGGCGAGGATCCGTGCAAGTGCCGCGCCATGGGCTTCCGCGTCCCAGCCGGGGGTCGCGGGGCTGAGCCGGGCGCCGCCTGCCTCGGCTGCGGCGCGGGCGAGGGCGGGGGCAGCGTCGCCCGGCGCGTCGTAGACGCCGAAGGCCAGAAGCGGCACGCGGCGGTGCGCAGGCATCAGCGGTGCGAGGCGCGGCTCGAACGCATAGCCGGCCTCGTAGCTGACGAAACCGGCGAGCCAGCGGCCGTCGGCGCGGGCGGCGTCGAGGGCCGCGAGCGCGCCGTCAAGCTCCGCCCCGGTCTCGGCGCGGATCAGGGCGCGGGGCGCATCGAAGAGGCTCGGTGCGCCGTCGGGGCCGTCTTCGAGAAGGATCATGGGTGCGCGCCGGGGTCGGAGGTCAGTCGCCGGCGACCTTGGTCGTTCCGAAGGCCGGGTGCAAGCACGGAGCCGCCGCTTTTGCGTCCGTTCCCGTCGCGGACTTCCACCGGTTTGACCGAGGTCAAGGAGCGCATCGCCGTTCGGCGCCAGAAAGAGGTGGACAGCACGAAAGGAACAGCGCTCATGTCGAACACCCCGCACGAACTGCACGAGGAATTCCCCGCCGAGGCCGAGAAGATCCACGCGCTGAAGATCTCGAACGCGCATTTCGCCAGGCTCGCCGACGAATACCACGCGCTGAACCGCGAGGTGCACGGGGCCGAAACCGGCGTCGCGCCGGTCGACCAGTTCGCGGAGGTCGAGATGCGCAAGAAGCGCGCCGCGCTGAAGGACGAGATCTTCCGGATGCTCTCGGCGGCCTGACCTCAGCCGATCTCGTAGGGCAAGAGGCCGCGTCGGTCCGGATCGACACGGAGTTGCCGTTCAAGCGGCGGGACGGATCTTTGATGGCAGTCCCGCCGGTCGCAGATGCGGCAGGAAATCCCGATCGGCTCGAAGGCGCGGGCATTGGTCAGGTCGAGGTCGTCGGCATAGACGAGGCCCTTGGCATGGCTGATCTCGCAACCAAGCCCGATGGCATAGCGCCGGACCGGCGCGTTGAACGAGCCGCCGGGCTTGGAGACGTCGCGGGCGAGGCAGAGATAGCGCACACCGTCCGGCGTCTCGGCCAGTTGGCGCAGGAAGCGGCCCGGCGTCTCGAAGGCCTGGTGGACGTTCCACAGGGGGCAGGCGCCGCCGAAGCGGGCGAACTGGAGCCGCGTGGCCGAGTGCCGCTTGGTAATGGTGCCGGCCTGATCGACGCGCACGAAGAAGAAGGGGATGCCCTTCATCCCAGGCCGCTGCATGGTGGAGAGCCGGTGCGCGACCTGTTCGATCGAGGCACCGAAGCGGTCGGCCAGCCGTTCTAGATCGTGCCGCGTTTCCTCCGCCGCTTCGAGAAAAGCCCGGTAAGGCAGGAGGGCCGCACCGGCGAAGTAGTTGGCGAGGCCGATCTTGGCTATGGCGCGGGCGGTGTCGGTCTGGAACCGGGCCAGATCCAGCGTCGCCTCCAGAAGCTCGGACTGCGTCAGGAGCGCGATCTGGTGGAGAAGCTGGAAGCGTTGCGTCGGGACGGCGCTGCGGGTGGAAATCGTCAGGCTCCGGTCGGCGAGGGTCCGGACATCCGGATTGTCGGAATACCGCAACTCGATGCCCTTGGCGGACAGGAGCGCGCGGGCTTGCCGTTCGACGTCCATTGGCTTGCCATCCGGGGCGGCGAAGCGTTCGGCGGCACGGTCGACCGCGTCGATGTAATTGTCGCAATAGTGAAAGAAGTCGCGCACCTCTTCCCAAGGCGAGGCGCTCGTCGCGCCGCCATCGCGGCCGAGTGCTTCGTCGAGCGAGGCGAGGCGTTCGTGGTTCTGCCGGTAGGCGCGGTGGAGTTCGAGGAAGGCCCGCGCCAGCATCGGCGCGTTGGACGCGGCAAGGCGCAGGTCAGCCAGCGGCGGCGTCGTGTCGGCGAAGACAGGGTCGGCCAGCGCCTCGCGCATGTCGGAGACGAGGCGCTCGGCATCGCCGGCCGAAAGCTCGGTCACGTCGAGCCCGAATTCACCGGCGAGCGCGAGGACCACGGTGGCCGAGACCGGGCGGTGGTTGTTCTCCATCTGGTTGAGGTAGGGCAGCGACACGCCGAGTTTGGTCGCGAAGGCCTTCTGGGTCAGGCCGAGACGATTGCGGGTCTCGCGCAGCTTGACGCCGGCATAGAGTTTCTGGGTGGCCATTTTCGCTCCGCGTCCCTCGGGGTTTGCGAAGCCGAGGATAGTCTTTGCAAACCCTGCCGCCAAGAGCCTCAGAGGCCGAGCCGGCGGGTGCGGCGGATCACGAAGAGGATCGCGGCGACGGACGCGACCGAGCAGATGAGCATCAGCGCGGCCAGCGGTGTGGCACCGCCACCGAGCCCGAGCGCCCAGCCGGCCAGCGCCGAGACGGCGGCGCCACCGCCAATCATGATCGCACCGCCCAGCCCCGAGGCGGTCCCGGCAAGGCCGGGCCGGACCGAAAGCATGCCGGCATTGGCATTGGGAAGCGCCATGCCATTGCCGAGCCCGACCGACACGATCGCTCCGAAAAAGAGGTTCGGCCCGGCGATGCCCGCCGCCGAGGCCGCCGTCAGAAGCGCCATGCCGACCGCCGTGATCGCGGTTCCGTTCACGATCATCCGGTCGATGCCGATCCGCACCGAATACCGCCCCGAGATGAAGTTGCCGACCGCGTAGCCGAGCGCCGGTGCCGCGAGGTAGATGCCGAGCCTCCCCGGGCTCATGTGGAAGATCTCGCTGCCGACAAAGGGGGCGCCGCCGAGATAGGCGAAGAACGATCCCGACGAGAAGGCGGCGGCCAGGCAATAGCCCCAGAAGCGCGGCGAGCCGAGAAGCGCCGGATATTGCCGCACCTGATCGGCGAAACGGGCCCGGTGGCCGCCGGCGGTCTCGCCGAGATCGCTCCAGATCAGCCAGAACGTGCCTACGCCGAGCACCAGCAGCAGGACAAAGTTCGCCTGCCATCCGAAGGCCTCGTCGAGGACGCCACCGATCATCGGTCCGACCATCGGCACCAGCGCCATGCCCATCGTCACATAGCCGATCATCGAGGCGGCCTCTTCCGCCGGCACCATGTCGCGGATTACCGCGCGGCTCAGCACCATGCCGGCGGCGACCACGGCCTGCATCATTCGGAAGGCGAGGAAGGTCCCTACCGTCGGCGCGAGGATCGTGCCAAGCGTCGCGACGAGAAAAAGCGCCGTGGTCCACAGCATCACCGAGCGCCGGCCATTGCGGTCCGAGATCGGGCCGATCACCACCTGCAGCAGCGCACTGACACCGAGGTAGAGCGAGACCGAAAGCTGCATCAGCCGATAGTCGGTCTCGAAAAACAGAGTCATGCCGGGCAGCGACGGCAGGAAGATGTTCATCGTCAGCGCCGAGATCCCGGTCACCACGACCAGCGTCATGATGTGCGGCGGCGTGGCTCGGTCGAGAAAGCGGATCGCGGGGCGTTCGGAGGCGTTCATTCCGACGGCCTATTGGCGACGGCGGGCCTTGTCCAGCGGTGAACGCGCACAAGGGGCTGTGCGCCGTGCCGGACCGTGCGGCTCAGGCCCATTTGTGGAAGATGAAGAAGGCGCCGGCGCCGATCAGAGCGAAGCCGACCGCGTGGTTCCAGCCGAGACCCTCCTTCAGGTAGGTCACCGAGAAGATCGCGAAGACGGAAAGCGTGATCACTTCCTGGATGGTCTTCAGTTCGGCCGCCGAGAAATGGCCGTGGCCGACCCGGTTCGCCGGCACCTGAAGCAGATATTCGAAGAAGGCGATGCCCCAGCTCACGAGGATCACGGCGATCAGCGGCGCGGACTTGAACTTCAGATGCCCGTACCATGCGAAGGTCATGAAGACGTTCGACGCGACGAGAAGTCCGATCGTGACGACGGGGATGGGAAGCCAGGCCATGATGTCCGTGCTGGGTTGGATGCGCCGGCTATATCGCGACGCGCAGGCGCCGGGAAGGGGGAGAGAATTCGCAGATTTGCGATTAGCAAAACCATGATTGCGTATATGTTGCAAATTTTCGCAAATCCGCTTTGCCGCGCCGGGACCGCGCTGTAGGTTCCGCCAATCGCCTGAGGGGGGACATGATGAAGGACATTCTCGAACAGCTCGAAGCACGCCGCGCCACGGCGCGTCTCGGCGGCGGCCAGCGCCGGATCGACGCGCAGCACGGGCGCGGCAAGCTGACCGCGCGGGAGCGGATCGAACTGCTGCTCGACGAGGAGTCGTTCGAGGAATTCGACATGTTCGTCGCCCATCGCTGCACCGATTTCGGCATGGAGGCGGACCGGCCCTCCGGCGACGGCGTTGTGACCGGCTGGGGCACGATCAACGGCCGCATGGTCTATGTGTTCAGCCAGGACTTCACCGTCTTCGGCGGCTCGCTGTCCGAAACCCATGCCCAGAAGATCTGCAAGATCATGGACATGGCGATGCAGAACGGCGCGCCGGTGATCGGGCTGAACGATTCCGGCGGCGCCCGCATCCAGGAAGGGGTGGCCTCGCTCGCCGGCTATGCCGATGTCTTCCAGCGCAACATCATGGCGTCGGGCGTGGTTCCGCAGATCTCGGTCATCATGGGGCCCTGCGCCGGCGGCGCGGTCTATTCGCCCGCCATGACCGACTTCATCTTCATGGTGAAGGACACCTCCTACATGTTCGTGACCGGCCCCGACGTGGTGAAGACCGTCACGAACGAGATCGTGACGGCCGAGGAGCTTGGCGGCGCCTCCACCCACACGAGGAAATCCTCGGTCGCCGACGGCGCCTTCGAGAACGACGTGGAGGCCCTCTACGAGGTCCGCCGCCTGGTCGATTTCCTGCCCTTGAACAACCGCGACAAGGCGCCGACACGGCCCTTCTTCGACGATGTCGCGCGGGTGGAGGACAGCCTCGACACGCTGATCCCCGACAACCCGAACCAGCCCTACGACATGAAGGAGCTGATCCTGAAAGTCGCGGACGAGGGCGATTTCTACGAGATCCAGAAGGACTACGCAGCAAATATCATCACCGGCTTCATCCGGATCGAGGGGCAGACGGTCGGCGTCGTGGCGAACCAGCCGATGGTGCTCGCCGGTTGTCTCGATATCGACTCGTCGCGCAAGGCCGCGCGCTTCGTGCGCTTCTGCGACGCGTTCGAGATCCCGATCCTGACCTTCGTCGACGTGCCGGGCTTCCTGCCGGGGACCGGGCAGGAATATGGCGGCGTCATCAAGCACGGGGCGAAGCTGCTCTTCGCCTATGGCGAGGCGACGGTGCCGAAAGTTACCGTCATCACCCGCAAGGCTTACGGCGGGGCCTATGACGTCATGGCCTCGAAGCATCTGCGCGGCGATTTCAACTATGCCTGGCCGACGGCCGAGATCGCGGTGATGGGCGCCAAGGGCGCAGTCGAAATCCTCTATCGCAGCGAACTGGCTGACAAGGACAAGATCGCGGATCGCACGAAGAACTACGAGGACCGCTTCGCCAACCCCTTCGTCGCCGCCGAAAAAGGCTTCATCGACGAGGTGATCATGCCGCATTCGACCCGCAAGCGCGTCGCCCGTGCCTTCGCTTCGCTGAGAACGAAGAGGCTTTCAAATCCGTGGAAGAAGCACGACAACATCCCCCTTTGAAGACCGGTCGGGGAGGATGAGATGCGTTGTGGGGCTTATGGTTTCAGGGCGGGCGTTGCGGCCGCGCGGATTGCGGCCGGGACATGATCCGGCTGGTCGGGATTCTCGGGGCGGCCTTGGCGCTCCTCCTGCTGTGGTATGCGCTGAAGGGGCCGGCGGGGCAGGAAGAGCCGGCGCCCGTGGTGGCGGACGGTATCGTCCCGCCGTCTGGCCAGGCGATCAGCTTCATCGACACCGTGCAGACGGCGCCGGGGCCGGAGGGGCTGACCGTGCGCTTCCGCTTCCTCGCGCCGGGAATTGCCAGGGCGGGCGGCAGCGTGGATGCCGAGGCGGCGCAAGCCGACATGCTCTGGCTCTGCGACAGCTACGCGGTGCCGCGCTTGCCGGTGAACGGCCCCGCGCCGGCGCAGATCGTCATCTCGCTGTCGGACCGCGCGGTTCCGTTCGGAGAGGCGGCGCCCGATGTCACCCAGCTCTTCGATGCCTTCCGGGTCGAAGACAAACGCTGTGTCTGGGAGCCTTTTTGATGAATCCACAATATCTTGCGGGTTTCCGGCCGCAGGCGGGGCAGGGTGATGCGGCCACGCCACAGGCGGCGAACTTGGACGGTGCGGCATGTGCGTCCCCTGCGGCTTCGACTATGATCGGCGCGGGCCGCAATGGCGCGGCTCACGACAGAACAGACCGGCGGGAGAACGCGGCAAACCGTGCATCCGCCCTATTGAGCAGGAGAATGACATGTCCGGTAAGGCGATTTTCGCTTTTGTGCTCGTTGCGTTCGTTGCGGCATGTGCCGCCAAGGAAGAAGTGGTCTACACGGAAGCTCCGGTCACGACCGAGCCTGTGTTCACCGGCAAATACGGCAACTGACGCTGCCCACCGGGTTCCGGCCCCGCGCCGGGACCCGGGTCTGCGATGCGCCGCTGTCCGGGGGGGCGCAACATGCTGAAACATCGCGGCTTTCCTGGCCGCCTTCCCGGCACCGATCTCCAGTTCGTCATTCGCCGTGGCAACCCGAAGGGGGTCACGAAGCTCGTGTCGCGCGAACGGTTCCGCGACCGGAGCCCGGTCGACAAGCGCGCCGACATGGCCTTCATGGCCGCTCTATGGGATCATTTCGGTGACGACCCGTTCGAGCGTGGCAACCTCGATGCCGGCCGGTTGAGCTGGCTTTTCGGCCGCGAAGTGATTCCGGCCGAGGATCCCTTTGACCCCGAAAGCTATGAGGCCCTGCTGAAAATCGACATGTCGCGGGCCCGCGCGGCCTTCCCCGAGGTCTTCGAGGGGGAAGAATAGGCATGAATCTGCGCAACCATCCGGTGTTTGGGCGCGAAATTGCCGATCGTTTCGCATTCGGAAACTTTGAGTTTGCGGAAATGCCGGATGGCGGACATGCTGACCTCGGGGTGCCACCCTACAGCAAGCACTGCGCCCCGATTTGTCAAAACCGTTACCCTTCCCCTTCTCTACGGCCTGGCCCCTTCGGGGTCAGGCCACCTTTGCCGGAAGCGGTGGCGCGACGGGTTCGGCAACCCGCCGCTGATCCCCAATTTTCACTCCGAATTCACTTCCGCGCCCCGGCGGATGGAGTAAAGTGCGTCCGCATAATAAACTCAGCTGAAGGAAGAGCAGAATGCGGTTTGCCAAATCCATCGTCGCGCTGGCCCTCGTGGGCGTGCTGGCCGGGTGCCTTGAAAACGACGCAGAGCGTGGCGTTGCCGGCGCGGCTGCCGGTGCCGTCATCGCCGACGCGACCGGCAACAGCGCCGTTACCGGCGCTATCATCGGCGCGGGCGCCGGCGTCTTCTGCGACGACGCGGGTATCTGTAACTGATCCGGACCGGGCCGTTGGCCCTCTGACGCGCTCCCCCTCCGGACCGTCAGGGACCGGAGGGGGCATGTGTGCCGGCATCCGTCGTTCAGAAGTTGAACTGCGCGGAAGCCTGGACGCGACTTGCATCGACGGTCTGACCGTCAAATTGCTCTTTCTCGGCATAGATGTATTCAAGGCCGAGCTGCAACTTTTCGACCGGCTTGTAGTAAAGGGTGGCATGGACGGTGGTGATGTTGGACGTATCCGTCAGCGCCGGCCCCTGGTCGATGTCGCGGTAGCCGAACACAAGACCGCCGGCGAACTTGTCGTTGAAGTTCTGCTTCAGCCCCAGCGTGACGCCCGAGGTCTCGATCGTCTGGTTGCCGATCGCGTCGGGTCCGCCGAAGACCATGTAGCTTCCGATCCCCTCACCGGTGGTCAGCGACGCCTGCAAGGTGCCGCCTTCCCAGAGCGAGGTGTTGCCGGAGAGGTTCACACCCCAACCGTCAAGCTCCTGTCCGCCGCTGTCGACGGTGCGGTAGAGCCCGGCGAGCTTCACGAAACTGTCGCCGAACGTGTAGGTGCCGGCGGCGGTGATCGCGGGATTGTCGCTTGCCCCGGACGAAGCGGCATCGCGTTCAAGCGATACCGATCCTCCAAAGCCGTTGCCGAAGTCATGCGTGTACCGCACCTGCTCGGGACGAACGAAGGGAATGCCGGCCGGGCCCTGGAAATCCAGCGAGTCCGGATAGCTTTCGATCGGCATGAAGTTGGTCCAGGTCTTGCCGATCAGCAGTCCCCCCAATTCTCCGTAGGCGTGGCGCAGCCGGAAGGTTCCGCCGCTCGGACCGCCGCCGAAGAAGTCGCCTTCGAGGCGGGTCTGAAGTTCGCCAAGCCCGGTGTCGGTGTAGGTCCAGAACCCGATGCGGGACTGGATCGCCTGGGCGCGGAAGCTGGTTTCCTCCGGCGTGCCGGGCGCCACATTCACGATGTCGAAGATCGTCGTGCCAAGGTCGAAGTCGAGGTCGGAGATGAAGTCCGCCTTGACGTAGCCGTAGATCTTCATGCGCGTGTTGGGCGTGATCCGGAAACCCTTGGTCGCGTCGGGCTCAAGATCTGTTACGCGCGCGCGCAGTTCGGCCAGTTGTTCCTCGACACTCTGCGCCGAGGCGGCCGGCGTCATCATCGCGACAGCCAGCAGGGCCGCGCTTCCTTTTACAAGCATCGTCCTTGTTCGTCTGCCTCTCATCAGTTTTCTCCTCCGTTCGTCGCGCCGAGACGGTCTCGGACGCCATCGGAAGACTGGCATTATTCCGCCGAAGCTTTGGGGCACGTTCGCCTCGCGCTGTCGCACCAAGCGGTGAGCATTTCGCTCGGATTGATCGCTGAAATTTGTGAGCAACGTGAACGGTCGCCGTCGCGGCCGGTTGCGGCGCCGCGCGGTCGGACAATACCTAACCGGGAAGGGTACACCACATGTTCAAGAAGATCCTGATCGCGAACCGCGGCGAGATCGCCTGCCGCGTGATCAAGTCGGCGCAGAAGATGGGCATCAAGACGGTCGCCGTCTATTCCGATGCCGACCGCAACGCGCTGCACGTGCGGATGGCGGACGAGGCGGTTCACATCGGCCCGCCGCCCGCAGCACAGTCCTATATCGTGATCGACAGGATCATGGACGCGATCCGCCAGACCGGCGCCGAGGCGGTGCATCCGGGCTATGGCTTTCTTAGCGAAAACATGAAGTTCGCGGAGGCGCTTGAGAAAGAGGGCGTGATATTCGTCGGCCCGCCGTCGCCGGCGATCGAGGCGATGGGCGACAAGATCACCTCGAAGAAGCTGGCGATGGAGGCGGGCGTCTCCACCGTGCCGGGTTACATGGGTCTGATCGCCGACGCCGACGAGGCGGTGAAGATCTCGAACGAGATCGGCTATCCGGTGATGATCAAGGCCAGCGCCGGCGGCGGCGGCAAGGGCATGCGGATCGCCTGGTCGGATGAGGAGGCGCGCGACGGCTTCCAGTCCTCGAAGAACGAGGCGGCGTCGAGCTTCGGCGACGACCGTATCTTCATAGAGAAGTTCGTGACCCAGCCCCGGCATATCGAGATCCAGGTTCTGGCCGACAAGCATGGCAACTGCGTCTACCTTCATGAACGCGAATGCTCGATCCAGCGTCGCAACCAGAAGGTCATCGAAGAGGCGCCGTCGCCCTTCCTTGACGAAGCGACCCGCAAGGCGATGGGCGAACAGGCCTGCGCGCTGGCGAAGGCGGTGGGCTACACGTCCGCCGGCACGGTGGAGTTCATCGTCGATGGAAACCGCAACTTCTACTTCCTTGAAATGAATACCCGTTTGCAGGTCGAACACCCGGTGACCGAACTGATCACCGGCATCGACCTTGTCGAGCAGATGATCCGCGTCGCGGCGGGCGAGAAGCTGCCGTTCGCGCAAAAGGACCTAAAGATCAACGGCTGGGCGATGGAAAGCCGGCTTTACGCCGAGGATCCCTACCGCAATTTCCTGCCCTCCATCGGCCGGCTCACCCGCTACCGCCCGCCGGTCGAGGCCGCGACGGCGACCGGCGTCGTCAGGAATGATACCGGCGTCTACGAGGGCGGCGAGATCTCCATGTATTACGACCCGATGATCGCCAAGCTCTGCACCTGGGCGCCGAACCGCGCCGGCGCGATCGAGGGGATGCGCGTCGCGCTCGACACGTTCGAGGTGGAAGGGATCGGGCATAACCTGCCGTTCCTTTCGGCGGTGATGGATCACCCCCGCTTCGTCGAGGGGGCGATCACCACCGCCTTCATCGCCGAGGAATATCCCGACGGCTTCCAGGGCGTGACGCTGCCGATGGGCGAATTGCGCCGTGTCGCGGCGTCGGCGGCGGCGATGAACCGGGTGGCCGAGATCCGGCGCACCCGCATCACCGGCACCCTCGGCAACCACGAGCGCCATGTCGGCGACGACTGGGTCGTCGGCCTGCAGGGCGAGGAAATCAGGGTGACGATCGCCGCCGACCGTGACGGCGCCACGGTGCATTTCGATGACGGGACCAGCCACCGCGTCACCTCGGACTGGACGCCGGGCCAGCCGCTCGCGCGGCTCGACGTGGATGGCGCGCCGGTGGTGCTGAAGGTCGGCAAGATCCCCTCGGGGTTCCGCATCCGCACCCGGGGCGCTGACCTCAAGGTCCATGTCCGCACCCCGCGCCAGGCCGAGCTTGGCCGGCTGATGCCGGAAAAACTGCCGCCCGACACGTCGAGGTTCCTGCTCTGCCCGATGCCGGGCCTGATCGTGAAGATCAGCGTCGAGGAAGGGCAGGAGGTGCAGGAAGGCCAGGCGCTGGCGACCGTCGAGGCGATGAAGATGGAAAACATCCTGCGCGCCGAACGCAAGGGCGTCGTGAAGAAGATCGCGGCCTCCGCGGGGGCGAGCCTCAAGGTCGATGACGTGATCATGGAGTTCGAGTGACGTGGGCGACGCCCCGGCCATACGCCCCGCACTCCCGCTCTGGGGAATGCTCGCCGCTCTGGCGGGGTTTCTCGCGCTGCAGGTTGTCGCGTTCGTGCACGCGGGCGTGTTCGAATATCCGCTCGATGACGTCTACATCCATCTCGCCATGGCCTCCAACATCGCGCGCGGTACCTACGGCGTGAATGCGGGGGAGGCGGCTTCGGCCGCGTCGTCGATCCTCTACCCGTTCCTCTTGGTGCCGTTTCCGGACAGCGAGTTCCAGCGCCTGCTGCCGCTCTTCTGGAACACTCTGGCGGTGGCCGGATGCGGCTGGGTCTGGGGGCGCATCGTGGCCGATGCGGGCTTGACGGGGTTTGCCGCCGCCGTTCTCGCGGTGGCCGGGCCGGTGCTGCTGAACATTTCGGGTGTCGGCTACACGGGGATGGAGGCCGCTCCGCACATGCTGGCAAGCCTGATGATCGTGTTCGGCCTCTGGCGCGCACTGACAGGGCGAGGTGTGTCGGCCTGGTTCATCGCCGCCGCCATCGCCGCGCCGCTCCTGCGCTACGAGGGGCTCGCTCTGGCGCTCGGCGCGGCCGGGGCACTCCTTCTCACGGGCGAACGGCGCGCGGGCCTTGCTATCGTTTCGGGCGCGCTGGGAGGTGTCGTCGCTTTCAGTCTGTTCCTCGTGTCGCAAGGCCTGGAGCCATTGCCGGGTTCCGTTCTGGCAAAGACCTCCTCGCTCGACCCGAACGGAAATTCGGCCTTGCGCTATGTGGTCGGCTTCCTGGCCAATCTGACCCGTCCTGCGGCGATGGTCATCGCGGCTCTGGCGGTGGTTGCCGTTCTTGCAACCCTCGCCCTTCCGGCGCTGCGACGTGGGCCGGCCTTCTGGCTTCTCATGGTCGTGGTCCTCAGTGCGCTTGGACATCTGGTTTTTGGCCAGATCGGCTGGATGCACCGCTACGAGCCCTATATCCTCATCTCTCTCGCTGCCGCGCTTCTTCTGGTCAGCGCATCGGTCGAAAAGGCCGGCATATTGCTGAGGGGCGCGGTCGTTTTGGCGATTGTCGGCGCGGGCGTTTCTTATATGCCGTCGCTCTGGGGGACCTATGTCTGGAACCCACGCGCAATCCACCTCCAGCAAGCCCAGATGGCCCGCCTCGCACAGGATTACCTGGACGTTCCGGTCGCAGTGAACGACCTTGGCCAGGTCGCCTGGGGCAACCGGAATTATGTTCTGGACCTCTGGGGGCTGGGATCTGACGAAGCGCGCAAGATCCGTTTTGGCCATGAACAACCTGGCCCCCGATGGGCAGGACCCCTTGCAGGCAAACACGGCATCAAAGCCGCGATGATCTACGATGACTGGTTCGCGACCGCTGCCGGCGAAGACTGGGTCCGCGTGGCGACGATGGTCACTCTCGAACCCAAGGGCACGCTTGGCGGCTGGGAGGTCGCGATCTATGCGACCGATCCGTCCTATGCGCGGGAGCTTCGGGATAAACTGGCTGAATTCGCGCCGACCCTGCCCGAAGGGGCGGCCGTGCTGCTGGAACCGGAGACATGATCAGGGCGGGCGGCTCAGTTCCGCGGTGCGGCCCTTTGGTCGCGGATTTCCTGTTGGCGCAGCGGGAACTTGTCGATCGCATGGATGATCTCGCGCACGCTCCACGGCAGGGGTTTGCGCAATTTCACCGCGCCGTCCTTGTCGAGAAGGACCATCGAGAAGCCGCGCGGGCGCAGCTTTTCGCGCGCCTCGGACAAGGTCTTTGGATCGGTGTCGGTCAGGATCACCACGTCGCGCTTGATCAGCTCACCAGGATCTTCCGCGAGGTTGAGAAGCTGGGTCACGAACGCGGGGTCGTTCGGGCTGTCGGCAAAGACGACAATCGGCCGTTTCAGCCAGAGAAGATCGGCAAGCGACACGTCGGACGCGGGAACCGGCTCCAGCACCGGGGTTTCGGCCGCCTGGGCCGCCGCGAGCGTGGCGACGAGGCCGGACAGGATCAGGGTCACAAGGAATTTCATCGGCTCTCCTTCTTCCCAGATATAGGCGGAACGGACGGATTGCCAAAGACTTATGCCGGAAAGGTCGTCGAACCGACCGGCCGCGACGAAAGGACGATGCGATGACGGACAGGATGGCAGCTTGGCGGCAACTCGCGGAAAAGGAACTGAAGGGCCGGTCGCCGGACGATCTGACCTGGGACACGCTCGAAGGCATCGCCGTGAAGCCGCTTTATACCGAGGCGGACACCGCCGGGCTCGGCCATATGGGCTCCGTCCCCGGCGTGGCCCCCTTCACCCGTGGGGTCAAGGCGACGATGTATGCAGGCCGGCCCTGGACCATCCGCCAGTACGCGGGGTTCTCCACCGCCGAGGAGAGCAACGCCTTCTATCGCAAGAACCTCGCCGCCGGGCAGCAGGGCGTTTCGGTCGCCTTCGACCTCGCCACCCATCGCGGCTATGACAGTGACCACCCGCGCGTCGTCGGCGATGTCGGCAAGGCGGGCGTCGCCATCGACTCGGTCGAGGACATGAAGATCCTCTTCGACGGCATCCCGCTGGAAAAGATCAGCGTTTCCATGACGATGAACGGCGCGGTGATCCCGATCCTGGCCAGCTTCATCGTCGCGGGGGAAGAGCAGGGCGTCGACCGCTCACTCCTCTCCGGCACCATCCAGAACGACATCCTCAAGGAATTCATGGTGCGGAACACCTATGTCTATCCGCCCGAGCCCTCGATGCGGATCGTCGCCGACATCATCGAATACACCTCTGCCGAGATGCCGAAGTTCAACTCGATCTCGATCTCCGGCTATCACATGCAGGAGGCGGGCGCGAACCTCGTTCAGGAACTGGCCTATACGCTGGCTGATGGCCGCGAATACGTGCGCACCGCGATCGCGCGGGGCATGAATGTCGATGACTTTGCCGGGCGGCTCAGCTTCTTCTTCGCGATCGGCATGAATTTCTTCATGGAGGCGGCGAAGCTTCGCGCGGCGCGGCTTCTCTGGCACCTGATCATGTCGGAATTCGGCGCGAAGAAGCCCGGCAGCCTGATGCTGAGGACCCATTGCCAGACCTCGGGCGTATCGTTGCAGGAGCAGGACCCCTACAACAACGTGATCCGCACCGCCTATGAGGCGATGGCGGCGGCGCTCGGGGGCACGCAGTCCCTGCACACCAATGCGCTCGACGAGGCGATCGCGCTGCCGACCGAATTCTCCGCGCGAATTGCGCGGAATACGCAGTTGATCTTGCAGGAAGAAACCGGGATCGCCCATGTCGTCGATCCGCTCGCCGGGTCCTATTACGTCGAAAGCCTGACGGCGGAGCTGGCCGAGAAAGCCTGGGCGCTGATCGAGGAGGTCGAGGCGATGGGCGGCATGACCAAGGCGGTCGCCTCGGGCATGCCGAAGCTTCGCATCGAGGAATCGGCGGCGCGCCGGCAAGCGATGATCGACAAGGGCGACGAGGTCGTCGTCGGCGTCAACAAGTACCGCCCGACCAGCGCCGACCAGATCGACATTCTCGACGTCGACAACGTCAAGGTGCGCGAGGCGCAGGTGGCGCGGTTGGAAGGAATTCGCGCCACGCGGGACGCGGCGAAATGCGCGGCGGCGCTGGCGGAACTGGAACGGCGCGCGCGCGAGGGCGGCAACCTTCTCGACGCGGCGGTCGAGGCCGCGCGGGCACGGGCATCGGTAGGAGAGATCAGCATGGCGATGGAAAAGGTATTCGGCCGGCACCGGGCCGAGGTGAAGACTCTCGCCGGGGTCTACGGAGCGGCCTATGAGGGCGACGAGGGCTTCGCGGCGATCCAGAAGGACGTGGAGGCCTTTGCCGAGGAGGAAGGCCGGCGGCCGCGGATGCTCGTCGTCAAGATGGGGCAGGACGGTCACGACCGGGGGGCCAAGGTCATCGCCACTGCCTTCGCCGATATCGGCTTCGACGTCGATGTGGGGCCGCTGTTCCAGACGCCGGAAGAGGCGGCACAGGACGCGGTCGACAACGACGTGCATGTCGTCGGCATCTCCTCGCAGGCGGCAGGGCACAAGACGCTGGCGCCGAAGCTGATCGCGGCGCTGAAGGAGAAGGGGGCGGGCGACATCCTCGTCATCTGCGGCGGGGTCATTCCGCAGCAGGATTACGCGTTCCTGAAGAAGGCCGGTGTCAAGGCGATCTTCGGGCCGGGCACCAACATTCCCGAGGCGGCGAAGGATATCCTGAAGCTGATCCGCGCGGCGCGACCCTGATCTGTAACGATTCTAAGAATCGTTCTAAGCAATGATCCAGATCAAAGTCGGGCGCGCCGAGAGCCGATTAAAATTTCATCGAAACGCGCCGAACCTTTGAGAGTCCCTTAAAAAGTGATGCTGGGCCGTGCCGCATCGCCTTTGCGCACTGGTGGCGTGACGGCGCCCTGTTTGCGCTTGGTCAGGTCCGGAACCTTCCGGTCGCGGCGGGTTGCCGGCCGTGCTGGTCAGATACCCCCCGCCGGAACTTCGGGGCACCGCGCCCGGGGGCGGAAATGTCGTGAATTAAGCGGTGACAGAGTACCGAGTCGGGAGCCGGCCGCAATCGCGGCCGGCTCCTCAGTTTTGCGCCGCAGCGGCCGGTAGTTCCGCCGCCCCGGCTGCGCTCCGGCTGGTCAGGTAAAGCACGCCGAAGCCGAGCAGCGCCGAGACCGCCGAGCCCGCCAGCACACCAAGCCGCACGGCATTCATATGCGCCTGGTCCGCGAAACTCAGCCCGCCGATGAAGAGCGACATGGTGAAGCCGATCCCGGCGAGACAGGCGAGGCCATAGACATGGGTCCAGGTGACGGCGTGCGGCAGTCGCGCCCAGCCGGCCTTGACGAAGAGCCAGGTGACACCGAAGACCCCCACCTGCTTGCCGATCACTAGGCCCGCCGCGATGCCGAGCGGCAGCGGCGCGAAGAGGTCGGCGAAGGTCAGCCCGGTCAGAACAACGCCGGCATTGGCGAAGGCAAAGATCGGAACGATGAGGAAGAGGACATAGGGTGACAGCCCGTCCTCGAGCGCGTGCAGCGGTGATTTTCCGTACCTGTCCTTGAGCGGCACGAAGAAGGCGGTGACGACGCCGGCCAGCGTGGCGTGGACACCGGACTTCAGCACCAGCACCCACAGGATCGTGCCCAGAAGCACGATCGGGGCGATCCGGTGCGTCCCCTTGAGGTTCAGCCACAAAAGCCCCGCCAGCGGCGCCAGCGCCAGGAACAGGTAATCGATGTGAAGCTCGCTGGTGTAGAAGAGCGCGATGATGAGGATCGCGCCAAGATCGTCGAGGATGGCGAGCGTCAGCAGGAAGATCTTCAGCGCCGCCGGCACCCTCTTGCCGAGAAGCGCCAGCACGCCCACCGCGAAGGCGATGTCGGTCGCCGCCGGAATCGCCCAGCCGCCGCGTGTGACCGGGTCAGACCAGTTGAAGACAAGGTAGATCAGCGCCGGCACGATCATGCCGCCCACCGCCGCCATGCCCGGCAAGAGCACGTCGCGCGGGTTGCGGAGCTTGCCTTCCATCATCTCGCGCTTCAGTTCCAGCCCGATGAGGAAGAAGAAGATCGCCATGAGGCCGTCGTTGATCCAGAGGATGAGGTCCTTCGAAAGGCCCTCGCCATCCAGCAGGATCGAGAACTTCTTGGTCAGGAGCGCGTGGTAGCCATCCGACAGGCTGGAATTGGCGATGATGAGGGCCAACAGGGCAGCCA
Source organism: Rhodobacterales bacterium 32-67-9 (assembly GCA_002280515.1). GTDB lineage: Bacteria > Pseudomonadota > Alphaproteobacteria > Rhodobacterales > Rhodobacteraceae > Albidovulum. Next base: position 121,471 of record NCEA01000003.1, read on the forward strand.
CCATCAGGACGACGCCCCCTGCGGCGTCGTGACGAAAGAAGCGGTCGAGGGCACGCAGCATTGTCATCCGATATCCCGATTGTTTTCGTTATGTTTGGTCCAAGATGGGGGTGGGTCGAGGGAAGTCAACACGCCCCCGGCCGGTTTTCCCCGCTTGCGGGAACTTCGTTCCGCTCTAGGATGCGCCCGACGAGGGAAAGGCATATGGCGGCATTCGATCATCTGGCGGTTTCGGCCGCGACGTTGGAGGAGGGCGCGGTCGCCGTCGAGCAGGCGCTCGGTCTGCCGCTCGGGCCGGGCGGGGTGCATCCCTTTATGGGCACGCACAACCGGCTTCTGGGGCTTGGCGAGGGCGAATATCTCGAGGTGATCGCCATCGACCCCGCCGCGCCGAAGCCGCCGCATCCGCGCTGGTTCCGGCTCGACCGGTTTTCCGGGCCACCGCGGCTGACGAACTGGATCGTCCGGACCGACGATCTGGAGGCAGCGCTGGCGGCCGCGCCGGCTGGGGCAGGCCGGGCGGTCGATCTGGAACGCGGGTCCTATCGCTGGCGGATGGGCGTGCCGACCGACGGCTGCCTGCCCTACGACGATGCCTTCCCGGCGCTGATCGAATGGACGGGCGCATTGCACCCCGCCGCCGCGCTGCCCGAACTTGGCTGCCGCCTTGTCCGGCTGGAGATCGCGCATCCCGATGCGGCCGCCTTGCGCGCGGCGCTGCCCTGCGCCGATCCAAGGATGATCGTGGTTCCGGGCAAACGGGCGCTGCGCGCGACCATCGCCACACCGCATGGGGAAAGGCATCTCGAATGATCCTGCGCCCGGCCGAGGAGGCCGATATCGCGCCGCTGGTCGCGCTCTGGAACCAGATCATCCGCGACACGACGATCACATTCACCACCATTGAGAAGACGCCCGAAAGCCTGCGTGCCCTGATCGGCGAACGCCGCGCGGCGGGGCGCGAGTTCTTCGTGGCGCGCCTCGGCGACGCCGTGGGTTTCGCGTCCTACGACCAGTTTCGTGGCGGGCCGGGCTATGCCCATGCGATGGAGCACACGATCCTCTTGTCGCCCGGGCTGAGGGGGCAGGGGGCGGGACGCGCGCTGATGGATCTGCTCGAGGATCATGCGCGGGCCCGAGGCGCGCATACGCTCTTCGCCGGCGTCTCGGGGGAGAACCAGCCGGGCATCGCCTTTCACAGCCGGATCGGGTTCGACACCGCGTTCCGCTACCCCGAGGCGGGGCGCAAGTTCGGCCGCTGGCTCGACCTCGTTCTGATGATGAAACGTCTCGGGTGAGTGGCGCGGCCAAGGCATTCTTCCCCCCTGACATGACGCTGCGCTGCGGCTAAGGTGGGGCCATGACGATCTGGACCCGCATCGCCGACGCGCTCGCCGCCCTTGCCAAGGGCGAAGCGCTCTCGACCGTCTTCGACCGGCTTAAGACGCCGCCGGAACGCTCGGTCGGCTTCACCATCGCCGTTATCGCGCTGGGCGCCAAGATGGCCAAGGCCGACGGTCAGGTGACCCGCGACGAGGTCACCGCCTTTCGCGAGGTCTTCGCGATCCCCGCCGAGGAGGAGGGCAACGCCGCCCGCATCTTCAACCTTGCCCGCCAGGACGTGGCCGGGTTCGACATTTACGCCCGCAAGATCGCGGCGATGCTCGGGCCGGGCGATCAGGTTCTCGTCGACCTGATGGAGGGGCTTTTCCACATCGCGATGGCGGATGGCGAGTACCATCCGCACGAGGATACGTTCCTGCGCGAGGTGGCGCGGATTTTCGGCGTCGACGACCGCTGCTTCCGCTCGCTTCTCACCCGCTTCGTGCCGGATGCGCCGCGCGATCCTTACGAGGTGCTGCGGGTGCCGCACGATGCGCCTCTCGCGGATGTGCGCGCCGCCTGGCGGCAGGCGGTCCGCGACAGCCACCCCGACCGGATGCGGGCGCGCGGCCTGCCGGACGAGGCGCTGAAGCTCGCCGAACAGCGGCTGATCGACGTGAACCGCGCCTGGGAGGAGATCCAGGCGAAAGAGGCGGCCTGAGCCATGCGCATCGCCACCTACAATGTCGAATGGTTCACCAATCTCTTCGACCGCAAGGGCGCACTTCTGGAAGACGGCGGCTGGTCGGCGCGTTACAACGTGACACGGGCCGATCAGCTCACCGCGCTCGGCATCGTCTTCACCGCGATCGACGCCGATGCGGTGATGATCATCGAGGCGCCCGACAACAACCGCCGGCACAAGACGGTGGAGATGCTCGAAGCTTTCGCGGAACGCTACGAACTGCGCACGCGGCGGGCGCTGATCGGCTACGAGAACGAAACCCAGCAGGAAATCGCGCTTCTTTATGACCCCGACAAGATGTCGGCGGTGCACGACCCGATCGGCCTGCCGGAGCAGCCGGTCGAAGGCATGGCAAGCCCGCGCTTCGACGGAAGCTACAGGATCGACCTCGACATCGACGCGACGCTCGACACCGTGCGGTTTTCCAAGCCGCCGCTGGAGGTCGCCGCCCGCACCCCAGCCGGCACGGAGTTCCGCCTGATCGGCGTCCACATCAAGTCGAAGGCGCCGCATGGGGCCAACAGCGAGGCACAGGTCAAGCGGCTTGCCATCGACAACCGTCGAAAACAGCTCGCGCAGTGCATCTGGCTCAGGGAACGGGTACTGGAGCATCTGAAGGCCGGCGAGAGCCTTCTGGTGATGGGCGATTTCAACGATGGTCCGGGGCTTGACGAGTACGAAAAGCTCTTCGGCCGGTCCGGGGTGGAAATCGTGCTCGGCTGGGACGAGCCGCGCGAGACGCGGCTATTCGATCCGAACGCGCGGGTGGCCTTCGGCAAGAAGCTTGCCGCGATGCCGTCGACGGCACGCTTCTATCTCGACGACAAGGGCCAGTACTTCTCGGCCCTGCTCGACTACATCATGGTCTCGCCCGATCTGCGCGCGAAGGCGCCGAAATGGCGGATCTGGCATCCGTTCGACGATACCGGCTGCTACCGGGTGCCGGAACTGCGGGAGGCGCTGCTGACCGCGTCGGACCATTTTCCGGTCACGATCGACATCGACCTCTGACCCGGCCCTGTAAAACCGGGCGCGGATCGACTATAATAAGAGTATGAAACGGATTGCCTCTGCCCTGGCCGTTCTGGCCATTGCCGCGTCGCCTGCATTTGGCGAAGACGCGGATTTGGGTGCGAGTCCGAGCGCCGAGGAAGGCTTCAGCCTTCTAGAAGAGGGCGCGAAGATCATCCTGCGTTCGATGATGGACGAGGTCGAGCCAGCGCTGAAGGATTTCCAGCGGGATTTCGGCGCGGCGATGGACGAGATGGGGCCGGCGCTTGGCCAGCTTGTCGAGATGATCGGCGATATCCGCAACTACCACGCGCCCGAGATGCTGCCGAACGGCGACATCATCATCCGCCGCAAGAGCCCGGCGGAACTTGCGGCCCCCCAACCGGGCGAAGAGATCGAGATCTGATCCGGCGGACGGGGTCGAGTGGGTTGAAACCCGCCTTGGGTGATTACGACACCCTGGCCCGCTACAGAGATTAGGCGTTGACCAGCGTCACCTTCGCCTCGGCGCCAAGCGCGTCGGCGAGCGATTTGAACCTGGCCTGCGCCACCTCGCCGAAAAGTGCTTCGGACCGGGCGTTGAGCCTCAGTTCCAGCACCTTCTTCTTCGGCCGCCAGACCAGTGTCCCGGCCTCCTCTGGCGATTTCACCGCGAACATCGCGCCAAAGCGCATTGCTTTGCCGAGAACCTCGGCCTCCTGGATCTGATGCGCGTTCAGAAGCGTGAAGAGCGGCTCAAGCCGCGATCCCGCGCGGGAATTCTTGTAGCGGTGCAGGAGCGCGAGACCGAGAAAGACCCGTTCCTGGTGGCTGAGCCCGCCGAGATTGGCGCGCGTGGCATTGTCGAAGCAGACCTCGGCCCGGTAGTCGGGATGCGCCCGCCAGGTGGTGTCGTGCAAGAGGCAGGCGGCCTTCACGATCCGCAGCCGCTCCTCGCTCGCCGCAGCGAAGAGCGGCAGGATGAAGGCGTAGAGCTTCTTGCCGAAGCCCGGCATCCGCGCCATCGTCCGTTCGGCGTAGCGGCAGGCCTCGACCAGCGGGTCGCGCATGCGCAGCCGGTCGGGCATCTGTTCGTACAAGAGTCCCTCGCGGATCCCGTAGGACGAGACGTCGATTTCCTTCGGATGGAAGGTCAGGACCAGTTGGCGCAGCACCTGAGACGCGAGCGGCACGAGGTCCATCCGCGCGGCCGAGGTGCCGGTGCGGGCCCGGAGGGCGTCGATGTCGTTCTCGGCAATCCAGTTCACGGTTTGCAGAACCGATTGCGGTCCCATCCGGTATTCGTGCAGCACCGTCATCGGGTACTTGCGCCGTTCCATGTCGAGCCGGGCAAAGGCACGCCAGGAGCCACCGACAAGGTAGATGCGGTCATGTCCGGTGCCGACCTCGGCGGCGAGCTTCTCCACGGTTTCGCGGATGTAGGCCGCAAGGCCCTTCTTGCCCCCCGGCACCTGCTGGAGCCGGAACGGGCCAAGCGGCGAGGTCACGCGGCGGCCGACCTTGCCGCCCGAGACCTCGGCGAGTTCCATCGAGTTTCCACCGATGTCGCAGACAAGGCCCTCGGCCTCGGGCCAGCCGAGGAGCACGCCTTGCGCCGAAAGCCGCGCCTCTTCCTGGCCGTCGATGACCCAGAGTTTGAGCCCGGTCGCGCGTTCGACCTCGGCCTGGAATTCCGGCCCGTCCTCGGCCTCGCGCACCGCGGCGGTGGCAACACAAGTGAGGGGCGGCAGGTTCATGCCCCTGGCAAGGGCCGCGAACCGTTTCAGCGCGTCAAGCGCCCGGACCCGGCCCTGCGGGCTTAGCCGCCCTGTCTGCGCCAGGCCCTGGCCAAGGCCCGCCATGACCTTTTCGTTGTAGAAATAGGCCGGGCTGCGCGCCGCGCCGTCGAACACCACGAGCCGGACCGAGTTTGAGCCGACATCGACCACGCCCACCCGCTCCAGCGCCCGGGTCGAGGGGTCGTCGAAGAGCGGCCGTCCGAACGGTCCCCACTCCTCGCCACGTGTCTCGCTTTTCGCGTCCATGGCCTTCGCCCTCCGGGGCTTTCGGGATTCGCGGCTCCGTCCCACGCTTTACCCTTCAATCCATCGAATGGGCAAGCTTCGGCACGTCCTTGGCCCCGGCCGAGCCGCGCCCGGACAGCGAGGGGTTTTCCATGAAGAAGCGGTGGCAGTTGAAGATATCGTCGCGTCCGTCGGGCAGGTCGCGGACATAGCGGCCGTCGGGGCCGAGCACCCAGCTCTGCGCCTCGTCGGCGAGGTTGGCGGCCATGATCTGGCTGACGATCTGCGCCTTCACGGTGTCGTTCCTGATCTCGACCAGCGTCTCCACCCGGCGGCTGAGGTTGCGGCCCATCCAGTCGGCGGAAGAGATGAAGACCCGCGCCTTCTTGGAGGGCAGCCCGTGTCCGTTGCCGAAGCAGACGATGCGGCTGTGCTCCAGGAAACGGCCGACGATGGACTTCACCCGGATGTTCTCGCTCAAGCCCTTGATGCCGGGGCGGAGGCCGCAGATGCCGCGCACCACAAGCTGGATCTTCACCCCGGCCTGCGAGGCGGCGTAAAGCGCGTCGATCACGTCCGGCTCGATCACGGAGTTCATCTTGGCCCAGATTTCGGCCGGCTTGCCGGCGCGGGCGTGGTCCGCCTCGGCCGCGATCAGTTCCAGAAGACGCGGCTTCAGCGAGATCGGAGAGATGGCGATATTCTCCAGCCCCTCGGGCTGCACATAGCCGGACAGGTAGTTGAAGACCTTGGTCGCATCGCGTCCGAGTGCCGGGTCGCAGGTGAAAAACGACAGGTCCGTGTAGATCCGCGCGGTGATCGGGTGGTAGTTGCCGGTGCCGTAATGGGTATAGGTGACAAGGTTCTCACCCTCACGCCGGACCACGGTCGAGATCTTGGCATGGGTCTTGTAGTTGATGAACCCGTAGACGACATGGGCGCCGGCGCGTTCCAGCCGTCGCGACTGGCGGATGTTCGCGGCCTCGTCGAAGCGCGCCTTCAGTTCGACAAGCGCCGTCACCGATTTCCCCGCCTCCGCCGCATCGCAAAGCGCCGCGACGATCGGGCTGTCCTGCGAGGTGCGGTAGAGCGTCTGCTTGATCGCCAGCACATTGGGGTCCGCCGCCGCCTGGTTGAGAAAGCGGATCACCATGTCGAAGGTCTCGTAAGGATGGTGCAGCAGCATGTCCTTCTGGCGGATCGCCGCGAACATGTCGCCGTCGTGGTCCTGCACCCGCTCCGGCACGCGCGGCGTGAAGGAGGGCCATTGCAGGTCGCGCCGGCTGTCGAGCACCAGTTCCTTGAGGTCGGCCATGCCGACCATGCCCTTGACCTCGATCACCTCGTCCGGGGTGACGGCCAGTTCCTCCATGATCAGCGCCCGCAAGGCCTCGGGCGCGCCCGCGGTGATCTTCATCCGGATCACCTGACCACGCCGGCGCCGCTTCAGCGCGGTCTCGAATTCGCGGACCAGATCCTCGGCCTCGTCCTCGACCTCCAGATCGCTGTCGCGCAGGACGCGGAAGGTGCAGTGGCCGGTGTCGCGATAGCCGGGGAAGAGCGAGCCGAGATGGAGGAGGAGCAGTTCCTCCATCGGCAGGAAGCGCTTGCCGCCGGGCAGGGCCACGAAGCGGGCGATCTGCTGCGGGATAGGCAAGAGCGCCTGAAGGTGGCGCCGGTCGGTCGCGCGCTCAAGCTCCAGCGCGAGGCAGAAGCCGGTGTTGGGGATGAACGGGAACGGGTGGGCGGGGTCGATAGCCAGCGGCGAGAGGACCGGAAAGACCCGGTTGAGGAAGTAGTCGGCAAGGAATTCCTCGTCCCTCTTGGTCAGCTTCGGTCGGGTCAGAAGCGTGATCCCTGCCGCCTCCATCTCCCGCCGGAGCTTGTTCCAGACCGTCTGCTGCATCAGCATCAGCCGGCGCGCGTCGTCGTTTATGAGCTTGAGCTGTTCGGCCGGGCTGAGGCCGTCGTCGGAGGGCAGCGCGTTGCCCTCGCGGACCAGTTCGCGCAGGCCGGCGACGCGGACGGTGTAGAACTCGTCGAGGTTGGTCGCCGAGATCGACAGGAACCGCACCCGCTCCAAGAGCGGCACGCGCGGGTTGCGCGCCTCGTCGAGGACGCGCCAGTTGAAAGCGAGCCAACTCATTTCGCGGTTGAAGAACCGGCGCGCGCCGGCGGTCTCTGCCTCGGGCAGCGATACGGGCGCGGGGAAGGGGGCCTTGAGGAAATCTGCCTGGGTCATGTGCGGCTTATCGGTCCCACTACGTAAAGGTTTTATGTCGCGCGCGCGGATATCATGGCGCGTCCGTGTCGTCGCTGTCCAGCACCTCGGCGGCCAGCGCCCGCGTCACGGCGCCGCCCCTTGCCAGCGCCCGCGCGTCCAGCTCGGCGACCAGCCGGCGGGCGGCGGCGAAGGAGCGGTCCATGCGCGGCAAAAGCCAGTCGATGAGTGTCGGCGCCACCGCGATCTGGCGGTCGGCGAAAAGCTTGACAAGCACCGCCGCCAGAAGCGCGTCATCGGGCGGCAGAAGGGTCGCCGTCGTCGTCGCCTCCATCCGGCTGGCGAGGTCGGGCAGGGTCAGGCCCCAGAGCCGGGGCGCGGCACCCGCGGTCAGCAACAGCCGGCCGCCGCGCGCAAGGACATGGTTGTGCAGGTGAAAGAGCGCGGTCTCCGCCGCCCGGTCGCCGGCAATGCGCTCGGCATCCTCGACGACGAGCGCGAGGTCGTCGGGCGGCTGGCCGGGCAGGGCGGTTGCGTCCAGGACCCGCGCCCGCGTCTCGGTCGCCCAGACCTGGGCCAGGTGGCTCTTGCCGGCGCCTTCCGGGCCGACCAGCAGCATCTTGCCCTCCGGCCAGCCGCCCGCGTCGAGCGCGGCGAGGGCCAGCGCGTTGGACGGCGAGACGAAGAAATCCCCGCGCCCCAGTGCGGGGCGCACCGGCAGGTCGAAGGTCAGCTGGCGCGGCATGTCAGTGGTCGTCCTCCGTCGACAGGCCCTTGTAGAGGCGGCTGTCGAGGTATCGTGAGATCCCGAACCGGGTGAAAACCCCGATGGCGGCGGCGACCGGCACGGCGACCAGCATGCCGACGAAGCCGAAGAGCGTGCCGAAAGCCGACAGTGCGAACAGGAGCCACACCGGGTGCAGCCCGACCGAACTGCCGACGAGCTTCGGGGTGATGATGTTACCTTCAAGGAATTGGCCGACGGCGAAGATCCCCGCGATGATGCCGATCGACACCCAGTCGCCCCAGAACTGGAAGAAGGCGAGGCCGATCGCCAGCGCCCCGCCGATCAGCGCGCCGACATAGGGGATGAAGGTGATGAGCCCGGCAATCGCGCCGACGATCAGCCCGAAATCGAGCCCTGCCGCCATCAGTGCCACCGAATAGAAGGTGCCGAGGATCAGGCAGACGGAGACCTGGCCGCGGACGAAGCCCGCCAGAACCCGGTCGATGTCCCGCGCGAGGCCACGGATCATGTCGCGGTGATCGCGCGGCAGCCAGCCGTCGATCTTGGCCACCATGTGATCCCAGTCGAGCAGCAGGTAGAAGGCGACGACCGGCACCACGACGATGAACACGATCGCGCTGATCACCGACAGGGCCGAGGACAGAAGCCCGCCCGCCAACTGGCCGCCCTTCGACTGGATCGTCCGGCCGATCGAGCTCAGCGTCTCGCGCACGACGCTTTCCTGATCCATGATCGAGGGGAATTTGGCGGTCAGGAAGCCCTGCAACTCGCCGAAGATCGTCGGCGCGGCGTTGACGAGCTGCACGAGCTGGCGCACCAGCATCGGCACGACGAGGAGCGCCAGAAGCACGAAGAGCAGCAATGCGATGATCGAGATGACCGAGGTCGCCGCCGTCCGGCTCAGCCCAACGCGCTCCAGCCGGTCGGCAATCGGGTCGAGGAAATAGGCCACCGCGCCGCCGACGACGAACGGCAGGATGACGTTGCCAAGGCCCCAGAGCACGACGAAGAAGATCGCCGCCGCGACGCCCCAATATTTCAACTGTTGCCGCGCCGGCAAGGCCATGCGTCCGCTCCGTTTCCTTCGGGCAAGTCATGACCGAAGCGCGGCCCCGGTGCAAGCGCAGGCCCGCGCGTGCCGCCCGTTCCCCCTCGAATCCGGCGAAGGACCGCTTTCCCTTGCGCCGAATCGGCAGGCGCGTATTCTGCCGCCGACCAAGGGAACGCCGCAGTGCAGAAACATGCCGTCTTCGCCGAATTCACGGAAATCACGTCGACCTCGGCGATAGATACCGCGCGGCATGGCTGGCGGGCGAAATGTCTGCAGCGGCTGATCCGGATCGACCTGCCAGTGCCGCGGACCGTGGCACTGCCTTGCGAGACGGTGCGGCTTATCGCGACCGGCCAGATGCCCGACACCGAGAAGCTTGCGGCGATCTTCGCCGGCGCCCTCGTTTCGATCCGGCCGTCGCCGGCCAATCCCGACTGGGGCGGGCCGGGGACGGTGCTGAACGTCGGCATGAACGCCGCCAAGCATGCGGAACTGGTCCGCGACCACGGCGCGGCCCATGCCAATGCGCTCTATCTCGGCTTCGTGCAATCCTACGCGATCCATGTCGCGCGGCTCGATCCCGACATGTTCACCGCCGAACCCTCCGCCGAGGCGCTCGCCGCGGCGCTGGCTGCCTATGAGGCGGAGATGGACGAGGGGTTCCCGCAGTCGCCCGCCAAGCAGCTTGGCGAGGTGCTCCGCTCAATGGCGCGGGCGTGGGAAGGCACGACCGCGCGGCTCCTGCGCGAGGCGAAGGGTGCGCCGGCCGATGCCGCACTCGGTCTTGTCGTGCAGGAAATGGCGCAGCCGGTCGGGCCGGGACTCTCGGGGTCCGGCACCATCCAGTTGTTCGAGCCGGTGACCGGCGCGCCGCAGGTCACGGGGCGGTTTCGCGGGCTCAACCCCGCCAACCGCAAGGCCGAGGAGACGCTCTATCTCGTGAAGGACAAGCGCGGCCATTCTCTGGAAGAGGCCGCGCCCGAGGTCTTCGCCCGGCTTCAGGACCATTGTCGCATCTGCCGCGAACGTCTGCGCGAGGAGATGCTGATCGAATTTGCCCTCGAGAACGGCGCGCTGAAGGTCATCGACGCGGTCAAGATGCAGCGTTCGTCGCGCGCGGCAGTGCGGATTGCGGTGACGCTGGCGCAGGACAAGATCATCAGCCGGGAGGAGGCGATCCTCCGGGTCGAGCCGCGCGCCCTGTCCGAACTTCTGCACTACCAGGTCGATCCGCGCCTGCCGCGCGACCGGGTGGCGCGCGGGATCGCGGCAAGCCCCGGGGCCGCCTCCGGCAAGATCGTGTTCTCGGCCGCCGACGCCCAGGCCGCCGCCGCGCGCGACGAACGCTGCATCCTTGTCCGCCGCGAAACCGCGCCAGAGGATATCCGCGGCATGCATGCCGCCGTAGCCGTCCTGACCGAACGCGGCGGCATCACCAGCCACGCCGCCGTTATCGCGCGCGGCCTCGGCCTGCCGTGCATTGTCGGTGCGTCGGATCTCAGCCTCAATTCCCGCGACAAGGTTCTTAAGGTCCGCGATGGCAGGACCTTCCGCGAAGGCGATGTGATTACCGTCGACGGCACCAACGGCGAGGTGCTGGCCGGCACCGCCGAGATGCTGGAACCCGCGCTCGACGAATGGTTCACGACGCTCCTGCACTGGGCCGACAACGTCCGCGACATCGGGGTGCGCGGCAATGCCGACACGCCCGACGACGCCCGCACCGCGCGGATGTTCGAGGCCGAGGGGATCGGGCTTTGCCGCACCGAGCACATGTTCTTCGACGAAGACCGGCTGACGGTGATGCGCGAGATGATCTTCGCCGACACGGTGAAGGACCGGAAAGTGGCGCTCGACCGGCTCTTGCCGATGCAGCGCGCCGACTTCATCGCGCTTTTCGACATCATGGCGGGGCTGCCGGTCTGCATTCGGCTGTTCGACCCGCCGCTCCATGAATTCCTGCCGCAGGACCGCGAAGGCCTGCGCGAACTGGCCGAGGCGCTCGACCGGCCGCTTTCCGAAGTTACCCGGCGGGTCGAAGCTTTGTCGGAATTCAACCCGATGCTCGGCATGCGCGGGGTCCGTCTCGGGATCACGATACCGGAAATCTACGAGATGCAGGCCCGCGCGATCTTCGAGGCGACGGTCGAGGCGTCGAAGCGCGGGGCTGCCGTGGTGCCCGAGGTGATGATCCCGCTCGTCTCGGCCAAGCGCGAGGTCGAACTGATCAAGACCCGGGTCGACGCCATCGCCGCCGCCGTGCGGACCAGCACCGGGGCGGATTTCGACTATCGGCTCGGCGTCATGGTGGAAACCCCGCGCGCCGCCCTCCGTGCCGGCGAGATCGCGCAGCACGCGGCGTTCCTGTCGTTCGGGACGAACGACCTGACCCAGATGACCTACGGTCTGTCGCGCGACGACGCCGGTCGTTTCATGGGCGATTACGTGCAGCAGGGGGTCTACCCTGAGGATCCGTTCCACGTTCTCGACGAGGACGGCGTCGGCGAATTATTGCTTATCGGCAGTACGCGCGGGCGCGAAATGCGACCAGATGTGACGCTTTCGGTCTGCGGTGAGCATGGCGGCAACCCGGAATCCATTGCCTTTTGTCGCAGGGCCGGCCTCGATTACGTGTCCTGCTCGCCGTTCCGGGTGCCTGTCGCGCGACTCGCTGCTGCACAATTCGCGTTACTTGAACCGCGCGCGGTCACATAAGCTTCCAGTTTTCAAAGGCTTGTCGGTGGCATCCGGCGTCGGGCCTGCCCGTCGGGGCGTTTCCTGTTTGGAAACATCGGCGCTCCTGCGCCGATCAAGTGTGGCAAAAAAGTCGCAAGGGTGGACGCGACCGGTCGTTTCCGCTATCCCGTCCCGGTCAAAGCCTTGGGGGGCTGCGGCTCGACGAAATAATTCGGGAAAGAACGATGTCAGTGCTGAAGTGCTGGTCCGGGGGCATGATCATGCTCCTCGCCCTCGCCGGAGGCGTGCGTGCCGAGATGACGGTGAGCCAGTCCAACGATCCGGCGGCCGCGGTGGGGATGGACCTGACCGCCTTGCTGAGCCAGGAAAAAGCCGCTCTGGGCGCCGTCAGCGGCGCGCGCCTTGAAGCAATCGTGACGCCGCCGGTGGCGAAATCGAAGACCAAGGGCGGCCAGATCGCCTATGACGCCGGCTGGCTGGCCAAGCAGCCGGCCGCGAAAGGCGGGGCGGAGTTCGAATGCCTCGCCACCGCGCTCTATTTCGAGGCGCGCGGCGAGGGGATCAAGGGTCAGGCGGCGGTGGCCGAAGTGATCCTGAACCGGGTCGAAAGCCCGGATTTCCCGCGCACGATCTGCGGCGTGGTCAACCAGTCGAACGGACGCGGCTGCCAGTTCTCCTATACCTGCGACGGCTATGCCGACCGCATCCGAGAGCAAGGCGCCTGGTCGGTGGCCGGCAAGATCGCCCGCGCGATGATCGACGGCGCGCCGCGCCAGTTGACCGACGGGGCGACCTATTTCCACACCCCCTCGGTGCGCCCTTCCTGGGCGCGGCGGTTCCAGTTGACGGCGAAGATCGGCCGGCACATCTTCTACCGCGCCCCGATCCGGACCGCGATGAACTGAGACGCCGGCGCGACGGGGCCGCCAAGGGACCGCGCAAGGGCCACTTCGGTCTTTCGGTACGGGCGCGCATCGCTATGATGCCGCGACCCCGCCGGAGCAGAGATACATGACCGATGACGCAAGCCTGGCCCTCGGCCCGCTCGACGACCGGGCCGCCGCGATGGCCGGCCCCAACCCGCCAGACCGGCTGAGCCTGCGCGACCATGTCGTCGCCGCCGATATCGGCGCCTTTCAGGTCGAACGCGGCCATTCGCAGCGCCTGCGCTTCAACGTCGTGGTGGAGCTTCGCCCGCAGGAGGCCGCCGGCGACGATGTCGACCGCATCCTCTCCTACGACCGGATCACCGATGCCATCGCGGCCGAGCTTCATGCCGAACGCCTCAACCTTCTCGAAACCCTCGCCGAGCGCATCGCCGACCGGATCCTGGCCGAGCCGCAGCCGCTCAGGGTCTTCCTGCGGATCGAGAAGCTCGACCGGGGGCCGGGGGCGCTTGGCGTCGAGATCGTCCGGAGCCGGGCCGCGATGGCGGGCCCGGCCGCGACCAGCGCCGCGCCACGCCCGGTCGTGCACGTCCTTGATGCTACCGGCGACCTGACGGCGATCCCCCGCGAAGGGCCGGCGGTGATTGTGCCGGTGCTTTCCCGGACCGGCCGGCCAGTGGCGGCGACGGCGGCGGCGCAGCGGCGCATCGACCTTCTCGCGATCGAGCAATCCGCCTGGGCGCTGGCCGCAGACCATCCCTGGACGACCGTCGTCGCCACGCGCACCGAACTCGACTGGGCGCTGAAACAGGGCCAGGTGGTGGTCTGGGCGCCAGCGAAGATCGTCCTCGACACGGCCGGCGCGCCGGAGGCGACGGCGGGTCCGGTTCTGGCCGCGTGGCTTGCCGAAGACCTCGACGCCACGGCGCTCGTGGTTCACGGCGATGTTGCAGTCCCGGCGGGTTGCCGCGTGCCGGTGCAGAGCACCTGAGACAGCCGGCTTGCCAATCGCGGCACTTGGCGCCAGAACGCGGGCCATGGATTATTACCGACCGATCGCGATGACCGATCCCGCCCGGCCCGCCGGCGCCTTGACGCTGGCCGGGGGCTGGTGCTGGTTCGACCGGGTGGAGGTGCTGAGCCGCTCCGGCGCGAAAGGCGTCATCGACGCGGCCGACCTGCCGGAGGAGGCCCGCGCCCGCCTGGCCGCGCCGCGCGCGGCGCTGGCCGGGCTGACGCTCGACCGGCCCCGCCTCATGGGCATTCTCAACGTGACGCCCGACAGCTTTTCCGACGGCGGCCGTTTCGAAGCGCCCGCGGTCGCGCTCGCCCATGCGCGCGGAATGGCCGAGGCCGGCGCCGACATCCTCGACATCGGCGGCGAAAGCACGCGGCCCGGCTCCGCCGACGTGACATCGGTCGACGAGATCCGCCGCACCGCGCCGGTGATCGCCGCGCTTGTCGCGGGCAAGATCGGCGCGCCGGTCTCCATCGACACCCGCAAATCCGAGGTCGCCCGCGCCGCGCTCGACGCAGGTGCCGCGATCGTTAACGACGTGGCCGCACTCGGCTACGATCCGGACCTCGCGGCGCTGGTCGCGGCACGCGGGGTGCCGGTCTGCCTGATGCATGCGCAGGGCACGCCGGCGACGATGCAGGACGATCCGCGCTATGACGACGTGCTCCTTGACGTTTACGACTTCCTCGCCGCGCGGATCACCGCCGCCGAAGTCGCCGGAATTTCGCGCGACCGCATCGTGGTCGATCCCGGCATCGGTTTCGGCAAGACCGTCGCCCATAATCTCGCGCTGATCCGCGGGCTGTCGCTCTTCCACGGGCTCGGCTGCGCGGTCCTCCTTGGTGCGTCGCGCAAGCGCTTCATCGGCACGCTCGGCGGCGGCACGGCCGCGGGGCAGGCTGACCGGCGCGGGCCGGGGACCATCGCGGTGACGCTCGCGGGGCTTGCGCAGGGTGTGCAGATCCACCGCGTCCATGATATCGTCGAGGCAAGACAGGCGCTCCGGCTCTGGCAGGCCGCGACCCTTGGAGAAGAAGAAACATGAGCAGGAAGATCTTCGGCACCGACGGCGTGCGGGGCACCGCGAATACCTATCCCATGACGGCGGAGATGGCGCTGAAGCTTGGCGCGGCGGCGGGGCGCTATTTCCGCACCGACGGGAGGAACGGCCACCGCGTGGTGATCGGCAAGGACACGCGGCTGTCGGGCTACATGCTGGAAAACGCGCTGACCGCCGGCCTGACTTCGACCGGCATGAATGTCCTTCTGCTCGGCCCGGTGCCGACCCCGGCGGTCGGCTACCTGACCCGGTCGATGCGCGCCGATCTCGGCATCATGATCTCGGCCTCGCACAATCCGGCCCACGACAACGGCATCAAGTTCTTCGGTCCCGACGGGTTCAAGCTTTCCGACGAGGCGGAGGCGGAGATCGAACGCATCCTCGAAGGCGAGGTCGAGCCCGCCCAGCCGCAGAATATCGGTCGGGCCAAGCGGATCGACGACGGACGCGGGCGCTATGTCGAATACGCCAAGACGACCTTCCCGGCGCGCGGCCAGCTTTCGGGCCTGAAGGTGGTGATCGACTGCGCCAACGGGGCGGCCTACCGCGCCGCGCCCGAGGTGCTGTGGGAGCTTGGCGCCGATGTGATCCCGGTGGGCGTCACCCCGAACGGCCACAACATCAACGACCGCTGCGGCTCCACCCATACCGCGACGGCGGCCGAGGCGGTCGTCGCCCACGGCGCCGATCTCGGCATCTGCCTCGACGGCGATGCGGACCGGGTAATGATCCTCGACGAGAACGGGCGGGTGGCCGACGGCGACCAGATCATGGCGCTCTTCGCCGCCCGCTGGGCCGAGGCCGACCGGCTGCGGGGCCGGGCGCTGGTGGCCACGGTGATGTCCAATCTCGGGCTGGAACGCTTCCTCGAAGGGCGTGGGCTAAGGCTCGAACGCACCGCGGTCGGCGACCGCTATGTCGTCGAGCGGATGCGCGAGGGCGGCTTCAACCTTGGCGGCGAACAGTCGGGCCATATCGTCATGACCGACTACGCCACAACCGGCGACGGTCTGATCGCGGGCCTCCAGTTCCTCGCGGCGATGGCCGAGACCGGGCGCCGCGCCTCCGATCTCGTCCGTCAGTTCGACACCGTGCCGCAGATGCTGAAGAACGTCCGCTACGGGGCTGGGAAGGAACCGCTCACCGACGATGCGGTGCGCAAGGCCATCGCCTCGGCCGAGGCGCGGCTGAATGGCTCCGGGCGCCTTCTCATCCGCAAGTCCGGCACCGAACCCCTGATCCGGGTGATGGCAGAATGCGAGGACGAAGCCCTTCTGGCCGAGGTCGTGGGCGAGATCGTCGGCGCGGTCGAAGCCTCGGTCTGACCGCTCCTTCTTCTGTTCGCAAATACCTCCCGCCGGAGGCAAGCCCGAGCGGATTTCTGGGAACCGGAAACTGCGAGACATCGCTTGCGCCCGGAACGGGCGCTCCGTCTGATAGATCTTCGGGTCTCACCGCCGCTTGCGGCTGAGCGCCAGCCCGGCGAGGATCAGCCCCAAAGCCACGAAAAAGCGCGGCGACAGCGTCTCGTCCAGCACCAGAGTCCCGAAGAGTACCGACCAGAGCGGCACCTGGTAATTCGTGAGGGTCATGAAGCTCGGCCCCGCCGAGCGGATCACCTGCACCCGGATCAGTGTCGCCAAAGCCGTGGGCACAAGGCCGAGGACGATGATCGCGGCCATCGGGATCGCGCCAACGGGACGGGGCAGGCCCTCGCTCACCGCCATCGCGGGGATCAGCGCCCCGGCGCCGACGATCAGCGACAGCGCCGCCAGCATCACCGGGTCGACTGGCGGGCAGCGGCGGGTGGCGATCGACGAGACCGCATAGCAGAGCGCCGCGCCAAGGCAGGCAAGCCGCGGCAACGTCGCCGCGCTGCCGGCGAGCGCGTCCGGCCCGGTCAGCACCAGCACGCCGAGAAATCCAAGCAAAAAGCCCGCCATCTTGCGCCAGTTCAGCTGCTCCCCCGGCACGAAGACATGCGCGAGCGGCAGCACGAAGAGCGGCACCGCCGCCATCGAGAGACCGGCAAAGGCCGAGGCCACGCTCTGCTGCCCCCAGGACAGGAGGAAGAACGGAATGGCGGTCGAAAAAAGCCCGATGACGAGGATATGGGCGCCAAGCAATGCCGACCAGACGGGCAGGGGCCGGCCAAGGGCCACCACCGCCACGCAGAGGGTCACCGCACCGAGCGTTGTGCGCGCGGTCGCCACCGTCACCGGCCCGTAGCCTCGCAGGGCGAGCGCGATGACCATGAAGGTCGCGCCCCAGATGAGGCCGAGGGCGCCGATCGACAACCAGTTGCGAAGGGTCGGGTGCGGCATCGTGCTTCCTCAAGTGACAAGGGGAAGCATAGCGGCTGCCCCTTGCCGATGGTTCGTTCGCGGCCGAAGTCTCAGTTGCGCGACTTGTCGACCATCTTGCCCTTCGAGATCCACGGCATCATGGCGCGCAGCTTCTCGCCGACCTGCTCGATCTGGTGTTCGTCGTTCAGGCGACGGGTCGCCTTGAAGAACGGCTGGCCGACGGCGTTTTCCTGCATGAAGTCACGGACGAACTTGCCGGTCTGGATGTCGGTCAGAACCGCCTTCATCCGGGCCTTGGTTTCCTCGTAGGGCAGGATGCGCGGGCCCGAGACATACTCGCCATATTCGGCGGTGTTCGAGATCGAGTAGTTCATGTTGGCGATGCCGCCTTCGTAGATCAGGTCGACGATCAGCTTCACCTCGTGCAGGCATTCGAAATAGGCCATTTCCGGCTCGTAGCCAGCTTCCACCAGAGTCTCGAAGCCCATGCGGATGAGTTCCACGAGGCCGCCGCAGAGAACTGCCTGCTCACCGAAAAGGTCGGTTTCGCATTCCTGGCGGAAGTTGGTCTCGATGATGCCTGAACGCCCGCCGCCGATGGCGGAGCAGTAGGAGAGGCCCAGTTCCATCGCCTTGCCGGAGGCGTCCTGGTGGACCGCGACGAGGCAGGGCACGCCGCCGCCCTTGACGTATTCGCCGCGCACGGTGTGGCCGGGGCCCTTCGGCGCCATCATGATGACATCGACGCCCGCCTTCGGCTCGATCAGGCCGAAATGGACGTTGAGGCCGTGGGCGAAGGCGATCGCCGCGCCCTCACGCAGGTTGTCATGGACGTATTTCTTGTAGGTCTCGGCCTGAAGCTCGTCCGGCATGGTGAACATGATCAGGTCGCACCACTTGGCGGCCTCGGCGATACCCATGACCTTGAGACCCTCGGCCTCGCACTTCTTCGCGGTGGCCGAGCCTTCGCGGAGCGCGATGACGACGTTCTTGGCGCCCGAATCGCGCAGGTTCAGCGCATGGGCATGGCCCTGGCTGCCATAGCCGAGGATGGCGACCTTCTTGTCCTTGATCAGGTTGATATCGCAGTCGCGATCATAATAGACGCGCATGGTGGTGTCCTTTCTCCGTTGCTGCGGCGAGAATAGACAGAGTTAGGCAAATTGCCGTGCAAAAATTGACGTTATTTGGAAATTCTGCTAAGTTTAATTCTTAAACTATGCGGATGTTCGAAAAATAATGCAGATAGACGACACCGACCGCCGCCTTCTGCGCCACCTGCTGGCCGAGCCGGGGCTCGCCACCACCGATCTCGCCGCCCGCGCCGGCGTCACGGCCGCGACCACCTGGCGGCGCCTCGAAAAGCTGACGGCGGCCGGCATCCTCATGGGCCAGCACGCCGTCATCGACTGGCGCGCGCTCGGCTGGGCGGTCGAGGTCTCCTTGCGCTTCACACTCGACAAGACCAACCCGAGGGCCTTCGACGAATTTCTCGCCGCCGCCCGCGAAGTGCCCGAGGTGATCGAGATCCAGACCTTCCTCGGCCGCGTCGACGTGCGGCTCAACGTCATCGCCCGCGACATGGGCCATTACCAGGACGTCTACCGCGACCGCATCCTGACCCTGCCCCATATCGCCGACATCGAAAGCCTGATGCTCGTCTCGACCATCAAGAAAACCGGGAGCCTGCCCCTGTGATCGACCTCGACGACAGCGACCGGGCGATCCTGCGCGCCCTCGTCGCGGATGCCACGCAAAGCGCCGGCGCCATCGGCCGCGCGCTCGGCCTCTCGCAGCCCGCCACCTGGCGGCGCATCCGCCGGCTCGAAGAGGCGGGCGTCATCGCCGGCCGTCGCATCGACCTTGATGCCGAGGCGCTGGGTTTCGGCGTCACCGTCTTTCTCGGCGTGAAACTGGCCACCAAGGGCCGCGTCAGCCTCGAGGATTTCGAGCGCGCCGCGACCGCCATCCCCGAAGTCCAGACCGTTCAGCACGTGCTCGGCCTTTACGACTACAGGCTGCGCGTCACCGCCCGCGACCTTGCCGATTTCGAACGCGTCCTGCGCCGCCGCATCATGACATTGCCCGGTGTCGGCAATGTCGAGGCGAACGTGCTCCTCTCGGAAGAACGCCGCCCCGGCCCGCTCGGCTGACGGGACCGAGCCGGGGGCTTTGCGCCCCCGGCCCCCCGCAGGATACTTTCCCCAAGTGGAAACCGGGCGGCCGTTTCGACTTGGTCTAAATATCCCCGGGGGGAAGGCCCCGCCTGGCGGGGACTGGGGGCGGGACGCCCCCGCCACAGTTCCGCTTTGCTTTGTCGGTCGTGCTGCGCTACCCCGGAACAAACAGTTCGACGGAGGCCAACATGCCCGCACTTCTGCCCCACATCGACCCTGACGGG
Organism: Rhodobacterales bacterium 32-67-9; assembly: GCA_002280515.1. Lineage (GTDB taxonomy): Bacteria > Pseudomonadota > Alphaproteobacteria > Rhodobacterales > Rhodobacteraceae > Albidovulum. The sequence goes on from NCEA01000003.1 coordinate 140,942, forward strand.
CTCGAGGAATTCTCGGTCGTCTTCACTGACCGCTCGCTCAACCACATGAGTGCTGCGTTCCAGTCCGTCATGCGCGACATCTCGGCGATGTTGAAAGAGGTCTACGGTGCCGAGGCCGTGGCGCTCGTCCCCGGCGGCGGCACGTTTGCGATGGAGGCGGTGGCGCGGCAGTTCGCCGGCGGGGCGAAGGCGCTCATCGTCCGCAATGGCTGGTTTTCCTACCGCTGGACCCAGATCTTCGAGGCCGGCGGTTTCGCCGGAGAGACCCATGTGGCGATGGCGCGCCGGTCCGGCAATGCGCCAGGTGCCCCCTTCGCGCCGGCGCCGATCGAGGAGGTGACGAAGGCGATCCGCGAGGGAAAGCCCGATGTCGTCTTCGCGCCGCATGTGGAGACCGCCTCCGGCATGATCCTGCCCGACGATTACCTGAAGGCGCTGGCGGCGGCGGCGCACGAGGTCGGCGCGCTTTTTGTTCTCGACTGCATCGCCTCGGGCTGCGTCTGGGTCGACATGGTGGCGACGGGCGTCGACGTCCTCATCTCGGCGCCGCAGAAGGGCTGGTCGGCTTCGCCCTCGGCCGGGCTCGTGATGTTCTCGCCCGCTGCACTGGCGCGGCTGGAACAGACCACGTCGTCGAGCTTCGCGATGGACCTGAAGAAGTGGCGCGCGATCATGGCGGCCTACGAGGGGGGCGGCCACGCCTATCACGCGACGATGCCGACCGATGCGCTCCGCGCCTTCCGCGACACGATGAAGGAAACGAAGGACTACGGCTTCGAGCGTCTGCGCGAGGCACAATGGGCGCTTGGCAACGCGGTGCGCGGGGAATTGGCGTCGCGCGGCATTGCCTCGGTCGCGGCCGAGGGCTTCGGCGCGCCGGGTGTCGTCGTCAGCTTCACCGACGACCCCGAGATCCAGACCGGCAAGAAATTCGCCGCGCACGGCGTCCAGATCGCCGCCGGCGTCCCCTTGCAGGTCGGCGAGGGCGAGGCCTACCGCAGCTTCCGCATCGGGCTTTTCGGACTCGACAAGCTCTATGATGTCGAGGGCACCGTCGCGCGAGTGAAACGCGCGCTCGATGCCGCGCTGGCGTAGGATGGGCAATATTGCCCATCCTACCGGCCAAGGCCCAGCCCGGCCTTCATCAGCGTCCGGCGCACCGGTGCCAGCGAGTAGAGCGCGTTGAGCGCGCCCGCACGGAGGTCGCGCAGGGGCCGGGCCGAGAGCATCGAGGTCCGGTTCAGAAGATCGATCCCGGTCACCCGCGCCTTGACCTCGGGCCAGCGCCGGCGGTGATAGGCGGTGAGCATCGCCCGGTCGCCGAGCCGCTCCGGCGCCGCGCGCGCCAGGTCGAGAAGGCAGCCGAGATCGGCGAGCGACATGTTCAGCCCCTGTGCCCCGATCGGCGGCACCACATGCGCGGCCTCGGCGAGGAGGGCGGTGCGCTCCGCCTCGAACCGTTCGGCGATCTGGCTGATGATCGGCCAGACCGAGCGGCGGGTCACCAGCGTCAGCGGCCCGAAAAGACCGGCGGAACGGGCGAACATCTCGGTTTCGAACTCGGTCACGTCGAGGGCGGCAAGCCGCAGTGCCTCGGGCCCACGCTCCATCCAGACCACGGCGGAGCAGGGCTTGCCCGCGCGGTCCGGCAGCGGCACCAGCGTGAAGGGCCCGCCCGAGCGGTGGATCTCGGTCGAGACATTGTCGTGCGGGATCGGATGGGTCACCGCGAAGGCGAGCGCCTTCTGGCCATAGCGGATGGTCTTGACGCCGATCCCCAGCGCTTCGCGCACCGGGCTTGCCCGGCCGTCGGCGGCGATCAGCAGGCGGGTTGCGACCTGCGTGCCGTCCGACAACGTCACCCGCGCCTCGCCCTGCCGTGTCAGCACCGACCGCGTCGCGACGCCGGGCCGGAAATCGACATTCGGCAGTTCGCCGATGCGCGCCACCATCTCGCGCCGGAGGAGCCAGTTGGGGAAGTTCCAGCCGAACGGCTCCTCGCCGATCTCGGCCGCGTCGAAATCCTTGACGATGCGCGGCGCCGGCAGTTCGCCGCCGGCATCGACGATGCGCATGATCTTCAGCGCCGCCGCATGGGGCGCGAGGCGGGACCAGAGCCCGGCCTCCTCGAGCACCCGGCGCGCCGGTTGTAGGAATGCGGTGGTGCGCATGTCGGCGCCGGCCCCGCCTTCCTCCGTGACCGGCGGGGCGGGATCGACGCAGATCACCGAAAACCCGGCCGCGCCGAAGGCCGCCGCGGCGGTCAGGCCGGCGACCCCGCCGCCGGAAATCAGGACATCTCTTGTCTCACGCATCGCTGCACCCCGTCGTTGGCGCGACCATAGACCTGAAGCCTGCGGCCGTCCAACGGGCATGCGGCCGCAGGGCTACTTGCCGATCGTGATCAGGATCAGCGTCGCGAAAATCACCGGAACCGTGGCGAGCGCCGTCAGGCCGAGCGCCACGAGCCCCCAGGTCTTCACCGCGAGGACCATGAGGGTGACGAGGATCACGAGGAAGTAGAGGATATTGTCCCTGGTGCCGTGGACAAGGTCGCGGGCGATCCAGCCGAAGACGGGGATCGAATAGTACCAGGCCAGGCGCGGGGCGTCCGTCGGTGTGGTCATGGGTCTCTCCTGTTCGCTGCCGTGCGACCTATGCACCGTGGGGCGACGTCTCAACCGGTCGCGATGTCGCACATGGCGGTGCCGGACGGGCGCCGGATCAGCGGCGCAGGCGCCGGAGGAAGGCGCCGAGGTCGTCGGTGTGATGCTCGATATGCGGCGCCGGGGCCGGTTCAGGTGCGACATGGACGGTGCGCATCCCCATCTCGTGCGGGGCGGCGAGGTTGCGGGGGTCGTCCTCGAACATCGCCGCGCGGGCGGGGTCGATGCCGGCCGCGGCGAAGACGGTCTCGAAGGCGGTGCGGTCGGGCTTCGGGCGGAAGCCCGCATGTTCGACGCCGAAGATCGCGTCGAAGGCGCCGGAAAGCCCGCGCGCGGCCAGCACCCGTTCGGCATAGGGTGCGGAGCCGTTGGTGTAGACGATGCGCTTGCCGGGCAGGGCCGAGATCGCCGCGCGAAGCCCGGGATCGGGGGCGAGATGGTCGAGCGAGATGTCGTGGACATCTACGAGATAGGGCGCCGGGTCGAGCCCGTGTTCGTGCATCAGCCCGGCAAGCGTCGTCCCGTAAAGCCGCCAGTAGTCCGCGCGCAGCCGGTCGGCCTCGTCGCGCGGCACGTTCAGCGCCTCCATGACATAGGCGGTCATCCGCACCTCGATCTGGTCGAAGAGCCGGGCGGACGGCGGATAGAGCGTGTTGTCGAGGTCGAAGACCCAGGCGTCGACATGCGCGAAACGGGCGACTGGCATGGGGCAGAGACTACGCGGTCGGACCGGCGGCGGCAATGGACCGCCTTGCCTTGACGAGGCTGGGCGCCTAGTCTCCCGCCCCGTCGCACGGCTCGACGGAGCGGGAAAGGAAGCCCATGCAGAAAGACGCCTACACGCTCATCCTCGAAGCGATCGACGGCGGGATCTACCGCCCCGGCGACCGGCTGGTCGAGGCCGAGCTGGCCGAGCGCTTCGGCGTGTCGCGCACCCCGGTGCGCGAGGCGTTGCAGCGGCTCGAGACGCAGTCGATGCTGGCGCGCGACGGTCGCTCGCTGATCGTCGCCTCGCTCGATCACAACCAGCTGGCCGAGCTTTACGTCGTGCGGGCGGAACTCGAAGGGCTGGCGGCGCGGCTCGCGGCCAAGCACGCGACACCAGAGGAGGTGAAGGTGCTGTCCGACATGGTCGAGGCCGACCGGGCGCATGTCGGCGATCCGGCCGCCCTCAGCCGTGCCAACCGCCGGTTCCACAAACAGATCCACCTCGCGTCGCACAACCGCTTCCTTGTCCAGCAGCTCGACCTCGTCCACCGCTCGATGGCGCTTCTCGCCACGACGTCGCTCGCCGCCGAGGGGCGCGGACAGGCGGCTCTCAACGAACATGCGGAGATCGTCCGGGCGATTGCCGATGGCGACGGCGAGGCGGCGCAGGCCGCCTTGCGCTCACATATCTCCAAAGCCTTCGAAACACGGCTGAAACTCGATGCCGGGGCGCCGCGGGGCGCCGGCGATCGCTGATCCGAGAATATAGGCCGGCCGCGCCGGTTGGGCGGCAAACTCTCCGGGCGACCGGACCAGGGTCAGCACCGGCTTGCCCGGCAGGGGCCGCGCCTTGACCGCGCCCGCCGGGGGGCCGAGGTGCAGCCGGACCGGACGGAAGGCACCGCGATGGAGCAGGATCGGTGCCGGTTCGTCGGCGGGCACGTGGACCGGATTGACGAGCATCAGCACCGGCAGCAGTTCCGGCGGGCCGGAGCGCGGCGCGACGACCCCGTGAGAGGTCTTGTCCCAGTAGAAGGGCCGGGTGAGACATTCGTAAAGCGCCTTGTAGGAGGAGAGCGCCGCGAGCGGGAAATAGAGATGCAGCGTCGGCACCCACTTCATCAGGAACCGGTGATCGAGTCCGCGCGTGGCCCACATCCCGACCGCGATGTTCACCAGTTCCGAGGCGACGAAGAGGGTGCCGAGCGTGACAAGGGCTGTGGGCGGCAACACGCCGGAAAGGGGATGCGGCAATCCGAAGGCCAGCAGCCAGAAGGACCAGAGGACCGGCGCCAGCAGCGATTGCGACAGGGTTCCGAGAAAGAGAATCTGGACCCCGATGAAACGCCTGGTGCCGAGGTCGCGCCAGAGCCGGGCCGGGTCGCGCATATGGCTCGCCCAGGTCATCGCGTAACCCTTCTGCCAGCGCGACCGCTGGCGGATCCAGGCCACCGGCCGGGCGTTCGGCTCTTCCCGCGTCACGGTCGGGATCAGCTCGGTCCGGTATCCGCGACGCTCCAGCCTGACGCCGAGATCGGCATCCTCGGTGACATTGTGCGCGTCCCAGCCGCCAAGCTCCTCCAGCACCTTGCGGCGGAAGAAAAGCGTGGTCCCGCCCAGTGGCACCACGAAGCCGAGCCTTGCGAGGCCGGGCAGCATGGCGCGGAACCAGGCGGCATATTCGACCGCGAAGCAGCGGGTGATCCAGTTGTGGCGGGCATTGTAGAAATCGAGGATGCCCTGCAGGCAGGCGACATCCGGCGCGCAATCGTGAAAGCGGCGCACGACGGAATGGATCTGCCCGGGATCGGGCGCGTCCTCGGCATCCCAGATGCCGACAATCGAACCGCGGCAGAAGTCGAGCGCGTAATTGAGCGCGCGCGGCTTGGTGCGGATCGGCCCCGAGGGCACGATCACCACCCGCATCCAGCGCGGCAGGCTGCGGCTCGCCAGCGCTTCCTGGGTCAGAAGATCGTCTTCCTCGACCACGAGGAGGATGTCGAGCAACTCCTTCGGGTAGTCGATCCGGCCGATCCGGCGGATCAGCGGCGGCGCGATGTCGTTCTCGTGAAAGAGCGGCACCATGACCGAGACGACGGGCAGCCGGCCCATCGCCGCAGGTGGCGTCGGCGGTGCCGGACGGGCGCGGCACTCGGCGAGAAAGGCCGCGAGTTTCAGCCCGGTGAAGGCCAGAAGCGTCACCACCGCCCAGGCGGAGAGGAGCGCGAAGGTCAGCGTCGGCGCCGCCGCCAGCCCGAGCGCCAGGATGGCCAGAGCCGCGAAGGCGATTTTCGCGGCGCGGACTCCGTCCTGCGAGCGGCAGCTTTCCTCGGCCGCGACGCGGGTCTCTGCGCGCCGGATCAGCGCGGTCTGGCGCGTGGCGATGATCGCGGCATGGATGTCGCGCTCGGGCGCGAGCGCCATCAGGACCGGGCCGAAATCGCCCGGCAACCCGGCGCGCATCCGGGCGAACTCCTCGGGCCGCGCGGTGGCGATCACCGTCGCCCCGCCGATCCGCCGCCAGGGCAGGAGTCCGTTGGCGAGGCAGAAGTCTGGTCCGAGCCGGTCGAGAAGCCGCGCGTCGGGCGGTTCGGCGATGAGATCGGCGGCCTTGGCGCCCCACTGGATCGACAGCGCGGCGGTCAGGTCCGCCTCGCTCACCCAGCCACGAGTCAGGAGGATGTCGCCGATCCGCACGTCCTGCCGGTCGCGCAGGGCCAGCGCCTTCAGCATGTTGCCGGGCTCGACCGCCTTCATGTCGATCAGGATCTGGCCCAGCGGCTTGCGCCGCGCCCGCTCCGGCCGGAGCCGCGCCCTTGGCGCGAAACTCGGCCGGTCCGGCAGGTGCGAAGGAGCGAAGTCCGGGGTGACGAGGCGCAGATGAGAGGCTGGTGGCGACATGGCAATCCCGAGGGGCGACTGGGCCGAGCCTCCTCCGGCCGTGGTTAACGCAGCGTTAATGGAAGCCGGAAAAATTGCAAAAAATCCGTTATTTATCGCGCACCCGCCTGCCCGGACCGGCCATCCTCTTCTGTTCGAAAATACCTCCCGCGGAGCGCCCGAGCGCCCTTCGTGTCAACGAAGGGTGCGAGACAGGGATCTTGCGCGCGCCCGCGCGCGCTCATCCGGATCAGGCCGGGTGCGACGGACTCAGGCGGCGCGGCGAGCGCGCATCGCCTCCGCGAAGCGTTCAAAGAGGTAGAAGCTGTCCTGCGGTCCGGGGCTCGCCTCGGGGTGATACTGAACCGAGAAGACCGGCCGGTCCTCGAGCCGGATGCCGCAGTTCGAGCCGTCGAAGAGCGAGACATGGGTCTCGCGCACGCCCTTCGGCAGGGTCTGGCTGTCGACCGTGAAGCCGTGGTTCATCGAGGTGATCTCGACCTTGCCGGTCTCGAGGTCCTTCACCGGGTGGTTGGCGCCGTGATGGCCGTGGTTCATCTTGATCGTCTTCGCGCCAAGCGCCAGCGCCAGCATCTGATGGCCGAGGCAGATCCCGAATAGCGGCAGGTCGCGGTCGAGCACGCCGCGGATCATCGGCACGGCATAGGCCCCCGTCGCCGCCGGATCGCCGGGACCGTTCGAGAGGAACACGCCCTCGGGATTGTGCGCCAGAACCTCCTCCGTCGTCGCGGTGGCTGGCAGGACGGTGACGTCGCAGCCCACGCTCGCAAGGCAGCGCAGGATGTTGCGCTTGGCGCCGTAGTCGAGCGCCACGACGCGGAAGCCGTCACCGGTGCGGGTGCCGTAGCCTTGCGGCCACGACCAGCGGGTTTCGTCCCAGCGGTAGCTCTGGGCGCAGGTCACTTCCTTCGCCAGATCGAGCCCGACAAGCCCGGACCAGGCGCGGGCCCTGGCGACCAGCGCGCCAATGTCGAACTTGCCCTCCGGATCATGGGCCAGCGCCACATGCGGTGCGCCCTGCTGGCGGATCGCCCGGGTCAGGCGCCGCGTGTCGAGCCCGCCGATACCGATCCGGCCGCGCTTGGCGAGCCAGCCGACGAGCGGTTCGGCCGCGCGCCAGTTCGAGGGTTCCGTCGGGTCCCACTTCACCACCATGCCGGCGGCGACCGGGTCCGCCGTCTCGTCATCCTCGGGGTTGACGCCGGTATTGCCGATATGGGGGAAGGTGAAGGTGACGATCTGCCCCGCATAGGAGGGATCGGTCATGATCTCCTGGTAGCCGGTCATCGCGGTGTTGAAGCAAAGCTCTGCCACCGTCTCGCCGGTGGCGCCGAAGCCCTTGCCGTAGAACACGGTTCCGTCGGCGAGCGCGAGGCAGGCGGTGGGCTTGTCCTGAGGCTTCTGGCTCGTGGTCATGGCGCGACTCCCCGGATCACAAATCCTGCGGAACCTACGGGCGCTGCCGGATATGGTCAAGGGTTCGGTTTCTATTTGTCTTATGTATGAAAATCAATGGCTTACGAATAAATCTGCCGGTTGTGCCCGGTGCCGGATGGCGATATGGTGGGGACTTCGGAAGCTCAGGGGATGGAGACCCGATGGATATGCGCGATAGGATCGGCGCGGCTCTCAAGGATGCGATGAAATCCAGGGACGCCGAGCGGTTGTCGACCCTGCGGCTGATCAATGCCGCGATCAAGGACAAGGATATCGCCCTGCGCGGCGACGGTGGCGACGCTACGGTCGGCGATGCGGAGGTGCTGGCGATTCTCGGCCGCATGGTCAAGCAGCGCCATGAATCGGCGCGCGCCTATGAAGAGGGCGGGCGTCTGGAACTGGCGGAAAAGGAACTCGCCGAGATCAAGGTGATCGAGGATTTCCTGCCACGCCAACTGTCGGCCGACGAAATCGACGCCGCCGTGGGCGCGGCCATCGCCGAGGTCGGCGCCGGCTCGATCCGCGACATGGGCAAGGTCATGGCGGCGCTGAAGTCGAAGTTCACTGGCCAGATGGACTTCGGCGCGGTCGGCCCGATGGTGAAGGACAAACTCGGCTGAGACGCGCCGGGACGCCGGCGCCGGTCGCCTCGCGTCCCCGGCGCGCTTTACCGCAGCTTCGCCAGTCGCTCCTCCAACTCGTCCGCCAGCGTGACCCGCTCCTTCTCGCTGAGAAAGGCGCCCAGTTCGACCTCGCGGCCCTCGCCCTTCAGCGTCAGGTAGTTCGGCACTTTCGTCCCGGTCGGATACAGCCGCACCGCGACCCAGTAGGGATTGGCCTCCCAGCGCTGCTCGGTGCCGTCCGGCGCATGGCGCACGAGGCTGATCCGCTCGTGCGACAGGCTGAGAAGCTCCAGGATTTCGCCCTGGCGGTAACTGTGCGACAGCGCCCACCATACACCCGCGACAGCGAGCCCGATGAAGGGCAGGAGCCCCCAGAGGATCACCGTGCCGAGGACCGCGACCAGCGGCAGCGCCAGAAGCGTCGCGGTCACGGCGATGAACAGCACGAACCCTTTGCGCGGCAGCGATCGGTAGGGCCAGAGGTGCAGCTCTGCCCGTGTGTCGTCCCCGGTCTCGATCCATTCGTAAGGCATCGGCTCCGCTTCTCGGGGCGCAGGACTGGCGCGGTCTGTGGTGTCACGGGCGCGCTCCCCGCCGCGCCGGGGATGCCGGTTGAAACGGAAAAGGCCCCGGATTGCTCCGGGGCCTCGCATTCATCCTATCGCGTCAGTGGGCGTGGCCGTGATCCCAGTCCGACTGCTTGGGGAGCGTCTCGAACGTGTGCTCCGGCGGCGGCGAGGGCAGGGTCCACTCCAGCGTGTCGGCGTAGGGGTTCCAGTAGTTGTTCTCGGTCACCCGCTTGCCGGCGCGCAACGTGTAGATCACGACGCCGATGAAGAAGACGAACGAGGCGAACGACAGGAAGGCGCCCAGTGACGAGACGTAGTTCCAGTAGGCGAAGGCTTCCGGATAGTCGATGTAGCGGCGCGGCATGCCCTGGCGACCCAGGAAGTGCTGCGGGAAGAAGGTCAGGTTCGAGCCGATGAACATCATCCAGAAGTGCAGCTTGCCCGCCCATTCCGGATACTGGCGGCCCGACATCTTGCCGATCCAGTAGTAGACGCCGGCGAAGATCGCGAAGACCGCGCCCAGGCTCATCACGTAGTGGAAGTGCGCCACGACGTAGTAGGTGTCGTGATAGACCCGGTCGACCGGCGCCTGGCTCAGCACCACGCCGGTCACGCCGCCGACGGTGAAGAGGAACAGGAAGCCGAAGGCCCAGAGCATCGGCGTCTTGAACTCGATCGAGCCGCCCCACATCGTCGCGATCCATGAGAAGACCTTGATGCCCGTGGGCACCGCGATCACCATTGTCGCCAGCATGAAGTAGGACTGCTGGGTCAGCGACATGCCGACCGTGTACATGTGGTGCGCCCAGACGACGAAGCCCAGAACCCCGATCGCCACCATCGCGTAGACCATCGGCAGGTAGCCGAAGATCGGCTTCTTCGCGAAGGTCGCGATGACATGGGAGATGATGCCGAAGCCGGGGATGATGATGATGTAGACTTCCGGGTGGCCGAAGAACCACAGGATGTGCTGGTAGAGGATCGGGTCACCGCCGCCCGAGGGCTGGAAGAAGGTGGTGCCGAAGTTGCGGTCGGTCAGCAGCATGGTGATCGCGCCCGCCAGAACCGGCAGCGACAGAAGGATCAGCCAGGCGGTGACGAAGATCGACCAGGCGAAGAGCGGCACCTTGTGCAGCGTCATGCCCGGTGCCCGCATGTTGAGGAAGGTGGTGATCATGTTGATCGCGCCGAGGATCGACGAGGCACCCGAGACGTGGACCGCAAAGATCGCGAGGTCCATCGACCAGCCGGCCTCGTTGGTCGACAAGGGCGGGTAGAGCACCCAGCCGACACCCGACCCGGACTGGTCGTTGCCGCCCGGCGCCAGCACCGAAGCCACGGCGAGCGAGGTGCCCGCGACATAGAGCCAGTAGCTGAGGTTGTTCATCCGCGGGAACGCCATGTCCGGCGCGCCGATATGCAGCGGCATGAAATAGTTGCCGAACCCGCCGAACAGCGCCGGAATCACCACGAAGAACATCATCAGGATGCCGTGCGCGGTGACGATCACGTTCCAGAGGTGGCCGTTCGGTGTGCAGGCCTCGTCCGAGGCCAACAGCCGCGCGCCCTCCATGCACATGTGCTGCACGCCCGGTTCCATGAGTTCCAACCGCATGTAGACCGTGAAGGCTACCGAGATGAGACCCACGACCGCGGCCGTGAAGAGGTAAAGGATACCGATATCCTTGTGGTTGGTGGACATGAACCAGCGGGTGAAGAACCCGGGGTGTCCATGTTCACCGTGGCCATGAACGGCTGCGTCGGCCATGCTGTTCTCCCATTCCATATGCAAGGCGCGGGGCGCGCAGGTCCCCGGCGAGGCTATGACCCCGTAATAATTGGCCGGAACGGGATGGGCAATCGAAGAAGCGGGCACGGGGCGCGAAAAAATGCCTCGCCCCCCGCGCCGGTCGTGAGTGGTGCAGCTTACTGGGTGATCGAGGCCAGATAGGCCGCCATGTCCTCGGCGCCCTTGGTCAGTTTGAAGGTCATTTTCGACTTGCCGGCCGCATCACCGGAAAATTCCTCGAGGAACCCCGACGGATCGGGCAGGTATTCGGCGAGATTTTCCTCATCCCAGACAAGGCCCTTTTCGCCGGCTTCCTTCATAACGTCGGAGTATTTGAAGTCCGCGACCGAGCCGGCGGCCCGTCCCACCACGCCGTAGAGATTCGGCCCGGTCTTGCCGCCCTTCTGGATCTCGGTGCCGTCATCGGCGACGATCATGTGGCAGGCCTTGCACTTCTTGAAGTCGCTTTCGCCCTTCGCGGCATCGCCGCTGGCAAATGCGGGGAATGCCACTGCGACGGCGGCAACAAGCGTGAGAATCGTTGTTTTCATCATCATTCCTCTTTTCGCGATGGGTCGTGCGGGCGCACGGTTTGCGCACTGATACCATGGCAAGATCGGCCGCGACTTGCGATAAGTCAAATCGTACTCGACCAAGGTTCGGCCCTTTAGGCGGCCCGCCGCCACGTCACCCCCCGGTCCGGGGCGGTGCCGTCAGGGGGCGCCGAACGCTCGCCCGAACGTCGCCCGGAGCGCGAGGTCGAGGTCGTCCATCGTCACCGGAAGGCCGAGATCGACGAGACTGGTCACGCCGTGGTCGCGGATGCCGCAGGGCACGATGCCGTCGAAATGCGACAGGTCCGGCTCTACGTTGATCGAGATGCCGTGGAAACTCACCCATTTGCGCAGCTTCACCCCGATCGCCGCGATCTTGTCCTCGCGCGGGGCGCCGCCGGGGCCGGGCGCCTTGTCGGGCCGCGTGACCCATACGCCGACCCGGCCGGGGCGCACCTCGCCGGTCACGTTGAATTCCGCCAGCGCCGCGATGATCCAGTCTTCGAGCCGGCGCACGAAAGCGCGTACATCGCGGCCGCGCGTGTTGAGGTCGAGCATGACATAGGCCACGCGCTGGCCCGGCCCGTGATAGGTAAATTGTCCGCCGCGTCCCGCGACATGGACCGGGAAGCGGCCGGGATCGGTGAGGTCCTCGGCGCGGGCCGAGGTGCCGGCGGTATAGAGCGGCGGGTGTTCAAGCAGCCACACCGCCTCCTCCGCGCGTCCCTCGGCGATGGCGGCGGCGCGTGCCTCCATCGCGGCGAGCGTGCCGGCGTAATCCGAAAGACCGGTCAGATGCGTCCATTCGACCACGGGGTCGCTCCTTCAGACAGTGTTCGCCCGATTGCACATAGACCTCTTGGACCGGACTGCAAAGCACCGGAGGTGCGGGGCAGGGCGGCTTCCCCGCGGCTGACGGTGGAGAATCGCCCGAGGAAGGAATTCCCGACTGTGCGCCGAGTGGCTTCGGGCGCATGATCCGGCGCATTGGACTGAGCTTTAACACGATATTTCGCCCCGCGTTCCGCTGGGCCATTGAACAAGAAATTTGGAGGCTGACATGACCCTGTTGCATGTGACGGCATCCGCCGTCGCCCTGACCCTCGGATTATTGCTCGCATCGCTTCTGATGGCCGCCGAAGGAGAGCCGGCGCAGCCCTCGGCGCAGATGAACCGGTCGGCCTACCATCCCCGCGCGGCCCCCGCGCCCGACGCCACGGCGCGCGCCTCGGTGCCCCGCACCTATGTGCCGGACCAGACGCCGGCCTATATCCTGCCGCCGCAGCCGGTCGCGCAGATGAACCGCGCGCGCTACCGCCGCTGATCTTCTGGCAGGAGGCCGGTGACCCCGGGGAACTTCGGGAATTGCCAGATCGCAGAGCTCGGACTTCCCCTGATTTTGGAGATCGTCGCGGTATGGCGGGGCTCTTCCGCGACGATTTTGATCCTGATCGCCGGCGAGATGGCCGACCGTCACGCGAAGTACAGAGGCCTGCCCGGCGGGGTCCCTGGATTGCGGCCCGGTCAGCCCGTCCGTCCCGGCCCGCCGAATTTTTTCGCGTGCCCGAAAAATCCCCTTCACATCGCCGGAGGCTTTGGCTAAGTAACGCCCACCTCGCCCGAGGGTATCCTTCGGGCCCGGTGCGGTTGTGGCGGAATTGGTAGACGCGCAGCGTTGAGGTCGCTGTGGGCTAACCCCCGTGGAAGTTCGAGTCTTCTCAACCGCACCACTCTTACTCCTTCAGCCGCCGGCGAACCCGGCATCAGTTCGTCGGTGTCGATTGGCCCGGCATCGGTTGCCCCGGTTCCGGCTGCGCGGCGGTCTCGGCCTCCAGTTGCTGCAGGTAGAGCGACTGGAAGGCCGGCGCCGCCTCAAGTTCCTCGCGCGTCGAGGCGAGGATCAGGCGGACCCGTCCGGGTGCTGTCTCCTGCATCGACAGGGTAGCCATTTCGATGGCGACGTCCTTTTCGCCCATGCCGAGGAAGCCGCCGACACCGATAACGACGCCCTCGATCGTCCCGTCGAGGTTGACGATCAGGTTGTTGATGTCGCCGACCTTCTCGTTTGCCGGGTTGTCGACGCGGGCGCCAAGAAGATCCCGTGCCAGCACGGTTTCTTGCGATTGCATGACGATCTGGCCATCGATCGGTTGTGCCTCCTCTGCCGGCGCCATGGCGGTCGGGGCCTCGGTCTCCGTGGTCGCGGGCGGCACCGCGGGGTCGGTCGTCTGCGCTTGGCCGGCCAGGGGCGCGGCCATGAGGAGACCGACAAGAATAAGCTCGCGTTTGTGAACAAGCATGGTCTTCTCCTTTCTTCCTGATCCACCCCGAAGCGGGGCGGGAGCCAAGGATAACACAGGCGCGGCCTACGAAAACGTGAGGGGGCAATAGGCCGGGCATTCCGGCCAAATACCGCGGAAAATGCAATGCTGGATGGGTGAGAAATGGCCCAGTGTCCACCGACGTCCACGAAGAGAGCAGGGTCAGAGCTTGTCGAGCAATGCCAGAAGCCGGTCGCGTTCGCGCGGGCTGAGATTGCGCGCGGTCATGGCGGATATTTCGGCGGCGACGGGAATAGTCTCGATGAGAAAACGCCGGCCCTCCTCGGTCAGCGAAATCTCGACCCGCCGGCGATCGGTGGGCGAGGGCGAGGTCGCGATCAGGCCTTTGCGGGCCAGCCGTTCCACCACGCCCTTGGTCGTCGCCGCATCCATCGCGACGAGCCGGCCGAGATGGTTCTGCGACAGCGTGCCTTCGTCGCGCAGCTTGGCCAGCACCGCGAACTGACGCGGGGTGATCTCTGGCATCCTCGCCGAAAAGATCTCCAGATGCCGCTGATTGGCAAGACGCAACTTGAAGCCGATCTGATCTTCCAGCCGATATGGCGCGTTGTCGGTCACGTCGCTTCGATGCCTCCCTGGCTTGTGCCGGGGAAATCCTAGAGACTTGGCCGGCGATGACAAGCGCCGCCGCGGGCGCCGTGCCGCGCGACAAGTGGAAAATTCGTTTGACAGCAAACAAAACTCACCGCGTAATCGTAGGATGGATCGTCGGTCGTGGAGAGGACCGATGCGAGACGGAAGAAGGCGGAATTCGGTGTCCGGACCGACGTGGAGCGCAGCGGAGACGGGGCGGGGTGGCCTGAGGCGGGTCATCGCCTGGCCGTCGCGCGGCTGGCCGGACAAGACCCACGGCGCGGACGGACGGCTGCATCTCAGCCACGGGCCGATCGACCTGATCTTCGACCTCGGCGGCGCGCCGGAGGAGGTGGCGGCGGCCGAGGCGGCGGCGGGGCGGGCCTTCGACGGCCTGCTCGAAGCGCTGGTGGCGGAACTGCCGCTCTTGCGCAGCCCGGTGGGGGCCCGGTCGCCCGACCCCGAGGGCGCGGTGGCGCGGCGGATGATGCGGGCGGTCCGGCCCTTTGCCGACCGGTTCGTCACGCCAATGGCCGCGGTCGCGGGCGCGGTTGCCGATCACATGCTGGATGCGATCCGGGCCGAGGCCGGGGTGTCCCGTGCCGTGATCAACAACGGCGGCGACATCGCGATCCACCTGATCGGGGCGCAGCGCTACCGTATCGGCATCCACGACTACCGCCAGTTCGGACGTTATGCCGGCATCGTCGAGGTCGGCGCCAGCGACGGCATCGGCGGCGTCGCGACCAGCGGCTGGCGCGGGCGCAGCCACTCGCTCGGCATTGCCGACGCGGTGACGGTGCTGGCGGCGACGGCCGCCGGGGCCGACGCGGCGGCGACGCTGATCGCCAATGCCGTCGACCTGCCCGGTTCGCCCCGCGTGACCCGGCGCCCGGCGCGGGATCTGTCGCCCGACAGCGACCTTGGTGACCGGCTGGTGACGGTCGACGTGGCGGAGCTTTCGCCCGGCGAGATCGCGGTGGCACTGGGTGCGGGCGTGGTGCGGGCCCAAGACTTTGTTGCGCGCGGCCTGATCAGGGCGGCGTTCCTGTCGCTTCAGGGCCAGGCGCGCGGTGTCGGCGCGGGCTTTGCCGCGGCGATGCGAATCGAGGACGATGGATCGAAGTCCGGAGGAGGCGAGGACCGATGACAAAGGCGAAAATCCGCAAGATCGTGACCGTGGTCGAGGAGGTCCGGAGCGAGATGGGCCAGGACATCGCGCCGCCGACCCGCCGCGCCGCCGCCATCGCGGTGATCGAAAACCCTTTCGCGGGCCGCTATGTCGCGGACCTCGAAGACCTGATGGTGATCGGCGAGGAACTGGGCGGCATTCTTGGCGAGGCCTGCGTCAAGGCGCTCGGCATCCGCCCGGGAGAGGCGCAGAGCTACGGCAAGGCCGCCCTCGTCGGCGAGAACGGCGAGCTGGAGCACGCCGCCGCCATCCTGCATCCGCGTCTTGGAAAGCCGTTGCGCGCGGCGGTGGAGAAGGGGGCGGCGCTCGTCCCCTCGAACAAGAAGCGCGGACCGATGGGCCATCCGCTCGACGTGCCGCTCGGCCACAAGGACGCGGCCTATGTGCGGTCGCATTTCGACGGGATGGAGGTGCGGGTGACCGATGCCCCGCGCGCCGACGAGATCCTCGTCGCGGTCGCGGTGACCGACAGCGGCCGGCCGCTGCCCCGCGTCGGCGGGCTGACCCACGCCGAGGCCGAGGGCAAGGACGGGCTGCGCTGAGCATGACGGTGTTCCGGCCCCATACACTTTCCGACGCGCTCGGCTACCTGGCCGAGGCGCCGGCCCTCGTGCTTTCCGGCGGGACCGATGTGTTCCCGTCACTCGGCGACCGTCCCGCGCCGCCCCGCATCCTCGACGTGACGGCTGTCTCCGACCTCCGGGGGATCGCGTTGGACGGCGGGCATTGGCGCATCGGTGCGGGCGTGACCTGGGCCGAGATGCTCCGTTCCGACCTGCCGCCGGCGTTCGACGGGCTGAAGGCCGCCGGGCGGCAGATCGGGTCCGTGCAGATCCAGACCACCGGGACGCTTGCGGGCAACATCTGCAACGCCTCGCCCGCCGCCGACGGTGTGCCGGTTCTCCTCGCGCTTGACGCGTCGGTCGAATTGGCGTCGACCGCCGGGCGCCGCGTCGTGGCGCTGGCGGAGTTCGTGACCGGGGTGCGAAAGACCGCCCTTCACCCCGGCGAGATCGTGACCGCGATCCTCGTGCCGCGGATCGGTGGCGATGTGCGCTCCGGCTTCGAGAAGCTCGGCGCGCGGGCCTATCTCGTCATTTCCATCGCCTCGCTTGCGGCGGTCCTCCGGTTCGAGGGTGGCCGGCTGGCGGAGGCGCGGATCGCGGTCGGCGCCTGTTCGCCGGTGCCGATGCGGCTTTCGGCGCTGGAGCGCGACCTGATCGGGGCGACGGCGGGGGCGCTTGGCAGCGTGGTGCGGGCAGAGCATTTCGACGGCCTCGCGCCGATCGACGACGTCCGCGCCTCGGCGGCTTACCGACGCGAGGCCGTCGCGACGCTGGCGCGGCGGTTGCTGGACAGATGCGGGGCGGCGGCATGAGCGGGATCGGCTTCACTCTGAACGGTCGCGCCGTCGAACATCCGGGCGACGGATTCGAACGGCTGTCGCGGGTGCTGAGGTCGGGGCTGGGTTGCGCCGATGTGAAGGTCGGCTGCGATGCCGGCGATTGCGGCGCCTGCACCGTGCTGATCGATGGAAAGCCGGTCTGTTCCTGCATCACCGCCGTCGGCCAGGCCGAGGGCAAGACGGTCGAGACCCTGGCGGGCCTGCGCGACAATGACGACGTTTTTTCAAGGCTTTCCGCTTCGTTCCTCGCGCATGGTGCGGCGCAGTGCGGCATCTGCACGCCCGGCATGATGGTCTCGGCTACCGCCCTCCTGCGCGCGGTTCCGGCGCCGACGGAAGCCGAGGTGCAGGACGCGCTGGGCGGGGTTCTCTGCCGCTGCACCGGCTATCGCAAGATCATCGACGCGGTGCGGGGGCTGCCCGCCCCGGTGGCGGAGAGCGGCGGGGTCGGGGCCGGCATCACCCGCCTCGACGGCGCCCGCAAGGTCGAGGGGCGCGAAGTCTTCGGCGACGATGCCGCCCCAGCCGATGCGCTGGTGCTGAAGGTCATCCGGGCGCCGGAGGATCACTGCCGCTTCCGCTTTGGCGACCTCGACGCCTATGCGGCGGCCCGTGGCCTCGACCTGATCCTGACGGCGCGGGACGTGCCGGGAAAGAACCGCTTCGGCACCATCCCTGGCTTCATCGACCAGCCGGTCTATGCCGAGGACACGGCGCTTTTCCGGGGCGAGGCGGTGGCTTCGGTCATCGGGCGCGCGGAGGTCATGGCGAAGCTGGATCTCTCAACCTTCCCCGTGGCTTGGGAGACGATCCTCGCGACGCGCGACCCACAGGTGGCCAAGGGCATGGCAGAGTTCCACCCCGGCCGCGCCGAAAACGTCATGTGCGCCGGCTTCGTCCGGAAAGGCGACGCCGAGGCGGCGCTGGCGCGGGCCTATATCACCGCCGAAGGCACGTTCGAGACCCGCTTCATCGAACACGCCTATATCGAGCCGGAGGCGGGCTTTGCCGACTGGACGGACGGACGGGTCGAGGTTCACGGCGGCACCCAGGCCCCGCATATGAACCGCGACTCGCTGGCCGAGATCCTTGGTCTGCCGGTGGCGGCGATCCGGATCGTTCCGACGGCGGTCGGCGGCGGCTTCGGGTCAAAGCTCGACATCTCGTTCCAACCGCATGTGGCGCTGGCCGCGATGCGGCTCAAGCGGCCGGTCAGGATCGTCTATACGCGTTCGGAATCAATGGCTTCCACGACGAAGCGCCATCCCGGTCTGATGCGGGTCCGGGCAGGGGTGACGAAGGATGGCAAGCTCTCGGGCTTCGCCTTCGAGGGCACGTTCAACACCGGCGCCTATTCCTCATGGGGGCCGACCGTGGCGAACCGGGTGCCGGTCCACGCCGGCGGGCCTTATGCCCATGCCGACTATGTCGCGCGGGCCGAGGGGGTGCACACGAACTGCGTGCCGGCGGGTGCGTTCCGGGGCTTCGGTGTGCCGCAGGCGGCCATCGCGCAGGAGGCGGTCTTTGACGATCTGGCGGCGCAGTTGGGCATGGACCGGCTGGAGTTCCGGCATTTCAATGCGCTCGACAACGGCATTCCGACGACGACCGGGCAGGTTTTCGACGGCGCGGTCGGGATACGGCCCTGCCTTGAGGCACTGCGTCCCGCGTGGTGTCGGGCTTTGGAAAGTGTAACGGAATTCAATGCGAAAGATGGCGTTCTTCGCAAAGGCGTGGGCATTGCCTGTGGCTGGTACGGGTGCGGCAATACCTCGCTTCCCAACCCCTCGACGATCCGGGCCGGGATCGCCCCGGACGGGCGGATCGTGCTTCATCAGGGTGCGATGGATATCGGTCAGGGCGCGAATACCGTGATCGCGCAGATCTTCGCGGAAGCCTTTGGCGTCGATGCGCGGCTGGTGGAGATCGTCGGGCCGGACACCGACGTCACGCCCGATGCCGGCAAGACCTCGGCCTCGCGGCAGACCTTCGTGTCGGGCAACGCGGCGCGACTGACGGGGCTGGCGCTCCGGGCCGAGGTTCTGCGCCGGATCAATGCAACGGACGGGCGGATCGGGCTGGAGCGGGGCGCGGTCACGGTCACCGCCCCCGACGGTACCATCCACCGCGCAGCACTGCCGGAGGGCGACGGTTACGCGCTGGAAGCGGTCGAGAGCTATGACCCGCCGACGCTGCCATTGGACGAAAACGGCCAGGGCGTGCCCTATGCCGTCTATGGTTACACCGCGCAGATGGTGGAATTGACCGTCGATACCGGGCTTGGCACGGTCACGCTCGACCATATCCATGCCGCGCATGACGTCGGCCGGGCGATCAACCCGGTCCTGGTCGAGGGCCAGATCCACGGCGGCGTGGCGCAGGGGATCGGGCTGGCGCTGATGGAGGAATATATCGCCGGGCGCACCGACAACCTGCACGACTACCTCATTCCGACGATTGGTGACGTGCCGCCGATCACCAGTCACATCGTCGAGGTCGTGGACCCGCACGGGCCTTACGGCGCCAAGGGGTTGGGCGAACATGTGCTGATCCCGACGGCACCGGCGATCCTTTCGGCGATCCGCCATGCGACCGGCGCCAGGGTGACGCGCCTGCCGGCGACGCCGGACCGGGTTCTGGCGGCGATCCGCGCTGCGATGGAGAATTAGGATGGTCCGCCAAGCCGTTGAATCCCGTATGGAAGGCAAGATCCGTTGCGATGCCTGTCCGGTCATGTGCTACATCGCCGAGGGCCGCGCCGGGGCCTGCGACCGCTACGCCAACGAAGGCGGTGATCTGGTGCGGCTCGATCCCTTCACGGTGCTGGAGGCAGCGAAAGAGGGCGATGGCCAGCTGGTGCCCTTCCTTGAACTCGAGGCCGGCGAATGGGACGGCGATATCCTGCGGACCGAGCGGCCCTTCATCACCGCGATCGGCGCGGGCACGACCTATCCCGACTATAAGCCTGCCCCCTTCATCGTCGCGCAAAGCCATGACGGGGTCGACATGGTCACCGTGGTGACCGAGGGGATATTCTCCTACTGCGGCGCCAAGGTGAAGATCGACACCGACCGCTTCCTCGGGCCCGAGGCGGCACCGGTCCGGGTCGAGGGCGAGGCCATCGGCCATGTGATGACCGCCGAATACGGATCGCAGATGCTGTCGCTGGGCGGGGTCCACCATCTGACCGGCGGCGGCAAGAAGGAGGGCCGCGTCACCTGCGACGCGCTCCTCCGGCTTTGCAACCGGGAACCGGTGACGGTGACCATCGACGGCGGGGCCGAGGTGGTGTTGGAGGCCGGCAAGCCGCCCGTGGTGAACGGGGTGGAGGAGCATCTGATGCGGGTCGGCTGCGGCTCGGCCACCATCGGCATGTTCGCCAAGCAGTGGCACGGGCTGGTGGACGAGGTGGTGGTGGTCGATGATCACATCACCGGGGTGCTCTCGGAACATCAGGCCGGCAAGCTTCTGGGGATGGAGCCGACGGGCATCAAGATCCTCGGCCACAAGTCGACGCCGGGGCGGTATTTCCGCGTCGCCGATCCGGGCACCGGCTGGGGCGGGACCAATGTCGAGGATCCCCTGACGATCCTCGGGCCGTGGCGGGCGCCGGCGCGGCCGGGGCTGACGCTTCTCATGGTATCCACCACCGGGGAACAATGGGGTTACTACGTGCTGGACGCCGACCTGAGGCCGGTGCCGGCCGCATTGCCGGAAAGCCTCAGGACCTCGGTCGAGCGGGTCGCCGAGAATTGCGAGCCGTCGGTGACTTCGGTCCTTTTCATGGGCGGGGCGGGCGGCAGCCTGCGCGCGGGCGTGACCGAAAACCCGGTGCGGCTGACGCGTTCGGTGCGCGAGGCGGTGACGAATGTCACCTGCGGCGGGGCGGAATGCTTCATCTGGCCGGGGGGCGGCATCACCTTCATGGCCGATGTGACCGAGATGCCGTCGAACGCCTTCGGCTATGTGCCGACGCCGGCGCTGGTGGCGCCGATCGAGTTCACCATGCGGCTTGACGACTATGCCGCCCTTGGCGGGCATATCGGGCAGGTCCGCCGGGTCGAGGACATCGCCGGCGAGATCGAGCGGCGGGTCTCGGTGAAGCGCGGGCGCTAGAGGTTTTCGGATTGGGCGCCCGGTTCCCGGGCGCGAGACATGTCTCCCCTCCGCTGCCGGGGCAGCGGAGGTTCGGGTTTGCCTCCGGCGGAGGTATTTGGAAACAGGTGAGGGGGGCTCAGCCCTGCACCACCTCGGGTAGCCGGGTCGCGGGCGGGGTGTTGCGGCTGCGGGCGGTGCGGACCACGCCGTCGATCACAGTCATGCCGACGCCTGGGAGGTTGCCCTGCCGGATCGAGCCGAGCATGTCCTTGCCGGGCGCGTGCTGCGCCATGTCGATCAGGATGAAATCGGCTGATTTGCCGGGTTCGATGATGCCGCAGTCGAGGTCGCGCATACGCGCCGTGTTGCCGGTGGCGAAGCAGAAGGCGATCTCGGCCGGGACGTCGCCCAGCGAGGAGAGCATCGCGATCATGCGCAGGATGCCCAAGGGCTGGACGCCGGACCCGGCCGGCGCGTCGGTGCCGAGGATCACGCGTTCCGGTTGGCCAAGCTCGAAGGCGGTGCGCATCGCCAGCAGGCCCGCTCGTTCGTTGCCGTTATGGACGATCTCGATCCCCCTCAGGCAGTTTTCGCAAAGGCACATGATCTGGTCATCGGGCAGCGCCGTGTGGCCGCCGTTGATATGGCCGATGATGTCGGCGTCGGCCTCCAGCACCACGTCCTTGTCGATCAGGCCGGAGCCGGGGATCGAGGGGCCGCCGGTGTGGATCGTCGACTGGATGCCGTATTTGCGCGCCCATTTGACCATCTGCCCGGCGGTCTCTCCGGCCTTGACCGAGCCAAGTCCGACCTCGCCCAGCAGCTTCACGCCGGCCTCGGCAAGCTCCTTGAAGTCGCTCTCGACCATGCCCTCTTCGAGGACCGGGGCGCCGGAATGGACCTTGACGCCGGAGGGGCGGAAATTCTCGTACCAGCGCTGCGAGGCGATCGCCATCGCCTTCAGCCCGACGATGTCCCTCGGGCGGCCCGGCGCGTGGACCTCGCCGGCCGAGATCATCGTGGTGACGCCGCCGTGGAGGCAGGAATCGATCCAGTTCAGCTGCTGCTGGCGCGGGGTGAAATCGCCTATGACCGGGTGCACGTGGCTGTCGATCAGGCCGGGGCAGAGCGTCACGCCCCTGGCATCGACCACCGTCGTGGCGCCGTCGGTGTCGAGATCCTTTGCGTAGCCCACCGCGACGATCCGGTCGCCCTCGCAGACCACGCAGTCGCCGTCGATCAGCGGTTCCTCGATGCGGCCCGAGAGGATCTGGCCGATATTGCGGATGACGAGCTTGGTCTTGCCGGCGGGGGCAGGGGCGGGATCGGCCATGGCGCACCTATTCCTTGGGTCTCGGATGGGCCGATGGTCCCACAAGACTCGTTTGTCTGCAAATGTTTTGAGGGGAGTCAGGCGCTGATGCCGTGGCGCTTCATCTTGTCGTTCAGCGTCCGGCGCGGCAGGCCGAGGAGCTGGGCGGCGCGTTCGGTATTGCCGCGGCAGCGGTCGAGGGCGGCGCGGATCTCGCGCGCCTCGAAGTCGAGGAGGCGGTCGGCCAGCGTGTCCCCGGTGATCGCCCGCGCCGCGTCGGGGCGGTCGCTGTCGATGCCGAGGGCGAAGCGTTCGGCGGCGGCCTTCAGTTCGCGCACGTTGCCGGGCCAGGCGCGGCGGGAAAGGGCGCCACGGCTGGCGAAGGTGACCGGCGGCGCCTCGCGGCCGTGACGGGCGGCGGCAAGGGCGACGAAATGCGCGAAGAGGAGCGGGATGTCCGAGGCCATGCCGGAAAGCGGCGTGGTGGCGATCTCGGCCCCGGCGAGGCGGTAGAAGAGATCGGGGCGGAAGGTGCCCTCGTAGCTCATCGCCTTGAGATCGGCCTTGGAGATCGCGATGACCCGAAGGTCGAGCGGGCGCAGCCGGTTTTCGCCAAGGCGTTCGACGGCGCGTTCCTGGAGCGCGCGGAGAAGTTTTGCCTGAAGCGGAAGCGGCATCGCCTCCACCTCGTCGAGCACCAGTGTGCCTCCCGAGGCCAGTTCGAGCTTGCCGGGCTTGTCGGTGGCGGCCCCCGGGAAGGCGCCGGCGGCGTGGCCGAAGACCTCGGCCTCGAAGAGCGCCTCGGGCAGGGCGGCGCAGTTCAGCGCGACATAGGCGCCGCCGGCGCGGCGGCTGGCGCCATGCAGCGCGCGGGCGACAAGCTCCTTGCCGGTGCCGGTCTGGCCGGTGACGACAAGATCGACGTCAAGGGGGGCGAGCGCTGCGATGCGGGCCCGGAGCGCGGCGATGGCGGGACTTTCGCCGAGGATCGCGTCGGGGGTGAGAGTGGATTGCAGCCGCGCAAGCTCTTCCCGCGTCGCGCGGGCCTTCAGCGTGCGGTCGATGACCAGCAGGAGGTGCCCGGCATCGTAGGGTTTTTCGAGGAAATCCTCGGCGCCGTCGCGGATCGCGCGGACCGCCTGGGCGACGTCGCCGTGGCCGGTCATGACGATCACCGGGTGGTCGCCGCCACGCTCCTTCAGCGCCGCGATGAGGCCGAAACCGTCCAGCCCGGGCATCCGCAGATCGGTGAGGATGACGCCGGGATCGGCGGTGTCGAGCGCGGCGAGCGCCTCGGCGGCGCCGGGAAAGCTCATCACCTCATGGCCGCCCGCCTCGATCAGGTCGGCGGCGGCGGCGAGGTGGTCGGCGTCGTCGTCGACGATGAAGACAAGGCCACTCATTCCGCCGCCTTCCCGAGGGCCGCCGCGACCGGCAGGGAGACAGTGACGGTGGTGCCGCGACCGGGGTCGGAGGCGATGTCGATCCGGCCGCCGAATTCCGTCACGATGGCCTGGCTGATCGAGAGGCCGAGGCCAAGCCCCTCGCCGCCGATCTTGGTGGAGAAAAAGGGCTCCGTCACCCTCGCCAGGTCCTCGGGCGAGATGCCGGGGCCGGTGTCTGAGACGGTGAGGAAGGCGGTGCCGTCGCCGGTGCCGGTCGTCACGGTGACGGTCGCGCCGTCGCGCCCCTCGACCGCGTCGAGCGCGTTGAGAAGCAGGTTGAGGCAGACCTGTTCGAGCCGCACCGGGCCGGCCATCACGATGGGCGCGGGGGCGGCGGGGCGGAAGGCGGGCGTCATGCCGGCCGATTTCGCCCGAGGTGCCACGAGGTCGAGCGCGTTCTCGGCGACCTTGTTGAGGTCGGTGATCTGCCGTGTGTTCTGCTCTTTCCGGCTGAAGCTTTTCAGGTGCTTCGTGGTGCGTTGCATCCGGCGGATCAGGTTCCGCGCGGTGCCGATGCGGGCGCTGGTCTTCGCCGCGTCGGCGGAGAGTTCGGCGGCGGCGAGCGTCGCCTCCATCGCCGCGAGAGGTTGGCTCATCTCGTGCACGATGGCGGCCGACATGCGGCCGAGGGCGGCCATCTTTTCGGTATGGACGAGGGTTTCCTGGGCGGCGCGCAGGTCCGCCTCGGTCTTGCGCCGCGCCTCGATTTCGTGCGCGAGTTCGTGGGTGCGTTCGGTGACGCGCGCCTCCAGCATCGCGCCCTGACGCAGGCGCAGCTGGAGGAGTTGCCGGCGCTGGTTCAGGATCATGGCGACGGCCGTCGCGGCCATGGCGAAGAGGGCCGCACCCGCCGCCCAGAGCCCGGCGGCGAGCGCCAATGGGGCGAGCGGTGCCGCGCTGATCACCCGCCAGCCGTCGGTCTCGATCGTAGCCGAGCGGCCCCGCAGCCGCGCGCCGTCGGGGCCGGTCAGCACCAGCGGATCGACGGCGTCACCGGCGGCGAGAAGCGGCGGCGCGGTGGCAAGGTCGATCCCGTCATAGGTCCGCACCCCGGCGAGCCTGGCGAGCGCGTCGCGGCCGAGCGGCACCAACGGGCGGTAGCGCCAGTTGTCGACGCCTGAAAGGAAGACCACACCGTCCTTGTCGGCAATCGCGATCGAGACGCCGGCGCTCTTCCACGTCTCTTCGAGCGGCGTCAGGTCGATCTTGGTGGCGATCACGGCGGGCGCGTCAGCCGGGCCGATGCGCGACGACAGGAAATAGCCCGGCGTGCCGGTCGTGACGCCGATGGCGTAGAAGCCGCCGCGCCCGGCAGCGAGCGCGTCCTTGAAATAGGGGCGGAAACCATAGTTCTGGCCGACGAAGCTCAGCCCGGTGTTCCAGTTCGATGCGGCGATGACATGGCCGTCTTGGTCCATCAGGTAAAGATGCGTGGCGCCCGATGTCGCGGCGACGGTTTCAAGATACCGGCTCGCCGCGTTGGCTGCGGCGGCAGCGCCGGGCAAACTCCGGTCCGACAGCGCGCGCCGGATCCGCTCGTCCTCGGCGGCGACATCGGGCAGGTAGCGGAAGCGCTCGATCTCGCTCTCGATGGCGCGGCGGGTCAGGATCAGCGATTGCTCAAGCTTGCCGTCGAGGGCGCGGACGCCCGCCCGGTAGCTGAGCGCGAAGGCGACGCCGGCCGCGACGAGGGCCACGGCAAGGAAGATCAGCAGGATGCGGCGCATCGCCGTGGTCCTCGACTGGTCCGGTCGTGCCTGTGCCACCGCCACGTTTGCCCCTGTTGCGCTGGGATTCGTCGCAAAGCGTAGTCGAGCGCGCGGCCGAGGTCACGGGCGTGTCGCATCGCCTAGTCCGGGCAAGGCGCGAGGCGGATCGCCGCGCCGGGCTCCGCGCCAAGCTCCTGGCAGGTGGCGCCGTCGCAAAGCCGCCAGCCGCCGCCCGTCGCGCCCGAGGCGGCGAGCGTCAGGTCCGGCACCGGGGCGAGGTCGGGTGTCCAGACCCACCAGCCGTCGACCAGACGGGCGCCGGGGCCGGGGTCCATCCCGGCGCCGGATCCCTTGACGGCGGCCTCGGTCAGGCGGAGGGCGCCGTCCGCGATGCGCCAGCTTTCGCGCCATTCCGTCCGTTCGACCGAATGGCGCCATGTCAGGTCGAAGCCCCCCGAGGCGAGCGTCAGCGCCGTGGCGCCGACGAGGAGGCAGGCGCCGGTCATGCCGGCCGGACGGCGCGGCCGCGCCAGATCCCGAACGCGAAGACGGCCGCCAGCAGGAAGCCCGCCTCGTCGGTCATCGGCAGGGCGGCGATGAGGGTGATCGCGGCAAGGGCGGCGAGTCCGCGCATCGGCCAGGACAGCGGCCGCCCGAGCCAGCCGATGACCGCCGTGCCCCAGAGGCCGATGGCGATCACGGTCTTGGCGACGATGTAGGCGACGGCCGGCACGAAGCCCATCGCCTCGGTCAACGGCCCGCCGTCCTGAAGCATCAGGGCCGGCGTATAGACCGCCATGAAGGGGATGACGAAGCCGGCGGCGGCGACCTTGATCGCCTCCATGGAAATCTTCAGCCCGCTTTCCCGGGCGATCGGGGCGGCGGCGAAGCAGGCAAGCGCCACGGGCGGGGTGAGGTCGGCGAGGATGCCGAAGTAGAAGACGAACATGTGGCTGACGATCAGCGGCACGCCGAGCGCGAGGAGGGCGGGACCGGCGATGGACGAGGTGATGATGTAGTTGGGGATCGTCGGGATCCCCATGCCGAGCACGATGCAGGTGATCATCGTCAGGATCAGCGACAGGATCAGGCTCTTGTCGCCGACATGGACGATGAACTGGCCGAAGGTATTGGCGGCGCCGGTCAGCGTCATGGTGCCGATGATGATGCCGACGAGCGCGCAGGCGATCCCGACCGGCAGCGCGGTCTTCGCCCCCTCGGCAAGGCTGTCACGGCAAAGGCCCAGCGTCGCGCGTCCGCCCTTCGACAGGGCGTTCCAGCCGATCAGCGCGGCGATGGCCACGGCGACCGGCAGGATGCCGAATTCGAAGAAGGCGGCGGCGATGGCGCCGAGGCCGATCCAGAAGAGGACGCGGATTACGCCGGCGGGCAGGCCGAGCGCCACCGAACCGCCGAGGATCAGCATCACCGTCATGGCAAAGCCGATGGTGCCGGCGAAAAGCGGCGTGAAGCCCGAGAACAAGAGGTAGACCAGAACCGCCAGCGGCAGGATCAGGTACCAGTTCTCCTTCAGCGCCCGCATTGGCGAGGGCAGGTCGGCCTTGGCCATCCCCCTCAGCCCGTGACGCCCGGCTTCGAGATGGACCATCCAGAAGGCCGAGGCGAAATAGAGGATGGCGGGAATGAGCGCCGCCCGCACGACTTCGATATACTCGACGCCCAGCGTCTCGGCCATGATGAAGGCGACCGCGCCCATCACCGGGGGCATGATCTGGCCGCCCATCGACGCAGTCGCCTCGACGCCGCCGGCGAAGGCCGGGCGGTAGCCGAAACTTTTCATCAGCGGAATCGTGAACTGGCCGGTGGTCACGACATTGGCGACGCCGGAGCCCGAGATCGTGCCCATGAGGCCCGACGAGACGACCGCGACCTTGGCAGCACCGCCCTGCTTGTGGCCGACGAGGCCGAGCGAGACATCGGTGAAGAGCTTGATCATCCCGGCGCGTTCGAGGAACGAGCCGAAGAGAATGAAGAGGAAGATGTAGGACGACGACACATAGGTCGGGATGCCGTAGATGCCTTCGGTCCCGTAGGCCATGTGGTCGATGATCTGGCTGAAATCGTAGCCGCGATGGTTGAGCGGCGCCGGCAGGTACTGGCCGAAGAAGCAATAGCCAAGGAAGCTGCCGGCGATGATCGGCAGCGCCGGACCCATCAGCGACCATGCGGCGGCAAAGACAGTGACGAGGGCCACGATGCCGAAAGCGATGTCGCGCGGCAAGGGATCGCCGGCGCGCAGGATCAGCGGCGTGTATTCCCACCACTGGTAGAGCGCCACGGCGACACCGGCGAAGGCCATCGCCCAGGCCAGCGCCTTCATCGGCGGGGCTTGGCGCTTCAGCGCTGCCAGAAGCGGGAACCCGAGAAGCGTCAGGAACCCGACATGGACGGCCCTGACGATCTGGCTGGAGAGGTCGATCAGATGCGCGGCGGTGGCGATCTGGAAGACCGAGAAGGCGACGGCGATCCAGAAGAGCGCGCGGCCCTCCGGTGTCGCCGGAAAGCTTCCGGCCAAGGGATCGTGCAGCCCGAGGTCGGGCGCGTCCGCCGGAATGTCGTGATGGTCTGGGCCGTGTGTGGCCATCGGTTTCCCCTCCCCGGAAGCCGTTGGTGCCGGGCGGCGCGGCGGCCGCCCGGTTCCTTGAGCTTACATCAGGCCGGCTTCCTTGTAGAAGCGCTCGGCGCCCGGATGCAGCGGGATCGGCATGCCGTTCAGCGCGTTCTCCAGCTTGATCTGGGCAGCGGCCTTGTGGGCGGCCTCAAGGTCTCCGAGGTGTTCGAAGAGAAGCTTGGTCATCTGGTAGGCGGTCTCGTCCGACACGTCCTCGTGCGTCACGAGGAAGTTGACGACGGCCACCGTCGGCACGTCGGCGTCCTGGCCCTGGTAGGTGCCGGCCGGGATCGTCGCGGCGATATAGGGCGCACCGAGCTTTTCGACGACTTCGGCCGGGACCGACACCATCTGGATGTCGAGCGAGGTCGAGAGGTCCTTGATCGAGGCGACACCGAGGCCGGCCGATTGCAGCGTCGCGTCGAGCTGGCGGTTCTTGATCAGTTCGACCGATTCCGCGAAGGGCAGGTATTCGGTCTTGCCGAGATCGTCGTAGCTCATCCCCGCCGCCTCGAAAATCTTGCGGGCGTTGAGTTCGGTGCCAGACTTTGCGGCGCCGACCGACAGGCTCTTGCCCTTCAGCCCGTCGAGCGAGGTGATGCCCGATTCCTTCGAGGCCACGATCTGGATGTAGTTCGGATAAACGGCGGCGATGCCGCGCAGCTTCGACAACGGCTCCTTGAAGCCGGCATCAGCATCGCCTTCCCAGGCGAGCTTGACCGAGTCGCCGAGCGCCAGCGCCAGTTCGCCCTTGCCCTGCTGCAGAAGGTTCAGGTTCTCGACCGAGGCCTTCGTCGACTGCACCTGGGTGCGGGCGCCGGGAATGTTGTCGGCGTATATCTTCGACAGGCCGACGCCGAGCGGATAGTAGACGCCGGACGTGCCGCCCGTGAGGATGTTGATGAACTCCTCGGCCTGGCCGGTGGCGGGGGCCGCGAGCGTGGCAGCCGCGAGAAGTGCCGCGAATTTGCCTTTCAGATTGATCATGCTGTCCTCCCATTGACGCATCGTCCCGCCCGGTTGGCCGGACGGGGATGGGATTTGCTAGTCGCTCCGGTGCGGCACCGACAAACCCTTTTTAACGCCCGCATGAATTTTCCCGGCAGGTTCCCGCCACGCGCGGCGCAGCTTCCTGCCGCGGCCTTGCGTGTTCCGGCTGGCCTTCGCCCCGTCGCCTTCGTTAGACTGTGGCCCCGGAGGAGGAGGCAGATGATCCGACGCGCGGCGGTGCTGGCCGTCTTTCTGGTGCTGACGGCGGCCGTCACCGGCGGGGTCTGGTGGCGGGCGCTGACCGGCGCGCTTTCGCGGCTGGAAGAGCGGGGGCAGGCGGACCTGGCGCTGGCCGGCGACCGGCTGCTTGGCCAGTTGCATCGATTTCGGAAAACGGCGGTCCTGATGGCCGACCATCCCGATGTGCTGGCGCTGGCGCTCGATCCGGACGGCTCCTCCGAGGCGGTTGACGCGCTCTTGCAGCGCACCGCCGACATGACGCGCTCGGACGAGTTGATGCTGACCGACGCGACGGGGCGGGTCCTGGCCGCGTCAGGCGCGGGCAAGGGCACCGACCGCTCCGCCACGCCTTATTTCAAGCGGGCGATGCAGGGCGCGCTCGGTTTCCTTCATGAAATTGACCTTGTGAGCGGGCGGCGCTTCTTCGTCTACGCCGCCCCGGTCTTCTCGCCCGAGGGGCCGGTCGCCGGTGCCCTTGTGGCGCGGATCGACACCGAGGCGGTCGAGGTGACATGGCGCGGCGAGCCGATGATCGTCTTCTTCACCGACCGCGACGGCGTCGCCTTCGTGTCGAACCGGGACGAACTGATCCTCGTGCAGCTCTCGCTCCTGCCCGAAGGCGCAAGCGACAAGCTCCTGCGGCGCGAGGAGCGCAATCTGGGGCGCCATGTCGTCTGGGACATCGACGGCGGGCCGTATCTGCCGGCCCACGCGCTGCACCTGACTCGCGACCTGCCGGTGATCGGGATGACGGTCGAGGCGCTTGTGGATGTGGATCCGGCAGAGCGGCAGGCGCTCTTGCAGGCGCTGGTGGCGACGCTCATCTGCATCGGCCTCGGCGCCGTCCTCTATGCGCTTATGGAGCGGCGGCGGGCGCTCTCCGTCCGGCTCGCGGCCGAGGCGGAGGCGAACACGCGGCTGGAGGGACGGGTCGCCGAGCGTACGCGCGAACTGACCGAGGCCAATGACCAGCTGCACCGCGCGCAGGCGGAACTGGTGCAGGCCGGCAAGCTTTCCGCGCTCGGCCAGATGTCGGCCGGGATCAGCCACGAGTTGAACCAGCCGCTGATGGCGATCCAGTCCTATGCCGAGAATGCCGGGCTGTTCCTTGAGCGGGAGGAACCGGCGCGGGCGGCCGAGAACCTCGGCCGGATTTCCGACCTCGCCCGCCGGATGGGCCGGATCATCAAGAACCTCCGCGCCTTCGCGCGGCAGGAAAGCGAGGGGATGAGCGACGTGGACCTCGTCGCGGTCATCGCCGCGGCGCTGGAACTGACCGAGACGCGGCTCAGGACGGCGTCGGTCAGGGTGGACTGGACGCCGCCCGCCCGCCCGGTCCTGGTCCGGGGTGGCGAAGTGCGGTTGCAGCAGGTGCTGGTCAACCTTCTCGCCAACGCCGCCGACGCGATGGAGGGCGGCGGGACGGTGACGATCCGCCTTGCGCAGACGGGTGGCCGCGTCCGGCTCAGCCTTGCCGATACCGGCCCGGGGATTGCCGAGCCGGAGCGGATCTTCGATCCCTTTTATTCCACGAAGGAGGTCGGCGCGAGCGAGGGGATGGGCCTCGGCCTGTCGATCTCCTACGGTATCGTGCAGAGCTTCGGCGGCACGATTGCCGGGCGGAACCGGGACGGGGGCGGGGCGGAGTTCACGGTGGAGCTGTCGGCGGCGGAACGGGGGGCGAAGGCGGCATGACGGACAGGGTGCTTCTCGTCGACGACGACCGCGCGGTGCGCGAAGCGCTGGGTCAGACCCTGGAACTGGCGGGGCACAAGCCGGTTCTGGCGGGGTCCTATATCGAGGCGAAGGACCATATCTCGGCCGATTTCGCCGGCATCGTCGTCAGCGACATCCGTATGCCGGGCAAGGACGGTTTCGCGCTGCTCGATCACGCCCGCAAGGTCGATCCCGACCTGCCGGTGATCCTGCTGACCGGCGAGGGCGACGTGCCGATGGCGGTGAAGGGAATGGCGGGCGGCGCCTTCGACTTCCTCGAAAAGCCCTGCGGGCCGTCGGATTTCCTTGCCGTCGTCGGCAAGGCGCTGAAGACCCGGGCGCTGGTGTTGGAGAACCGGGCGCTGAAGCGCGAGATCCGGCGCGGCGACGCGGCAGCGCGGATGCTGGTCGGCACCTCGGCGCTGGCCGAGCAGATGCGCGAGGCGGCGCGGCGCGCGGCGCGGACATCGGCCGAGGTGCTGATCTCTGGCCCGCCGGGGGCCGGAACGGCAAAGATGGCGGAGGTGGTGCATCTTTTGTCCGCCGCCGCGATGCGGCCTTTCCAGAAGCTCTCCGCCGCCTCCGCGACGCCCGAGACGCTGGCCGCCGCCTTCGGCCGGGCCGAGGGCGGGTCGATCTTTCTCGACGAGGTCGCGGCATTGCCGCCGGCCGCGCAATTCGCGCTGCACGACCTCATCGACGCCCATCCCGGCACCCGGGTCATCGCCGGCACCTACCGCGATCTGGGCCGCGACGCGGCGGAGGGGCGGTTCAACCCCGACCTCTTCTACAAGCTCGACGTCATGCGGGTGCGCATCCCGGCCCTGACCGAACGGCCAGAGGACATTCCCGTCCTCTTCCGTCACTATGTCGCGACCGCCTGCGAACAATCCGACCTGCCGATGCCCGAGATCACGCCCGAGGTCATCGCCGATCTCATGGCGCAGGACTGGCCCGGCAATGCCCGCGCGCTGATGAACGCGGCGATGCGCTTCGCGATGGGGCTGAGCGAGGGCCATGAGGACGCCGCCGCCCCCGGACTTGCCGGGCAGATGGCACGGGTCGAACGCTCGCTTCTGGTCGAGGCGCTGGTGCGCCACGCCGGCAACGCGACCGAGGCGGCGGCGGCGCTGAAACTGCCGCGCAAGACCTTCTACGACAAGCTCGCCCGCCACGGGATTCGCGCGGAGGCCTATCGGGCCTAGTGTGCGGATTTCCGCACGGTCAGCGGTAACACTTGTGTGAAAACCCGCCCGCGCGCGATGCGGGCGATGCCGGTTCCGGCGCGTCAAGCTATTGATCCCGCTGAGGAAAGTCGGGATTTTCTGGCCGGAAAAACAAATCGTTGATTGCCGACCCCGGCCCCGCTTTTCTGTTCCCGATCGCCGTTGGCACGGCGTGATCAACCAACGAAGATACGACGGGAGGAATTCGATGAAGACCATGACAACCGCCATGACGGCGATCGCGCTGGCCATGTCCGCAGGTGCGGCCCTGGCGAGCCCCGGCTGCGACGCGGGCGAAATCGTGATGAAGTTCGCCCATGTGACGAATTCCGACAAGCATCCGAAGGGCATCGCCGCGAGCCTCTTCGCCGAGCGGGTGAACACCGAGATGGACGGCAAGGCCTGCATGGAGGTCTATCCGAACTCCACGCTTTACGACGACGACCAGGTGCTGGAGGCGATGCTTCAGGGCGACGTCCAGTTCGCCGCGCCCTCGCTATCGAAGTTCGAGGCCTTCACCAAGCAGTTCCAGATCTTCGACCTGCCGTTCATGTTCAAGGACATCGAGGCGGTGGACGGGTTCCAGAATTCCGAAGCCGGGCAGGCGATGAAGGAATCGATGGTCCGGCGCGGGCTGCTCGGTCTCGAATTCTGGCACAACGGGCTGAAGCAGATGTCGGCGAACAAGCCGGTGATCCTGCCCGAGGACATGAAGGGTCTCAAGATCCGGGTGCAGCCGTCGGACGTGATCGTGGCGCAGATGGAGGCGCTCGGCGCCTCTCCGCAACCGATGGCCTTCGCCGAGGTCTACGGCGCCTTGCAGACCGGCGTTGTCGACGGGCAGGAGAACACCTGGTCGAACATCTACGGCCAGAAGTTCTACGAGGTGCAGGACGGCACCACCGAGACCAACCACGGCGTGCTCGACTACCTCGTCGTCGCCTCGGTGGACTGGATGGACAGCCTGCCCGAGGACGTGCGCACGCAAGTGACGACGATCCTCAAGGAAGTGACGGTGGAGCGGAACGCTGCGGTCGGCCAGGTCGACGCCGAGGCGCGGCAGGCGATCCTCGACGCCGGCGGCGTGATCCGCGAACTGGACGACAGCCAGCGCCAGGCCTGGGTCGACGCGATGAAGCCGGTCTGGGACAAGTTCGTCGATGGTGTCGGACAGGACAATATCGACGCGGCGCAAACCTTCAACTCCGGTAGCTGAGCCACCGCTCGCGGACGGAGCTGTACGGACCCGGCTGGGGATGGCCGGGTCCGGATCATCGTAGAGGGGGAGGGGACTATGAGCGGCAAGTATGCGCCGTCGACCGGCTTCGGCCGGGCGGTTCACGAGGTCGAGGAAACCGCGATCGCCGTGATCCTCGGTCTGATGACCGTGATCACCTTCGTCAATGTCGTGCTGCGCTATGTCTTCAACTCCTCGCTGATCTGGGGGCTCGAGATGACTTCGGCGCTCTTTGCCTGGCTCGTGCTCTTCGGCATGTCCTATGCGGTGAAGGTGACGGCGCATCTCGGGGTGGATGCCGTCATCAATATCCTGCCCCATCGTGGCCGGCGCATCCTCGCGCTTGTCGCCGCGGCCTGCTGCCTCGTCTACGCATTCCTGCTGTTGAAGGGGGCCTGGGACTACTGGGCGCCGTTCGGCGGGTTCGAGCAGACCGGCGGGCGCTGGTTCCCCGAGGGCTTCATCAAGACCCGCGATCAGGCCTGGTACGAGACCGAGCAGATCCCGATGCCGGACTGGCTGCGCTTCATCGAGCCGGTGTTCAATCAGGGTGAACATTACGAGAAGCTGCCGCGCTTCATTCCCTACATGATCCTGCCCATCGGCTGCGCTCTGCTTCTCTTCCGGCTCATTCAGGCGACCTGGGGCATCGTCACCGGCGCCCGCGAAAGCCTGATCGTCAGCCACGAGGCCGAGGACGCCGTCGACGATGTCCGCCACATGAATTTCGAGGAATAAGACATGGAAGTCGTTCTTCTCTTCGTGATGGTCGTCGGCCTCATGCTGATCGGCGTGCCGATCGCCATCTCGCTCGGCCTGTCGTCCACGCTGTTCCTGCTGTGGTTCTCAGACACTTCGCTCGCCTCGATCGCACAGACGCTCTATCAGGCGATGGAGGGGCATTCGACACTTCTGGCGATCCCCTTCTTCATCCTCGCCTCAAGCTTCATGTCGACGGGCGGCGTGGCCCAGCGGATCATCCGCTTTTCCATCGCCTGCGTCGGGCACCTTCCGGGGGGGCTCGCCATTGCCGGCGTCTTCGCCTGCATGCTCTTCGCCGCCCTTTCCGGCTCCAGCCCCGCGACCGTGGTCGCCATCGGCTCGATCGTCATCGCTGCGATGCGGCAGGTCGGCTATTCCCGCGACTTCGCGGCGGGCGTGATCTGCAACGCCGGCACGCTCGGTATTCTCATCCCGCCGTCGATCGTGATGGTCGTCTATGCCTCGGCCACCGATGTCTCGGTCGGGCGCATGTTCCTTGCCGGTGTCATTCCGGGGCTTTTGGCCGGCGGCATGCTGATGGCCACGATCCTGATCTGGGCGATCTGGAAGAACCTGCCCAAGGGCAAGTGGCTCGGCTGGGGCGAGATCTTCGAAAGCTTCGGCGAGGCGTTCTGGGGCCTGATGCTGATCGTCATCATCATGGTCGGTCTCTACGGTATCCCCGGCCTCACCAAGGCGATCTTCACGCCGACCGAAGCCGCCGCCGTCGCGTCGGTCTGGGCCTTCATCGTGGCTACGTTCATCTACCGCGACATGGGGCCGCTGAAACGGGAAGGCGGCAACCTGACATTGCTGCAAAAACCGATTGCCCTTCTGACCGCCTTCGTCCACCGCGACACCAAGGCAACGCTTTTCGAGGCCGGCAAGCTGACGGTCACGCTGATGTTCATAATCGCCAATGCGCTGATCCTGAAGCAAGTGCTGACCGAAGAGCAGATCCCGCAGCAGATTGCGGCGGCGATGCTCGACGCGGGCTTCGGCAAGATCGTGTTCCTGATCATCGTCAACGTCATCCTCTTGATCGGCGGCCAGTTCATGGAGCCCTCGGGCCTGATCCTGATCGTGGCGCCGCTGGTGTTTCCCATCGCCCTCTCGCTCGGCGTCGATCCGATCCACCTTGGCATCATCATGGTGGTAAACATGGAGATCGGGATGATCACGCCGCCGGTGGGTCTCAACCTCTTCGTCACTTCGGGCGTTGCGGGCATGTCGATGATGCGGGTGGTGAAGGCGGCATTGCCGTTCCTCGGCGTACTCTTCGTCTTCCTGATCATCGTCACCTATGTGCCGTTTCTCTCGACCTGGCTTCCGACGCTGGTCATGGGGCCGGAAGTAATTGTAAAATAAGAGTAAACAGGCCGGGCGTCTTCCCCGCGGGGAAGGCGTCCTAGCCTTGTGCCATCTCGCGCGCGATGTCGAAGAAGGCCTGGACCAGCTTGCCGCCCCGGCGCTCGCGCAGGCACACCAGCGCCTCGTCCATGACCATGGCCTCGGCGCCCTCGACCGGGATCGCGACCAGCCGGGCGTCGGCGCCGAATTCGGCGGTCGAGACAAAGCCGATGCCGGCGCCGGAGGCGACGATCTCGCGCACTGCTTCGCGGCCCTCGGCCTCGATCGCGGCGCTAAGGGTCACGCCCGCCGACCGTGCAGCGTCTTCGAGCTTGCGGCGGGTTTTCGATCCGTCCTCGCGCAGCACCAGCGGCAGGTCCTTCAACTCGGCGAACGTCAGCGACTTGCGCCGGGCCAGGGCATGGTCGCGGGCGACGAAGGCGGTGATCGGCGTCGAATTGAGCTGCAACGCCTCGATGTCATGGCTTTCCGGCAGGTCACCAAGGACTCCGATATCGGCCTCGTAACCGTGCAGGGCCGAGAGAACGCTGTCGGTATTGCCGGCGCGCACGGTGACGCGCACCCCCGGATGCCGTTCGCGGAAGCGGGCGAGGATGTGGAGCAAGTGATGGGCGCTATCGGCGACGATGCGCAGCGTTCCGGCGCGCAAAGCCCGCGATTCCGACAATAGGTCGAGCGCCTGCTGTTCGTTGTCGAAAAGCCGCCGGGTGATTTCCAGAAGCCGCTCGCCCTGCGGGGTCAGGCTGACCTGCCGCTTGTGCCGGTTGAAGAGGAGAAGGTCATATTCCTCCTCGAGCTTGCGGACCTGATCGGATATCGCCGGCTGCGTCAGGTGCAGCGCGTCCGCCGCACGCGAAAAACCGCCTTCGATGGCGACGTTGTGAAAGGCGCGGAGCTGGACGTATCGCATCGGTGCCGGGGTTCTGAGCTTTGTCGCATCATACGAAAGCAAAACTTATGGATCAATCTAAAATAACGATTTTACATATGGATTGGCGCGTGGGACATGCAGGCATCCCGTGCATTCCGCCAAGGAGTCCCGACAATGCAGACCCGAACCGATCCGCTGCCCAAGCCGAAGCTGGGCGAGCCCTATCTTCTGACACCGGGGCCGTTGACGACGGCCTACGAGGTCAAGCAGGCGATGCTGCGGGACTGGGGGTCGTGGGACGCCGATTTCCGCGCGATGACGGCGTCGGTCTGCGATCAGCTCGTGGCCATGGCGGGTGATACGGCCGGCGAATACACCTGCGTCCCGATGCAGGGATCGGGGTCCTTCGCGGTCGAGGCGATGCTCGGCACCTTCGTGCCGAAGGACGGCAAGGTGCTGGTGCTGGCGAACGGCGCCTACGGGCTCCGCGCCGCCGAGACGATGCGCTACCTTGGACGCGCCTACACCCTGATCGACAAGGGCGACTACATGCCGCCGCGCGGCGACGAGGTGGCGGCGGCGCTCGACGCCGACCCGGCCATCACACATGTGATCGCGATCCATTGCGAGACATCGAGCGGTATCCTGAACCCGGTCGCGGAAATATCCGAGGCGGTCTATGCGCGCGGCCGCAAGCTCCTGATCGACTCGATGTCGGCGTTCGGGGCGCTGCCGCTCAACGTCAACGAAATCCGCTACGAGGCGATGGTCTCGTCCGCCAACAAGTGCATCGAGGGCGTGCCGGGCTTCGGTTTCGTCGTCGCGCGGCGGTCGGAACTGGAGGCGGCGAAGGGGCGGAGCCATTCGCTCGCCCTCGATCTGCACGCCCAGTGGGCCTATCTGCAAAAGACCGGCCAGTGGCGCTATACCCCGCCGACCCATGTCGTCGCGGCGTTCCTTGAAGCGCTGCGGATTCATGCGGCGGAAGGCGGCGTCGCGGCGCGTGGCGCGCGCTACACCCGTAACCGCGACGTGATGGTCGAAGGGATGCGCAGCCTCGGCTTCGAGACGCTTCTGAAGGATCGCTGGCTTTCGCCGATCATCGTGACGTTCTTCTGCCCGGCCGATCCGAACTTCGTCTTTGCCGACTTCTACGAGCGGATGAAGGCCAAGGGCTTCATCATCTATCCGGGCAAGTTGACGGTCGTGGATTCGTTCCGCATCGGCTGTATCGGGCGGATGGACGAACATGTCATGCGCAAGGTCGTGCAGGCCGCGAAGGAGGCGCTGGCCGAGATGGGCGTGACCTCCGCCGCGCCGCCCGAAGCGGCGCTGACCGAGCGTGCGAAACTCGCCGCCTGAGGCGGCCCCCGAATCTGAGACGAAAGGAATACCAATGACCGCCACCACACACGCGCCTGTCATGGCGAACGACCGCGCCTATCCCTGGCCGAAGGTGCCCGCCATCGCGATCTGCCTTGACGGCTGCGAGCCGGAATACCTCGATGTCGCCATCGCCGAGGGCCTGATGCCGAACCTCAAGCGGATGCGCGCGGCTGGGACGGACCGGCTGGCGCATTCGGTCATCCCGAGCTTCACCAACCCCAACAACCTCTCCATCGCCACCGGCCGCCCGCCGGCGGTGCACGGGATCTGCGGCAACTACCTTTACGAGCCGGAGACCGGGCAGGAAGTGATGATGAACGACGTGCGGTTCCTGCGCGCGCCGACGGTCTTCAAGCAGTTCTACGATGCCGGGGCGCGGGTCGCCGTCGTCACCGCCAAGGACAAGCTGCGCGCGCTTCTGGGGGCCGGGCTGAAGTTCGACGAGGACCGGGCGATTGCCTTTTCGTCGGAAAAGTCCGGCACGACGACGAAGGCCGAGCACGGCATCGACAATGCGAGCGAATGGCTCGGCATGCCGGTGCCCGAGGTCTATTCGGCGGAGCTCAGCGAATTCGTCTTCGCGGCAGGGGTCAAGCTTCTCAAGGAGTGGAAGCCTGACGTCATGTACCTTTCCACCACCGATTACGTGCAGCACAAATACGCGCCCGACCAGCAGGGGGCGAAGGACTTCTACGCAATGTTCGACCGCTACCTCGGCCAGCTCGACGCGCTCGGCGCCGCCATCGTGGTGACCGCCGACCACGGCATGAAGCCGAAGCACAACGCCGACGGCACGCCGGCGGTCATCTATGTGCAGGACCTGATGGACGAGTGGCTGGGAAAGGACGCGGCACGGGTGATCTTGCCGATCACTGATCCCTACGTCGTTCACCACGGCGCGCTCGGTTCTTTCGCCACCGCCTATCTGCCGGCGGGGGCTGACAGAGCCGACATCATGGACCGGCTTTCGGTGCAGGAGGGGATCACGCTGGTCGTCACCCGCGAGGAGGCGGTGAAGCGGTTCGAACTGCCCGCCGACCGGATCGGCGATATTGTGATGATTTCCGGCGAGAACACGACCATCGGCACCTCGGCCCACCGCCACGACCTGGCCGCGCTGAAGGAGCCCTTGCGCAGCCACGGCGGCTTGACCGAGCAGGAAGTGCCGTTCATCGTCAACCGCAGGATCGACCTGCCGGGGGCGCCGGTCCTGCGTAACTTCGATGCGTTCCTCTATGCCTGCACGGCAGCGGCGCTCTGACCATGAAGGATCAACCGATGACCAAGATCGAGGTCCGCCACGAAGGCATGCGGATCGGTGGCGAGACCGTCTTCACCGACCGGGTGATCGAGGTCCGCTATCCCTATACGGGCGAAGTGGTCGGCACGGTTCCGGCCGGGACCGCGGAACACGCCCGCAGGGCCTTCGAGATCGCGGCGAGCTACCGCTCGACGCTGACGCGGTATGAGCGCAGCCAGATCCTGAAGCGCGCGGGCGAACTGATCGGCGAGCGGCGCGATTACCTGGCGAAATGGCTGGTGCTGGAGCTGGGCATCTCATGGCAGCACGCGGTCTACGAGACCAAGCGCGCGCAGGATGTCTACACCTTCGCCGCCGCGCAGGCCCTGCAGGACGACGGGCAGATCTTTTCCTGCGACCTGACGCACAACGGCAAGGACCGCAAGATCTATACCAAGCGCGAGCCGGTGCGGGCGATTTCAGCCATCACGCCCTTCAACCACCCGTTGAACATGGTCAGCCACAAGGTCGCGCCGTCGATTGCCACCAACAACTGCATGGTGGTGAAGCCGACCGAGTTGACGCCGCTGACCGCGCTGACGCTGGCCGATATCCTTTACGAGGCCGGGCTGCCGCCGGAGATGCTCCAGGTGGTGACCGGACTGCCCGCCGATATCGGCGACGAGATGATCACCAACCCGAATATCGACATCGTGACCTTCACCGGAGGGGTGCCGGTCGGCAAGCTGATCGCGGCAAAGGCGGTTTACAAGCGGCAGGCGCTGGAGCTGGGCGGCAACGATCCGCTGATCGTGCTCAATGACCTCGACGATGCCGATCTGGAGAAGGCGGCGACCATTGCGGTGGCGGGGGCTACTGGAAACTCCGGCCAGCGCTGCACGGCGGTCAAGCGCATCCTTGTGCAGGACAGCGTCGCCGACCGGTTCGTGCCGATGGTGCTGGAGAAGGCCAAGGCGCTCAGGTTCGGCGACCCGATGGACCCGGCGACCGAGCTTGGCTGTGTCATCAGCGCGAAGGCGGCGGAGCTTTTCGAAAAGCGCGTGTACATGGCGGCGGATCAGGGGGCGAAGGTGCTCTACGATCCGGGCCGCAAGGGCGCGCTTTTGCCGCCGATCGTGGTGGATCATGTGCCGCATGACAGCGAACTGGTCATGGAGGAGACCTTTGGTCCCATCGTCCCCATCGTCCGTGTGCCCGACGATGATGCCGAGGTGATGCGAATCTCCAACTCCACGCCCTTCGGCCTCTCCTCCGGTGTCTGCACCAACGATTTCAGACGGATGCAGGCCTTTATCGAGGGGCTGAACGTCGGCACGGTGAACATCTGGGAACAGCCCGGCTACCGGATCGAGACCTCGCCTTTCGGCGGCATCAAGGACAGCGGCAACGGCGTGAAGGAGGGGGTGACGGAGGCAATGAAGTTCTTCACCAATGTGAAGACCTATTCGCTTCCCTGGCCCCGGTGAGCCGGCGGCGGCTGCGGGAGCCTCCGGCGGAGGTATTTGGGGCAAGATGAAAGGGCGGGGGGTGATCACCCATACCGAGGGCGAGTCGAATACTTCAGAGGCGCGGCGGGACTGGGCGGCGCGCCAACCGGACGCGGCGACGCGTGAGTTGCTTTCGCGGGATGCGGAGGCGTTCCTGCACCAGTCGCTGTCCTCGCCCTGTCTTTCGACCATTGCGAAGGCCGAGGGGATCTGGATCGAGGATACCGCCGGGCGGCGCTACATGGATTTCCATGGCAATTCGGTGCATCACATCGGCTATGCCCATCCGCGCGTCGTGGCGGCGATCAAGGCGCAGCTTGAGGATTTGAGCTTTTCGCCGCGCCGCTTCACCAATGCGGTATCGGTCGAACTGGCGGAGGAACTCGCTCGGATCGCTCCGGGCGATCTGGGCAAGGTACTGTTCACTACCGGGGGGTCGGACGCGAACGAGGTGGCACTCAGGCTCGCGCGGGCGGCGACGGGGCGGTTCAAGACGCTGAGTTTCTGGGACGCATTTCACGGTGCCGGGTTCGGTGCGTCGAGCGTCGGCGGCGAGGCGACGTTCCGGTCGGGCATCGCCGGGCCGCTTCTGCCGGGGGCGGAGCATGTGGCGCCGTTCAACTGCTATCGCTGCGCCTATGGCCATGCCGGTCCGGAAAGTTGCGGCCTCGCCTGCGCGAAGATGGTCGACTACGTGCTGGAGCGTGAAGGCGATGTCGCCGCCGTCATCGCCGAGCCGATGCGGGCGGTGCCGGTGGTGCCGCCGCCGGGCTTCTGGAAGGCGGTGCGGGCGGCCTGCGACCGGCATGGCGCGCTCCTGATCATGGACGAGATTCCGACCGGCCTTGGCAAGACCGGCGCCATGTTCGCCTTCGAGCATGACGGGGTGGTGCCCGACATCGTCACGCTCGGCAAGGCGCTCGGGGGCGGCATCCTGCCGATTGCCGCGGTGGTGGCGCGGCGCGACCTCGATGTGGCGGGTGATTTCGCCATCGGCCACTATACCCACGAGAAGAACCCGGTGACGGCGCGGGCGGCGCTGGAAACGCTGGCGGTGATCCGCGAGGAGGGGTTGGTGGCGCGGGCGGCGGAGCTTGGGGCACATGCATTGGAGCGACTGCGCGCGGCGCTGGGCGATTGCCGGATCGTCGGCGACCTGCGCGGGCGCGGCCTGATGTTCGGCGTCGAGATCGTCGAGGACCGCGACACCAGGGTGCCGGCGAAGGAGCGGGCGGAGCGGATTTACTACCGCTGCCTTGAGGCGGGGTTGAGTTTCAAGATCAGCGCCGGCTGTGTGCTGACCCTGTCGCCGCCGCTTGTCATCGACCGCGTGGATCTGGACCGGGCGCTCGACATCGTCGCGGCGGCGATCCTTCCCGAGGCGGCCTAGCCTGCCAGCGTCAGGATCGCGCCGCCCGCATCGAGGGCGGCGGCGATGTCGGGGGCCGGCGGCCGGTCGGTGACGATTTCGCCGATGCCGTTGAAACCGGCGACGTTGATCAGGCCGCGGCGGCCGAATTTCGTGTGGTCGGTGACGACCACCCGGCGTTCTCCGCGCGAGAGGACAAGGCGGGCGAATTCGGATTCCTCGAGCGCGTAGTCCATCACCCCGCTCGCATCGACGGCACCGGCGGAGATCACCGCGTGGTGCACGGTGAAGCGGGCGATGAAATCGAGCGCGGACTTGCCGAAGGCGGCGCCGGAATCGCTCCGCAACTCGCCCCCGGCCATGTAGACACGGTTGCCGTTCACCGTGGCGAGCGTGCGGGCAATGTCGGAGGAGTTGGTGACCACGGTCAGCCGGCGGTGGCCCATGAGTTCGCGGGCGACGTAGCTTGTCGTCGTTCCGGTGTCGAACATCACCGATTCGCCGTCGCGGATCGACGCTGCGACGGCCTTCGCGATTGCCTGCTTTGCGGCGGCATTCTCGCGCATCCGCTTCTGGAACGGCGCCTCTCCGACCTGCCCGGCAAGGCCGACCGCGCCGTGG
This sequence comes from Rhodobacterales bacterium 32-67-9, assembly GCA_002280515.1. Lineage (GTDB taxonomy): Bacteria > Pseudomonadota > Alphaproteobacteria > Rhodobacterales > Rhodobacteraceae > Albidovulum. The sequence goes on from NCEA01000003.1 coordinate 183,434, forward strand.
ACGCGCATGACGGCGCCGGTCTCGCTCAGGGGTTTCACGTCGCGCCGGACGGTTTCGAGCGAGACGCCGAGTTGCCGGGCCAGCGCCGAGATCGTCACGGTTCCCTCGGTCTCGAGGATCTTCAGGATATCGGAATGGCGTTTGGACAGCATGATTTGGCTCCGACGATGGCGCGATCTTAGGCGAGGCGGCGGTGATACGCAATTATCGGGCGTGAAACGGGCATCAAAATCACAAAAAACCACAAATGGCGATTGACGGAATCACTTCGCTCGGCCCTACTTGACCTCAGGGACGGGCAGGGCGCGCCGATCGCGCCCGGGAACGACCGTCCGAAGACCGGCGAAGCCGGCCGAACAGGGGGTTCACCAATGTCCAAGACCAAGACCGTTATCCGGGTTCGCGCGCTGGCCGTGTCGGCCCTGGCGCTGTGCGCGGGCGCTGCGCTGGCGCAGGAATCGAGCGATCCGATCAAGCTGACGCTGCATGACTGGACCGGCCAGCTGATCACCACCCAGCTGATGGGCGATATTCTTCAGCAGGCGGGCTACAACGTCGAATACGTGCAGGCCGACTATCTCGCGCAGTTCGCGGGGCTTGAGACCGGCGACCTGCATGTCGCGATGGAGATGTGGGAAACCACGGGCCGCGACGCAATGGACGCCGCAACGGCCACCGGCAAGGTCGAGAACATCGGCCCGACCGGCATGAAGGCCAAGGAAGAGTGGTGGTATCCGACCTACATGAAGGAGAAATGCCCCGGCCTGCCCAACTGGGAGGCGCTGAAGGACGAGGCCTGCGCGGAGGCATTCTCCACTGCCGAGACCGCACCGAAGGGCCGCTATCTGGGTGGGCCGGTGACCTGGGGCGGCTTCGACGACGAACGGGTCGAGGCGCTGGACCTGCCGTTCGAGGTGATCCATGCGGGCACCGATGCGGCGCTTTTCGCGGAGCTGGAAAGCGCCTACCAGCGGCAGGCGCCGATCATGCTCTGGATCTACGCGCCGCACTGGGCGCCGGCCAAGTATGAGGGTGAGTGGGTCGAGTTCCCGGAATACACCGCCGAGTGCTACAACGATCCGGCCTGGGGCTCGAACCCCGACATGGCTTATGACTGTGGCAAGCCCTTCGGCGAGATCTGGAAGGTCGGCTGGGCTGGCGTGAAGGACAAGTGGCCGGGCGCCTACAAGGCGATCCAGGCCTTCACCATCGACAATGCCGAGATGGGCGCGATGATCACCGAGGTCGATCTGAACGGAAAGACCGTCGAGGCCGTCGCCGACGAATGGATGGCCGCCAACGAGGGCCGCTGGAAGGGCTGGATCGGTCAGTAGCCGCAGCCGCCGCTGCCTGCCGCCCATCGCCTCCCGCCCATCGCCTCCCGTCCGCGCGGCTCCCGGCGCGGGCGGGTCCATATTGCCTTGTCCGGACCAAAGATGACCGACACGTCCATTCTGCCCGCCGACGCCAAGCTGGTCTGCCGAGAGGTCTGGAAACTTTTCGGCGCCCGGGCCGGCGAGACGTTGCGCGCGCTCGGACCTGAACCGGAGATCGCGCGGATCGTCGACGCCGGGCTGGTGCCGGCGGTGCGCGCGGTGAACCTCGCGGTGCGCGAGGGCGAGATCTTCGTGATAATGGGGCTCTCGGGGTCGGGCAAGTCGACGCTGGTGCGGCTCATGTCGCGGCTGATCGAGCCGACTGCGGGGGAGATTCTCTTCAACGGCCGCAATCTTCTGGCCGCCTCGACCGAGGAGATGGTGGAGATCCGGCGCCACAAGATGGGCATGGTGTTCCAGCATTTCGCGCTTTTGCCGCACCTGTCGGTTCTCGGCAACGTCGCCTTCCCGCTGGAAATCCAGGGCGTCGCGCGCGAGGAGCGCGAGGCGCGGGCGCGCAAGATGATCGCGCTTGTCGGGCTCGGCGGGCGCGAGGACGCGCTGCCGCGCCAGTTGTCCGGCGGCCAGCAGCAGCGGGTGGGCATTGCCCGGTCGCTTGCGGTCGAACCCGAACTCTGGTTCCTCGACGAACCCTTCTCCGCGCTCGATCCGCTGATCCGGCGCGAGATGCAGGACGAGTTCATGCGCCTGCAATCGGTGCTGAGGAAGACCATCGTCTTCATCACCCACGATTTCGACGAGGCGATCCGGCTGGCCGACAGGATCGCGGTGATGAAGGACGGGGCGATCGTCCAGCAGGGCACGCCGGAAGAGATCGTGCTGAGCCCGGCCACCGATTACGTGCGCGAATTCACCCGGGCGGTGCCGAAGTCCAAGGTCGTGCGGGTGAAAAGTGCGATGCGGCCGGTGGCGGGCGCGGCCAGCGGCACGGTGTCGGAACGCATGACGGTGGCCGAAGTGGCGCCGATGTTCCTTGACGGGGTCGAGGTTCTGGCCGCGACCGGAGAGGCGGGCAGGGTGACGGGCCATCTGCACCGCGCCGATGTCGTCAAGCTGATGCTCGGGGGGTAGGCGATGGCGGAGACAGCCTTTCCGCACGCCCGGACCTGGCCCCGGTGGTCTGCCTGGGCGCTGGCGCTCGGTCTTTTCCTGGTGCTCTGGCTCGGGGGGAAGGATGTCGCGCCCTGGGCCTTCGACTGGCCGAAGGCGCAGACACTGCCGGCCGCGCGCTGGATAACGGCCTTCACCAAGTGGCTCCTGAACGAGGCGAGCTTCGGGCTGTTCACCTTCGCCGAGCTCACGCGCTTCATCGCGGCGGTCATCGACTTTCCCTACCGGGTCGTGCTGTCGCTGCTCTCGACCGGGTTCCTCAAGGGGCAGGGGTCGGGGGCGGTCGAGATCGTGCCGCCGCTGAGCTGGATCGCGGTGATCGTGGTCTTTGCGCTCATGGGGGCCTGGCCGGGGGGCGGCGCCTGGCCCTGCTGGTCGCCGCCTGCTTTGTCTTCATCGCGGTCTTCGGGCAGTGGCAAAGTGCCATGGTGACGCTGGCCTCGATCCTCGTCGCGGTGCCGCTCGGTGTCGTGGGCGGGCTGATGCTCGGCATCCTCGCCTGGCGGAGCGCGGTTTTCGAGCGGGCGATCCGCCCGGTTCTCGACCTGATGCAGACGATCCCGGTCTTTGCCTATCTGGTGCCGATCCTCTTTCTCTTCGGGTTCGGGCCGACGGCGGCAGTGGTCGCCACCTTGATCTACGCGATGCCGCCGATGACGCGGGTGACCCAGCTCGCGCTGGCGCGGGTGCCGGGAGAGCTTCAGGACCTTGGCCGCATGGTCGGTTGCACGCGGCGGCAGATGCTCTGGCGGGTGATGGTACCCTCGGCGCGCGATGCGCTGATGGTCGGCGTCAACCAGGTGATCATGCTCAGCCTCAACATGGTGATCATCGCGTCGATGATCGGCGCGGGCGGGCTTGGCTTCGACGTTCTGGCGGCTTTGCGGCGGCTTGATTTCGGTGCCGGGCTCGAGGCCGGGTTCGCCATCGTGGCGCTTGCGATCGCGCTCGACCGGCTGAGCCATGCGGTCGCGACGCGGCAGGGTGGGGTGACCGGGGGCGGTTTGGTCGCGCGGCATCCCTATCTTGTCGCAGCGCTCGCGACGGTGCTGGTCGCCGGCATCCTCGGGCTGGTTGCGCCCTCGGCCCAGACCTATCCGGTCGGGTGGGAGCTGTCGACCGGCACGTTCTGGAGCCGGGTCGTCGAATGGATCAACGTCAACTTCTTCGACTACCTCGAAGCGATGAAGAACGCGGTCCTGCTGAACCTGCTCGTCCCCTTCAAACGCTTCCTTCTCGGCCTGCCCTGGGCCGGGGTTGCGGGGCTTCTGGCCTTCGCCGGCTGGAGGCTCGGCGGCTGGCGGCTCGCGGCGCTGACCGGGGGACTTGCCCTGCTGATCGCGGTCGCGGGGCTTTGGGAAAAGGCGATGATCACCGTCTATCTCTGCGGCATCTCGTCCGCAATCGCGATGCTGGTAGGGCTGCCGGTCGGCATCCTCGCGGCGGAGCGCGAGCGTCTCTGGGTCGTAGTCCGCGCTGTCATCGACACGTTGCAGACGCTGCCCTCCTTCGTCTACCTGATGCCGGCCGTGATGCTCTTCCGGGTCGGCGACTTCACCGCGATGATCGCGGTCGTGGCCTTCGCCGTGGCCCCGGCGATCCGCTACACGGTGCTGGGCCTGCAGGGTGTCGACCCGCGGCTGATCGAGGCGGGCCGGGCGATGGGCTGCACCGAGGGCCAGATCCTGACGCGCATCCGGTTGAGGCTCGCGCTGCCGGAGATATTGCTGGGCCTCAACCAGACAATCATGTTCGCGCTCTCGATGCTGGTGATCACCGCGCTCGTCGGCACCCGCGACCTCGGGCAGGAGGTCTATATCGCGCTGACCAAGGCCGATCCGGGGCGCGGACTCGTCGCCGGGCTGGCGGTCGCGTTCATCGCGATCATCGCCGACCGGCTGATCCAGTCCGGGGCGCGGGCGGCGCGGGCGCGGCTCGGGCTTGGGGAGGGTGCGGCGTGATGGTGAGGGCGGATGCCTCCGGCGGGGATATTTCAGGCAAGATGAAGGGGCGGGCGCATGAGCCTTGAGCGCATCCGGGCGCTGCCCTGCTGGGCGGGGGAGATTTCGGCCGAGCGGCTGAGCGGAGGGCTGTCGAACGAAAGCTGGACCGTGGCCGACGCGGCCGGGCGCCATGTCGTGCGGTTCGGTGAGGATTTCCCGTTTCACCATGTCACCCGCGCCAACGAGGTGATGGCGGCGCGGGCCGCCCATGCGGCGGGCGTCGCGCCGGCCGTGGAATATGCCGCGCCCGGCGTCATGGTCTCGGCCTTCGTCGAGGCGCGGACCTGGGGGGAGGCGGACCTCAGGGCCGATCCGGTTCGGGTCGGGCGGTTCCTGCGCGACTTTCATGCCCGGATGCCCGGCGAAGTGTCGGGGCCGGCGGTGTTTTTCTGGGTCTTCCATGTGATCCGCGACTATGCCCGGACACTCGCAGCGCACGGCAGCCGCTTCGCCGCAGACCTGCCGGGTCTGGTTGTCATCGCCGAAGCGATGGAGGCGGCGCAGGTGCCGCTGCCGATCATCTATGGCCATCATGATCTTCTGCCCGCGAATTTCCTTGAGGATGCGTCGGGGCGGCTCTGGCTCATCGACTACGAATATGCCGGGTTCGGCACCGCGATGTTTGATCTGGCCGGGGCCGCCTCGAACGCCGGCATGGGGGCGGAAGAGGCCGAGGCGCTGCTGGGGGCCTATTTCGACCGCGTGCCCGATGCCGCGACGCGCCGCGCCTTCGACGCCATGCAATGCGCGAGCCTCGCGCGCGAGGCGATGTGGGCGATGGTGTCGGAGATCTTCCTTGCTGCACCTGGCGCCGATTACGACGCCCATGCCCGCGAGTACCTTGGCCGGCTGGATGCCGCGCTTGAACATTACCAGAGCAGATATGGAAAGGTCACGTCATGACGCTGCCAAGCCATGCCCGGATCGTTGTCATCGGGGGCGGCATCATCGGCTGTTCCACGGCCTATCACCTCGCCCGCGACCACAAGGCCGAGGTCATTTTGCTGGAGCAGGGGAGGCTCACTTCCGGCTCCACCTGGCATGCGGCAGGGCTGGTCGGGCAGTTGCGCTCCTCTGCCTCGATCACAAGGGTGCTGAAATACTCGGTAGAGCTTTACAAGGGGCTGGCGGCGGAGACAGGGTTGGAGACCGGGTGGAAGATGACCGGCTGCCTCAGGCTCGCCACCAACGAGGACCGCTGGACCGAATACAAGCGGCTGGCCACCACGGCGCGGAGCTTCGGGATGGAGATGCACCTTGTCTCTCCGGCCGAGGTCAAGCGCATGTGGCCGCTGATGGATGTCTCCGACCTGGTGGGCGCAAGCTGGCTGCCGACGGACGGGCAGGCCAGCCCCTCCGACATCACCCAGAGCCTTGCCAAGGGCGCGCGGATGCACGGGGCGAAGATCTTCGAGGGGGTGCGGGTGACGGGCTTCGGTATGGAGGCGGGGCGGATCACCGCCGTCAAGACCTCTGCCGGCGAGATCGCCTGCGAAAAAGTGGTGAACTGTGCCGGGCAATGGGCGCGGCAGGTCGGCGCGATGGCGGGGATCGAGGTGCCGCTCCAGGCGGTCAGGCATCAGTATATCGTGACCGAGAAGGTGGCGGGCCTCTCGGCCGACGCGGCCACGATCCGCGACCCCGACCGGCGCACCTATTTCAAGGAAGAGGTCGGCGGCCTCGTGATGGGCGGGTATGAGCCGAACCCGCAGCCGCTGCCCACCGGCGACATTCCGAACGACTGGCAGTTCCACCTGTTCGAGGACGACTACGACCATTTCGAGCAGCATCTGGTGCAGGCGATGGCCCGGGTGCCGGCGCTCGAAACCGTCGGCGTCAAACAGATGATCAACGGGCCGGAAAGCTTCACGCCGGACGGGAACTTCATCCTCGGCAACGCGCCCGAGTGTCCGAACATGTTCGTCGGCGCCGGGTTCAACGCCTTCGGCATCGCATCGGGGGGCGGCGCCGGCTGGGTGCTGGCCGACTGGGTGATGACCGGCGAGGCGCCCTTGGACCTCTGGACCGTGGACATACGCCGCTTCTCGGGCATGCACCGCGACCGGCAATGGGTCAGCGACCGCACCTGCGAGGCCTACGGCAAGCATTACACCATCGGCTTCCCGCACGAGGAATACACCTCCGGCCGGCCGCGCATTGTGTCGCCGCTTTACGACCGGCTGACGGCGCATCGCGGGGTTTTCGGATCGAAGCTGGGATGGGAGCGGCCGAACTGGTTCGCGCCCGAGGGGATGGCGGCAGAGGACGTCTATTCGATGGGCCGGCAGAACTGGTTCGCCCCGGTCGGCGCGGAACATGCCCATGTGCGCGAGGCGGTGGGCATCTTCGACCAGTCGTCCTTCGCGAAATACGAGGTGACCGGGGCCGATGCGGCCCGCGCGCTCGACCATATCTTCGCCAACCGGGTGGCGAAGGAACCGGGGCGGCTGACCTATACGCAGGCGCTGAACTCGCGCGGCGGGATCGAATGCGACCTGACCGTCGCGCGGCTGGCCGAGGACCGGTTCTACCTCGTCACCGGGACCGGATTCCGCACCCATGACCTCGCCTGGATCGCCGATCACCTGCCGAAAGGCGATGTGACGATCCGGGATATTACCGAGGATTGGGGGGTGCTGTCGCTGATGGGGCCGAAGGCGCGCGACGTGTTGGCCCGGGTGACGGAGGCCGATGTGTCGAATTCCGGCTTCCCCTTCGGTCATGTGCGCGAGATCGCGATAGCTGGAGCAACCGTGCGGGCGCTGCGCGTCACCTATGTCGGCGAACTGGGTTGGGAGTTGCATGTGCCGCTTGCCGCGACGGGCGCGGTCTTCGATGCGCTGATGGCGGCGGGCGCGGGCGAGGGGATCCGGCCGGTCGGCTACCGCGCCATCGAATCGCTGCGGCTCGAAAAGGGCTACCGCGCCTGGTCGTCCGACATCACCCCGAACGACACGCCGTTCGAGGCGGGACTCGTTGCGCAGCAATGCCGGGTTCATCGGCCGCGCGGCGCTGGAGGCGGCGCAGGGCAGCCCCCTGAAGAAACGCCTTGTCGGCTTCACCCTCGACGATCCCCGCGCGGTCCTTGTCGGCCGCGAGACGATCCTGCGGGACGGTGAGCCGGTCGGCTATCTCACCTCGGGCGGGTTCGGCTATACCGTCGGCAAGAGCATCGGCTACGGCTATGTGCGATACGCAGAAGGCGTGTCCGACGCGTTCCTGGAGGACGGGCACTACGAGCTTGTCGTCGCGAACGAGGTCTTTCCGGCCCGGATCGGGATGGCGCCTTTCTACGACCCGGAGAACCTGCGCATCCGGTCCTGAGCGATCACGCCGGCGATTGCGGAGATTCGTTTATTTCTAATGCGATGCGTGGCGATGTTCAGGTCTTTCCGCGGCTCAGGCGGCTGCCGAGAAGGTCGCCGGTTTCCGACAGGATCGGGTAGGCGATCATGGTGAAGGCCGAATTCACCTGCTTCAGGGCGCGCAGCGTTTCCTGGTGAATGTTCGAGGTCTCGATGCTTTCCGTCAGCCCCTGTTTCAGCCGGTCGAGATGCGAGCGTTGCAGGCGCTGCTCAATGTCACGGACGTGGTCCTTTTCCTCGACAAGGGCGCGGGCCGCATCAGGGTTGAGCGTCATCAGCACGTTGAGGCCGGCCTGCGCGTTCGACAGGACCCGGTCGTGGAAATCGCGGATCTCGTGCAGGCCGGTCTCGGAAAAGGCGGCGCCGCTCTGATCGAGGCGACGGGCGAGGCCGAGCATCGTGTCGGCGATGGCATTGCCGGCGCTTTCGAGGTTCACTGCCATGTCGGCCAGTTCCAGCCCCCGGCGCGTGACATCCTCGTCGTTCGTATTTCGCTGCAACTTCGCCAGGTAAAGCTTTGTTGCGATGTGCATTTTGTCGAGTTCCGTTTCCTTTGCGCGGATCGCCGCGGCGGCGGTGTCGTTCCAGTCCACGTAAACGCCGATGACCGACCGCAGCATCGCTTCCACGCCTTCGCCCATTTGCAGCACCTCGCGCGCCGCGCAGGCAAGCGCGCGGTCGGGCTGGGAAAGCGCCGCTGAATCGAGCGCGCTGATCCGCGACAGGTTCGGGGTTTCGGCCGGCGGCGTGACCCAGCGCGAGACGAGGCTCAGCACCGGGCCGATTACCGGCAGCGCCAGTATCGCCAGCGCGAGGTTGAAGGCGAGGTGAAGGTTGATCACCTGCCGCGCCGGGGTGGCGCCAAGAAGGTCGAAGGGCGGGGTGAAGACCGACAGGACGAACAGCGCCACCGCCGCGCCGCCGCCGCGAAGCGCGAGGTTGGCGATCACCACCCGCCGCGCCGAAACGGCCGAGCCGAGCGTCAGCACATAGGCGATGATCGCGCCGCCGAGATTGGCGCCGAGCACCATCGCAATGCCGGCGGTGACCGGCAGGACCCCTTGCGCCGCCAGCGTCACGAAAAGAAGGACGGCGGCCACCGAGGAATGCACCGCCCAGGCGAAGAGGGCGCCGATGACGAAAGCGGTGAGCGGATCGCCACCGAGATACGTCATCGCGGCGACAAGCCCGGCGCTGTCGCGCAACGGCTCCGTCGCGGTGCGGATCATCGAGAGTGACACGAAGATCAGCGCCAGGCCGATCAGAACCCGGCCCGCCATCCGGTAATCCCGGCTGTTCGCCTTCAGGAAAAGCGCGACACCCGCCACCAAGAGCACCGGCACCAGCCAGTCGGCCCGCGCGAGCAGGATCTGCGTCACGATCGCCGAGCCGAGGTCGGCACCAAGCAGGATCGCAAGCCCGGCGATCGCCGCGAGGGTTCCGGCGGCGACGAAATTCGCCGTCAGGATCGCGACGGCGGTCGAGCTTTGCAGGACGATTGCCGCCCCGGTTCCGGTCAGCGCCGCCAGCAGCCGGTTCTCGGCCCCGCGCCGCAGGAGCCGGCGAAGCGGTACCGACCAGCCCCGCTCCACGCCGGTCCGCACCAGCCGCACGGCCCAGATCAGAAGCGCGGCAGCCCCGGCGACATGCAGCAGAAAGAGAAGGGGCGAGGTTTCGGGCATTCTTTCTTCCTTGTCGCGGGCCGAGGCCTTGCTGTCATAAAACTGTTACATAGCCTTTACAATCCACCGGCTCCTGTTTCTTTCCCGCCATTCTCGGCTGTTGACTTCGCGCCGCCGTCGCCCAAGCTGGTTGGCGGAGCGCCGGGGGAGGTGCGGTTGGCATTCACCATCAGACAATTGCAATTCTTCGTGGCCGCGGCGGAAAAAGCCAGCATTTCCGGCGCTGCGCGGGCACTTTCGATCTCTCAGAGTTCGGTCACCGAGGCGATCCAGTCGCTGGAGGACGATCTTGGCGTCATGCTCTTCGAGCGCAGGGCGCGCGGGCTCGACCTGACGCACAAGGGCTCGCTCTTCCTCAGGCATGCGTCGCAGATCCTTGGCGATGTCTCGAACGCGCGGATGGCGTTTCGCGACGAGGCGGGGCAAATGGCCGGCAAGCTGTCGCTTGGCGTCACCTCGCTGGTGGCGGGTTATGTGCTGTCCGACATCCTGTCGCGCTTCCGCCGGGCCTGGCCGCAGGTGGAGCTATCGGCAATCGAGGACAATGGCGATTATCTTCAGCACCTGCTGATCGGCGGCGAGCTTGATGTGGCGGTGATGCTGACCTCGTCGATCCGCGACCGGGCGGCCTTGCATGTCGAATCGCTGCTGGTCTCTCCCTACCGGCTCTGGTTGCCGCTCGGCCATCCGCTGACCGATGCCGAGGCGATCTCGCTCGACCAGCTCGCCGGGGAACAGCTGATCCTGCTGACCGTCGACGAGATCGAGGAGAGTACGCGCAAGCTGATGGCGGCGCTGTCGGTCAAGCCCGACATCGCGTTCCGCACCCGCTCGGTCGAGGCGGTGCGCAGTCTTGTTGCCACCGGGGCCGGTGTCGCGGTATTGCCCTCGCTCGTCTACCGGCCGTGGTCGCTGGAAGGCGACCGGATCGAGATCCGCGACGTGTCGGGCGACCTGCCGTCGGTGCAGGTCGGGCTCTGCTGGCGCAAGGGCGCGCCGCTCTCGCCGGTGGCGCGCGCCTTCATCCGGGCGGCGCAGGGGGCGGTTCCGGAGCGCTGATGTATCGGTTGCGCCGATATCATGTTTCTTGCTTTTGATATTGCGAACGGAGCGGGCGGGTTTCAGACTACCGTCAAACCCGTTCTGCCCGGCGTCGCAGCGCCGATTCCATGCGCGTTGCGGGGACAGCCAAGAAAAAACCAACAGGAAGGTGAAACGAATGAAACGGCTCCTTGCGTCCACCACCATTCTGGCGCTCTCCGCGGCGTCGCTCGCCTCGGCGCAGATGACCTCCGTCGGAGATGGCGAAGGCCAGGTCGATATCGTCGCCTGGCCGGGATATATCGAGCGCGGCGAAACCGATGCCGCCTTCGACTGGGTGACCAAGTTCGAGGAAGCGACCGGCTGCAAGGTCAACATCAAGACCGCCAACACTTCGGACGAGATGGTGGCGCTGATGAACGAAGGCGGCTTTGACCTTGTGACCGCGTCGGGCGACGCCTCGCTCCGCCTCGTCGCGGGCAAGCGGGTGCAGCCGATCAACACCGACCTCATCCCGTCGTGGTCGAAGATCGACGACCGACTGAAGGACGCGCCGTGGTTCACCGTGGACGGCACCCATTACGGTGTGCCCTACCAGTGGGGGCCGAACGTGCTGATGTACAACACCGAGGTCTTCCCCGAGCCGCCGACCTCGTGGAACGTGGTGTTCGAGCCGATGGACCTGCCGGACGGCAAGCCGAACAAGGGCCGGGTCCAGGCCTATGACGGGCCGATCCATGTCGCCGACGCGGCGCAGTACCTGATGGCGCACAAGCCTGAACTGGGCATCACCTCGCCCTACGAGCTGAACGAGGATCAATACAAGGCCGCCCTCGACCTTCTGCGCCAGCAACGCGAGTTGGTCGGCCGCTACTGGCACGACGCCTTCATCCAGATGGATGATTTCAAGAACGAGGGCGTCGTCGCCTCCGGGTCCTGGCCGTTCCAGGTGAACCTCCTGAAATCCGAGGGCCTGCCGATTTCCTCTACGATCCCGTCCGAGGGGGCAACGGGCTGGGCCGACACGACCATGATGCAGGCCGATGCCGCCCATCCGAACTGCGCCTACAAGTGGATGGAGCATACGCTGTCTTCGAACCTGCAATCCGACCTTTCGGTGTGGTTCGGCTCCAACCCGGTGACGCCGGCCTCCTGCACCGACGGGTCGGGGATGCAGACGGCGGAAGGCTGCACCGCGAACGGCATGGACGATTTCGACAAGATCCGGTTCTGGACCACGCCGGTCGCCAATTGTGCGCAGGGCGAGGGCGCCTGCGTGCCCTATTACCGCTGGGTCTCCGACTACATCGGGGTGATCGGCGGGCGCTGACGCCTGACCTCCTCCCGGCGCCCTTTGGCGCCGGGACCGGACTGTTTTGCCCTCGGCCCCGAGGCGGGGGAACGGGGAAGATTTAATGAACGCAGCCGTCGAATTCCAGTCCGTCTCGCGGCATTACGGGCCGGTGCGGGCCGTGGACGCGGTCGATCTCGTCATCGAGGAGGGATCGTTCTTCGCCATGCTCGGGCCCTCCGGCTCCGGCAAGACCACCTGCCTCAGGCTGATCTCGGGGTTCGAGAAACCGACCGCCGGGATCGTCCGCATCTTCGGCGAGGACATGGGCGAGGTGCCGCCCAACCGGCGCCATGTGAACACGGTCTTTCAGGACTACGCGCTGTTCCCGCACATGTCGGTGCGCGACAATGTCGCTTACGGGCTGATGGTCGCGGGGGTCGGCCGCCAAGCCCGCCACGCGCGGGCCGAAGAGATGCTGGCGCTGGTCAAGCTCGACGGGTTCGGCGACCGCAAGCCTGCGCAACTGTCCGGCGGCCAACGGCAGCGCGTCGCGTTGGCGCGGGCACTGGTGAACGAGCCGAGGGTGCTCTTGCTCGACGAGCCTTTGGGGGCGCTTGACCTCAAGCTCCGTGAGGCGATGCAGGACGAGTTGAAGTCCTTGCAGCAGCGGCTTGGAATCACGTTCGTTTTCGTCACCCATGATCAGGGCGAGGCGCTGAGCATGGCCGACCGCGTGGCGGTCTTCAACGAGGGGCGCGTGGCGCAGGTCGGCACACCGGCCGAGATCTATGAGCGGCCCGCGACCCGCTTCGTCGCGGATTTCGTCGGCTCCTCGAACGTGCTGCCGCCGGACCTGACCGCCGCCGTCGGCGGGCCGCGCGCCTGGGCCAGCCTCAGGCCAGAGGCGATCGCGATCGCCCCGGCCGGACGGCTGGGCGGCGTCGTCACCGGGGCGCGCTATCTTGGTGCCGGCACGCGGCTCAGCGTGCGGGCCGGGGCGCTGCCCGCGTCCAATGGTCATCGGACCGATGGCGGACCAACGGACGCCCCGAGGTATTTGGAGCAAGGTGAAAGCGAGATCGCGGTTCTGGTTCCCGCGGGCGTCGCGGTGCCGGAGATCGGGGCCGAGGTCGGGCTCGACTGGGAGGCGGCGGCGCTTCATGTGATGGAGGGCGAGGCGTGAGCGGGGCCGCGCATCCGGCGCGCGGGGCGGGCGACCGGTTGACGGCGGTCTTCTGGAGCCGGCCGAAGCTCCTGACCCTGCTTCTGCTGTTGCCGCCGCTTCTCTGGCTTGGCGTGGTCTATATCGGATCTCTGGTGGCGCTGCTGATCCAGAGCTTCTATTCGATCGACGAGTTCTCCGGCCTCGTGGTTCCGGAGTTCACCCTCAAGACCTATGGCGAGCTGCTGATCCCGTCGAATGCCGATGTCATCCTGCGCACAGTGGCGATGGCGGCGGCGGTGACGCTGGCCGCCGTCGTCGTGGCCTTTCCGGTCGCCTTCTTTGCCGCGCGCTATGCCAAAGGACGCTGGAAGGCGGTCTTCTACCTCGGCATCATGCTGCCCCTTTGGTCGAGCTACCTCGTCAAGGTCTACGCCTGGAAACTGATCCTCGCCAAGGAGGGGATCATCACCTGGGCGGCCGAGGGCATCGGCGCGGGGAATGTCCTGAACGCGGTCCTCGCCATTCCGGTGATCGGCGGCAATTCGCTTTCCACAAGCTATATCGGCACCTTCCTCGTCTTTCTTTATGTGTGGCTGCCATACATGATCCTGCCGATGCAGGCGGCGCTGGAGCGGGTGCCGACCTCGATGCTGGAGGCATCGGCCGATCTTGGCGCCGGCGGCTGGCGCACCTTCCGGAGCGTGATCCTGCCGCTCGCGGCGCCGGGGGTGATCGCGGGGTCGATCTTCACCTTCTCGCTGACGCTTGGCGACTACATCATTCCGCAGATCGTCGGATCAAGCCGGTTCTTCCTCGGCCAGGCGGTCTATTCGCTGCAAGGCACGGCGGGCAATATCCCGCTCGCGGCGGCCTTCGCGGTCGTGCCCATCGCCATCATGCTGGTCTACCTGACCGTCGCGCGGAAGATGGGGGCCTTCGATGCGATCTGACGCGCGCGCGCCCCTCGGCCTCACCATCGGCGCCATTCTGGGGCTGGCCTTCCTGCACCTGCCGATCCTCCTGATCTTTCTCTACGCCTTCACCACCGAGGACCGCAGCTATCAGTTCCCGCCGCCGGGGCTGACGACGAAATGGTTCGCCGTCGCCTGGAACCGCGCCGATATCTGGCCGCCGCTTTACCTTTCGCTGCGCGTCGCGGCGATTTCCTCGGCGGTGGCGCTGGTGCTGGGTACGCTTTGTGCCGCGGCGATGGCGCGGGCGAAGTTCTTCGGGCGTGACACCGTCTCGCTTCTCGTGGTGCTGCCCATCGCGCTTCCGGGCATCATCACCGGCATGTCGCTGCGCTCGGCCTTTGCCATCGGCGACATCCCGTTTTCCACCTTCACCATCGTTCTCGGCCACGCGACCTTCTGCATCGTCATCGTCTACAACAACGCGGTTGCCCGGTTCCGCCGGCTCGGCGCCTCGATGCTCGAGGCTTCGGCCGATCTCGGGGCGAACTCGTTCCAGACCTTCTGGCATGTGATCCTGCCCAATCTCGGCTCGGCGCTGCTGGCGGGCGGGATGCTGGCCTTCGCGCTTTCCTTCGACGAGGTGATCGTCACGACCTTCACGGCGGGCCAGCAGTCGACCCTGCCGATCTGGATGCTGAACGAGCTTGTGCGGCCGCGTCAGAGGCCGGTGACCAACGTGGTGGCGATCGTCGTCTTCGTGGCGACGTTCCTGCCGATTCTTGCAGCCTATTACCTGACGCGGGGCGGCGAAGAGACCGCCGGCGGCGGCAAATGAAAGGGAGAGCCCGATGACCATCCAGTTCGACACCGGCCTGCTGATCGGCGGCGCCTTCGAGCCCGGGCAGGAACCCGGCGAAACGGTGCTGAACCCGCGCACGGGCGCCGTGATCCTCGATCTGGCCGAGGCCTCGACCGATCAGGTGGACCGGGCCGTTGCCGCGGCGCGCGCCGCCTTCGACGGATGGTCGCGGACGACGCCGGGGGAACGGTCGGCCGCACTTCTGGCCATCGCCGACCGGATCGAGACGGAGGCGGACGGATTTGCCGCCCTCGAGGCGCTGAACTGCGGCAAGCCGATCAACGCGGCGCGGGGCGACGAGATCCCGGCCGTCGTCGATTGCTTCCGCTTCTTCGCCGGTGCCGTGCGCTGCCAGACGGGCGCAATTGCGGGAGAATATCTGGAGGGCCACACCTCGATGATCCGGCGTGACGCGATCGGGGTCGTCGCCTCGATCGCGCCGTGGAACTATCCCTTGATGATGATGGCGTGGAAGCTCGCCCCCGCCATCGGCGGCGGCAATACCGTCATCTTCAAGCCTTCCGAACAGACGCCTCTGACGGCGCTGAAGCTGGCCCGCATCCTCGCCGACGTGCTGCCCGCGGGGGTCGTCAACGTGTTGCCGGGGCGGGGCGAGACGGTGGGCAACTACCTGGTCAACCATCGCGGCATCGACATGATCTCGATCACCGGCGATGTGGCGACGGGCCGCAAGATGCTCGATGCGGCGGCGAAGACCGTGAAGCGGACGCATCTGGAGCTTGGTGGCAAGGCGCCGGTCGTGGTCTTCGACGACGCCGATCTTTCCGAGGTGGTCGAGGGGGTGAGGGCCTTTGGCTACTACAACGCCGGACAGGACTGCACCGCGGCCTGCCGGATCTACGCGGGCCGGAAGATCTATGACAACCTCGTGGCCGACCTGACCGCCGCCGTCGCCACGATCCGGCTTGGCAACGAGGACGACGCGACGAACGAGATCGGCCCCTTGATCTCGCTCCGCCAGCGCGACCGGGTGGCAAGCTTTGTCGAGCGGGCGCGTGAACAGGGCCACATCAGCGTCACCACGGGCGGCGAGGTGATGGGCGACGGCGGCTTCTACTACCGGCCGACGGTGATCGCCGGCGCCCGGCAGTCCGACGAGATCGTGCGGCGCGAGGTCTTCGGGCCGGTCGTCTCGGTCACGCCGTTCTCGGACGTGGACGAGGCGGTGGGCTGGGCCAATGACAGCGACTATGGCCTCGCGTCGTCAGTCTGGACGAAGGATGTCGGCCGGGCGATGGCGACGGCGGCAAGGCTCCGCTACGGCTGCACCTGGATCAACACGCATTTCATGCTGGTCAACGAGATGCCGCACGGCGGCCTGAAGCAGTCGGGCTACGGCAAGGACATGTCGGCCTATGCGCTTGAGGATTACACCGTCGTGCGTCACGTCATGGTCAAGCACAGCTGAGGCTCAGGCCGTCGCGATGGCCTCGGCGATGAGCCGGGGTACGCGGGCGTCGGTGCCGAGCGGCGGCAGGGTGACGCCCTGAAACCCGGCTGCATGCAGGGCGGCCGGGATATCGTCCTCGACATGACCCCAGCGGGCGACGAAGAGCGGCAGGCAGAGGGCGCGGGCGCCCGTGCCTTCGGCCACCTCGACGAGTTCGGGCGCCTCCTCGATGAAGCCGAGGCGGCAGTCGGAGAAACCGAGCCGGGCGGTTATGGCGGCTTGCAGCGCGCGCGCGGCGGCGGACGGATGCGGGCTCCGCCCCGACCCGTGCGCCGCGAGGACGAGCGTCGTCTGGTCCGGCTGCCAGCCGTGGACTGCAAGCGCGTCGGAAAGGATGGTCGCGGCGAGCGCGGCGGTGCCGGGCAAGAGGCCGAAGGGTGTGACGACCCGCGCCTCAGGCGCGCCGGCCTCGGCCAATCGGCGCGGCAGCAGCGTTCGGATGAACCAGCCGTCGGCCATGAAGAACGGAAAGATCAGCGGGTTTTCAATGGATTGAAGCGCGATCCTCAAGCTCTCCGGCGCGGCGAGGGTGGCCGAGGCGATCCGCCAGCCGGGAAGCTGCCCGGCGACCTCGCGCGCGAGGGCGGCCATCTCGGCCTCCGGCGGATGAGGGTCGGAGGGTTGCCCGTGGGCAACGATGAGGGCGCATCTGGTCATGCGGGGCAACCTAGCGGAACGGCGGGCGAAGGCAATCAGTCCCGTGCCAGCGCCACCGACTTCAGGATCGCATGGCAGGGCACACCCGGCTCAAGGCCGAGTGCGGCCGCCGACCGGCGGGTGATCCGCGCGCGCAAGCCGGTGCCGCCGCAATCGAGGGCGACATCGGCGGAGGCCGGGCCGGCGTCGGTGATGGAACTGACCACCGCCGGCAGGATGTTCAGCGCGCTCAGCCCCTCGGGCCGCTCGCGGGATAGCAGCACGTCGCGGGCCCGGACAAAAAGCCGGACACGGGCGCCTGCGGCGCCGAGCCGCTGGGTCGTCAGGATCGTGCCGCCGGGAAAGTCGAGGGCGCAAAGCCCGTCCTCGGTGATGCCGCTGACGGTCGCGGCGATCAGGCTGCCCGGCTCTTCCCCGCCGAGACCAGGGGCAAGGACGGGGTCGCCGAGGATGTCCGTGGTCGGGCCGAAGCCGGTAATCCGGCCTCCGGCAAGGGTCAGCATATGGCCGGCGAGCCGCGCGACCTCCGACTGCACATGGCTGACATAGAGGATCGGAACCTTCGCTTCGTCCCGCAACTCCTCGATATACGGGAATATTTCAAGCCGGCGTGCGTGATCGAGGGCGGAGAGCGGTTCATCCATCAGAATGAGGCGCGGCGCGGTGAGGAGCGCGCGGGCCAAGGCGACGCGCTGCGCCTCGCCGCCCGACAGGGTGTCCGTCCGGCGCCCGGAAAGCGGGGACAGCCCGAAGCGGTCGATCATCGCCGGCACCGCCTGCACCTGGCCGGCGCGCCGGGCCGCGTAGGCGAGGTTGCCGCGCACGTCGAGATGACGGAAGAGGCGCGGGTCCTGGAACACGGTGGCGATGCGGCGGCGGTGCGGCGGCACGAAGCGCCGCCCGTCCTCCCAGACCTCGTCGCCAAAGGCGACCCGGCCGGCGCCGTGCTCGAACCCGGCGATCACCCGCAGGAGCGTGCTTTTGCCCGCGCCGCTCGGCCCGAAGAGGGCAGTGAGGCCGGAGAGCGGAATCCTGCGGTCGATTTCCAGTTTGAAATCGGAGAGCTGGACCGCGATATCGAGATCGATCGTGGTCATCCGAGGCCCCGCATCCGGCCACGGCCGTTGACCGTGTAGAGCGCGAGAAGGATCGCGAAGGAGAGGCCGAGGAGGAGCCCCGACAAGAGATGTGCGGTGGTGTAGTCGAGAGTCTCGACCTCCTCGTAGATCGCGATGGAAATGACCCGCGTCTCGCCGGGGATGTTGCCGCCGACCATCAGCACGACGCCGAATTCGCCGAGCGTATGCGCGAAGGTCAGGATCGCGGCCGTCAGGTAGCCGCGCATGGAAAGTGGGGCGGCAACCGTCAGGAAGGCGTCCAGCGGCCCGGCCCCGACGCTCGCCGCCGCCTCCAGCGGCGCCCGGCCGAGCGAGGTGAAGGCGGCCTGAAGCGGCTGCACCGTGAACGGCAGCGAGTAGAAGAGCGAGGCGACGACGAGGCCGGCGAAGGAGAAGGTGAGCGTGCCGCCCGTCAGCGACATCCAGAACCCGCCGAGCGGCGCGGTCGGGTTGAAGGCGAGCAGGAGGTAGAAGCCGAGCACCGTCGGCGGCAGCACGAGCGGCAGGGCGGTCACCGCTTCGACGGCCGGGGCAATCCGCGACCGGGTGCGCGCCAGCCACCAGGCCAGCGGTGTGCCGAGCACCAGCAGCAGAGCCGTCACGGTTGCGGCGAGCTTCAGCGTCAGCCAGAGCGGGGCGAGGTCGGCAAGGGTCATGGCTGCGTCCCGTAGCCGAAGCGCCCGATCACGGCGATGGCCGCGTCGGAGCGCAGATAGGCGAGGAAGGCCGTCGCGGCGGGGTTGCCGGCGCCATGCGTCAGCAGCACCGCATCCTGCCGGATCGGATCGTGATGGTCCGCCGGCACGGTCCAGCCCCGGCCGTCGGTCACCGCAGAGGCCGCGACGAAGCCAAGCTCCGCCGCGCGCGAAGCGACGAGCGCATAGGCCTGGCCGATGTTCTCGCCGGTGACGAGCCTGTCGGAGATGTCCTGAAGATGCATGAACGCGATGGTCTGTGCGGCGGCCTTGCCGTAGGGGGCGATGTCGGGATTGGCGATGGCCACATGGCGCGCGGCCCGAAGCGCCGCCGCCGGATCGCCGAGGTCGAGGCCCGGATCGGCGGACCAGAGGACGAGCCGGCCGACCGCATAGGTGAAAATGCTGCCGCCGTCCGCGAACCCCTCCCTCACCAGCCGTTCCGGCGTTGCGGCGTCTGCGGCAAGGAAGACGTCGAACGGCGCGCCGGCCGCGATCTGCGCCGCAAGCTTGCCGGTGGCGGCGGCGCTGATCTCGGCCCGGTGTCCGGTTTCGGCCGCGAACCCCTCGGCCAGTGCCTCCGCCACGGGGCGAAAATTGGTGGCCACGGCGACCAGCACGGTGTCGGCCCGCGCTGCGCCCGCGAGGACGAGGAAGATGGCGGCAAGAACACAGCGCAAGATGGACTCCCGTTATGGTCGGTCGGAGATAACGGCAGCTTTCGCCCTGAGGCAAGCGTTATTTCCGGTCGGGAATAACGGAAAGACCGGCCAGCGCCGCGATTTCCTCCGCAAGGGCCGCGTCCGCCTTGGCCTGCATCGCCCGGTAGAGCGCGAGCACGGTCTGCCCGGTCTCGGTCAGTTCGGCACCGCCATGTCCGGCGCCGCCACGGGTGGCGCTGACCAGGGGCGCGCGGAACATCGCGTTAAGCACCTCGACAAGGCCCCAGGCGCGCTTGTAGCTCATCCCCATGCGCTTGCCGGCGGCCGAGATCGAGCCGGTCTCGGCGATCCCGGCAAGCAGGTCGGCCTTGCCCGGCCCGAGCCAGTCGCCGCCGTCGACGACGAGGCGGAGCTTGAGGCCGGGTCCGGAGTTTGGCACTCGCGTCATACTGCTTTCGAATCCCACTGCGCTGCGCCATCGTAGGGGGCCGTGCCCGACAGGAAAAGGCGGGTGAATCCGCCTCCGAAGCCTGCGGTCGCGGCCCCGCATGCCGGGCCTCGCGTAGCGTCCCGGACCAGACCGGCCCTTGCAGCCCCCGGTGCGCGACACTAAGACAAGGGTAAGGTTCTGTGCATAAGCATTTCACCCGGGAACAGCGACAGGCGGACGATGATGAAAGACCCTTATGATCTCTACATGAACACCCTCGTGCCGATGGTGGTCGAACAGACCTCTCGCGGGGAGCGGGCCTATGACATCTATTCGCGCCTCCTGAAGGAGCGGATCATCTTCCTTTCCGGCCCCGTCCATGACGGCATGTCGACGCTGATCTGCGCCCAGCTTCTGTTCCTCGAGGCGGAGAATCCGTCGAAGGAAATCGCGATGTACATCAACTCGCCCGGCGGCGTGGTGACCTCGGGTCTCTCGATCTACGATACGATGCAGTACATCCGGCCGAAGGTCTCGACCCTCGTCATCGGCCAGGCGGCATCGATGGGCTCGCTCCTCTTGACGGCGGGCGAGAAGGGGATGCGTTTCAGCCTGCCCAACAGCCGGATCATGGTGCACCAGCCCTCGGGCGGCTACCAGGGCCAGGCGACGGACATCATGATCCACGCGCAGGAAACCCAGAAGCTCAAGGACCGGCTGAACGACATCTACCACAAACACACCGGCCAGCCGGTCAAGAAGGTCGAAGCGGCGCTGGAGCGCGACAACTTCATGTCGCCCGAGGATGCCAAGGACTGGGGCCTGATCGACGAGATTCTCGCCGCCCGCCCCGGTGAAGACGCGAAGAAGTGACCCGGCCGACCCCTATCCGGGATGCGGGGTAGGGTATTTTGGCATTGTGGTGACATGGTGGCTGCCCTAATCTTGTCGAAAAGGGCAGTCACAAAGATGATGAACGATTTGCGAACAGGCCGCAGAGGGTGACGATGGCGAACAATTCTGGCAGCGACAGCAAGAACACGCTCTACTGCTCTTTCTGCGGAAAGTCGCAGCATGAGGTGCGCAAGCTGATCGCCGGCCCGACGGTCTTCATCTGCGATGAATGCGTCGAGCTTTGCATGGACATCATCCGCGAGGAGACGAAGTCCACCGGCCTCAAATCCACCGACGGCGTGCCCACGCCGCGCGACATCTGCAAGGTGCTCGATGACTATGTCATCGGCCAGGTGCATGCCAAGCGGGTGCTGTCGGTCGCGGTTCACAACCATTACAAACGCCTGAACCACGCCTCGAAATCTGCCGAGATCGAGCTGGCGAAGTCGAACATCCTGCTGATCGGCCCCACCGGCTGCGGCAAGACGCTTCTGGCGCAGACGCTGGCGCGGATTCTCGACGTGCCCTTCACCATGGCCGATGCGACGACGCTGACGGAGGCCGGCTATGTCGGTGAGGATGTCGAGAACATCATCCTGAAGCTCCTGCAGGCCTCGGAATACAATGTCGAGCGCGCCCAGCGCGGCATCGTCTATATCGACGAGGTCGACAAGATCACCCGGAAGTCCGACAACCCCTCGATCACCCGCGACGTGAGCGGGGAGGGCGTGCAGCAGGCGCTTCTGAAAATCATGGAAGGCACCGTGGCCTCCGTGCCGCCACAAGGCGGTCGCAAGCATCCGCAGCAGGAATTCCTGCAGGTGGACACGACCAATATTCTCTTCATCTGCGGCGGCGCCTTCGCAGGTCTGGAAAAGATCATCGCGATGCGCGGCAAGGGCAGCGCCATCGGCTTCGGCGCCGAGGTCAAGGACCCGGACGCGCGCGGCGTCGGCGAGCTTTTCACCGAGCTGGAGCCCGAGGACCTCTTGAAATTCGGCCTGATCCCGGAATTCGTCGGCCGCCTGCCGGTGATCGCGACGCTCACCGATCTCGACGAGGACGCGCTGGTCACGATCCTGACCGAGCCGAAGAACGCGCTCGTGAAGCAGTATCAGCGGCTTTTCGACATCGAGGGCGTGAAGCTGACCTTCACCACCGACGCGCTGACCGCCATCGCCAAGCGCGCGATCAAGCGCAAGACCGGCGCGCGGGGGCTCAGGTCGATCATGGAGGATATCCTCCTCGACACGATGTTCGAACTGCCGGGCATGACCTCGGTCGAAGAGGTCGTGGTCAACGAGGAAGCCGTGGATTCCGGCGCCAAACCGCTCCTGATCCACGCCGACACCAAGGCTGAAAAGGCCGCGACGGCGGGGTAAGTTTCGCAGGTCGCGACTTGACACCGTATTTGAAGCGGGCCGCCTGTGTCCGCCCATTCTTCTGCGCTTGGCAGTAAATCGCGTGGCGCCGGACAGGCAGTTTTAAGTCCCGCCTATCCTCTGGACCTCGCCATCCCCTGCGCTATAAGGGGGCAGGATTGCCCCGGAGGTTGACCCATGAATTTCCTGCTGCGCCTTCTCACCTGGTGGAACGGCCAGACGCTCGGCACCCAGATTTTCACCGCCCGCAATGGGGTGAAGGTGGGCGAGGACGATCAGGGCAACGTCTTCTACCAGACCCGCGACGGCAAGCGCCGCTGGGTGATCTACAACGGCGAGAGCGAGGCCTCGCGCGTCAGCCCGGACTGGCACGGCTGGCTGCACTTCACCTGGAATGAGCCACCGACCCGGGCGGCACTGCCCCACAAGTCCTGGGAAAAGCCGCATCTGGAAAACCTGACCGGAACCACGCTGGCCTATGCGCCCGCCGGTTCCATCCGCCGCGCCGCGCCGGCCGAACGGCGCGACTACGAGGCGTGGAGCCCGGAATAGACCTATGGCCGAAAACATCACAGAGGTTCTGACCGGCGCGGGCGTTCTCGCCGCCGCAGTGGGATTTCTCGTCTTTGCGGGCAACGGCGAGGGGTTCACCCGCGCCACCGACAGCTACGAACTGACGGCGAGCTTCCGTTCGGTCGAGGGGATCACGGTCGGCACCGACGTCCGGCTGGCCGGTGTCAAGGTCGGCACCGTGACCGAGCTTGCGCTCAACCCGACGACGTTTTTCGCCGATGCGACGGTGACGGTCCGCAACGATGTCGCGGTGCCGGATGACAGCACGATCGTCGTCGCCTCCGAAGGGCTTCTCGGCGGGGCGTTCATCGAGATCCTGCCGGGCGGCAGCCCGATGGACCTGGAGCCGGGGGCGGAGATCGAGGACACGCAAGGCGCGGTCAGCATGATCGCCCTGATGATGAAGTTCGTCGGTGCCAAGTCCGGCGAGAATACCGATACGGCGGCGCCATGAGGGCTGCCCTGGCGATCGTCCTGGCGCTTTCGGGCGCTGGGGTCGCGTCGGCGCAGGACGTGGCGAGCGCGCCGGGGGCGATCCTGCGCGGCCTCGACAAGGTGTCCGGCGAAACCGTCGATATCGAGCTCGATTCAGGCCAGACCGCCGAATTCGGCCGGCTGGCGGTGACGCTTGCCGATTGCCGCTACCCGGTCGAAGACCCGTCGTCGGACGCCTTCGCGCATCTGACCATCGCCGATGCCGCCACGGGGACAGCCGTTTTCGACGGCTGGATGATCGCGTCGAGCCCGGCCCTGTCGGCCCTCGACGACCCGCGCTACGACCTCTGGGTCCTGCGCTGCAAGAGCAGCTGAGCCGACGGCGTTTCCGGCAGGGTGAATTCGGCCGTGTGGCGCAGCGCCTCGGCCAGCCGGGTCCGGTAGTCGTGCCGCGGAATCTCCACCGCGCCGAGCGAGGCGAGATGCGGGGTCAGGAACTGCGTGTCGAACAGGGTGAACCCGGCCTCGGTCAGCCGGTCGACGAGGTAGGCGAGCGCGATCTTGGAGGCATCGGTCCGGGTCGAGAACATGCTTTCGCCGAAGAACGCTGACCCGAGCGTGATCCCGAAGACGCCGCCGGTCAGCGCGCCGTTCTGCCAGACTTCGATCGCATGGGCGTGGCCGATGTCGTGCAGGGCGTCGTAAAGCGCGGTGAGCGGCGCGTTGATCCAGGTCTCGGATCGGGCGGCACAGAGACGAACGACCTCTGAAAACGCCGAATCTGTTCGAATTTCATAGTTTTCCCGGAGGATTGCCCGGGCAAGAGACCGCGAAATGTGGAAATTATCCAAGGGGAAGATTCCGCGCATCCGCGGATCGACCCAGTGCAGTTCGTCATCGTCGCGCCCGGCCGCCATCGGGAAGATCCCGCTCGCATAGGCGTCGAGCAGCAGTTGCACGTCGGTAGTTCTAGACATTCGGGGCGGGACTCTTCATGCACGGGGGCGACTGGGGGAGTGTACCTGCATCGGGGCCGGTATGGCGTTTTTTGATTTTCTGACGGCTATTGACCGCTACGCCGAGGATGCCCGCTCCGTCGCAAGGCTCAATGAGCGCTACCGGATGCTGATCCGGCCGCTCCGGGCCGAGATCGAGGGGGCACGGGTCCTGGACCTTGCGGCGCATGACGGACGCTGGGCCTATGCCTTCGCCGCCTCCGGCGCGCGCGAGGTCGTGGGGATCGAGGGTCGCCAGGTCCTGATCGACCGCTTCGCCGGCTTTCCGGCCGGCCGGCCGCGCGACAAGGTCACACTCAAATGCAATGACATCTTCGAAGGTCTGCGGGCGGAAGTCGCGGCCGGGCAGCGCTATGACATCGTCGGGGTGCTCGGCATCCTCTACCATGTCATGGACCACTTCCAGCTTTTCCGGCTGATCCGCAAGCTCGGGCCGCGCCTCGTCATCGTCGACAGCGAATTCGTGATCGGCCCCAACGCCGTGATCCGGGTCATGCGTGAGGAGACCGACAACGATCTGAACGCGATCCCGAACCACGAGGGCTTCGCGCGCACGCTGATCGGCGTGCCGAGCCGCAAGGCGATGGAGCTGATGGCGGAGGTGCTCGGCTACGATTGCGACTGGCTCGACTGGAACACGGTTCCGCCGGATCGCCGCGGGCCGCTGCCCGATTACTACCGGGAAAAGTTCAAGCGCCGCGGCACCTGCCTGTTGCGGCCGCGCTGAGACGGCGCGTCCCGGGCCTGCGCCGCTCAGCCGAATTCCTTCGCCAGCCACTTTTCTAGCCAGTGGATCGAATAGTTCCCGGTCTGGATGTCCTCTTCCTGCAAGAGCGCATGGAAGAGCGGGATGGTCGTGTCGACGCCGTCGACGATCAGTTCCGACAACGCCCGCTTCAGCCGGGCGAGCGATTCGGGGCGGTCGCGGCCATGGACGATCAGCTTGCCGATCAGGCTGTCGTAATAGGGCGGGATCGAATAGCCGTCGTAGAGCGCGGAATCGATCCGCACGCCAAGCCCGCCCGGTGCGTGATACTGGGTGATCTTGCCGGGGCAGGGCGCGAAGTTCGGCAGTTTCTCGGCGTTGATCCGCACCTCGATGGCGTGGCCGTTCACCTGAAGGTCGTCCTGGGTGAAGGACATCGGCAGGCCTTCCGCCACGCGGATCTGCTCGCGCACCAGATCGACGCCGAAGATCGCCTCGGTCACCGGGTGTTCGACCTGAAGGCGGGTGTTCATCTCGATGAAGTAGAACTCGCCGTCCTCGTAGAGGAATTCGATCGTGCCGGCGCCGATATAGTTGATCGCGGCCACGGCATCGGCGCAGGTCTTGCCGATCCGGGCCCGGGTTTCGGCGTCGATGACCGGGCCGGGAGCCTCTTCGAAGACCTTCTGGTGGCGGCGCTGCAGCGAACAGTCGCGTTCGCCGAGATGCACCGCCTTGCCCTTGCCGTCGCCAAAGACCTGGATCTCGATGTGCCGGGGGCGTTGCAGGTATTTCTCGATATAGCACTCGTCGTTGCCGAAGGCTGCCTTGGCCTCGGCCCGCGCAGTGCGGAAGGCGCTTTCCAGCTCGCTCTCGTCACGGGCGACCTTCATGCCGCGCCCGCCGCCGCCGGCGGTGGCCTTGATGATCACCGGATAGCCGATGTCCGCCGCGACCGTCTTCGCGGTCGCCACGTCCGGCACGCCGCCGTCCGAACCCGGAACGCAAGGCACGCCGAGATTCTTCATCGTGTCCTTGGCGGTGATCTTGTCGCCCATGATGCGGATATGTTCCGCGGTCGGGCCGATGAAGGTGATGCCGTGGTCCTCGAGCGCCTGCACGAAGGTCGCGTTCTCGCTGAGGAAGCCGTAGCCCGGATGGATCGCCTGCGCGCCGGTGATCTCGCAGGCCGAGATGATCGCGGGGATCGAGAGGTAGCTCTGCGACGACGGGTTCGGCCCGATGCAGACGCTTTCGTCGGCCATCCGCACATGCATCGCGTCAGCGTCGGCGGTGGAATGCACGGCGACGGAGTGGATGCCCATTTCGCGGCAGGCACGGATCACCCGCAGCGCGATCTCGCCCCGGTTGGCGATCAGGATTTTCTCGAGCATCAGGCCCTCACTCGATGATGAGAAGCGGAGCACCGTATTCGACGGGGCTGCCATCCTCGACGAGGATGCGCTTCACCGTCCCGGCGCGCGGGGCCGGGATGTGGTTCATGGTCTTCATCGCCTCGATGATCATCACGGTCTGGCCTTCCTTGACCGCGGCGCCGGTCGTCACAAAGGGATCGGCGCCGGGTTCAGGGGAAAGGTAGATGGTTCCGACCATGGGCGAGGTCACTGCACCCGGGTGGCTGGCAGGGTCCGCTGCTGCGGCCGCAGCCGGCGCGGCGGCGGGTGCCGCCGGTGCAGAGGCCGCGGCGGCCGCTGCCGGGGCCGGGGCGGCCGGTGCCGCGACCTGGGCCGCATATTTGGTCACACGGACGTTCAGGCTGTCATGATCGCCGTATTCCCGCTTCACGCTCAACTCGGCAAGGCCATTCTTGTTCAGAAGCTCGGCGAGCGCCTCGATGAAAGTCACGTCGCTGTCATGGGAGGGTTTTGTCATCGATATCCTCGATCGGTCCTGTACGTCGGCCCGTCATTTCCCGCGGGGCCTTGCTGTCTGGCCGCTTATACGCGCTTGGCCGGCCGGTGGAAAGCGCGAGTTTCCCCTCGATGCCGCTCCTCTGCGGGGTTGCCCGAGAAAAATTTACCAGTTGATAAAAAAATGATTCGCTGGCAGCCTTTCAGGCAAGAAAAGAACAGGGGAGGTCACATTGACCAGCAATCAGCTCACTCCGGGTATCGTCGCCGGACGCTTGGGTGCGGCGGAATATGCCCGCAATTTCGCCGACATCGCGCCGCGCCTTGACAGTCACGAGGCACGGGTGGCTGCGGATCGCTGCTATTTCTGCCATGACGCGCCCTGCATGACCGCCTGCCCGACGACGATCGACATCCCGCTCTTCATCCGCCAGATCGCGACCGGCACGCCGGAGGCGGCGGCCAGGACGATCTTTTCGCAGAACATCCTCGGTGGCATGTGCGCCCGCGTCTGTCCGACCGAGCAGCTTTGTGAAGAGGTCTGCGTGCGCAAGGTGGCCGAGGGCAAGCCGGTCGAGATCGGGCGCTTGCAACGCTTCGCGACTGACAGCCTGATGGGGCAGGGCGTCCACCCCTTCCAGCGTGCAGAACCGACCGGCAAAAGCGTCGCCGTCGTCGGGGCCGGGCCGGCCGGCCTTTCCGCCGCCCACCGCCTCGCGATCAAGGGCCATGACGTGGTGATCTACGACGCGCGGCCCAAGGCCGGCGGGCTCAACGAGTACGGGATCGCCAGCTACAAGGCACCGGACGATTTTGCCCAGGCCGAGGTCGACTGGCTTCTGAAGATCGGCGGCATCGCCGTCCGGAACGGCAAGTCGCTGGGGAATGGCCTGAGCCTTGAGGGGCTGAGGAAGGATCACGACGCCGTGGTGCTGGCGTTCGGTCTTGCCGGGGTCAACGCGCTCAGGGCCGAGGGCGAGGCGCTTGGGAATGTCCTCGACGCGGTCGACTTCATCGCCACCCTGCGCCAGCAGCCGGACCGGGCGAAGCTGCCGGTCGGGCGCGATGTCGTCGTCATCGGCGGCGGCATGACGGCGGTGGACGCCGCCGTGCAGTCGAAGCTTCTCGGGGCCGAGAACGTCACCATCGTCTACCGGCGCGGGCAGGAGAGGATGTCCGCCTCAGCCCATGAGCAGGAGCACGCGGCCTCGGTCGGGGTGCGGATCATCCACAATGCGGCCCCGGTGAAGGTCCACGGCAACGGGTCTGCGCGCGAGGTCGAGTTCGCCTATACCGAGGACGGGCCGGGTGGCCTAACGCTCAAGGGGGAAACCTTCCGGCTGAAGGCGGATCAGGTGATGAAGGCCATCGGCCAGATCCTGGAGGGCACGCCCGACGGCCTGGAAATCGAGGGCGGCAAGATCGCCGTAACGGGTGCTGGCCGGACGAGCCTGCCGGACGTCTGGGCGGCGGGCGATTGTGCGTCGGGCGGAGAGGATCTGACCGTCACCGCCGTCGCCGAGGGCCGCGATGCGGCCGAGGACATTCACGCGAGCCTGATGGGCTGAGCACGCAACCCGCCCCGGACCTGTTCCGGGGCCTCCAACCATCGCCGGGAGGTCCCGGATCAGGTCCGGGACGCGGCGAAGAGGGAGACGACACATGGCTGACCTGACCACGAATTTCATCGGGATCAAATCCCCCAACCCGTTCTGGCTCGCCTCGGCGCCGCCGACCGACAAGGAGTACAACGTCCGCCGCGCCTTCGAGGCCGGCTGGGGCGGGGTGGTGTGGAAGACGCTCGGCGCCGAGGGGCCGCCCGTCGTCAACGTGAACGGCCCGCGTTACGGGGCGATCTGGGGGGCGGACCGGCGGCTTCTGGGGCTGAACAATATCGAGCTGATCACCGACCGGCCGCTTCAGACCAACCTTGACGAGATCCGCCGCGTCAAGCGCGACTGGCCGGACCGGGCGCTGGTGATCAGCCTTATGGTGCCCTGCGACGAGGAAAGCTGGAAGGACATCCTGCACCGGATCGAGGATACCGGGGCCGACGGGGTCGAACTGAACTTCGGCTGTCCGCACGGGATGAGCGAGCGCGGCATGGGATCGGCCGTCGGCCAGGTGCCGGAATACATCGAGATGGTGGCGCGCTGGGTGAAGCAGTATAGCCACATGCCCTGCATCGTGAAGCTGACCCCCAACATCACCGATATCCGCAAGCCGGCCGAGGCCGCGAAGCGCGGCGGGGCGGATGCGGTGAGCCTGATCAACACCATCAACTCGATCACCAGCGTGAACCTCGACAGTTTCGCACCGGAGCCCACCATCGACGGCAAGGGCGCGCATGGCGGCTATTGCGGCCCGGCGGTGAAGCCCATCGCCTTGTCGATGGTCTCCGAGATCGCCCGCCACGCCGAGACGCGCGGCCTGCCGATCTCGGGCATCGGCGGGGTGACGACGTGGCGCGATGCGGCGGAGTTCATGGCGCTCGGAGCTGGCAATGTGCAGGTCTGCACGGCGGCGATGACCTACGGCTTCAAGGTCGTTCAGGAGATGATCTCGGGCCTCTCGCAATACATGGACGAGAAGGGCATGACCGCGACTTCGGACCTGATCGGCCGCGCGGTGCCGAATGTCACCGACTGGAACCAGTTGAACCTCAACTACGTGACCAAGGCCCAGATCGACCAGGATCTCTGCATCAAGTGCGGCCGCTGCTATGCCGCTTGCGAGGACACGTCGCATCAGGCGATCGCGATGTCCGACGACCGGACCTTCACCGTCAAGGACGAGGAATGTGTCGCCTGCAACCTCTGCATCGACGTCTGCCCGGTCGAGAATTGCATCACCATGCGGCCGCTTGCCAAGGGCGAGGTCGATCCGCGCACCGGCAAGACGGTGGGCGATTATGCCAACTGGACCACGCATCCCAATAACCCGATGGCGATGAAGGCGGCCGAATAGGCCGCCTGCTCACCACATGGTGGTTTGACAGTGCGCGGGCCGGCATGGTCCGCTCTGCGGTGCCGGCCGATCGGGCCGGCCCTGGGGGAGAAACGGACCATGAAACGCCTCGCCGCGCTCCTCGTCCTCGCTTTCGCGCAGACGGCGCTTGCCGGCGACTGGTCGATGCGGGCCGGGGACGAGCCCTTGTCGGGCGCCGCTCTTGAGGCGTTGCTCGGCTTGCCCTTGGTGCGCTTTCATGATGGCGGACGCTCGGAATACGGGCCGGGTGACTCCTATGCCTACGTTTATTCGAATGAAGACCGGGCCGAGGGCCGCTACCGGGTCGAGGCGGACGGCTCGGTCTGCGTCGATTTCGTCAACGGGTTCTCGCGCTGCGATCTTTATGTCCGCAATGGCGGGCGGGTCCTTCTGATCGACCGGAAGGGCGACCGCTATCCGGTGCGGCAAGACGACCAGGGGTGACGGTCAGCGAAGGCAGTTTGGGTTTCACCCTGCATCAAGGGGCGAGAAGCTTGCGAAAGAGCGTGTCGAGAAAGCCGTCCGCCTCTGCGTAAGGGTCATGGCCGGGGCCGAGGACGGCGCGCACCTGGACGTCGAAATCGGCGTAATGCTGGGTCAGCGCCCAGATCGAGAAGATCAGGTGATGCGGTGGCAGGTCGGCGATGCGGCCCGCCCGCGCCCAGTGGCTGAGGACGGCGGCCTTTTCGTCGACAAGCGATTTCAGCTCGACCTCCAGCACCTCGGACACCCGCGGCGCGCCTTGCAGGATCTCGTTCGCGAAAAGCCGGCTTTCGCGCGGGTAGTCGCGGCTGAGTTCCAGCTTGCGGCGGACGTAGTCGAGGATTTCTTCCACCGGGTCGCCTTCGGGATCGAGTGCACGCAGCGGGTCGAGCCAGGTGTCCATCAGGGTGGAGAGAAGCTCCACATGGATCGCCTCTTTCGAGGGGAAATAGTAAAGCAGGTTCGGCTTCGACAGCCCCGCCACCTCGGCGATCTGGTCGAGGGTGGCGCCGCGGAAGCCGTGCTGGGAAAACACCTCCAGCGCCGCGGCGAGGATGGTCTGGCGGTTCTTCTGCTGAATCCGCGTCAGCGGCCGTTCTGCCGGCGCTTCGTCCTCCACGCGATACCTCCTGCCCCCATGCCTTTTTCTGCTAGCCTGTTCTCGACCGTTTGGTCAAACGGCATTTCCGGGTCACGCCCCGCTTGCCTGTGCCATGAAGCGCGGCTTACTGGAATGAGACGACCAAACGCGGCCCGACCGAAGGCCCCAACCGGCGGAGAGATCATGCGCCCGACCTGCACAGCCACGCCATCCATCGACGAGCCGCACCTGCGCGCCACACGGTTCGACTTCGCGCCGGGGGCCGAGACCGGCTGGCATGTCCACGGCGCCGACTATGTCATCGTCGCCGTCACCGATTGCGAGATGCTGCTTGAAGAGCCCGGCGGCGGGACCCGCCGGGTCACCGTGCCGGCCGGCACCGCCTATGCCCGCAAGGCCGGGGTGGAGCACAACGTGGTCAATGCCGGCGCCGCGCCGATGACCTTTGTCGAGGTGGAACTGTTGTGACGCACGTCCTCCTGCGTCGTTCCCGGCAGGGCCGGTTTCACTGAGCGGAACATGAGGTAGGCGCGCCGCCCCTCGGCGAAGTCGCGATAGATCCATGATCCGCGCGTGCCGGCCCAGAGACGGGCGAAGCGCCGGGTGCCGAACGGGAACAGCACCCTGATCCAGTGCCTGCGCCGGTCGTCGTCCCGGTCGAGCCCGCGCAGGATGTCCGCCGTGATGTCGCGCGGGCTCGGATCGGAAAACCCCGCCGCCGCGAGATCGGCGCCGAGCCGCAGCCGTTCCGTCGCCGGATCGCAGCGCGGCGGGGTGAAATCGGCGTAAAGGAATTGCCCGCCCGGCTTCAGCACCCGGAAGACCTCGGCGAAGAAGGCGGCCCGGTCGGGATAGCAATGCGAACTCTCCACATTGAGGACGGCGTCGAACTCCGCCGCCCCGAAGGGCAGGTCCATCGCGTCGCCGCGCCGGAAGCTCAGCCCCGGACAGCCGGCATGGACCTTGTTGCAAAAGTCGACGGCGCGCTGGGCGAAATCGCAGCCGACGGTTTCCGCCGGGCCGCGATAGCGGTGCACATAGGAGGCCCCGCCGCCGCGTCCCGACCCGATGTCGAGCACACGGCGCCCGCGCAGGTCGGCCTGCGCGGCGACGACATGATAAAGCTGGGAGCAGTAGCGCTCCGCCTCGTCCTCGGGCAGGACCGCCGGCGCGTCGGCCGCGTATTCGAAGGCGAAGCCGTAGTTCATGAAGCGCAGATCGGTCGCGTCGCGGCAGATCCAGCCGATGATCTCGTAAAGGAACCGGGCACGCGAGCCGTGGAAGACCTGCGTCTCGCTGAGTTTTCCGACATCCAATCGCAAGAGTTCACTGTCCGGTTTTCTTCAATTGTCTCACGATTGGGGCAAGCGGACGCGACGTCAACGTGTTCTTTGGTTTGCCTGCCCCCGTGGGCCGCACTGCGGACGACGCCCCACGAGGGCCACGGCGAACAGGTTTCGGTTGCGTCCGTGGCCATTGCCGCCGCATCCTGACTCGGGTGGGACCGCGTACGTTGCCGGCTTCAGCGATGGAGGAGGGCCAGGACGACAATGGCAGCGACGATCTTTTCCGGCGCCGCCGTGGCGCTCGTGCTATCGGGCCTGTCGCTTTGCGGCGCAGCCCGCGCTGAGACCCTCGATTGTGCGGACGGCGTCTTCTCGATCTCGGCCGAAAGCGGAGATGTCGCGGCCGCGACCTGCACTGCCGCGACGTCCGCTCTCACGGCGCTGGCCGAATGTGGGCTCGAACCGTCCCGACGGGTGGCGATCTCGGTCGTCGACGTCCCGATGCATCCGCAACTCGGTGCGTGCCTGGGCTTCTTCGACACGCGCGCCGAGTGCATCGAAGCGGCCGACCCCGGGCACTATGCGGCGCTTCTGGCGGAAGGGGATGCCCGCCACGACCTGCCGGTGGACATCGTCTTGCGGGGCGTCGTCGCGCATGAGGTCACTCATGCCCTTGCGGCGCAGAACGCCGATGTCGCGATGATCGCCCCGGCCGAACACGAATTCGTCGCCAGTGTTTTCGAGATGAACGCCTACGGGGAAGAGGCGCGGGCCGCGTTGCTGGCCGCCGATCCGGTGCGGCCGAAGGGCTCGCGCGGCATGGTGAATTCCGGGATCTATGCAATGGCTCCACGGGTCTTCGCCAACAATGCCTGGCAACTTTTTCAGACAGCGGAGGACGGCTGTGCCCTGATCCGGGATTTCCTTCGCCTCGATGGGCCGCCACCGTCCGAATGACGGCCGGGCGTGACTGCGCGGTGTCGGATGCCCCGCTCTACGCCCGCAGGGCGGCGATGCCGCGCAGGATGATCGTCTTGACGCTGTCCTTCGCCGCCTTCCATTGCCGGTCGGACAGCGGCTTGCCGCCGTTCAGCGTCTCGATCTGGTGGCCGAAATCGGCGTAGTGCTGGGTCGTGGCCCAGAGCATGTACAGGAGGTGTCGCGGATCGACGGGCGCCATCTTGCCCTCGTCGATCCAGCGCTGGATCACCCGCGCGCGGCCCTCGGTCCAGTCGCGCAGCGTCGTCTCCAGGTAGTCCTGGATCACCGGGGCGCCGTGCATCACCTCGGAGGCCCAGACCTTGGAGCCGAAGGGATGCCGGCGCGAGATTTCCATCTTCGCGTCGATATAGGCGCCGATCCCCTCGACCGGGCCGGGGGCGTTGTCGAAGACATCCGCCGCGTGCAGCCAGATCTCGAAGATCTGCTGGACGACCTTGCGGTAAAGCTCTTCCTTGGTGGCGAAATAGTAATGCAGGTTGGCCTTGGGCAATCCCGCCATGTCGGCGATGAGCTGCATCGTGGCGCCGCCGAACCCGGCCTCGGCGAACACTTTTTCGGCAGCCTCCAGGATCACCCGCTCATTTTCCCGGCGGATCGCGTTTCGCTTGCTGAGGCGTTCGGGTGCGGTCATCGGGCCTTAGATTTTCGTTGACCGGTTGGTCAGGTTGTGATGCTCTCAACCCTGACCATACGGTCAGAAAACGAGTCGTCGCAAGGGGCATGAAGACCCCTGACGGGACCGACAGGAGGACAAGATGCCCGCACCCGGAGAGAACCTCAGGATCAATTCCGCGCGCCTTTGGGACACGCTGATGGACATGGCGAAGATCGGTCCCGGCGTGGCCGGCGGCAACAACCGCCAGACCCTGACCGATGCCGACGCCGAGGGGCGCAAGCTTTTCCAGTCGTGGTGCGAGGCGGCCGGGATGACGATGGGCGTCGACGAGATGGGCACCATGTTCGCCATGCGGGCGGGCGAGGATCCGAAGGCGCTGCCGGTCTATATGGGATCGCATCTCGATACCCAGCCGACCGGTGGCAAATACGACGGCGTCCTTGGCGTCCTTGGCGCGCTTGAATGCGTGCGCACGATGAACGACCTCGGGGTCAAGACCAAGCATCCGATCGTGGTGGTGAACTGGACCAACGAGGAGGGGACGCGCTTCGCCCCGGCGATGCTGGCCTCGGGCGTCTTCGCCGGGGTGATCGAACAGGACTTCGCCTATGGCCGCAAGGACGCCAAGGGGCTCCGCTTCGGCGACGAGCTTCAGCGGATCGGCTGGAAGGGCGACGAGAAGGTCGGCGCCCGCAAGATGCACGCGCTTTTCGAGCTCCATATCGAACAGGGCCCGATCCTCGAGGCCGAGGGTAAGGAGATCGGCGTCGTCACCCACGGCCAGGGCCTCCGCTGGATCGAATGCACGCTGGTCGGCAAGGGCCAGCACACCGGCTCCACTCCGATGTATCTCAGGCGCAACGCCGGGCGCGCGCTGGCGCGGCTGACCGAACTGGTGCACGAGATCGCGATGCAGTACCAGCCGAACGCCGTGGGTGCGATCGGCCATATCGACGTCTATCCCAACAGCCGCAACATCATCCCCGAGAAGATCGTCTTCACCGTCGATTTCCGCTCCCACGTGCTGGAGACGCTGGAGGCGATGGCCGAGGAGTTCAACGCCACAGCGCCGGGGCTCGCCGCCGAGGTGGGGGTGAAGTTCTCGTCGGAGCTTTCGGGTTTCTTCGACCCGCCGGCCTTCGACGAGACCTGCGTCAAGGCGGTGCGCGGGGCGGCCGAGCGGCTCGGCTATTCGCACATGAACATCATCTCCGGCGCTGGCCACGACGCCTGCTGGATCAACCGCGTCGCGCCGACCGCGATGATCATGTGCCCCTGCGTGGACGGGCTTTCCCACAACGAGGCCGAGGAGATTTCGCCCGAGTGGGCGGCGGCGGGGACGGATGTGCTGCTGCACGCGGTTCTAGAGACGGCGGAGGTTGTGGGGTGAGGGGGGGCAGAAACCCCGTCCCGGGCCTGACCCGGGACCTCTGCCTCGGCTCGCGGGATGGCTGGGCAGGAGGCCCCGGGTCAAGCCCGGGGCGGGGTTCACCTTTCGTTAACTCTGGTGCGCAAGACATGGATCATGGCGCACTACGTCTACATCATGGCCTCCCGCCCTTGCGGCGCGATCTACATCGGTCGCACCGGGAATCTCGCGGCGCGTGTCGAGGCGCATCGCGCCGGACTGTCCATGCACACCGCGAAGTACAAGATCCGCACTCTGGTCTGGTTCGAAGCGCACGACGACTTTGCCAGCAGCCTGCAGCGGGAGCGCGCGATCAAGCGCTGGCCGCGCGCCTGGAAGAACGCACTCATCGCCGAGCGCAATCCGGACTGGCAGGATGTGACCGCGCATATTCCGTTCTAGGGTCCTCGCGTCCCGGGCTTGTCCCGGGAACTCGTTCAACCCGCAGCGCAACGACCAGCCAGAGGTCCCGGGTCAAGCCCGGGACGGGTCTCCCCTCATCCAACAGGAGCCGCACATGACCACCATCATCAAGAACGGCACCGTCGTGACCGCCGATCTGACCTACAAGGCGGATGTGCTGATCGACGGCGGGAAAATCGTCGAGATCGGCGAAAACCTGAAGGGCGACACTGTGCTCGACGCCACCGGCTGTTACGTCATGCCGGGCGGGATCGACCCGCACACGCATCTGGAGATGCCCTTCATGGGCACCTATTCCACCGATGATTTTGAATCCGGCACGCGAGCAGCACTCGCCGGCGGCACGACGATGGTCGTCGATTTCGTGCTGCCGTCGCCGGGGCAGGGCCTCCTCGATGCCAAGCAGATGTGGCACAACAAGTCGGGCCGGGCGAATTGCGACTATTCCTACCACATGGCCGTGACCTGGTGGGGGCAGCAGGTCTTCGACGAGATGAAGACGGTGATCAAGACCGAGGGCATCACCACCTTCAAGCATTTCATGGCCTACAAGGGCGCCCTGATGGTCAATGACGACGAGATGTACGCCTCGTTCAAGCGGCTGGGGGAGCTTGGCGGGATTGCCCTTGTCCATGCCGAGAATGGCGACGTGGTGGCGGAACTTTCGGCGAAGCTTCTGGCCGAGGGCAATGTCGGGCCGGAGGCGCACGCCTATTCCCGCCCGCCGCAGGTCGAGGGCGAGGCGACGAACCGCGCCATCATGATCGCCGATATGGCGGGGGTGCCGCTTTATGTCGTGCATACCAGTTGCGAGGATGCACATGAGGCGATCCGCCGCGCGCGGATGCAGGGCAAGAGGGTCTGGGGCGAGCCCTTGATCCAGCACCTGACGCTCGATGAGAGCGAGTATTTCAACCAGGACTGGGACCATGCCGCGCGGCGGGTAATGTCGCCGCCCTTCCGCAACAAGAAGCATCAGGATTCGCTTTGGGCGGGGCTCCAGTCCGGTTCGCTCTCGGTTGTTGCGACCGATCACTGCGCCTTCACCACCGAGCAGAAGCGCTTCGGCGTCGGTGATTTCACCAAGATCCCGAACGGGACGGGGGGGCTGGAGGACCGGATGCCGATGCTCTGGACGCATGGGGTGAACACCGGGCGGCTGACGCCCAACGAATTCGTCGCGGTCACGTCAACTAACATCGCCAAGATATTGAATTGCTATCCGAAAAAGGGCGCGGTTCTGGTCGGCGCGGATGCCGATATCGTGGTCTGGGATCCGGAGCGGACCAAGACCATCTCGGCCGGGTCGCAGCAATCGGCCATCGACTACAACGTCTTCGAAGGCCAGAAGGTCAAGGGCCTGCCGCGCTACACGCTGACCCGCGGGATGGTCGCGGTGAACGACGGCAAGGTCGAGACGCACGAGGGCCATGGCGAGTTCGTGGCCCGCAGGGCCGGAAACCCGGTCAATCGGGCGCTCTCGTCCTGGAAGGAGCTGACCTCGCCCCGGCCGGTGACGCGGACGGGCATTCCGGCGAGCGGGGTGTGATGCAGGCATTTAGGAAGCGGTGGGGAATGGATGAGCAACTCGTCTGGTTGCTGTTTACTGCCGTTTTCTTCACTAATGTTGGCGTTGCAGTCTTGCTCGGCGTCAAGGCCATGTTCCAAAGCCCCGGAGAAATTGGAACGATCATGCTTACCGTTCCGTCGGTAGTGTTCTTCGGACTCCTGTCTGATCTTATTCTTGCACTGAAGATGCCCTACTTCTTCGTCGGGGCAGTGACCTTCTGGAGCGTATGCTTCCGTTTGCTCACGGCGAGCGGCGTGTCGAGACGTCGAGCGGCCCGGATTGCGGCAGCAGTGACCGGGCTTGGCTTCTTTATCGTGCTTTTCGTCTTAAGCTGGGACGAAGCGTGGAGGCAGGACCTTGGTAATTTCCTTCTTCTCGGGGGAGTTGCGGCCGTTGCCAGCGGCATGGCGGCGACACTGATCTATCGACGAGAACCGAAATCTGTAGCCGGGCTGGAGCGCGCATGAAGGACACCAACGCCACCACCGCGCCGGTGATCGAGGCGAAGGGGCTGGGGCTGACCTTCGAGACGAATGACGGCCCGGTCCATGCTTTGAAGGACGTGACCCTGACCGTCGGCAAGGGCGAGTTCGTCAGCTTCATCGGGCCGTCGGGCTGCGGCAAGACCACGTTCCTGCGCGCCATCGCGGCGCTGGAGTATCCGACGGAAGGGACGCTGACGGTCAACGGGATGAGCCCGGACGCCGCGCGGCAGGCGCGGGCCTATGGCTATGTCTTCCAGGCGGCGGGGCTTTATCCGTGGCGGACGATTGCCGGGAACATCAAGCTTCCGCTTGAAATCATGGGATTTTCGAAGGCGGAGCAGGAAGAGCGGGTGGAGCGGGTGCTGGCGCTTGTCGACCTTGACGGATTCGGGCGGAAGTTCCCCTGGCAGTTGTCGGGCGGCATGCAGCAGCGCGCCTCGATCGCCCGGGCGCTGGCCTTCGACGCCGACATATTGCTGATGGACGAGCCTTTCGGCGCCTTGGACGAGATCGTGCGCGACCGGCTGAACGAGGAAGTGCTGAAGCTCTGGGCGCGGACAGAAAAGACCATCGGGTTCGTCACCCATTCGATCCCCGAGGCGGTCTATCTTTCGACCAGGATCGTGGTGATGAGCCCCCGCCCGGGGCGGATCACCGATGTGATCGAGAGCACGTTGCCGAGAGAACGGCCGCTCGATATCCGTGACAGCCCGGAGTTCATCGCCATCGCGCACCGGGTGCGGGAGGGCCTCAGGGCGGGGCATGGCGATGAGGTCTGAGCGCGCCCCGGTCGGCGGTTCCGGCGGGGATGCGCCGCGCGGGGGGCTGTCTGCCCCCCGGCCCCGGACCGGGTCCGGGGCGCCCCCCGAGGATATTTCCGGCAAGATGAAGGGCAGGGTGGCATGAAGTCCCTGCTGCCGATCCTGACCGTTCTCGCCGCGATCGTGGCGCTCTGGTATGCGGGGACAGTCTGGCTCAATGCGCAGTGGACCCATGACCAGGCGGCGCGCGCCGGTGTCGAGGTGACGTTTGCCGAGGTGGTGGCCGACGCGATGGCGCAGGAGCGCCCGGTGCTGCCGGCGCCGCACCAGGTGGCGAGGGGGCTTTGGGACGGGGTGACGGGGCACAAGGTGACCTCGAAGCGGAGCCTCGTCTATCACGCGCAGGTGACGCTCTCGGCGACGCTGGTCGGGTTCGTCATCGGCACGCTCGCCGGGATCCTGCTTGCGGTCGGGATCGTCCACAACCGGGCGATGGACCTCAGCGTCATGCCCTGGGCCATCGCCAGCCAGACCATCCCGATCCTCGCCATCGCGCCGATGGTGATCGTGGTGCTGGCCTCGGTCGGGGTGACGGGGCTTTTGCCCAAGGCGGTGATCTCGGCCTATCTCTCGTTCTTCCCGGTCGTCGTCGGGATGGTGAAGGGGCTGAGGGCGCCCGATCATATGCAGCTCGATCTTCTCAGGACCTATAACGCGGGCCGCTGGGACACGTTCTGGAAGCTGCGGCTGCCGGCTTCGATGCCCTATCTCTTCGCCTCGCTCAAGGTCTCGGTCGCGGCCTCGCTGGTGGGGGCGATCGTCGGCGAATTGCCGGCGGGGGCCTCGGCGGGGCTTGGTGCGCGGCTTCTGTCGGGCAGCTATTACGGGCAGACCATCCAGATCTGGGCGGCGCTTTTCGCCGCGGCGATCCTTGCGGCGGGGCTGGTGATGATCATCGGCGTGATCGAGCGCGGCACCCTGCGCCGCATGGGGATGGTCCGATGAGCTGGCTTTGGGGGGCGATCCTCTTCTGGCTCGCGGCCTGGGCGTTCAACGTCTGGCTCGCCAATCGCGCGGTGGCGCGGCGCCAGGCGGTGCGGCTTTTCATTCCGGCGCTTTTCGGGGTGACGCTGCTGGTCCTCTGGGAGGGGACGGTGCGCGGGTTGGGCGTCCCCGGCGTTATCCTGCCCGCACCCTCGGCGATCTGGGCGACGATCCTCGCGTCGCTGCCGATCCTTGCCGGCGATTTCGTGCAGACGATCCTGAAGGGCGCGCTCTCGGGCTATCTCATCGGTTGCGGGGCGGCGGTCGCGACCGCGATCGCCATCGACCGGTCGCCGTTCCTCAAGGCGGGGCTCCTGCCGGTCGGCAACTTCGTCGCGGCCCTGCCCATTGTCGGGATCGCGCCGATCCTCGTCATGTGGTTCGGCTTCGACTGGCAGTCGAAGGCGGCGGTCGTCGTGGTCATGGTGTTCTTCCCGGTCCTCGTGAACACCGTCGCGGGGCTTGGTGCAGCCGAGCGGATGCAGCGCGACCTGATGGCGACCTGGGGGGCCGGCTATTGGCAGACGCTTTTCAAGCTCAGGCTGCCGGCGGCGATGCCGTTCATCTTCAACGGGCTGAAGATCGCGACGACGCTGGCGCTGATTGGCGCCATCGTCGCGGAATTTTTCGGCTCTCCCATCCGGGGAATGGGATTTCGCATCTCGACCGCCGTGGGCCAGCTTGCGCTGGACATGGTCTGGGCTGAGATTGCCGTGGCGGCGCTGGCCGGTTCGGCATTCTACGGGCTTGTGGCGCTGATCGAGAAGAGCGTCACCTTCTGGCATCCGTCGCAGCGCGCGCGGAGCTGACAACAGGGGAGAATTATGATGAAGAGACTACTGACTTCGGTTCTGGCCGCGGGGCTTTTCACCACCGCCGCTCAGGCCGCAGACGACGTGACCTTGCAGCTGAAATGGGTGACGCAGGCCCAGTTCGCCGGCTACTACGTCGCCAAGGACAAGGGTTTTTACGACGAGGAGGGGCTGAACGTCACCATCCTGCCGGGCGGCCCGGACATCGCGCCGACGCAGGTCGTGGCCGGTGGCGGCGCCGATGTCGTCATCGACTGGATGCCCTCCGCACTCGCCGCGCGGGAAAAGGGCCTGCCGCTCGTCAACATCGCGCAGCCCTTCAAGTCCTCGGGCATGATGCTGACCTGCCTCAAGGAATCCGGCGTGGCCAGCCCGGATGACTTCAAGGGCAAGACGCTCGGCGTCTGGTTCTTCGGCAACGAATATCCGTTCCTGAGCTGGATGGCGACGCTCGGCATTCCGACGACCGGTGGCGCGGACGGGGTGGAGGTGCTGAAGCAGGGCTTCAACGTCGATCCCTTGCTGCAAAAGCAGGCCGCCTGCATCTCGACCATGACCTACAACGAATACTGGCAGGTGATCGACGCCGGCATCGCGGCCGACGATCTTGTCACCTTCAAATACGAGGACGAGGGTGTGGCGACGCTGGAGGACGGGCTTTACGTGCTCGAGGACAACCTGAAGGACGCGGCCTTCGAGGACAAGATGGTGCGCTTCGTCCGCGCCTCGATGAAGGGCTGGAAATGGGCCGAGGAAAACCCCGATGACGCGGCGATGATCGTGCTCGACAATGACGAGACCGGGGCCCAGACCGAGACCCACCAGAAGCGGATGATGGGCGAGATCGCCAAGCTGACCGCAGGCTCGAACGGCGCGCTCGACGCGGCCGACTACGAGCGCACGGTGGCGACGCTTCTGGGCGGCGGCTCGGACCCGGTGATCACCAAGGCGCCGGAAGGGGCCTGGACCCACCAGATCACCGACAAGGCGCTCCAGTAGGCGCCGACACGGCCTGACCGTGACAGCGGCGCGCGGGGCGAGGGCTCCGCGCGCCCTTTTGTTCGCGCTTGATCGGCATCAAGGCGGCGCCGGCGGGTTCGGCGAGGATGAGAAGGCGGCGGCGGAGGTGTCACCGCAGATCGGTGTCATCAACGACGGGACCGGATGCCCTGTGGGGAGGCCGGCCGGAAGGAGAGAATGCGCATGACCGACAGATCCAAAGACCGGCGCCCGCATATGGCGGGATGTACCCTGATCCTCGTCCTGGCGCTTGCCGCCTGCGCCGAGCCGCAAAAGCCGCTCGAGCAATGCGAGGAAGGCGTCGGCGCGCTCAGTGGCAGCACGACGCTGGTGCCGGCGAACTGCTGACCGGCGCGCGACGCTGCGGCCCCTCCCGTTGCCATGGTCCGCGCCTTTTCGCTTGCCCTCGGGGGCGGATCGCGGTCTATCTCGGGACAGCGAAATCTGGCGGGGCGACGGAGATGCAGCGGAAGAAGGAACGGTTCGGGGTCGGGCGTGGCGCGGCGGCGGCGCTGGTCCTTGCGGGGCTGGCGGCCCTGTCCGGCTGCAATCGCGACGGGCTCAAGCTGACAGAATGCGTCGACGGCCGGCCGGCGGTGGAACGCACGCTCGACGTGGCGCCGCCGAATTGCTGAACGCGGTGGGACGTCTGTGAAAATCCCGCCACAAGGCTATTAAATCGCTTGCTAAACCTGTAA
The DNA here is from genome assembly GCA_002280515.1 of Rhodobacterales bacterium 32-67-9. Lineage (GTDB taxonomy): Bacteria > Pseudomonadota > Alphaproteobacteria > Rhodobacterales > Rhodobacteraceae > Albidovulum. The sequence goes on from NCEA01000003.1 coordinate 225,371, forward strand.
AGTGCCGAGCGGCCGAAGGGTCCGGCCGTCGAGGCAAGGAGCGATATGGCGCGATCGGCGCTGACAGGAACGCGGGTGCGCGAGAGGCGCCTCAGGATCGGCATGAAGCAGGCCGATCTGGCGCGCGCCGTGGCGATCTCTCCGGCCTATCTCAATCTCATCGAGCATAATCGTCGCCGGGTTGGCCCGGAGTTGCTGACGGCGCTCTCCGAGGCACTCGGGGTCGAGGAGACGACGCTGGCGGAGGGCGCGGAAAGCGCGCTCTTCGAGGGCCTGCGCGAGGCGGCGGCCGGGTCGGCATCGGGGACGCCGGAGGCCGCCGCCGAACTTGACCGGATCGAGGAATTCGTCGGCCGCTTTCCCGGCTGGGCGGGGCTTCTCGCAGACCGGCAGGCGCGGATCGGCACGCTCGAACGCACGGTCGAAGCACTGAGCGAACGCATGGCGCACGACCCGTTCCTCTCGGCCTCGCTGCACGAGGTCGTCTCGGCGGTGACCTCGGTCCGGTCCACCGCCGCGATCCTCGCCGAGAGCGAGGATATCGCGCCGGACTGGCGCGAGAGGTTCCACCGCAATATCTTTGCTGACAGCATCCGGCTTTCCGACGCGGCGGCGGCGCTCGTCGCCTATCTCGACGCGAGCCAGGAAAGCGAGACCGGGCTCTCCTCGCCGCAGGAAGAGGTCGAGGCCTGGCTGGCGCGGACGCATTATCACCTCGCGGGGCTCGAGCGTGCGCATCCGACGCCGGCCGAAAGCCTGGTGAGCGGGGTTGCCGACCTCGCGAGCGGTGCCGCGCGGAAACTGGCGCTGGCCCATATCGCGCGCTACCGGGCCGACGCGCTGGCGCTGCCGCTGGAGCCGTTCCTGCGCGCGCTGGCCGAGGACGGACCGGACCCGGCCGCGCTGGCGCGGCGAACCGGGGTCGGGCTTGCCGCGGTCTTCCGCCGGCTTGCGACGCTGCCCGAGGGCGCCGGCCCGCCCGTGGGCCTCGTGATCTGCGATGCCTCCGGCACGCTCACCTTCCGCCGCCCGGCGCCGGGCTTCACGCTGCCGCGCCATGGTGCCGCCTGTCCACTCTGGCCGCTTTACGAGGCGCTGGCCCGCCCGACAGTGCCGATCCGGGCGCCGGTGGAGATGGCCGGACGAGTGCCGGTGCGGTTCCTGACCTATGCCTACAGCGAACCGCGCCACCCCGGCGGTTTCGACGGGCCGCAGGTGGTCGAGGCGCTGATGCTGATCCTGCCCGCCAGCGGGGCGAGGACCGGCGCCGAACGCCCGATCGGCTCGTCCTGCCGGATCTGCCCGCGCGGTGCCTGCGTCGCCCGGCGCGAACCCTCGATCCTCGCCGAGAGCGGCTGAGCGGGGATGCCTCCGGCGGGGATATTTGTTCCAAGTGGAAGCCGGGGCACCCTCGTTTCCACTTGGATCAAATATCCCCGCGGAGCGTCCGACCGCAGGGCCGGGCGCGGCGCTGCCGGAGACGATACAGGTTTTGACAGGGCCGGGCCGGATCGGTGATAGTCGCGCTTAGAGGGTGGAGGTCAGGGAGCAAGGCGGCATGACGAGACGTGTCCTCCTCATCGAGGATGAGCCGCATATCGCAGAGGCGATCCGCTATCTCCTTGTCCGCGACGGCTGGGCGGTGGCGAGCCACGGCGAGGGGCGCAGCGCGCTTGAGGTGATCCGCCGCGAGGCGCCGGACGTCGTCGTGCTCGACGTGATCCTGCCGGGACGGTCCGGCTACGAGATTCTCGAGGAACTGCGCGCCGATCCCGACCTCACCAGCCTGCCGGTCCTGGTCCTGTCGGCGCGCGGCCAGAGTTCTGACCGGGCGCTTGCGGAAGGTGCCGGCGCATCGCGCTTTATCGCCAAGCCCTTCGCCAATGCCGAGATCCTCGCGGCGCTCCGGCAGATGGCGGGCGCATGAGCGCCCTCTGCATGAAGGCCCTGTGCATGACGGCCGGGTGTGGGAGGGGCGCGGGATGAAGGCGCGGCAGCGGCCGAAGTTCCTCGCGCGTCGATCCTATCGACACAGGCGCATGATCGATGCCGCCCGGCTTCTGCCGGTGCTCGGTCTCTTCCTCGTCCTGCTGCCGATTCTCTGGCGTCCCGCCGCGACACCCGAGCCGGATACCGCGCGTGGCGGGCTCTATCTTTTCGCGGTCTGGCTTCTGCTGATCGCCGCCGCCTTCGTTCTCGCCCGCCGCCTGTCCGAGGCCGGGCGGAACGGCGAAGAGGGCGCAGACGGTCCCGCGCCAGACGGGGAGCCGCGCTGATGGTGCCGTTCAACATCCTTGTTGCGGTCTGCCTGATCTATGTCTGCCTTCTATTCCTCGTCGCCTTCGCGGCGGAGCGGCGGGCCGAACGCGGGCGCGCCGGATGGCTGCGTTCGCCGATCATCTACACGCTGTCGCTGTCGATCTACTGCACCGCCTGGACCTTCTACGGTGCGGTCGGATATGCGGCGCGCTCGGGGCTCGAGTTCGTCACCATCTATCTCGGGCCAACGCTGGTTCTGGTCGGCTGGTGGCTCTTGCTGCGAAAGCTGGTCCGCATCGGTCAGGCGCAGCGCGTGACCTCGATCGCCGACCTCATCTCCTCGCGTTACGGCAAGTCGAACCTGCTGGGCGTCATCGTGACGGTGATCGCGGTCGTCGGCGCGACGCCCTACATCGCGCTGCAACTCCAGTCGGTGACGCTGTCCTTCGGCGTCTTCGCCAGCGGCACGCCGGAGGGCTGGGCCTTGCCGGACCAGAGTGCCACGGCGCTCTGGGTCGCCGGGGGCCTCACGCTTTTCACCATCCTCTTCGGCACCCGCAACCTCGATGCGAACGAACGGCATCACGGCGTGGTCATGGCGATCGCGCTCGAGGCCGTGGTGAAGCTGGTGGCCCTTCTGGCCGTCGGGGTCTTCGTCGTCTGGGGCGTGGCCGACGGCGTCGGCGACGTGATGGCGCGGATCGACGCCTCGTCCATCGCCGACTGGCCGCTGGTGCCCGGTCGCTGGATCGGGCTGACCTTCGTCTCGTCGGCGGCGGTCCTGACGCTGCCGCGGATGTTCCAGGTGATGGTCGTCGAGAATTCGGACGAACGGCATCTCGCCACTGCCTCCTGGGCCTTCCCGCTCTACCTGATGCTGATGAGCCTCTTCGTGCTGCCGATCGCGGTCGTCGGCCTGTCGGTTCTGCCGGAGGGCGCCAATCCGGACCTCTTCGTTCTCACGCTGCCGCTGGCCGAGGGGCAGGGCAAGCTTGCCATGCTCGCCTTCCTCGGCGGCTTTTCCTCGGCCACCTCGATGGTCATCGTCGCGGCGATCGCGCTGGCGACGATGGTGTCGAACCACATCGTCACGCCGCTCTGGCTGAGCCTGCGGGCCGGCGGCGCGCGGGCGCCGGGCGACGTCCGGGGGCTTGTCCTCATGTCGCGGCGGGTGTCGATCGGGGCGATCCTGGCGCTGGGCTACAGCTACTATCACCTGTCGGGCGGTTCGGCGGCGCTGGCGGCGATCGGGCTGATCTCCTTCGTCGGCGTGGCGCAGATCCTGCCGGCGATGATCGGCGGCATCTTCTGGCGCGGGGCGACGGCGGTCGGCGCGGCGATGGGCCTCGTGACCGGGTTCCTCGTCTGGCTCTACGCGCTTTACCTTCCCTCGTTCGGCGCCGGCGGTCTCCTCTCCGAGGCGATTTTGCGCGACGGGCCGGCAGGGATCGGCTGGCTCAGGCCGCAGGCGCTCTTCGGGATCGACAGCCTCGATCCGCTGCTGCATGCGCTCTTCTGGTCGATTTCGCTGAACACCGGGGTATTCGTCGCCGGCTCGCTCCTGTCCTTCCCGAGCCCGGTCGAGCGGATGCAGGGCCTCGCCTTCGTCAATGCCTTCGAGCACGACCCCGGCGCGCGCGGCTGGAGCCGGGGTGGCGCCGAGGCCGAGGACCTGCTGACCATGAGCCAGGGCATTCTCGGCGCCGAGGAGGCGCAGCGCTTCTTCCAGGCCGAGGCGGCGGCGCAGGGTACGGCCGGCTACCTGCCGGAAACCACGCCCGAATTCATCGAGCGGCTGGAACGGCGGCTGGCCGGCGCGGTCGGCACCGCGACGGCGCATGCGATGATCGCCCAGTTCGCGGTCGGGGCCGCCGTCTCGGCGCAGGACCTGATGGCGGTTGCCTCGGAGGCGCAGCAGATCCTCGAATACTCGACCCAGCTCGAGGCGAAGTCTGAGGAACTGGCCCGCACCGCGCGGCAGTTGCAGGAGGCCAACGAGAAGCTGAAGGATCTCTCGGTGCAGAAGGACACGTTCCTCAGCCAGATCAGCCACGAGCTGCGCACCCCGATGACCTCGATCCGGGCCTTCTCGGAAATCCTGATGGACCCCGACCTGCCCGGTGCGCTCCAGCAGAAATACGCCGAAGTCATTCATGAGGAGACGATCCGCCTGACCCGGCTGCTCGACGATCTGCTCGATCTTTCGGTGCTCGAGAACCGCAAGGTGCAGCTCAGCGTCAAGGTCGCGAACCTGCACGACCTTCTCAACAAGGCGGTGCAGGCGGCGTCGAACACGCGGCCGGAACGCAGCTTTTCCATCCGCCGCGAGTTTTCGGCCGAGCATATGCCGGTGATCACCGACACCGACCGGCTGGTGCAGGTCTTCATCAACCTCGTCTCGAACGCGCGCAAATACTGCGATGCCGAGCGGCCGGAACTGACTATCGCGGCGCGGCGCCGGGGCGGCCGGATCATCGTCGACTTCATCGACAACGGGTCGGGGATTCCGAAGGCGTCGCAGCGGCTGATCTTTGAGAAGTTCTCGCGCCTGACCGACACGGCGCGGGCTGGGGGGGCCGGGCTCGGCCTCGCCATCTGCCGCGAGATCATGGCCAATCTCGGCGGCACGATCGCCTATCTTCCGGGGCAGGGAGGGGCTGCGTTCCGCGTCTCGGTGCCGGTGCGGCCCGAGGTCGCGGCCGAGGGCGAGGCCGCCTGAGGCCGGTGATGCGGCCGCTCTCAACGCTTTGGTAACCCTGATCCGCCTAGTCTTGCACGGACCCGCATCCCGGGGCCGGGGACGGAGGAATGACGGACACCGCGCCGCAGACAGTGCTGAAACGCAAGGCGGAAGCCGGACGCGCCCTGTCAGGGGATGCGGCGCGCGCACCTGCGCGCCAGTTCGGGCAGGCGCTCGCCAAAGCGGCGCAGGACATGCTGAAGCTGCCGCTGACGGTCATCGAGGCGGTCGACCTGCGCGCCTCGCTCGCCGAATTGCCGGAACGGCTGAGCGAGCGGTCGCTCCTGGCGGTGATGGAGGGGCCGGGCGAGGCGCTCGGCCTCGTGGCACTGTCGCCCGAAACGCTGGCGAGCCTGATCGAGGTCCAGACGACCGGCCGGATCGGCACGGCGGAGGTGACGGCACGGCGTCCGACGCGCACCGACGCGGCGATGTCGGTGCGGTTCGTCGACCGGGTGATGGCGGAGCTGGAGCTGTCGCTGGCCGCGGATCCCGCGATCACCTGGGCCGGCGGCTTCCGCTATGCCTCGTTCCTCGACGATCCGCGGCCACTGGGGCTCCTGCTTGAGGATACCGCCTACCGGGTGATGCGCGTCACGCTCGGATTCGGTGTCGACGGCTTGCGGCGCGGCACGATCCTGATGGCGGTGCCGGCAGAGGGGCGGGGGCGGTCGCCGGCCCGCTCCGATGGCGCGGTAGGCGCCGATCCCGGTGCGGCGGCGACCACGATTGAATGGAGCGAGCGGATCGAGGCGGCGGTCTACGGCGCGGAGGCGCAGATCGAGGCGGTTCTCGACCGTGTCAGCCTGCCGCTTTCGGCGCTGCTTGCTCTGAAACCTGGCGCGGTGGTACCGCTCTCGAACTCAGCGCTGACCCGGGTCCGGGTTGAGGGGCGGGGCCATCGCTTCCTCGCCTGGGGGCGGCTTGGCCAGTGCCAGGGCCACCTCGCGGTGCGGGTGAACCTGACCCCGCCGGAGGACGGCGAGGCGCGCGAGGCGTTCGAGCCGGCGGCGGAAACCCTGGCCAGGGCACCGGCAGCCGAACCGTTGCCGGCGCTTGTTCCGGAACCGGTGACGGCTGCGGCAGGGCAGGGGCCGGAGAACGTGGCGGATGGCGGTGCCGCGCCACAAGGACCGGTCCGGGCACTGACCGGGTGATGACCTGAGGCGGGCCGATCGCGTCCCGGCGGGCTCAGCGAGAGGTGCCGAGGTAATCAGGACGCGCGTGGCCCCTTTGGCCGGGGCGCGCGCTCAGGTTCGAATGGCGAAGCTCTCGATGCGCGGGCGGAACGGTTCGAGATTGTAGCCCCATTGCGCCGCCGTCGCGATCAGCGTGTCGGTCGGCATCCGGCCCGCGACGCTCATCGCCCAGACGATGGAGGAACGGTTGCCGGACGCGCAATAGGCGAAAACCGGGCCGTCGGCACTGTCGATCGCGGCGCGCTGGGCCATGATGTTGTCGTCGCTGATCGCACCGCCGATGACATGGTTCGCGACGAAGCGCAGCCCCGCCGCCTCGACCGCCGCCCGCATCGCGCCGGTGTGCAGCTCCGGCGGGATCTCGGCGTCCGGCCGGTTGTCGATGACCGTGGTGAAGCCGGCGGCCTTGATCGCGGCCACATCCTCGGGCGCGATCTGCGGCGAGACGGCATAGCCGTCGGTCAGGTGTCGGATGTCCATCGTCTTTCCTCAGGCGGCGGCGGGCCGGCCCATCCGGCCCCGGATCGCGGGTGTCGCGACCATACCGGCGATCATCGCGAGAAGGAAGACGATGCCTTGCCAGCCGCCGAAGCCGAGAACCGCCATCGCCGGTCCGGGGCAAAGCCCCGAGAAGCCCCAGCCCATGCCGAACAGGAGCGAGCCGACGACAAGGTCGGGCTCGGCCACCGGCTTCGGCAGATCGGGCATCGGGGTGCCCAGCACCGCGCGGTCGCGCCGCCCGGCGAAGACCCAGGCGACGGCCATCGGCAGCACCGCACCGCCGAGGACGAAGGCAAGCGTCGGGTCCCAGGCGCCGAACACGTCGAGCCAGCCCTGAACCTTGACCGTATTGGTCATGTCGGAGACCACGAGGCCGAGGCCGAAGAGGCCGCCGGCGAGGGCGGCAAAGAGATTGCGCCGCATCAGATCAGCCCCAGGAGGTGGCGGAACACGAGAACCACGATCCCTCCGCCGAGAAGGTAGAAGACCGTCGCCACCATCCCCCGGAATGAGAACCGCGCGATGCCGCAGACGCCATGCCCCGAGGTGCAGCCATTGGCAAGCCGCGTGCCAACTCCGACCAGAAGCCCCGAGATCAGAAGGACCGCGAGGTTGGAGGTGAGATGGGTGGCGTCGTGCCCGAGAAACGGCGCCGCGACGACCGGCACCGCGACGAGCCCGGCGATGAAGGACAGACGCTCGGCCGCGACCGTCCGCGCGGTGCCGTCGACCAGCCCGCCGAGGATGCCCGAAGCGCCCATGATGCGCCCGTTCACCAAAAGATACAAAGCCGCCGCCGAGCCGATGATCAACCCTCCGGCCAGTCCCCAGATCCAGTCCGTCTGCATGTGTCCCCCTGTCCCGGCCGGGCGCAGTCCCACCCGCCGCCGGTTTCGCGCGTTCGCCTTCAGCTATAGCGCGGGACAGATACATTGCAAGTTTGGAATGTGAGCATCGCGCACCAGGAAAATGCAGGATTGACTTGCATCAAGGCTGCCGGGAACACTGGCCGCCTAGAAAGGCAGGGAAGCGGTAAAGGAGAACCCGATGAAATCCGTCGCCGAACGCAAGGCCGCGCTGGTTGAGCGGCAGGCCGATCTTATAGCCCGCATCGCCGGGATCGGCGCTGAGCTCGACAGTCACGACGCCAAGGACTGGGAGGAGATGGCGACCGAGCGAGAGGGCGACGAGGTGCTGGAGGATCTCGGTCAGTCGGCGCAGGTAGAACTGCGCATGATCGAGGCGGCGCTGGTCCGGATCGACGAGGGCGAGTACGGATTTTGCGTGAAATGCGGCGCCGAGATCGCGGAAGAGCGGCTCGATCTGTTGCCGGCGACGCCCTTCTGCCGCAGTTGCGCGCCATCAAGGTGACGGTCCGCCCGGCCCCGACGCGGCGGGGCATTGCCAATACAGGCCGGACCCTTAGAGTGGCCCCGGGGAACACCTAGCCGGGGAGGGCCAGCCATGGCCGATCAGGTCCGCAGCGCCAGAACCGAGGGGATCGCAACGATCACCCTCGACAACCCGCCGGTGAACGCGCTGGGCGCGGACCTGCGCCGTGGCCTGATGGCCGCGTTCGACAAGGCGGCGACCGATCCGGAGGTGCGGGTGATCATCCTCGTTGCCGCCGGGCGGACCTGGCCCGCCGGCGCCGACGTGCGCGAATTCGGCAAGCCACCAGAGGCGCCGCTGCTGCCCGAATTGTGCGCCGCCATCGCCGGATCCGCCAAGCCCGTCATCGCCGCGCTGCACGGAACCGTGCTGGGCGGCGGGCTGGAACTGGCGCTCGCCGCCGGGGTGCGGGTGGCCGCGCCTGGCACGACGCTCGGCCTGCCGGAAGTGTCGCTCGGCATCCTGCCCGGTGCCGGCGGGACCCAGCGCCTGCCGCGCCTGATCGGCGCCAAGCCGGCGCTCGGCCTGATGCTGAGCGGGTTGCCGATCGCGGCGGCGCGGGCGCTGGACCTCGGTTTGATCGACGCGGTCAGCGACGGCGGTGCGGCCGAGGCCGCGGGGCGGCTGGCGCGGGCCTACCTTGCCGGTGCGGCCGAGTTGCCGACCGCGGCGGAACGGGCGGCGGGGCGCAAGCCGGACCCCGAGGCCTGGCTCTCGGCGGTCGCGTCCGCGCGGGCCGGTCTTGGCAATCCGCGCCTGCCGGCGCCGGGCCGGATCATCGATTGCGTCGAGGCTGCACTTCTGCTGCCCGAGGACGAGGGCTTCGCCTTCGAGCGCACCGCCTTTGTCGAACTGGTCGAAACCCCCGAGGCGGGTGCGCTCCGCCATGCCTTCCTGGCCGAGCGGCACGCCATGCGGCAGCCCGACCTCGACGGGGTGCCCGCGCGCGAGATTCACCGCGCCGGCGTCGTCGGCGGCGGTCAGATGGGGGCTGGAATCGCCGTGGCGCTGCTTGGTGCCGGCATTGCCGTGACGCTGGTGGAGCGGGACCAGACCGCGCTCGCCGCCGGCCTCGCCCGGGTCGCGACGATCCATGAACGCGCGGTCGAGAAGGGCCGGCTGACGCCCGAGGCGCGCGAGGCGGCCTGGGAGCTGGTCTCCGGTGCCACCGTCCTCGATGCGCTGGAGACGGCCGACCTGATCGTCGAAGCGGTGTCCGAGGACGAGGCGCTGAAGACGCAGGTCTTCGCCGATCTCGGCCGCATCGCGAAGCGCCACGCGGTGCTCGCAAGCACCTCGTCCTCCGTCGACCTGAACCGGATCGCGGCGGCGACATCGCGGCCCGAGGACGTGATCGGCCTGCATTTCTTCGCCCCCGCCTCGGCGATGAAACTTCTCGAGGTGGTGGTCGGGGCCGGGACCGCGCCGGAGGTGGTGGCGACCGGCTTCGCTTTGGCCAAAAGGCTCGGCAAGATCGCGGTGCGGTCGGGCGTCTGCGACGGGTTCATCGGCAACCGCATCCTGACCGCCTACCGGACGGCGATGGATTTCCTGCTGGAAGACGGCGCGTCGCCTTACGAGATCGACGCCGCGATGCGGGACTTCGGCTTCCCGTTCGGCCCCTATCAGGGGCTGGATCTCACCGGGCTCGACATCCCCTGGGCGCGGCGCAGGCGGCTGTCGCTTCGCCGCGATCCGGCGCGGCGCTATGTGGCGATCGGCGACCGGCTTTGCGAGGCGGGGCGGCTTGGGCAGAAGGCGGGGAAGGGCTATTACCTTTACCCCGAGGGCGAAAGGAAGGGTGTCGAGGATCCCGATGTGCTGCGGCTCATCGCGGCCGAGCGGCAGGCGCGGGGCGTCGTCGCGCGCAAGGTCGGTGCGGCCGAGATCCGGCGCCGGGCGCTGGCGGCGATGGCGAACGAGGGCGCGCGGCTCCTTGACGAGGGAATCGCCCGCTGCCCGTCCGACATAGACGTGGCGATGCTGGCGGGCCAGGCCTTCCCGCGCTGGCGCGGCGGGCCGATGATGGCGGCCGACCAGGCCGGGCTGCTCGAGATCCGCAACGAACTGCGCGATTTCGCCCGCGAGGAGGAAGCCTTCTGGCGTCCCGCGCTGATCTGGGACGAGCTGATCAAGAACGGCCTGACCTTCGCCGACCTGAACCGGTAGGGTAAGTTCAAAGCAGGTGTGCGCCCGGTCTCGCGTGGGGGCAGGGCGATCAGCCGAGCAGGATCCCGGCCACCACCATCATCAGCCCGATCGCCGAGAGGAAGAGCGCCCCGAGATTGAGTGCGACGACGCGCTGGAGCCGCGCCCTGAGCTCCGCATCGGGCAGCCCAGCGCGCCGCGCCGCCGCCACCTTCAGGATGCACCAGACAAGCCCCGCGAGCCCCGCGAGGGTCACCGCCGCCCCTGACCAGATCAACCCGTCCATGCCATTTCCCCTCGCCGCCTTCCGCGCCGGACCCGGGTTAGCGCGATGCGGCCGACACGGCAAGGGCGGGGCTTGAAGGCGCCCTCCCTTGCGTCTAGTCAGGGGCGTCCGCCAGAAGGAGCACTGCGATGAACCAGCCCGTTTCCGATGCCACCTACAATGTCGCCGCCGACGAGCTGCGCCAGTTCATCGAACGCTTTGAACATCTGGAGGCGGAGAAGAAGGACATCGCCGAGCAGCAGAAGGAAGTGATGGCCGAGGCCAAGGGCCGTGGCTACGACACCAAGGTGCTGCGCAAGGTCATAGCACTCAGGAAGCGCGACAAGGACGATCTGGCCGAGGAAGAGGCGGTTCTGGAGATGTACAAGGCCGCGCTCGGCATGGTCTGAGGTCCTGTCACCGGGCTGTTACCGGACCGTCATTCAAGTCTCACAGCTTGCGTTCATCACCCGGGGCGACACCAACTGGTCCCGGAGGACGAATCGATGAAACTGGTAACCACATCCCTACTGGCCGTTCTGGCCGCCATGCCGGCCCTCGCCGGTGATTTCGGCGCCGAGGTCGATGCGCTGCTCAGCCAGCGTTCGGAGGAGCTTTTCGGGATCGCGGCACCGCTCGGCGCCTCCGCCCAGGCCTCGGCCGAGGAAGGCTACCGGACCGAGGCTCAGGAACCCTCCGACCAGGTGGCGCTGGCCGAGAGGCTGAGCGCGGAATACGTCACCCGCAACGTCGCCAATTCCGCCGACATGATGGCGTTCTTCCCGGCTGAACGCCCGACCCATCTGATCGCCTGCATCGAGGTCGACCGCGAAGAGATCGCGGCCGGCAAGCTCAACCCGTCGGTCCAGGCCATATCGCTGGCCGATGGTGCGGTCACGACGCTGGTGCGCGGCATGAAGGGCTGCGACGGCATCCGAACCACGCCCTGGGGCACGATTCTTGCGACCGAAGAAGAGAATGACGGCGCGGCCTACGAGATCCTCGACCCGCTGGCGGTCGCCTCCGTGACGGTCGATCGCGATGCCGGCACCACCTCGGACCCCGCGCATGTCGTGCGCCGCACCGCGTTGCCGGTGATGTCATGGGAGGGCCTCACGATCACGAATGAGGGCGTCGTCTATGGCGGCGATGAATTGCGCCCGGGCACCGCGAACGGCGATGCCGACGGCGGGTCGATGTTCAAGTTCGTGCCGGCGTCGGCGCACACCGGCGGGATGATCGACAACCTTGACGCCTCGCCTCTCGTGGCCGGCACGACCTATGCGCTTCAGACCTCGTGCGTTGGCGGCAAGGTGCAGTTCGGCCAGGGTTGCGAGATCGGCAATGGTCGCTGGATCGAGGTCGATCCCGCCCATGCCCGCGCCGATGCCGACGCGAAGGAGGCCACCGGCTTCTACCGGCCGGAGGATCTTCACGCAGATCCGGCCTATGCCGGCGATGGCATCCGCTTCTGCTGGACCAATACCGGCAACGAGGATGCGAAGAACTACGCCGAGGTGGTCTGCGCCATCGACACCGCGCCGATGGCCACCCCGGCGCCGGACGCCGATGGCAAGATCGCGATGACGACCACGATCAACCGGTTTGTCGAAGGCGACGCCGACTTCAATTCCTTTGACAACCTCGCCTTCCAGCCGGGCACCGGCATCCTCTTCGTGATCGAGGACCACCCGAACGGCGACATCTTCGCCTGTCTGCCGGACGGCGCGGACCGCGACATCAAGACCGATGGTTGCATCAAGGTCTTGTCGGTGAAGGACAGCTCGGCCGAGCCGACCGGCTTCCTCTTCGCCGACGACGGGATGACGGCATATGTCCATATTCAGCATTCGGACGACACGAACATGCCGAAGGTCGACGATTTCGGCACCGACGACCTGATCCGCATCACCGGCTTCAGGATGCCGGCGAACTGACCCCGGCTGCAGCGACAGGACCGAAGGAACGGGCGGGGCATTCCGCCCGTTCCGCGCATCCGGCGCCATGCCTTGGCGGCGGTCGGGCAGGGCGAAGGGGCTGAGAGCCGGTCCTGCCCCCGCGCGGCTCCCGGTCACGGCACCAGGAATTCGACCCCCGCCATCGCCTCGATCTCGGCGCAGTCCTCTTCGTAGGCCGCCGTCAGCGCCGCGACAAGCTCGCCGCTCCAGCCCGGCAGGTTCACCTCCACCTCGATCTCCTCGGGGCGCGCGTATTTCTCCAGGAACGCCGTCGTGGCCCGCCGGCGCTGGTCGACAGTGGCAGGCGGGTGCGCCTCCAGGTAGGCCTTGAGCTTCACCAACCCGTCTTCCGTCATGATCGTGCCGAGAAGGTCGAAATCGCCGTCGAGCGCCGCGTCGGGGCCAAGTCCGGCCACCGCGCGCAATATCTCGGGCCAGAGGAGCGGCGTATCCTCGTTGCACCAGACCGTCAGCGCGACCTCCGGCATGGCGGCAAGGATGCGACGGATCACCGGCGCCCAGCGCAGGGTGATCGGGCTCTGATCGCCCATCAAGGTCTCGTAGGTGCCGTCGTTCGCGCGCTCGATCAGGGCGGGAACCAGCGTCGCGGGATTGCGCAAGGCCAGGAAGAATTCCGACTGCGCCTTCGGAAAGAGGTTCGAATAGGCGGCGATACGCTGCGGCGCGGTCGCGTAGAAACCCTGTGAGGAGACCGTGTTCATCGGGTAGCAGAGCAGATTGTCGTTGCTGAAGACCAGACGCTCGGCCTCGTCCGCCTCCATGACCGCGTCGAGGATCACCTGCTGGGTGTCCGAACCCGCCGCCGCCCCGCGCAGCGACTTGGCAACGCGCGGCAAAAGCTGGCGGTAGCTGCGCGGGCTCGGCACGGCGATACCCGCGGAGGCAAGCGTCCCGCGGTTCTTGAGCAGGGCCCGGATCAGCCGGTCTTCGTCCGTACAATGAGCGCCAAGGTGGTACGCGATCTGCATGCAAGTAACGTCCTGCCGTTTCCGCCGCCGACCCTATACGTGCTTGCTGGACAGGAAAACCGCTTTCCTGTAACCGCTTTCCTCATGGCCGAGCAAAACAGTCAAGCAATGAACCTCGGTTCGGGACGGGCGCGGTCGCCTGGCGGTCCGGGCGGCGGAGTCTGGTCGGCCGGGGCACTTGTCATCGCGGCGATCGTCGTGCTGCCGATCCTGTCGGTCCTCGTCCTCGCCTTTCACCCGACCGAGAACATCTGGCCGCATCTGCTGTCGACGACGTTGCCGCGCTATGCCGGCAATACCGCGATCCTGACCTTTGGCACCGGCACGCTCGCCGCGGCGATGGGCGCCGGGGCGGCCTGGCTCGTCACCATGTACCGGTTTCCCTTCGTGGGGCTTCTGGAATGGCTCCTGCTCCTGCCGCTCGCCATCCCGGCCTATATCGGCGCCTATGCGCTGGTGGATTTCCTCGACTATTCCGGCCCGGTGCAGGTTGCCCTGCGCGAGGCGGCGGGCTGGACCTCGGCCCGCGACTACTGGTTCCCGCAAGTGCGGTCGCGCACGGCGGCGGTGATCGTCCTTGCCGCGTCGCTCTATCCTTACGTCTACATGATGGCCCGCGCCGCCTTTCGTGAACAGTCGGCCGGCAGCTACGAGGTCGCGCGGGCGCTCGGGGCGGGGCCTCTCGGGCTTTTCTGGCGGGTCGGCCTGCCGCTCGCCCGGCCCGCCATCGCCGCCGGGGCCGCCATCGTGATGATGGAGACGGTGAACGATTTCGGCGTCGTCGATTTCTTCGGGGTCCAAACGCTGACCACCGGCATCTTCACCGTCTGGCTCGAGACCGGCAACGCCGGGGGAGCGGCGCAGATCGCCTGCGTCATCCTCGTGGTCATCCTCGCGCTGGTGGCGCTCGAGAAGGTCAGCCGGAAGAATTCGCGCTACTACCATTCGGCGCGCCAGCCCCGGCCGATCGTCCGGATCAGGCTTGCGGGTGCGACGGGCTGGATCGCGGCCGGTCTCTGCGCGGTGCCGGTGGCCGCCGGCTTCGTGCTGCCCGTCGCCGTCATCGCCAGCCATGTGCTCGACCGGCCGGAAACCTGGGTCAGCGCCGGGCTGGGGCGGGCGTTCCTGCACACGCTCACGGTGGGCGGCGGCGCGGCGGTGCTGACCGTCGCCGGCGCGCTCTTCATGGTCTACGGCGTGCGCCTGACCGGGCGGAGGTTGCCGCGCCTCATCCTGCCGGTCACGACGATCGGCTACGCCGCCCCCGGCGCGGTGCTGGCCGTCGGCATCCTGATCCCGGTCGCGGCCTTCGACCATCGGGTGGCGGACGCGGTCCTGTGGCTGACGGGCCGCGATCCGGGGCTGATCCTGACCGGATCGGCGGCGGCGATCGTGCTGGCCTACACGGTGCGCTTCTTTGCCATCGCGCAAGGCGCGGCCGATACCGCCTTCGGCCGCGTCTCGCCCTCGCTGCCGATGGCGGCGCGTTCGCTCGGCCGCACGGCAGGCGGCGCGCTGCGCGAGGTCTACCTGCCGCTGATGCGGGGCTCGGTCGGCACCGCGCTGCTGCTGGTCTTCGTCGACAGCGTCAAGGAACTGCCGGCGACGCTGCTCTTGCGCCCGTTCAACTACGACACGCTGGCGACCCGGGCGCACGAGAAGGCCAGCCTCGAGAACATAGCCGAGGCAGCGCCCCCCGCGCTTCTCGTCATCGCGGTGGGTCTTGTCGCGGTGGCTTTCCTGGCGCGGGCGCATCTTTCCGGCGGACGCCGTTAGGGCAGGGCGACGGTCACCGGCACCGCCCGCCTCGCACCCGGCCCGCCGACCCCGACGCGATACTTGCGCAACCGCGCGCCACGTTCTATTTGCGAAACAGCGCCCCTATAGCTCAGCTGGTAGAGCATCTGATTTGTAATCAGAGGGTCGGCGGTTCAAGTCCGTCTGGGGGCGCCAAATTAATAATTAAAACAACTGCTTGACAGAATTTCTGGAGGGTGCGTTCCCTTTGGCGTCATGTGTGTCCGCCCAATGTCCAGATTCCGACTCGCGACCAGGGCCTTTTGTAGGTCGGTCAGTGCGTGCCTCCCGCGCGGGTTTTCATCGTCAGCGTCGGAGTAACAAGATGCGGTCCCTCTTCCTCCGTGGCGAGATATCGCCTAGCCTCCGACTTCAACGCTGACGGAGATCGCGTTCTCGATCTCTATACGGAGATCGCGTTCTCGATCTCCGTATAGAGATCGACATCTTGCGAGACGCGCAGGGTTACGGCCAGCGCATAGCGAACCGTCCGCCCCGAACGCTCAAGCGCCCGTTTCTCTTTCCACCAGGGCGTTGTTGCGAAATTCACGCTCGAGGCGTGCCTTCCCCCTTTCCCCGTTGATGTCAGACGACGCGGACGATTTCGGCGGTGCCGAGGGCGTTGAAGC
>NCEA01000043.1 GCA_002280515.1 Rhodobacterales bacterium 32-67-9
TGCGCGACCAAAATGAACGCTACATGCGACTTTACGGCCCCCTGACCGGCGCCGGGCGCGACATCGCCGACGAGCATGCCGCCATCGCCGCGGCCGCCGCCCTCAACCGCGATGCCGAGGCGGCGCGCCGGTTGCTCCGGCAGCACATTGAACGCACGGGCCGGGATCTCGCCGAACGGTTCCGGGCGCAGATGCAGACGGTGCCGGCATGACCCATCCCGGCATTCCCCCGACCTCCCGCCATCGCAAGGACCCGCCATGACCAAGCTCGTCTACATCCTGAACGGCCCCAACCTGAACCTTCTCGGCAAGCGTCAGCCCGAAATCTACGGCCACGACACGCTCGCCGATGTCGAGGCGGCCTGCGCCGCCGTCGCAGCCGGGGCGGGGCTGGCCGCGAAACTGATGCAGTCCAACTACGAAGGCCAGATCATCGACTGGATCCACGAGGCGCGCGAGGCTGCCGCCGGGATCATCATCAACCCGGCAGCACTGTCGCACACCTCCGTCGCCGTCCTCGACGCGCTCAACACCTTCGACGGCCCGGTGATCGAGGTCCATATCTCCAACATCCACAAGCGCGAGGCATTCCGCCATCATTCCTACGTCTCGGCGCGCGCCGACGGCGTGATCGCGGGCTGCGGGGTGGAGGGCTATGCGCTGGCCATGCGGCGGATGGCGTCACTGCTGGCATGACGGTGCGGATCGCGGTCGTCGGTGCCGGCCTGATCGGCGCAAGACACGCCGAGGCGATAGCCGCAGCGCCGGACGCCGCGCTCGCCTCGGTCACCGATCCTTCGGAGGTCGGGCAGAAAGTAGCGACGGCGCAGGGCGTCCGACATTTCACGACGCTGGCCAAGATGCTCGCGGAGGATCGGCCCGACGGGGTGATCCTCGCGACGCCGAACCAGGCGCATGTCGAAGGCGCGCTCGACTGCATCGCGGCGGGCATGCCAGTGCTGGTGGAAAAGCCGCTCGCGACCGATCTCGATGGCGCCGGGCGGATCGTCGCGGCGGCCTCCGCTGCGGGCGTTTCCGTGGCAGTCGGCCATCACCGCCGGCACAATCCCCTGATTGCGCGGGCGAAAGCCGAGATTGCGGCGGGCCGGATCGGCCGGATCATCGCGGTTCAGGGCACCACGTGGTTTCTGAAGCCTGAAGAATATTTCGACGTCGAATGGCGGCGGAAACCGGGCGCGGGGCCGGTCTACCTCAACCTCATCCACGACATCGACCTCCTGCGCCACCTCTGCGGAGAGATCGCATCGGTTCACGCGATGGAATCGAACGCGGTGCGCGGCAACGAGGTGGAGGAAACCGCCGTGATCCTCGTTCGGTTCGAGTCCGGTGCGCTCGGCACCGTGAGCGTCTCCGACACCGTGGTCGCGCCGTGGTCCTGGGAACTGACGGCACGCGAGAACGCGGCTTACCCGGCGACCGGGGAAAACTGCTATTGGATCGGCGGCACCGAGGGGTCGCTGGCATTGCCGAACCTCTCGCTCTGGTCCAATCCGGGCAAACGGAGCTGGTGGGAGCCCATCAGCGCAACCAGGCTGCCCTTCGGCCTCGACGATCCCCTAGTTCGCCAGGTTCGCCAGTTCGTCGCGGTGATCCGGGGCGAGGAGGCGCCGCTGGTGCCGGTCGAAGAGGGGATGCGGAACCTGAGGGTGATCGAGGCGGTGAAACGCTCGGCCGCGAGCGGCGCGACGGTGGAACTCGGCTGACCGCAGCACAAGCAGCGCTTGCACTTCATCGCGGCGATGGACAGTGTGCGGGAAATCGCGGGAGGTGACCAAGAATGAAGAACCCCGAAAACCGGTTCAAGGCGGCGCTCAAGGCGGGACGGCACCAGATCGGCATCTGGAATTCGATCGGTGGAAACACCGTGCCCGAGATGCTTGCCGGGTGCGGCTTCGACTGGGTGCTGGTCGATACCGAGCACAGCCCCGTCGACGTGAACGACGTGCTGCCCGCTTTGCAGGCCATCGCCGCCTATCCCGAGACGAGCGCCCTCGTCCGGCCGGCCTTCAACGACCCAGTGCTGATCAAGCGCATCCTCGATCACGGGGCGCAGACACTGCTTCTGCCCTATATCCAGTCGGTCGAGGAGGCAGAGGCGGCGGTTCGCGCCGTGCGCTATCCGCCCGCCGGCATCCGGGGCGTCGCCGGACTGACGCGGGCAAGCCGCTACGGCTCGGTGCAGCGTTATACCGAGACGGCGAGCGACGAGATCTGCCTGCTTCTGCAGGTGGAGACCGCGCACGCGATGAAATCGCTGGAGGCCATCGCCGCCGTCGACGGTGTCGACGGCATCTTCATCGGCCCAGCCGATCTTGCCGCCAGCATGGGCCATCCCGGCAACCCCGGCCATCCGGAGGTGGTCGCGGCGATTGAAGCTGCTATCGGCAAGCTGAAGGCGATGGGCAAACCCGCCGGTATTCTGACGCTGGACGAGAATTTCGCCCGGCGCTGCATGGAGCTTGGAACGCTCTTCACCGCCGTGTCTGTAGACCTCGCCGTGCTCGTGAAGGGTGTCCGCGATCTCAGGGCGCGGTTCTAGGCGGCCCCGATGCGCCGCGCCGCCACCACGAAGGCACGGGTTTCTGCCGGAGTTTCGCCGAGCATCGCGCCCTGAGAAAGTGCCGCGCCGCCCACAAAAACGCGGCGGGCACGGGCGGGCGCCAAGACGCCCGCCCGTTCATCTGTACCTGTCGCGGCCTCAGGCCGGCTGCTCCGGCCGGGTGCCGAGCGTCACGGTCGTATCGACCGGCTTGCCCGACCGCAGAAGACCAAGCGTCACCTCCGCCCCCGGCGCATCGGTGGCGATCATCCGCGTGAGGTCGCGCGGATCGTTCACCTCCGACCCATTGACGCTGAGCACGATGTCGCCCCGGGTCAGCCCGGCCTTGGCGGCCGGCGTGTCGGCGGTGACATCGGCGATCAGAACGCCCTTGACCTTGTCGAAGCCGAGCGCCGCCGCGATATCCTCGGTCACCGGCTGGATCTGGACACCGAGCCAGCCGCGTTCGACCGTGCCGTCGGCGCCGAGATCGGCCACGATCTTCGCCGCCGTCTCGGAGGGCACGGCAAAGCCGATGCCGACCGACCCGCCGGAGGGCGAGAAGATCGCCGTGTTGATGCCGATGACTTCACCTTGGGCATTGAAGAGGGGGCCGCCGGAATTGCCCTTGTTGATCGCCGCGTCGGTCTGGATGTAGTTGTCGAACGGGCCCGAGTTGATGTCGCGCCCCAGCGCCGAGACGATCCCCGCCGTCACCGAATTGCCAAGCCCGAACGGGTTGCCGATCGCCACCACGTCCTGCCCGACCTTGATCTGGGTGGAATCGCCGAACGCCACGGTTGGCAGGTCCTTGCCCGCATCGATCTTGATCAAGGCGATATCGGTCGCGCTGTCGGCGCCAACCACCTTGCCGTCGATCTTGCGCCCGTCGGCGAGCGTGACCGTGACGCTGTCGGCCCCGTCGACGACATGGGCGTTGGTGACGATCTGGCCGTCGGCCGAGATGATGAAGCCGGTGCCGACCCCGCGCATTTCGGGCGCCCCGCCGAAGGGGTTGCCCTGCATGTCGGGCTGGCCGGGCATCGGCATGCCGAAGCGCTGCATGAACTGGTCGAACGGGAAGCCCTGCGGCATGTTCTGCGAATTAAACTCGGCGGGCGCCGCCGATTTCGTCACCTCGATATAGACGACCGCGGGCGCCACCTTGGCGACCAGATCGACGTAGCCGCCTTGCGGCGCGGCATAGGCGAAGGCAGGCTGCGGCATCAAGGCGGGAACCGCGACGGTCATCGCCGTGGCTCCCATCAGGGCACCGACCAGAAGTGCGGGCACCCGGCCGCGCAGCGATCCGCGAGTGAGTTGCATGGTTGATCTCCTTGGTTGCGATCCGGCGTGCTGCCGGGAAGATGACCCTTTCTCGCCGGACGAGCTTGCGGCCCGCCGTCAGGAAGGTTGCAGATCTGTGAGGAACCTCACGAAATCGTCAGCGTCCGGCGCCGGCGCACCCGTCGCGCCGCCCGCCTTACAGAAATGTAATCCCCGGTGCAGAACCGCGCCGTCGTCCCCGGCGATACTGGCGGCACCGGAATCGCCGCACTTTCGCGCGGCCGGTCGCGTGACTAGATTGCGCCTGAACCCTTCGCGACGGACGCCATGAAACTCCTGCTGATCGAAGACGACCCGACGACCGCCGCCTACATCCTCAAGGGGCTGCGCGAGGAAGGCCATGTCGTCGATCATCTCAGCGACGGCCGCGACGGGCTGGTGCAGGCGATGTCAGGCGGCTACGACGTGGCGATCGTCGACCGGATGCTGCCCGGCCTCGACGGAATGTCGCTGGTCCGCGCGCTGCGCTCTGCGAAGGTCGCGGTGCCGGTGATCTTCCTCACCGCCATCGGCGGGGTCGATGACCGGATCGAGGGGTTGCAGGCGGGCGCCGACGATTACCTCGTCAAGCCCTTCGCCTTCGGCGAGCTCTCGGCGCGGATAGCGGTCCTCGCCCGGCGCGCGACGCTGCCCCTTACCGAGACGGTGCTGACCGCCGCCGACCTGAAAATGGACCTGATCGCGCGGACCGTCACCCGCGCCGGCCAGACCATCGACCTCCTGCCCCGTGAATTCGCCCTTCTCGAACATCTTCTGCGCCGCAAGGGCCGGGTCCAGACCCGGACCATGCTGCTCGAAGCGGTCTGGGACCTCAGCTTCGATCCGCAGACCAACGTGGTCGAGACCCACGTCAGCCGGCTCCGCGCCAAGGTCGACAAGCCGTTCGCGCGCGAGTTGATCCACACGGTGCGCGGCGCCGGCTACAAGATCGAGGGCTGAGGATTGGTCGCCCGCCTGAGCCGCGCCCTCGCCCGCAGCGCCGGCTCCACGCCGATGCGCCAGGCGATCGGCCTTGTCACGGTGGTCGCGCTGGTGAACCTTGTGACGCTGGGGCTCGCCTATCTCAACCTGCGCGGCGGGGTCGAGGACGGGCTGCGCGCCAATCTCGACCAGCACATGGCGGGGTTCCAGGTCGCGGCCTCGCCGACAGCGCTCGAAATCCTCGTCGCGGCGGAGGCCGATGCCGCTGATCCGGCGCAGCGCGTCTTCGTCTACATCGCGCCAGATGGCCGCGTTACCGGCAATGCCGATGCGGTCCTGACCGGCGGCGGGGTCGAGATCCGCCGCCAGCCCGAGGGCCGGCCACTCGGCCACGATGGCTACTTTCCGAGGGTCGAACCGATGGCCGGCGGCATCCTCGTCATCGGCGAAAGCCGGGCGCCGCTGCGGGAACTGCGCGAAACCTTCCTCGTCCTCCTGCTCCTCAGCGTCGCGCCCACCGTTCTCGTCTCGCTCGGCGCCGGCGCGATGATCGCCGCCCGGGCGCGTCGGCGCGTCGAGCGGATCGAGGCAACGCTGGCCCGGCTGTCCGAAGGCGCGCTCGACGCCCGCATTCCGGCCGAACCGGGGCGCGAGGACGACCTCGCCCGGATCGGGGCGCAGATCAACCGGATGGCGGCGGCGCAGGAAGCCTCGACCGAGGCCCTGCGGCAGGTCTCGGCCGACATCGCCCATGATCTGAAAACGCCCCTGCAACGGATGACGGTGATCCTGCACGAGCTGCGCGACGGCCTGCCGGGCGACGGCGCCGAGGCGGTGCTGGCCGACCGCGCCATCGCCGAGGCCGAGGGCGCGGTCGGCGTCTTCCATTCGCTCCTGCAGATCGCGCAGATCGAAGGCGGCGGCACCAGGGCGCGGTTCGAACCGATCGATCTGGCGCGCGTCGCGGCCGAGATGGCGGACCTCTACACGCCCGCCGCCGAGGACGGCCGCCACCGGATCGGCCTGCACCTGCCCGACGCCCCGGTGATGATCTCCGGCAACCGCGGGCTCGTCGGCCAGGCGCTCGCCAATCTCATCGAGAACGCGCTGCGCCACACGCCAGAGGGCACCGCCATCGACATCTCGGTCCGCCGGACGGACGGGCGCGCCGAACTCGAGATCGCCGATCGCGGTCCCGGCATTCCGGAAGGCGAACGCGACAATGTGCTCCGCCGCCTCTACCGCCTGGAACGGAGCCGCACCACGCCCGGCAACGGCCTCGGCCTCGCGCTCGTCGCGGCGACGGCTGCGGCACACGGGGCCGACCTGATCCTCGGCGACAACGACCCCGGCCTCAGCGTCCGCCTGCGGTTCCCCGCACCGGGCGACAGACCCGGGAACCCGCATGAGGCCCCTTGACCGCACCCCGCGCTCCGACCAGCATGGCGCCATGCGAAGCGAGCCTGTCATGACCCATCTTCCCGAAGATATCGACGCGGTGGGCCGGATGCTCGCCGGTCAGAACTACGTCGCCGACCGGGCGCTCGCCACGGTGGTCTTCCTCGCGCTGAAGCTCGGCCGGCCGCTCTTTCTCGAAGGCGAGGCCGGCACCGGCAAGACCGAGATCGCCAAGGCCATCGCAAGCGCCCTCGGCCGCCGATTGATCCGGCTCCAGTGCTACGAGGGGCTCGACGCGGCCTCGGCGGTCTGCGACTGGAACTTCGCCGCGCAGATGATCGCCATCCGCACCGCCGAGGCCGGCGGCGGCGCCGACCGCGACGCGCTCCGGGCTGAGCTCTTCACCGAAGACTACCTGATCGAACGGCCGCTTCTCGCGGCGATGCGGCCCCAGCCCGGCGGCGCGCCGGTGCTTCTCATCGACGAGCTCGACCGCACCGACGAGCCGTTCGAGGCGTTCCTGCTCGAGGCGCTCTCCGACTTCCAGGTGACGATCCCCGAGCTTGGCACGATCCGCGCGCCGGAACCTCCCATCGTCATCCTCACCTCGAACCGCACCCGCGAGGTCCACGACGCGCTCAAACGCCGCTGCCTCTACCACTGGGTTGACTACCCCAATATCGAGCGCGAGCTGGCGATCCTCCACGCCCGCGCCCCCGAGGCGACCGAGACCCTCAGCCGCGAGATCGTCGCCTTCGTGCAGAAACTCCGGACCGAGGATCTCTTCAAGAAACCCGGCGTCGCCGAGACCATCGACTGGGCCAAGTGCCTCCTCGCCCTCGACGTCATCGCGCTTTCGCCCGAGGTCATCGCCGACACGCTCGGCGCGATCCTGAAATACCAGGACGACATCGCCAGGATCACCGGATCGCCCGCGAAGAAACTCCTCGACGAGGTCCGCGCCGACCTCGCCCCGGCATGAAACCCGGCTCGCTCATCCCCTCCCTTCATCTTGCCGCAAGTATCTCGGGGGTGCGGGGGCAGCGCCCCCGCCGGCGCCAGCATGGTTGACCTTGCCCCCCTCGAGATCCCCGAGGACGGCAAACTCGCCGTCAACATCACCCATTTCGCCCGTGCGCTCAGGAAGGCGGGGCTCAAGGTCGGGCCGGGAAGGGGCATCGACGCGGTCCGCGCCGTCGAGGCGGCGGGGTTTTCAGAAAAACGCGACTTCTACTGGATTCTCCACGCGGTCTTCGTCTCGCGCCCCGAGGACCGCGCGGTCTTCGCCCAGGTCTTCCGGCTCTACTGGCGCGATCCGCGCTATCTCGAACACATGATGAGCCTGATGCTGCCCGCCGTGCGCGGCGTGCAGGAGGATCGCCGCGCGGCAGCGGCGGAAAAGCGCGCGGCCGAGGCGCTTCTCGACGGCATCGCCCGCGAGGCGCCCGAAACCGGGGAGGGCGACAGCGACGAGGTGGAGATCGAGGCCGACGCGACGGCGACGATCTCGGCCGAGGAGCGGCTCCGCACGCTCGATTTCGAACAGATGTCGGTGGACGAGATCGCCCGGGCGAAGCGGATGATATCGCGGCTGGCGCTTCCGGTCCGCCCGCTCGCCTCGCGCCGCACCATCGCGGATCCGGAAGGCCGCATCGCCGACTGGCGCGCGACGATGCGGCAGGCGATGCGGCGGGGTGGCGAGATGCAGGCGCTCCTGACCCGCAAGCGCCGCCAGCGCTGGCCGAACCTCGTCGTCCTGTGCGACATTTCCGGCTCGATGTCGCAATACAGCCGCATGGTGCTGCATTTCGTCCATGCCGTCGCGAACCGCAAGGGCGCCGGCTGGGCGAAGGTTCACGCCTTCACCTTCGGCACGCGGCTCACCAATATCACCCGCCACCTAGCCCAGCGCGATGTCGACGCCGCGCTCGCCGCCGCCGGGGCGGAGGCGCAGGACTGGCAGGGCGGCACACGGATCGGCACCTGCCTGCATGCGTTCAACCGCGACTGGTCGCGTCGGGTAATGGGGCAAGGTGCGGTGGTCCTGCTCATCTCCGACGGGCTCGACCGCGACCCGGCCGCCGACCTCGCGCGCGAGATGGAGCGACTTCACCTCTCGTCCCGCCGGCTTATCTGGATCAACCCGCTCCTGCGATGGGACGGGTTCGTGCCCAAGGCGCGCGGCATTGCGGCAATGCTGCCGCATGTCGACAGCTTCCGCGCCGGGCATTCCATCGCCTCGCTCGAAGACCTCGGCGAGGCCATCGGCGCCGCCCGCGATGCCGGCGAGAAGGAGCGGCTGATGCGACTGATCGGCACTTGAGGGTGAAAAAGGGATTCAAGATGGCGGCCACACCCCGGCCCGCATTTTTTCCGAATCCCCGCGCAAACACCGAATCCGACAGATGACAACACCGACCAAGGTCAGATAGCCTCACGTCAGACGAGTCCGTACCCTTTACCCCGTCAGAGCAACTTCGCGCAGGACGATCATGCAACTCACCGACAGCCGCGACATCAAGGCCAGCCCCGATGTCGTCTGGGCGGCGATCCTCGATCCGGCCGTTCTGATGGCCTCGATTCCGGGGTGCGAAAGCCTCACCGGCTCGCCCGAGGAGGGCTACGAGGCGGTGGTGGTGCAGAAGGTCGGCCCGGTCAAGGCGCGCTTCACCGGGGTCGTCACGCTTTCCGACATCGACCCTGGCCGCGCGGTGACCATCACCGGCGAAGGCAAGGGCGGCCCCGCCGGCTTCGCCAAGGGCGGCGCCAAGGTCACCCTCGCGCCCGAGGGCGAGGGTACGCGGCTGTGCTACGACGTAGAGGCGATGGTGGGCGGCAAGCTCGCCCAGCTCGGCAGCCGTATCATCGACGGCTTCGCCAAGAAGCTCGCCGACCAGTTTTTCGAACGGTTCCAGGAGACGATCGAGGGACCGGCGGACCCGCAAGAGCCCGACCCCGAAGGGGAGGGCGAGAAGAAAGGTTGGCTCAAGCGCGCCTTCGGTGGCTGAGCCAGGAGACGACAGGGAGGAGAAGAAAATGAAAGTTTCGATGACCGTGAACGGCAAGGCCGTTTCCGGCGAGGCGGAGGGGCGCACGCTCTTGTCGTCGTTCCTGCGCGACGGGCTCGGCCTGACCGGCACCCATGTCGGCTGCGATACCTCGCAATGCGGCGCCTGCGTCGTCCATATCGACGGCAAGGCGGTGAAAAGCTGCACCGTCTTCGCGGCCGACGCCGAGGGCGCCAAGGTCACCACGATCGAGGGCATGGCCAATCCCGACGGCACGCTCGGCAAGGTCCAGCAAGCGTTCCAGGACCATCACGGTCTGCAATGCGGCTTTTGCACCCCCGGCATGGTGATGTCGGCGGCGGCCCTTCTGGCCGAGACCCCGAAGCCGACCGAGGCCGATGTGCGGCATTATCTTGAGGGCAACATCTGCCGCTGCACCGGCTATCACAACATCGTCAAGGCGGTCCTCGCCGCGTCCGGGCAGGACGTGTCGAAGATCGCGGCCGAGTGAGGGAGGGGATCATGCCGAAAGATCACGGTATCGGCGCCAGCAGCAAGCGGCGCGAGGACGTGCGGTTCCTGACCGGGAAGGGCCGCTACACCGACGACATCAACCTGCGCGGACAGACGCATGCGGTCTTCGTCCGCTCGCAGGTCGCGCATGGCAAGATCCGCAAGATCGACACTTCGGACGCCGAGGCGATGCCTGGTGTGATCAAGGTCTTCACCGCCGCCGATTTTGACGGCAAGGGCGGCGTGCCGTGCGGCTGGCAAATCCACGACCGCGCCGGCAATCCGATGCTGGAGCCGAAGCACCCGATACTCGCCGAGGGCAAGGTGCGCTATGTCGGCGACGCCGTCGCCTGCGTCGTGGCCGAGACGCTGGCCGAGGCGCGCGACGCGGCCGAGGCGGTCGTCGTCGATATCGAGGAACTGCCCGCCGTCGTCGACATGAAGGCGGCTGTGAAGGGCGGCGCGCTCGTCCATGACGATCTCGGCTCCAACCTCTGCTACGACTGGGGCTTCATCGAGGACAACAAGGCGGCCACCGACGAGGCGTTCAAGACCGCCCACCACGTCACCACGCTGGAACTCGTCAACAACCGCCTGATCCCCAACGCGATGGAACCGCGCGTGGCAATCGGCGACTACAGCCAGGCCGGCGACGACTACACGCTCTACACCACCAGCCAGAACCCGCATGTGATCCGGCTTTTGATGGGGGCCTTCGTGCTCTCGATCCCGGAACACAAGCTGCGCGTCGTTGCCCCCGATGTCGGCGGCGGCTTCGGATCGAAGATCTTCCACTATATCGAGGAAGCCTTCGTCACCCATGCCTCGAAAGTGGTGAACCGGCCGGTGAAGTGGACCTGCTCGCGCTCGGAAAGCTTCATGACCGACGCGCATGGCCGCGACCATGTGACGAAGATCGAGCTGGCGCTCGACAAGGACGGCCATTTCCAGGCGATCCGGACCGAGACCTACGCCAACATGGGCGCCTATCTTTCCACCTTCGCGCCTTCGGTTCCGACCTATCTGCACGGCACGCTGATGGCGGGGAACTACAAGACGCCGCATATCTACGTGAACGTGAAGGCGGTCTTCACCAACACCGTGCCCGTCGACGCCTATCGCGGCGCCGGCCGGCCGGAGGCGACCTACCAGCTCGAGCGGGTGATCGACAAGGCGGCGCGCGAAATGGGGATCGACCCGATCGAGATCCGGCGCCGCAACTTCGTCGGAAAGGACGAGTTCCCCTACCAGACCCCGGTCGCGGTGCAATACGACACCGGCAACTATCAGGCGACGATGGACAAGCTGGTCGAGATCGCCGACATCGCCGGGTTCGAGAGGCGCCGGGCGGAAAGCGCGAAAAAGGGCCTGCTGCGCGGGCTTGGCGTCAACTGCTATATCGAGGCCTGCGGCATCGCGCCGTCGAACCTCGTCGGGCAGCTTGGCGCCCGGGCGGGCCTTTACGAATCCGCCACGGTGCGGGTCAACGCCACAGGCGGGCTTGTCGTGATGACCGGCAGCCACAGCCACGGCCAGGGCCACGAGACGGCCTTCCCGCAGGTGATCTCCGAGATGATCGGCATCCCCGAGAACATGATCGAGGTCGTCCACGGCGACACCGCCAACACGCCGATGGGCATGGGCACCTACGGTTCGCGCTCGCTCGCTGTCGGCGGGTCGGCGATGGTCAAGGCGACGAACAAGATCATCGCCAAGGCCAAGAAGATCGCCGCCCATCTGATGGAGGCGTCGGAGGGCGATATCGAGCTCAAGGACGGCAAGTTCTCCGTCGCCGGCACCGACAAGTCGGTGGACTGGGGCGCTGTCTGCCTTGCCGCCTACGTGCCGCACAACTACCCGCTCGAAAGCCTCGAGCCGGGGCTGGAGGAGACCGCCTTCTACGATCCGTCGAACTTCACCTATCCCGCCGGCGCCTATGCCTGCGAGGTGGAGGTCGATCCGGAAACCGGCAAGGTCACCGTCTGTTCCTTCGCAGCGGCCGACGATTTCGGCAATATCGTCAACCCGATGATCGTCTCGGGCCAGGTCCACGGCGGGCTGGCGCAAGGGATCGGCCAGGCGATGCTGGAAGCTGCGGCCTATGACGGGAACGGCCAGCTCCTGTCGGGCAGCTACATGGACTATGCCATGCCGCGCGCCGACGACGTGCCGTTCTACAAGGTCGACCATTCCTGTCAGACGCCCTGCACCCACAATCCCCTGGGCGTGAAGGGCTGCGGCGAGGCGGGGGCCATAGGCTCTCCGCCGGCGGTCGTCAACGCGGTGATCGACGCGCTTCAGCACGGCGGCCACAACGTCACCCATATCGACATGCCGGTCTCGCCCTCGCGGGTCTGGTCGGCGATCAACGGCTGAGGGGGAAGCACCATGTACAACTTCGATTTCGTGAAACCGACCTCCCTCGCCGAAGCCGTCAAGGCGATGGCGAAAGAAGACGCGCAGGCGCTCGGCGGCGGGCAGACGCTGATCCCGACGCTGAAGCAGCGGCTGGCCTCGCCCGCCGTTCTGGTCAGCCTCTCGGGCATTGCCGAGATGAAGGGGGTCTGCGTCGGCGATGACGGTGCGCTTTGCATCGGCGGCGGCACCACCCATGCCACAGTAGCGAAGGAGGCGGCGGGCAAGTTTCCCGCCCTCGCCGCCCTTGCCGCCGGCATCGGCGACCCGGCGGTGCGCAACCGGGGAACCATCGGCGGCTCGCTCGCCAACAACGACCCCTCGGCCTGCTACCCGTCGGCGGTTCTCGCCACCGGGGCGACGATCATCACCAACACCCGCAAGATCGCGGCCGACGACTTCTTCGAGGGTCTCTTCACCACGGCGCTCGAGCCTGGTGAGATCATCACCGAAGTCCGCTTCCCGGTGCCGGAGCGCGGCGCCTATGCGAAGTTCCAGCAACCGGCCTCGCGCTTCGCGCTGACAGGGGCCTTCGTCGCGAAATACGGCTCGGGCGTACGGGTGGCGATCACCGGTGCGTCGGAGAACGGGGTCTTCCGCTGGACGGCTGCCGAAAAAGCGCTGTCGGCGAACTTCTCGGCCGGCGCCCTCGACGGGCTCAGCGTCGCGTCGGACAGCCTGATCGGCGATCTGCACGGGACACCGGCCTACCGGGCGAACCTCGTCAAGGTGATGACCAGACGTGCGGTCGCGGCGTCCTGACCGGCCGGCCGGTTGCCACGACAATACCCCCGCTTCGGCGGGGGTACTTTTTGGTTGTGCCGCGGGGCCGGAGGGTCCGGTTTCGCGGGTAGTCCCGACATCGCCACCGGAGCGCGAAGGGCCGCGCCCGACCCTGGGTGGGCGCTTTGCTGCGGTTGAGCGGCGCGCTTTATGGTGCCATCTACCTCCGATGGCTTTCCTAACCCCGACATCGCCAATGCGCCCTCCCGGGGGGGGCGTCGGGCACGGCCCGGGCTGGTCGCCCGGACCAGACGGGTGGAGGGCGCGTGCTTCGTCCGACACAGACTCGAAGGCGGGTCCACGTCGTTACCATCAATGGCCAGACCTGCCTCCGCCGACTGCGGATCCATCCGTGAGATTCTGACGGGATGTCGGGAAAATTGGTCGGAGCGAGAGGATTCGAACCTCCGACCCCCTGCTCCCGAAGCAGGTGCGCTACCAGGCTGCGCTACGCTCCGACCTTTGCCGGGCGGGGTTACCGATTCCCGGGGGCTTTGGCAAGGGGGATCGGTGCCGCAATTTCACGAAGCGCCGCCGCCCCGCCCTCGCAGCACGCGTTGCAGCACGCTCGACCTTGGCGTCGTGACGGTTTCGGTCCGGCCCCGCGTCTCGGTCACCGGCTTGTGTTCGGACGCGCCCACCCGGCTTTCGCGGAAGACGATGTAGAGGCCCGAGGCGATGATCACGCCAGCCCCTACCCCAGTGGCCCAATCGGGCCGCTCGCTGAACAGGAAATATCCGTAGGCCGTCGCCCAGAGGATCTGCGAATACTGCATCGGCGCGACGATCACCGCCTCGCCCGAGCGGTAGGCGAGGATGACGAGCCAGGCCCCGATCAGGCCGAGCACCGAGATCACGCCCAAGAGCCCGAGATGCGTCACCGGCATCGGCAGGTAGACGAAGGGCAAAGCCAGCCCCATCGCGGCGACGTTGCCGAGAAGCGGATACATGAGAAGGACGATCGACCGTTCCTCGTTGCCGATCTTGCGCACGATGACCGAGATCATCGAGCCGCACAGCGCCGATGCCATCGCCGCGGCATGGCCGGCCGAGAGGTCTGACTGACCGGGCCGGAGCACGATCATAACGCCCGCCAGCCCGACCACCACCGCCGCCCAGCGCCGTGCCCGGACCCGCTCGCCCAGCATCGGGATCGCCAGCACGGTGATGATCAGCGGCGAAGCGAAGAGGATCGCGTAGACCTGCGCGAGCGGCAGGGTCGAGAAGGCATAGAACGCGGCCGCGCCGTTGATCACCGACAACACGGTCCGCGCCGCGATCCACCAGGGGTGGCGCGGGCGCAGGCTGTCCTCCTCCGCGTCGGTCAGGAGCAGCACCGTGAGAACCGGAAAGCTCAGGAGCGCCGCGAAGAAGACGATCTGGAACGGAGAATAATGTGCGCCGAGGAACTTCACCACGACGTCATGGGTGGCGAAGACCCCCATCGCCAGAAGCGCCAGAAGTGCCCCGCGAAGATTGTGGCCTGCCGCCATTGCCGCGCATCCCGATCCGTTACCGCTCACACCTTTGGCGTGAGGCGGCGGCGCGCGCAAGCCCCGCCGCCGGTCTTTCGCGCGCCAGCCGGTCCCGGCCCGGCGTCAGAGGCTCGCGCACAAAGCCGCGACGATCGCGTCGCCCATCTCGCCGGTCGAAACCGGCGTGCCGCCTTCGGGGCCCATCAGGTCGGCGGTCCGCACCCCGTCGGCAAGCACCGCCTCGACCGCCTTTTCCAGCCGGTCGGCCTCGGCGCCCTGATCGAAGGAATAGCGCAGAGCCATCGCGAAGGAGAGGATGCAGGCAATCGGATTCGCCTTGCCCTGCCCGGCGATGTCGGGGGCGGAGCCGTGCACCGGCTCGTACAGCGCTTTCGGCCGTCCGTTCGCCATCGGCGCGCCGAGCGAGGCGGAGGGCAGCATCCCGAGCGAGCCGGTCAGCATCGCGGCGCAATCGCTCAGAAGATCGCCGAAGAGGTTGTCGGTCACGATCACGTCGAACTGCTTCGGCCAGCGGACAAGCTGCATCGCGCCGGCGTCAGCATACATGTGCGACAGCTCGACCTCGGGGTATTCGTTGTCATGCACCCACTGCACTTCCTCGCGCCAGAGGATGCCCGATTCCATCACGTTGGCCTTCTCCATCGAGCAGACCTTGTTGCCCCGGCGCTTCGCCAGTTCAAAGGCAGAGCGCGCGACGCGGCGGATTTCTTCGGTCGTGTAGCGCTGGGTGTTGATGCCGACGCGGCCGCCCTCGTTGTCGGGGAAGATACCGCGCGGCTCGCCGAAATAGACACCCGAAGTCAGTTCGCGCACGATCATGATGTCGAGGCCGGCGACGATGTCCTTCTTCAGCGACGAGAAGTCGGCAAGCGCGTCGAAGCACTGCGCCGGGCGGAGGTTGGAGAAGAGGTCCATCTCCTTGCGGAGCCGCAGCAGGCCCCGCTCCGGCTTCACGCTGAAGTCGAGCTTGTCGTATTTCGGCCCGCCGACGGCGCCGAGCAGGACGGCGTCCACCGCCTGCGCCTTGGCCATCGTCTCGTCGCTCAAGGGCGCGCCGTGCGCATCATAGGCCGCGCCGCCGACGAGGTCTTCGGAGACGTTGAACTTCAGGCCGCGCTTGTCGCCGAACCACGCGATGATCTTCCTGACCTCGGCCATGACTTCGGGGCCGATCCCGTCGCCGGGAAGGATGAGAATGGAAGGGTTGGCCACGGGTCTAGCTCCTCAGAAATTGCGGAAATTCCTCCCTGCCCGCCTAGCCAAAGCCCGACCCGCGGTCAAGCGTCGCGGCACCGGAACCGGCACTTGCGCACATGGGAAGCGGGGAAGGTCCGCGGTCAGGGTCGCGCGGGGGCAGGGCCCGGCTTGCCTTCGCGGCCCGAATCCGCAGGATGGCGCGAGGACGAAGGGGCGGACATGGACATACTCGATCTCGGCGACATGCACATTCACTGGCGCGAGGACGGCGACCCGGCCGGCCGCCCGGTGGTCTTCGCCAATTCGCTCGGCACCGATTTCCGGATGTGGGACAAGCTGATCCCGCTCTTGCCGCAAGGCCTGCGCCTGATCCGCTACGACAAGCGCGGGCACGGCCTTTCCGCCTGCCCGCCCGGCCCCTATGCGATGGGCGCGCTCATCCGCGACGCCGAGCGGCTTCTCGATGCGCTCGGCGTGCGCGACTGCGTTTTCGTCGGCCTCTCCATCGGCGGGCTGATCGCGCAGGGGCTGGCGGTGAAGCGGCTCGACCTTGTCCGGGCGATGGTCCTGTCGAACACGGCGGCCAAGATCGGCACCGCGCAGATGTGGTCCGACCGGATCGCGGCGATCCGCGCCGGCGGGGTCGACGCCATCGCGGAGGCGACGATGGAGCGCTGGTTCGCGAAGGCCTTCCGCGCCACGCCCGAGATGTTGGCTTATCGCAACATGCTGGTCCGCCAACCGGTTGAAGACTATGCCGGCTGCTGCGCCGCGATCTCCGGCACCGATTTCATCACCCCGACCTCGGGCCTCACCCTGCCGACCCTGGCCATCGCCGGGTCCGAGGACGGGGCCACGCCGCCGGATCTGGTGCGCGAAACGGCTGACCTGATCCGCGGCGCGCGCTTCCGCCTGATCCGCGGCGCCGGGCATTTGCCGCCGGTCGAAAAGCCGCAGGACTACGCGGAGGCGCTGACCGGCTTTCTCACCTCGATCGGCCACGCCTGACATGGCGCGCTTTCTACTGGTCCACGGCTCCTGCCACGGCGCCTGGTGCTGGCGCGATCTGATCCCGGCGCTGGAAGCCCTTGGCCACGCGGCGGCGGCCATCGACCTGCCGGCCCACGGCGCCGACCGCACCCCGGCCGCCGAGGCGACGCTCGACCGCTATGCCACGGCGATCCTTGGCGCCATCGACGCGCCCGTCACCCTCGTCGGCCATTCCGCCGCCGGCTACCCGATCACCCTCGCGGCGGAGCTGGCGCCGGAGAAGATCGCCCGCCTCGTCTATCTTTGCGCCTATGTCCCGCAACCCGGCCTGTCGATGATCGACATGCGCAAGGCCGGGCCGCGCCAGCTTCTGCACGGCGCGGTGCGGGCAGCGCCGGACGGCGTGACCTACGCGGTCGATCCGGCACTGGCGCCCGGCATCTTCTACCACGACTGCCCGGCCGATGCGGTGGCCTACGCCCTGCCCCGCCTCTGCCCCGAGCCGATCCTGCCGCAATCGACCACATTGCCGCCGCTCCGCAACTGGCCGACGGTCGAGAAGCACTACATCGTCTGCGCCGACGACCACACGATCCCGCCGGAATACCAGCCCGTCATGGCCGCAGCCATTCCTCCAAGCCATGTGACCAGCCTGCCCACGGGCCATTCGCCGTTCTTCTCTGCGCCGGCGGCGCTGGCGCAACGCCTCTCGGACATCGCCGGCGCGACGGGCACGTAGGCCGGGTTTCAACCCGCCTGATCCGCCCTCTTTCCATCTCGAAATTTCCCGGCTAGCCTCTCGCCGCCCGGCAGCAGCATGCGCCGGCCGGGACATCCATGCAGAACCGACTGGCCCTTCTCTTCATCCTGACCACGGTGATGATTGATTCCATCGGGATCGGCATCATCTTCCCCGTCATGCCCGACCTCATGCGCGAGGTGACGGGGGCAGACCTCGCTTCCGCCTCGCTCTGGGGCGGGGTACTCGCCACCTCCTTCGCGGTCATGCAGTTTCTTTGCGGCCCGGTCGTCGGCAACCTGTCCGACCGCTTCGGGCGCCGTCCGGTGATGCTGATCGCGCTCGTGGTAATGGCGGTCGACTACCTGATCATGGCGGTTGCGGGCTCTGTCTGGCTCCTCCTTGTCGGGCGCATCGTCGCCGGCGCCGCCGCCGCGACCTATTCGACGGCCAACGCCTATGTCGCCGACATCTCAACCCCCGACCAGCGGGCGAAGAATTTCGGCTATATCGGCGCGGCCTTCGGACTGGGGTTCATCGCGGGGCCGCTTCTCGGCGGCATCGCCGCCGAATGGGGCACCCGCGCGCCGTTCTGGGCCGCCGCCGCCATTGCGGCACTCAATGCGCTTTTCGGCCTCGTCGCGCTGCCCGAGAGCCTTCGCGCCGAAAAACGGCGCGCGTTCCGCCTTGCCCGCGCCAATCCCTTCGGCTCGTTCCGCGCCATAGGCCACCTGCCGGGGTTGAAGCGGCTTCTCACGATCATGTTCCTCTACACCGTCGCGTTCCAGTCCTACCCCTCGATCTGGGCCTTCTTCGGGACCGAGCGCTTCGGTTGGGACGCCTGGTGGAACGGCATCTCGCTGGCGCTCTTCGGCGCCTGCATGGTGGTGGTGCAGGGCTTCCTCGTCGCGCCGGCGATCCGGATCTGGGGC
The DNA here is from genome assembly GCA_002280515.1 of Rhodobacterales bacterium 32-67-9. Taxonomy (GTDB): domain Bacteria; phylum Pseudomonadota; class Alphaproteobacteria; order Rhodobacterales; family Rhodobacteraceae; genus Albidovulum. The sequence continues at coordinate 18,300 of NCEA01000043.1, forward strand.
GACCGCAACACTGCCGCCTATGGCATGTCGCTGGAGGTGGTGACCTTCGGCTTCTACGGCGTCGTCACGTCCGGCTTCTGGGCGCTGGTCTTCACGCCCGTCGCCTCGGTCGCCGGCATCGCCGGTCCGGCGCTCTCCGGCATCATGGCCAACGCGACGCCCGACGACCAGCAAGGAGAGTTGCAGGGCGTCATCGCCTCGGTCTCGGCCATCGCGATGGGGCTCGCGCCGATGCTCATGACCTCGGTCTTCTGGGCCTTCACCCATGACGGCGCGGCGCACTATCTGCCCGGGGCACCCTTCCTCCTCTCTGGCCTTCTGATGGTCGCTTCCGTCATAGTCCTTGTCGTGCCCGCGCGCGAACGGGCCGCCGCCTGACCGCAGGCTTTCGCCGGGGAGGAGCCACGATGACCGAGATCCGCGCCGCCATCTGCCACGCCTTCGGCGAGCCGCTCCGCGTCGAGACGGTCCGCCTGCGCCCCCCCGGCCCTGGCGAGGTCGAGGTGACGCTCGCCGCCTGCGCGATCTGCTTTTCCGACATCTCCTATCTTGACGGCGGATGGGGCGGGGCGCTGCCGGCGGTCTACGGCCACGAGGCGTCGGGGCATATCTCTGCTATAGGGCCCGGTGTGACCGGCCATGCGGCGGGCGATCCGGTCCTCGTCACGCTGATCCGCTCCTGCGGAAAGTGTCCGACCTGCGCCTCGGGCCGACCGGTCCTCTGCGCAACACAGCCGAACCCCGGCAGCCCGCTGACCACGGCAGACGGCGGACCGCTCGACCAGGGGCTGAACTGCGGCGCCTTCGCCGAACGCGTCGTGGTCCAGACCAGCCAGATCGCCCCCCTCCCCGCCGGCATCCCGATGGAGGCGGCGGCGCTTGTCTCCTGCGGCGTCATCACCGGGCTCGGCGCGGCGGTGAACACCGCGCGGATCCGGCCCGGAGAAGTCGTGGTGGTGATCGGCGCCGGCGGCGTCGGGCTCAACGCCATCCAGGGCGCGCGGCTCTCGGGGGCGTCGCGGATCATCGCGGTCGACATGCGCGCCGACAAGCTTGAGGTCGCGAAGGAATTCGGTGCAACCGACGGCATCCTCGCCACCTCGGCGAAGCCCTGGGCTGAGGCCAGGCACATCGCCGGGCGCGGTGCCGACGCGGTCCTCGTCACAGTCGGCGCCACCGCCGCCTACGACACCGCGACCCGCTATCTCGCCAATGGAGGCCGCATGGTCGCGGTCGGCATGCCGCATTCCGGGGCCAGATCTGCGTGGGAACCGGTGATCCTCGCCGCGACCGGCAATGCGATGATCGGCTCCAACATGGGCGACACCGTGCTCACGCGCGACATCCCCTGGATCACCGACCTCTACCTCCAGGGCCGCCTGAAACTCGACGAACTCATCTCCGGCCGCTGGACGCTCGACCAGATCAACACGGCCATCGCCGACACCCGGACCGGAGCCGCCCGCCGCAACGTCATCGTCTTCTGACTTTTCTTCTGTTCGAAAATACCTCGCGGGGGGAGGGCCGGGCGAGAGCCCGGGCCGGGGGGCGCGAAGCCCCCCTCCGCCACCAGCCAAGGGAGAGCCGCCATGCGCCTCAAGGACCTCGAGATCTTCACCGTCGCCCCACCCGCCCCCGGCTGGGGCGGGCGCTACTGGCTTTTCACCAAGCTCACCACCGACGACGGCATCACCGGCTACGGCGAATGCTACGCCTCCTCGGTCGGGCCGAAGGCGATGGTGGCGGTGATCACAGACGTCTTCAACCGCCACATGGCCGGCGAGAGCCCCGAAAACATCGAGCTGATGTTCCGCCGCGCCTATTCCTCGGGCTTCACTCAACGCCCTGACCTCACTGTGATGGGCGCGTTCTCGGGGTTGGAGATCGCCTGCTGGGACATCCTCGGCAAAGCGCGCAATCGTCCTGTATGGGCCCTCCTTGGCGGAAGGATGAACGAACGGCTCAGAAGCTACACCTATCTCTACCCCGAACCGGGCAGGGAGTCGGCCGAATTCTGGGTCAATCCCGACATGGCGGCCGAAGCGGCGCTGCGCTTCGTCGACATGGGCTTCACCGCGGTGAAGTTCGATCCCGCCGGCCCTTACACGATCCGCGGCGGGCACGATCCCTCGGGCTCCGACATCACCCGCTCCGCCGCCTTCTGCCGCGCGATCCGCGAGGCGGTGGGCGACCGGGCCGACCTCCTCTTCGGCACCCACGGCCAGTTCAACGTCGCCGGGGCCGTGCGGCTCGCCCAGGCGATCGAACCCTACGGGCCGCTCTGGTACGAAGAGCCGATCCCGCCCGACAACCTTCTCGACTTCGCCGAGGTGCAGAGGGCGACGCGCATTCCCGTCGCCACCGGCGAACGCTTCACCACCAAGGCGGAATTTGCCACCTTGCTCAGGACCGGCGGCGCCCGCATCCTGCAACCGGCCCTCGGCCGCGCCGGCGGCATATGGGAGGCGAAGAAGATCGCCGCCATCGCCGAGGTCTTCACCGCCCAGATGGCCCCCCACCTCTACGCTGGCCCCGTCGAATGGGCGGCCAACATCCACCTCGGCACCTCGATCCCGAACCTTCTCATGGTCGAGACGATCGAGACCGGCGGCGCCTTCCACCTCGCGCTCATCAAGAACTCGATCCGGTGGGAGGACGGATATGTCATCCCACCCGACGCCCCCGGCCTCGGCATCGACTTCGACGAGGACCTTGCCCGCGCCCATCCCTACGACGGCGCGCGGCTGCATCTGGAGATGCAGGAGGCGCCCTGCGACTACGCGAAGCCGAACTGGTTCGAAGGCGGTGCGCCCTCCACGGCGAAGACCTGACCGGCGCCGGGCGGCGATCGGTGAATTTCCGCTCGCCCGCGCGCGCTCTTGCCCCCTCGCCGGGGCAGCTACACATCTGACGCACCATCGAAAGGGGTTCCGTGGCTCCACCCGATCGAGCGGCTCGCCCATCCGCGCTGGTGGCCCTGGGGGCAGGCGCTACTCGACCGGCGACCTAGCAGGTCGCTGAAACAATCCCTGAGCCGGAACGCTGTTTCTTCATCAGGGCTGGGTCTGGGGATTGCGATGTCTGTCAGCGCTTTCGA
>NCEA01000004.1 GCA_002280515.1 Rhodobacterales bacterium 32-67-9
GCCCATCCGGTTCAGCCCGCGCTTGCGGGCCTTCTTCAGGTCCGGTGTGCTCATTCTTTCGGACCTCCTGCAGCGACCGCGCGCGAAGTCTCCTGTGCCTCCAGCCGCCTGCCGAACATCATCAGCGGCGCCTCGAACCACGTGAACGACATCCAGGCCGCGACATAAGTCGCCACCAGACACAAAGGTCCCATGATCCAGAACGACGGTGTCGCGATGCCAAGCCTCCCGACCGCCATGAACAGCGCGTAGAGAAAGAAGAAGTGGAAGAGGTAGATGAAGTAGGAATAGAGTCCCACCCGCGCAGCAGCGTCCAGAACCCGCCCGCGCAGGCCGCTGAGCAGCGTTTCGCACGCGGCGATCGTGGTGCAGGTCGCCATCGTCACAGTCGTGAACAGCGCGGCCGATCCGACCGGTCCGCCCGACTTCCACACGGCGATCGCAACGATCGTGCCGACCGCCAGCATTGCCCAGAGATGCCGGACCCGCCCGATCAGCACCGCGACCAGCCCACCGCTCGCGATGCTGTCGAGCCGCGCCAGTGGGAAGTAGTAAATGTTCTCGTACCCGCCCGCGTAGAGCTGGACGCGGAGCAGAAATGGCGCAATCGCAAGGAATATGAGGATTGCCGTGAAGGATCGTCTGAACAGGAATGCGGACAGACCGAAGAGTATATAGGCGAACTCCTCGACCGACAGTGACCAGGTGATCGTGTACGGCACGCTATCCGGCCCGGTGAGGAATGCGAACCAACCCGTCAGGAAAAGATAGGCCACCCAAATCCGGTCTAGGGTTTCCGCCTCGTACCGGGTGACCGTCGCGGCAACGAAGAAGATCGTAACCGCGACAAAGTAGAGGGGCACGATGCGGAACACCCGGCGTAGAACGAACGCCTTGATCGATCCGCGCCCGCTATGGCCGAGCAGGAAGCGGGTAATAAGGAACCCGCTCAGCGGATAGAAGATGTCGACGCCGAGAAAGCCGTAACGCAGGAATTGCCGGGCCACCGCGTCCAGTTCCTCCACTGGGTAACGCGTGGCGACATGGAAAAGCACGACCATCGTGACCGCGATGGCGCGGATCGTGTCGAGTAGGTTTGACCGATTGGCGAAAAGCGCAGGTTTCATCGTTGTCCTTTTTCAGCCCGCTGCCGGGCAATCGGGGTTGCATCCCTGCGGGAAAGCTCGGGAGCAAAGCGGGAATAGGCCGGCCCGGACCTTCGGTTGTCGTCGGCAGGCGGGGGCGATTCGTCGTCCGGCGCGTCATGTGCGGCGAGCAGGAAGACCCCGCTACCGATCATGAACATCACGAGCGAGGCAACCTCGCTCCAGACATAAACTGTCGCGAGCGTCAGTGTCAGACTGACCAGCATGATCCCCCAGCCGAGGCGAGCGTTAGACAGCTCTCCACCCGGCTTGAAGGCACGTTTGCCGACGCCGACCAGTCCGGTGACGACGGCGGCGAACAGGAACAGGAAGGCCGGCAATCCGAAGATCAGTGCGAGTGCAAGCCAGAAGTTGTCGAGACTGCCCGTCATCCAGGACGGAAGGTCCCACTGCCGGAAACCGATCCCGAACAAAGGCGTTTTGGCAATCTGCGTCATTCCGTATTCGAACAGGATGAAACGCACATTTGCCGTCGAGGCCGAGAAGGTCAGCAGGGACATCAAGGCGACAATTCCCGGTCTGTTGGAGCCGAGTTCGATAACCGTGTACGAGATGGTGAATAACAACCCGAAATAGAGCCAGCGCCGCTCGACATTTCGGAAAAGATGCGCATAGAAGATGAGGCCGACCTGTGCCAGAGCCGATAGAAGCGGTCCACTCGACACCGACATGACGCAGCTTGCGATGATTACAAGCGTCCCCGCCCAGCGACGGAATCCGGAAATCACGCCCCTTAGACCGACGAAATAGACCGACAGCGCCAGAGAGCAGAACAGTCCGTAGTGAATCGGGTGGGCAAAGACGAACTGCACCCGGTCCATCCCCATCCGGCGCATGTAATTGACGTCCTTCACGCTCTTCACGCCGGGTATCTGCTCGAACAGATAGGGAAGCACGAATTTCCCGGTGATGGTCTCGTAGACCGCGAAGGGGAAGCTTATGATGACGAAAGCCGCCAGCACCTTGGCCATCCACTGAAAATCCGCGGCCGAACGGATCGTCGCGCGGCCGGCCAGATATCCGCCGAGGAAGATGATCGAATTTGATCCGGCGTACTGCAGCGCGATCCGCGGATCGTGGATGAACGGCACGAAGGTGCGCCAAGCCATGTAACCCAGGATCAGCCAGTCGATACATGTGACCTTGCCGTATTGCCCGCGCATCAGATTGAAAAGCTGGATCGGCATCAGCACGAGAAACAGCGCCCGTGACGGCGACATCACCCAGGTGCCCAGGTTGAACGTCACCGGCAGCATCAGCGTGATCAGCGCGAAGGTGGCCAGAACCGGCCGCCCCGACGCGGCGGTCGCCGGTCGTGTGCCGCGCATCTCTCGCGCTGGAATTCTGACAGTCGTGTCGCTCAAGTCGGCGGGTTTCCTGCTAATTCTATCCAATGACTAAATGAGGGCATTGCGGCTGTCCATCGCGGCGCCGGGACTGGCGGATTCCCGCCATTCTCCAGATGGCTTGTCACGATTGCGACGACAATCGGTGGCCACGGGCAGGATCGGCGCCGCCGGGGAACCGCCGGTCAGTCCGCAGCAGCGCATCCGCTTTTCATTTTTCTGTCATGGCATTAGACCGAATCTATAGTGGCGAGCACTTCCTTTGAAACGATCTTAGTTCGCCATACCCGCGTCATGGAAGCTATGCGTTAATCGCTTGATGCTAGACTGTGCATTTCCGCGACGGGTGGTCCGGGCCTTGATGACGATGCCTTGCGAGGATGTCGGCGTCGGACGGACCTGCCGGTCGATCCTTTCCGCCTCTGCCGCGGATGGTCTTTTGACTGAGTTCTTCACCTCGGCGCTGCGCGGCGCCCGCCCAACCGGCCTGTCGGTGCGCACCGCGATGCCCGGGCCGCTTTCACGGGCACCGTTCGCGCTCGCCCGGAGACTTGCCGAGCCGGTGCTGCATCGGCGGTTTCTGGCGTCTCTCCAAGAGGGTGACATCGCGTATCTCTGGCCGTCGACGCCGGTCGGGATCTACGAACGCCTTGCCCGGCGTGGCGTTCCGATCGCTGTGGAATCGGTGAACACGCGGATGGCGGCGGCGAAGCCTATTCTTGATGCCGCCTATGCGGCCCTTGGTCTGCCGCCCGGGCATGACATCACTGACGCGCGGATCGCCGACCAGAATCGCCGGCATGCGCTTTGCACCGCAATCTTCGCGCCCAGCCCCGTGACCGAACGCGCGTTCGCCGGTACTGCGGTCGCCGACCGGATCATCCCGTCGAGCTACGGGACATGGGTACCGGAGAGATTGCCTGTGCGCCCCCAGAAAACTCCCGGCGCGCCGGTTGTCTTCGTCTTCGTTGGAGCGGTCTGCGTCCGCAAGGGTGCCCACCTGCTTCTGGAGGCATGGCGGAAACCGCCCGTTGGGGCCGTCTTGCGGCTTGTCGGCGATGTCGAGCCGGCGATCCGTGCCCGCTTCGCCGACGTGCTCGACAGCGAGAGTGTGTCCTGCGTCGGGTTCACCCGCAAGGTCTCGGCAGAGCTGTTCGGCGCCGATGTCGCCCTTCTCCCCTCGCTGGAAGAGGGCGACCCGATTGCCACCTACGAAGCGGCCGCCCACGGCTTGCCGGTCATCGCCTCGGAACCGGGCGCAGGTCGGATCGGGGCCGAGACCGGGGTGATCAGCATCGTGGATCCCAACGATATCGAGGCGCTCCGCGCCCGGATCGCAGATTTTACCGCATCCGAGGAGTTGCGGCGCGACCGGGGCGCCGCGGCGCGGCAGGCGGCCCTGGGATACGACTGGTCGCGGGTCGGCCCGCTCCGGTTCGTCCGCCTCTTCGAAAAGCTCGGCCTGACCCGTCGATGACGGCCCGGGGGCGGTCCGCGAGGACGACGGGCACCCGCCGCTAGAAATCCGTTCCTTGCGGACCGATGTGGCGCTCTCCGCGCACTTCGGCCAGCTCCACCTGCCGCTGCCGTTCGCGAAAACGAGCGCGGTCGTCGACCGTGTAATCGTGGATGCAGGCAGGGCAAGACACGCCGTCCTCGTAGTCGCGGTGGTGAAGATCTTCCGGCGCCAGCGGACGTCGGCATGCATGGCACATCCGGTGGCCCGTCTCGACCAGCCCGTGACCGACGCCGACCCGCTGGTCGAAGACGAAGCAGGCGCCTTGCCACTTGCTTGACTCCGCCGGCACCTCCTCCAGATATTTCAGGATGCCGCCCTTGAGGTGAAACACCTCCTCCACGCCCTCCTTCAGTAGGAAGTTCGTCGATTTCTCGCAGCGGATGCCTCCGGTGCAGAACATCGCCACCCGCTTGTTGCCGAAGCGCCCGGCATTCGCGCGCCACCAGGCGGGAAATTCGCGGAAGCTTTTCGTGCCAGGGTCGATGGCGCCCTCGAAGGTGCCGATAGCGATCTCGTAGTCATTGCGGGTGTCGATCACAACGACATCCTCGGATGCGATCAGATCGTTCCAGTCCGCCGGCGCGAAATAGCGGCCGACCGCGCCCGTCGGATCGACTTCCGGCTCGCCCATCGTCACGATCTCGCGCTTGAGGCGGACCTTCATCCGCCCGAACGGCATGGCCGTCGCCCGGCTTTCCTTCCAGTCGAGATCGGCGCAACCCGGCAGCGCCCGGATATGGGCGAGAACCGCGTTGATCCCGCCGCGCGTGCCGGCGATGGTGCCGTTGATCCCCTCCCGCGCGAGGAGCAGCGTACCCCGCACCCCCCCTGCCTCACACGCCGTCAGAAGGCCCGGGCGCAACGCGGCCGGATCGGAAAAGGGCGTGAATTTGTAAAGCGCGGCGACGGTGAACATGGGCGCGGTGATACGGGCCGCCGCCGTCACAGGCAAGTCAGTCCGCGTCGGCGGTACAAAGGGCAAGCCCCCTCACCACGGCCGTAAAGACATCGGAGCGTTCGACCCCGGCCCCCGGAAGCGCGGCCCGCACCTCTGCCTCGATCCCTGAGAGAAGGCTCGACCCGCCGACGAAGATCACCCGCCCGACCCGGTCGCCGCCGATACCCGCCAGCGCGAGAACCTCGCCGACCGCCGTCCGGATCGATCGGGCCGAGGGGTGGAGTGCGCAGACAAGCTCCGTCGCGGTCAGCACTGGCCGCAATCCCTGCTCCACGAGGCCAAGGTCGATCCCGGCCTCCGTTCCGCCATTCGCGCCGATCTTCGCGGCTTCGACGGCGAATGCGACATCGTGGCCGATCTCGTTTTCGATCACCCGGACAAGGCGGTTCAGGCGCTGCGGCTCCACCGCCAGCCGAGCCATGCCCTTGACGTTCCGCAAGGTCGCGGGCCCGTAGAGAAAGGCGATCTTCTCCCAACCCGCTAGGTCGTGGAAGAGGGCGCGCGGCACGTCATGCAGGCCCGGCCCGATCTCGTTGCGCAACGCGCCGCCGAGACCGAGAAGTGGCATGACCTTCTCGAGGCTCAGCGCCTTGTCGAAGTCGGTGCCGCCCAGCCGGATGCCGTGGCTCGCGAGGATCTGCACCGCGCCGCCCCGGCTTTCGAACAGAGTAAAGTCCGACGTGCCGCCGCCAATATCGACGATCAGCCCGATGCCACGCCCCGGTCCGGCGGCGCGGGCCGCCGCTTCGGGTTCGTTGACGAAGCGGATCTCGTCAAAGCCCGCGGCATGATAGCATTCCTTCAGATCAGCCTCGGCCTGCGCGTTGCGGCACGGATCGGCGCTGTGAAACCGCACCGGCCGGCCGGCGGCAACGCGCCGGAACGAAACGCCCTCGGCCGCTTCCGCCCGCTCGCGGATTTCCGCCAGGAACTCCGTGATGATCTCCAGCAGGGTCAGGCGGCGGTTGAGGAACTGCCGCCGTTCCCGCGCGAGCGGAGTTCCAAGGATGCTCTTCAGCGCCCGCATGAACCGCCCTTCCTTTCCGTCGATCATCGACCGCACGGCGGCGCTGCCGAAGACCGTGTGGCGCGCGCCGTAGTCGAGGAAGATCGCCGTTGGCAGCGTTTCCTGCCCCGCCTCCAACGGCACGATCCGCGACCGCCCGTCGGTGAGGATCGCGGCGGCGGTGTTCGACGTGCCGAAATCGATGCCGATTGCGGAGGACATTGGGAAACCTGCGAAGGACGTATGGGAGGCGCGCGTGTAGCAAAGCCGGCGCCATGCCGCAAGGCGAAGCGGCGGCGCCCATTGACCTGACGCCGGGCGCGGCCTAGCAACGAAGAGTGCCAAAGGGAGGGAGCCATGCGCCCGAATTTCGAAGCCCTGATCGTCATCGACGTGCAAAACGATTTCTGCCCCGGCGGCGCCTTGGCGGTGGCCGGGGGCGACGCGATCGTTCCGGCCATCAATGCCCTTATGGGGGACTTCGCGGTGAAGGTCCTGACCCAGGACTGGCACCCGGCCGACCATGCTTCCTTCGCTGCAAACCACCCCGGCGCCGCACCCTTCTCGATGACTGAGATGCCCTACGGCCCCCAGGTTCTCTGGCCCGCCCATTGCATCCAGGGCACGCACGGCGCGGCGTTCCACGGCGGCCTTGCGACCGATCCGGCCGACCTGATCGTCCGCAAGGGCTTTCGCCCCGCGATCGACAGTTACTCGGCCTTCTTCGAGAACGACCATGAAACGCCGACCGGACTGGACGGCTACCTGAAGTCGCGCGGCGTGACCGACCTGACCCTCGTCGGCCTCGCCACCGATTTCTGCGTCGCCTATTCGGCAATCGACGCGGCCGGTCTCGGCTATACCGTGACGGTTCTCGAAAGCGCCTGCCGGGCCATCGACCTTGACGGAACGCTCGCCGATGCGCGCGACAGGATGCGCGCGGCCGGCGTGCGGTTGGTGGCCTGAATGGTCGATATCGCAACCCGCGTCTACAACCACGCCTTCAAGATCGACCCGATTGTCCGGTCGCTCATCGACACCGATTTCTACAAGCTCCTGATGTGCCAGTCGGTGCTCCGCAACCGGCCCGACACCAACGTCACCTTCTCGCTTATCAACCGAACCACCGCGATCCCGCTTGCCGACCTGATCGACGAGGGCGAACTGCGCGAGCAACTCGACCATGCCCGCTCGATCTCGCTCAGCCGGGGCGAGAGCACCTGGCTGCGCGGCAACACCTTCTACGGCAAGCGGCAGATGTTCTCCTCGTCCTTCATGGAATGGTTCGAGGCGCTGCGCCTGCCGCCCTATCACCTCGAACGCAAGGGCGATCAGTACGAACTCACCTTCGAGGGCAAGTGGCCCGAGGTGATGCTGTGGGAAATCCCCGCGCTGGCGATCCTGATGGAACTGCGCTCCCGCGCGGTGCTGGCGACGATGGGCAAGTTCGAGTTGCAGGTTCTCTACGCCCGCGCCATGACCCGGCTTTGGGAAAAGATCGAGCGTCTGCGCGCGATCAAGGGGCTGAGGATCGCCGATTTCGGCACCCGCCGCCGGCACAGCTTCCTCTGGCAGGACTGGTGCGTACAGGCGATGGCCGAGGGGTTGGGCGACGCTTTCGTAGGTACCTCAAACTGCCGCATCGCCATGCGCCGCGACATCGAGGCGATCGGCACCAACGCGCATGAACTGCCGATGATCTATTCCGCCCTCACCAACAGCGACGCCGAGCTGCGCGAGGCGCCCTACAAGGTTCTCGCCGACTGGCATGAGGAACACGACGGCAATCTCCGGATCATCCTGCCCGACACCTACGGCACCGAGGGTTTCCTGGAACACGCGCCCGACTGGCTGGCCGGCTGGACCGGGATTCGCATCGATTCCGGTGATCCTGCCACCGGCGCGGAGACCGCGATCCGCTGGTGGACCGAACGTGGCGAGGATCCGCGCAAGAAGCTGGTGATCTTCTCCGACGGCCTCGACGTCGCGAAGATCGAGGAACTGCACGCCCAATTCGCGGGTAGGGTCAAGGTCTCCTTCGGCTGGGGCACGCTCCTGACCAACGATTTCCGCGGCTTCGTGCCCAACGACGGGCTTGCCCCCTTCAGCCTCGTCTGCAAGGCGGTCTCCGCCGACGGACGGCCGACGGTCAAGCTGTCGGACAACCCCAACAAGGCGATGGGACCGAAGGACGAGATCGCGCGCTACAAACGGATCTTCGGCGTCGGCGCGCAGGAAAAGCTCGACGTCGTCGTCTGACCCTGCTGCCATCCATCCATCCCGCAACTTTCGGAGTCCGATATGATATCCGCCCATGCACGCACGCCAGCCGAAAAGCCCCGAGCCCGCGCGCTCGGCCTGTCGGTGGAAGGCACGCCGGGGCCGCTGAACGCGATCACCGACGTGCCCGGCGTGGCGGTTGGCTATACGACGCTGATCGAAGGGCAGGGGCCTCTGGTTCCGGGTCACGGGCCGGTGCGCACCGGCGTCACCGCGATCCTGCCGCGCTCTCTGGACGATCTCCAGACCCCGGTCTTCGCCGGCTATCACAGCTTCAACGGCAACGGAGAACTGACGGGCGCCCACTACATCGCCGAGGCCGGCAAGATCTCGCTTCCCGTCACCATCACCAACACGAACTCCTGCGGTGTCGCCCGCGACGCGACGATCCGCTGGGCCACGCAGGCTTTTGCGGGCGCGTTCGATGAGGATTTTGCCCTGCCGGTGGCGGCCGAGACCTATGACGGCTTCCTGAACGACATCAACGGCTTTCACGTAACGGCCGAGCATGTCTTCGCCGCGATCGAAAGCGCGACCTCGGGGCCGGTGGAAGAGGGCAGCGTCGGCGGCGGCACCGGCATGAAGTGCTTCGGCTTCAAGGCGGGATCCGGCACGGCGTCGCGGATCGTCCCCTTTGCCGGGCAGGACTACATGCTCGGCGCATTCGTTCAGGCGAACTTCGGCGCGCGTGAGGACCTGACCGTGCTGGGGCGGAGGATCGGCGCCGCGTTCGACGGCTGGCAGATGCGCCGGCGAACCCCGGACCGTTCGCTCAGTTCCATCATCGCGGTGATCGCGACCGACGCGCCCTTCCTGCCGCACCAGTTGCGGCGCCTTGCCCAGCGCGCGACGGTCGGGGTCGCGCGGATGGGCGGGATTGGCCGCCACGGCTCGGGTGACATCTTCCTCGCCTTCTCGACCGCGAACCGCGAGATTTCGGGCGGCACCGCGCCGGGTCTTCTTCAATCGGACTGGGTCCCCGACGAGCACATCGACGGCTTCTTCGAGGCGGCGGCGCAGTCGGTGGAGGAAGCGATCCTCAACAGCATGGTCGCCAATGCGGACATGGAGGGGCGCGACGGCAATTTTGTCCCCGCGATCCCGCACGACCGGCTGGCCGAATTGCTGGGATTAAACGTCTAGATTGTCGGAGACCTATTGGGTTCAGTGCCAGCGGCCCAGTTTCGACGCCAACGGGCGAAGGCATCCCGCTGCACGAACATGGCTCACCCTCCGAACTTCCGCGACGACGTCAGGTGTCGCAAGAGTGCCCGCGGAAGGGTCAGCAACGCGGTGAGCAAAGGCAGGTAGTTCCCCGCACGAAGCCGTGTGTCGTCGATCTGCCTTTGGCTCAGCCCTCCGGTCGTGACCGCATACAAGGTCGCGTCCACGTCATTCCCGGCAGCAGAAACGGCGAGAGGAACGAGCCGCCCCGCCAGCGGCGGGATCACCCAACGGGTCCGTCGAAGAACGGCGCAATCGGATATTTTCGGATTGCCGCGAGGCATTCTGCCCTATTCCTCCATGACCAGATGGCCGTCCTCGTATGACCAGTGGGCCACCAGTTCCTGACCGATCTGCAACGGCAGATTTGCCAGATCCTCGTGGCTCTTCTGGATGCGGATTTCCTGCCCGTCAGCGGTTTCCAGATAGATCGTGGCGGTCGCTCCGATGAATTCCTCGCCGATCATCCGAACGGGAAGGGTATTCACACGACCGGACGGGGGCGTCACGGCAAGATCGGTTTTCGTGTCGAGAACGGTCAGGGTCGCTGTTTGTCCGGCCGCGACGGGTTGCGGCATGCCCGCAGCACTGAGGCGCAATGCGCCCGCAGGGGTGTCGAGAGTGACCACACCGCCATCGCTCCCCGAAACCTTGCCGGTGAACATGTTCGACGACCCGAGGAAGCCGGCGACGAACCGCGTCCGGGGCGTGCGGTAGATTTCCTTCGGTGTGCCGATCTGCTCGATCTTGCCGCGACTCATGATCACGACCCTGTCGGCCATCGAGAAGGCCTCGGACTGGCTGTGCGTCACGTAGACGAAGGTGATGCCGGTCTCGCGCTGGAGGTTCTTCAGGACCGACTGCATCCGCACCTTGAGCGCTGCATCAAGCGCGGAAAGCGGCTCATCGAGAAGCAGGATCTCGGGTTCCACGACCAGGGAACGGGCCAGTGCCACGCGCTGCCGCTGGCCGCCCGAAAGTTGCGAGATGTTGCGGCTGGCGAACTCGGTGATCTGCATCCGGTCAAGCCACTGCTCGGCCTTGCGGCGACGCTCGGCCTTGCCGACGCCGCGCATCTTCAGCGCGAACTCGACATTCTCGATCACGTTCAGGAACGGGAACAGCGCCAGGCTCTGCCAGACCATCGGCGTATCCCGGCTCCAGGTCGGCAAGTCGTTGATCGGCTTGCCGGAGAGGCGGATCACGCCTTCGCTGGGGGCTTCGAGCCCTGCCAGCATGCGAAGCGTCGTCGTCTTGCCGCAACCCGACGATCCCATGATCGCGAGGAACTCTCCTTTGCCGATTTCGAAGTCCATGCGCTGCACGGCGACGAACTCGCCGAAGCGCTTGACCACGCCCTCGAAGGAAACAAGCGTGTCGTTCTTCATGCTTTACTCCTGTTCGTCCGCGCCGGGACGGGCCTTGGCGCCGCGACCCGTCAGAAGTATCTGGGCGAGGATCACGAGCGTCATGGATGTGACGAAAACGAAGGTGCCGATGGCGTTGATCCGCGGGCTGACCTGGCCCTGCAGGAAGCCGAGCACCTTGACGGGCAAAGTCTCGTTCAGGCCCGAGACGAACCAGGCGATGGCGAACTCGTCGAAGGAGACCGCCATGGTGATGAAAAGCGCGCCGAAGATCGCGGGTTTGGCGAAGGGGATGATGACGTGCCGCATCGCCGCCCATTCGGAGGCGCCGAGGTTCCAGGCCGCCGCCTCAAGGTCCGGATCCATCTGGCTGAGCCGCAGCCGGATGATCGCCATCGCGAAGGGCGCGCAGATCACGACATGGGCGATGATGACGGAGAGAGCATTGCCCGACAGGTTGATGCGCGAGAGATAGGCGAGCATGGCCAGCCCGAGGATCACGACCGGAATCGTCGGCGGCAGAAGCGCCAGCGCGAGGTAGACCTGCTTGCCGAAGAACCGGTAACGGAAATCGGTGTAGGCGGCCCCGAACCCGAGAGCCGTGGCGACGACGCCGACGATCACACCGACAAACAACGTGTTGCGAAGGCCCTGCCAGACCAGCGGGTCCGAGGCGACGGCCCGATACCATTCGAGCGAGAACTGCCCGAGCGGAATCGAGGGAAACCGGTCCGAGTTGAACGAAAAGACGAAGCTCGCGGCAATCGGCGCGAAGACGAAGGCATAGCTGAGGACGATGTAGGCCAGAAGCGCGACATCGACGGCCCGGTTCCTGTTGATGCTGGCGGTGTCCTTGTCGCTCATTTCGTGCGCCCCTTGTAGGCAAAGCGGACTGCGGCGAAGGCCACGGCCATAAGCGTGCCGATCATGGTCAGTGCGATGACGGCCGCACGCGGCCACTGCTGACCCGATTTCGTCGTGTCGGTGATCAGGATCGACAAAGTCGTCGGGTCGCCGCCACCAAGGTAGATCGGGCTGACGAAGTCACCGAAGCTGAGGATGAAAGCGAACAGCGCCGCGATGACGAGACCGACCCGCGCCGACGGGATGATGACCGCGAAGACGGTGCGCAAACGGCCACAGCGCAGGTTGTGCGCCGCCTCGATCAGGGTCCGGTCGATGAAGGCGAGGCTGAAAAGCTGCAAGAGTACGACAAGCGGGAAGGTCAGGGTGAGATAACCGATCATCGTCGCGCCGACGGTATTCAGAAGGCCGTAGGGGCCAAGGCCGACCCAGCCGAGCATCACGTTGATGATGCCGGCGTCCGACAGGAAGATCTGCCAGGAGTAGACGCGGACAAGGTAGCTGGTGAAGAACGGGATCACCATCAGGAAGACCGCCCAACGCCGCCCAGTCTCCGAGAGTTTGAAGGCAATCGCATAGGAACAGGGGAACGCGAGGGCGCTGACCAAGGCGGCGGCGGCGGCCGACATGGCGAACGTGATGCCGTAGGCTTGCCAGAAGAGCGGGCGGCCGTACATCGTGACCCAGTTCACGGCGTCGATATCCGGCTGCATGCGGAAGTTCTTCACCGTCCAGAAGCTGAGCGCGACGAGAAACACCAGCGGAAAGACAAAGAACAACAACTGCCAGATCAGGAGTGGCAGCGAGAAGGTCAAACCGTAGAGGGTGAGGGATCGGCGCATTCAAAAAGCCCCAGGGCGAAGGAAAGAAACGGGCCGGCGGGGGAGCATCCGCCGGCCCTGAGGACACTCAGGCGCCCTTGTATTCGGACCAGAAATCGTTCCAGTCTTCGAGGCTTTGCTGCACCGGCCACTGCCGGTATTTGATACGGCCGGCGCGGATCATGTCGATCACGTTGCCGGCGTCCTTGGTCATGCCCTGACGCTTCGCTTCGTCCGGGTTTTCGGTCTGCAGCACCTCCCAGCCCTTCTGGTTGGGGATGAGCGCGGGATAGGCGGCCATCTGGGCCGACTTCGCCTGACCCTTGGCCGAGGTGATGTACTGGATCCACTTCTTCGCCAGATCGGCTTTCTGCGAACCCTTGCCGATCGAGAAACATTCCGACCACTGCAGACCGCCCTCTTCCGGGATGACCGAGCGGACCTTGGCGCCATTCTTCTCCAGCACGCCGGTGATCCAGTCGCCGATCCCGGCGAAGGCCAGCATCTGGCCGTCGTTCAAGGACGAGAAGGTGCCGCCATAGTCGAAGAAACCGCCGATCTGGGGCCGGAGCGACATGGTCTTGTCCTGGACCGCCTGCCAGGCGGCCCCGTCGATGTCGTAGGGATTTGCGTTTCCGCTCAGGAGGCTCATCTGACCGAGGTTCGGCAGATGCCAGTCGAAATGGCCGACCTTGCCCGCCAGCTTTTCGTTCCAGAAGACATTGTAGCTCGACGCTTCCGCTTCGGTCAGCGCATCCGTGTTGTAGGCGACACCGAGGAAACCGAACCGGGTGACGAGCGAGAAGAGCTTGCCGTCGCTCCAGTTGCCGGGGAAGTTCTGGAACTCGGGGAAGTAATCGGAAATGGCGTAGTCGTTCGGATCAAGCTCCTCGACATATCCCGCCTCGTTCAGCGCCTGGACATATTCGGCATCCGACAGGATCACGTCATAGGTGCCGGCCGGCGATTGCGAGATGAGCCCCAGCATGTTGTCGCCGCCGGTGTAGTATTTCGGCACGAACTTGACGTTGTTCTCGGCCTCGAACTCGGCGACGATATCCGGCTCCGCGTGGCCGTACCAGGCGAGCATCGTCAACTCGGTCGGCGCCGCGAACGCGCGACGCGACAGCATCGGTGTCGCGAGCACGGCCGCGCCCGTGGCGAGCAGCGATCTGCGAGTGAAACCAATGTTCGGGGCTGTTGTTTTCGGCATGTTAATCTCCCTGTTATGCGCCAGCATTCATCTTTTCGCTTACGCTAGGCGAAGGAACCGCAGGTACAAAATCGGTTATTGAAATCGCAGGATTTGCAGCCCTTATGACGCTGCCGAACCTGCTGCGGCCAAAGGTAATGCCGCGTTCGCCGATAAGGCGCGCGTCCTGAGACAGGCCACGAGACTTTGACGCGCCGGCCTGCCGGACCGCCATGTCACGCCTACAGCGGCCTGACGTTGGAACCGACACTGTCGAGACCCGCCACGAGATCGCTGACAAGTTGCAGGCCGGCCACCGAAAGGCGTGGATGCTTGTAAAAGAGACCCACCCTCAACGGTTCGAGCGGCGGGAACCCTTCGGCTTCGTCGAGGACGCGCATCCCCGGCAGCATCGTGGCCTTGGTCAGCGCGGTCACGCACAATCCGTTGAGTACGGCGTTCTGAAGGCCGGAAATGCCCGGCCCGGTATAGACGATGCGCCAACGCCGTTCGGCGGCGTCAAGCGCCTGAATCATCCGCGCCCGGTAGTCGCAGCCCTCGGGATGCGCGCCCAAAGGTACGGGGCGGTGTGCGACATTCTTGAACTCTTCGGCGGCGGCCCAGATGGGTTGTTCGCCCCAGGCGCGCGACAGGTACGGCATTCGCGTGTTGGGCATCATCGCGACAATGACGTCGAGATCGTCCGCCCTCAGGTGCTGATGAAGCTCCCGGCTGAGATCGCAGTGGATTTCAAGCTCCACATCCGGGTGTTCCTGGCTGAAGCCGGTGATCGCGCGTTGCAGGAAGGCGACAGCATAGTCCGTCGGCAGCCCGATCCGAAGAACGCCGGTCTTGTCGGAACGGTGGAAATAGCTCACCGCCTCGTCATTGATCCGGATCATCTCGCGCGCGTAACTCAGGAGCGCTTCGCCGGCGGACGTCGGCTGGATGGTGCGACCTTCCTGCGAGAGAAGCGGCGCCCGGACCAGTTCCTCGAGCCGTCGGATCTGAAGCGAGATCGCCGGCTGGCTTCGTCCCAGAAGCGCCCCCGCCTTGGAATGACCGCCAAGCTCGACCACAGCGATGAAGGTCCGAAGGAGATCTGTCGGAAGGTTGGTGATGGCGGCCATGTATTTGCGCCTGAAATCGAGGGATTGGGACAATCTATTTTTCTTATGGATGGCCGGCAACGTATTTTTTGGGCGAACACCTTTCGCAGGAGCAGTCATGCCTCTCAGCAGCGCCTTCGCCTCCGAACTGACCTGGCCCGACTATGACGTGGCCGTGCGGAACGGTCAGACGCCGATCCTGATCCCCATCGGCTCGATGGAGCAACACGGGCATCACATGCCGCTGCATGTGGACGTGCTGCTGCCGACCGAGTTCGCCCGCCGCGTCGCGCTGGAAATTGGCGCCCTCGTCGCGCCGCCCTTTACCTACGGCTACAAGTCGCACCAGAAATCGGGGGGCGGCAACCATCTGCCCGGCACGACGAGCCTCGACGGCGCGACGCTGGTCGCCGCACTCAAGGATGTCGTCAAGGAATTCGCCCGTCACGGCGTCCGAAAGATCTGCCTCGTCAACGGGCATTTCGAGAATTCCTGGTTCATCGTCGAGGGAATCGATCTCGCGCTGCGCGAGCTGCGCTGGGACGGGATCACTGACGTCAAGGTCGTCGTCCTCTCCTACTGGGACTTCGTCCACAAGGAGGCCATAGCCCGGCTCTATCCCGGCGGCTTCCCCGGCTGGGACGTGGAGCACGGCGGGGTTCTGGAAACCTCGCTGATGCTGGCGCTGCATCCTGAACACGTCCACCTCGACCGCGCCGTGGACCACCCGCCCGCGACCTTCCCGCCCTATGATGTCTACCCGGTCAAGCGCGAATGGACGCCCTCGTCCGGCACCCTGTCGTCACCGAAGGAGGCCTCGGTGGAAAAGGGGCATATCCTCCTCGACGTCTGCACCACCGGCATCGTCGGCGCGCTGCGGGTCGAGTTCGGCTGATCGATCTTCCTCGACTGAGACCTTGGGGGGCTTCGGCCCCCTTTTCTTTTGCACCCCACCCGGGAATGCGAAAAGGGGCCGGATGACCCGGCCCCTTCGGTCTGCCCTTCGAAAAATCAGTTCCGGATCACGTTGTGTTCCGGGCCGAACGGGAAGCCGGTGATGTTCTCGGCCCCGTCCTCGGTCACGATCAGGATGTCGTGCTCCCGGTAGCCGCCGGCGCCGGGCACGCCTTCGGGCAGCATGACCATCGGTTCCATCGACACCACCATTCCGGGCTTCAGTTCCGTCTCGATGTCCTCGCGAAGCTCGACCCCGGCTTCGCGTCCATAGTAGTGGCTGAGGACACCGAAGGAGTGGCCATAGCCGAAGGAGCGGTATTTCAGCAGATCCCATTGCCGGTACATGTGGTTGAGTTCCAGCGCGATCTCGTTGCACTTGGCCCCCGGCTTGATCAGTTCAAGCCCGCGGCGGTGGACGGCCACGTTCTTCTCCCAGATGTCGAGGCTCGCGTCATCGACATGGTCGCAGAAGAGCGTCCGCTCCAGCGCGGTATAGTAGCCGAAGATCATCGGGAAAGTGTTGAGCGACAGGATATCGCCGGACTCGATCTTCTTGTTGGTGACCGGGTTGTGCGCGCCGTCGGTATTGATGCCGGACTGGAACCAGGTCCAGGTGTCCATGAGTTCCACGAAAGGGAAGGAATTCGCAATCTCGCGGATCATCGCGTTGGTGGACGCGATGGCCACCTCGTGCTCGGGAACGCCCGCGCCGATTGCAGCGGCGCAGGCCGCGCCGCCGACATCGCAGATGCGCGCGCCGGTCCGGATCAGCGTGTGCTCTTCCGCCGACTTGATCGAGCGCATCCACATCGAGGGTTGCCCGATGTCGACGAACTCGACACCCGGAAGGGCCGCTTCCAATGCCTTGCGGTAGTCAAGGTGGACATGGTCGAACTCGATCCCCAGCCGCTTGACGCCCGGCGTCAGCTGGCGCACCGCGCGATAGAAGTTGTCGCGCCGCCAGTCGGTATAAGTGATGTTGTTGCCGAAGCTGCGGCGCCAGGGCTGGCCGCCGTCGATGCCGGCCGAGATGGTGGTGGCGGCATTCTGGGTGATGACCATGCCATACTTGCGGCCGAAATAGCAGTAGAGCCAGCCGGAATAGTAGTTGATGCAATGGTACGAGGTGAAGAGCGCCGCATCGACGTTGTTCTCCGCCATCCATCTGCGCACATCGTCCTGCCGCCTTTGCATTTCGGCGTCCGAGAAGGGCGAATAGTCCTTGTCGCCGTTGTGCCATTCCATAACGTGGAGCATGTCGTCGGTCATCTGATGGGCCTTTCCTGTGGTCTAACCGCTGGCGAAAGCGTAGCGGCGGCCGTGCGACGACAGAAATTTGTTATCGCAATCGAACCATTTGCGCTTCTTCTTGCCGTAGGTCCGCGCCACGGGGTTCCCGGCACGGCGCCGAACCTTGTCCGGGAAACCGGCCTCTGCGTTCGTCTCGATGCCTGCAAGGGACCGTGACGCCGGGCTTTTCGGCCCGCCCCGCCCCCTTACCTGCGTGCCGGGATCGGCGGCGTGACTTCGGGCGGCATCGGGCAGCGGTAGGGTTCCCGCGCCAGATGCGCCGCGTGTTCGGCCTTCGCCGCGGCCAGCAATGCGGGCCGCTCGAAAAGGTCGCGCCCGGTGGTCGCCATGACCTTCGCGGCATGGACCATACCCTTGTGCGCCGCCGGCGCCTTGCCCTGCGCGGTCAGTTGCCACGAATGGAACGGCGTTCCGATGGCGCAGGTCGCGACCCAGGCCTGCACCGTCGGCACCGCCCAACTTACATCACCCACATCCGTCGATCCCATCGCCGCTTGCGGCGCCGCGTCCAACGGCACGACGAAATCGCAAAGGGTCAGAGCCGGATCGACCGGCCGGCCGGTGCGGCGGAAGGTGTCTGCGATATGTTCCTCGGTCAGGGTCGCACGGATCGCCTCGGCGAAGGGGATGTCGGACGCATCGAAATCTGGCGCGCCGAGACGGTCCATGTTGGCCTGCATCGCCTCCTCCAGCACCCGGTTGCCGAGCAGGTCCGAGACCGCCGAGACGACCTTCGCCTCCACCGTCGTCTCGGTCATCAGGGCCGCCCCTTCCGCGATCTTGCGCACCCGCTCCACCAGCCCGTTGAGGTCGCGCAGTCGCCGGGTCCGGATCAACTGCCGCACCGTCGCCTTTGCCGGCACCACGTTCGGCGCCATGCCGCCGGCATCGAGATAGGCGTAATGCACCCGGGCATCGTCGGGCATGTGTTCGCGCAGATAGTTGACGCCGACATTCATCAGCTCCACCGCGTCGAGTGCGGAGCGCCCCAGTTCCGGCGATCCTGCCGCATGGGCGGCACGGCCGTGGAAGGTGAAGTCGATGCGGGTATTGGCCAGAGAATTCGCCTCGAACACCCCGGTGTAATCCGCCGGATGCCAGCTGATCGCCGCATCCACGTCGTCGAAGAGGCCCGCGCGCACCATGAAGGTCTTGGCCGCGCCGCCTTCCTCGGCCGGGCAGCCGTAATAGCGGACCCGTCCCGGTAGGCGCTTTTCGGCCAGCCAGTCGCGCAAGGCTACCGCAGCCATCAACGCCGCCGAGCCGAGAAGGTTGTGCCCGCAGCCATGGCCGAACCGCCCCAAGGGACGCTCTTCTGCCACGCCCGGCTCCTGGCCCAGTTCCGGCAGCGCGTCGTATTCGCCGAGGATCGCGATCACTGGCCCGCCGGCGCCCCATTCGCCCATCACCGCCGTCGGAATTCCGGCTAGGTCGCGGCTGATCCGAGCGCCCGTGGCCTCCAGCATCTCGGTATGGGCGGCGCAGCTTTCATATTCGGTATAGGCGACTTCCGGGGTGTCGAAGACGCGGTCCGCCAACCCGGTGAACGCACCCCGGTGCGCCTCGACGATATCCCAAAGCCTGTCGCTGTTCTTCATGGCTAACCTCCGCTATACGGCCCCCAGACTGCCGCGTTCGCGCTTTGGGCGCCAGATGCGAATCCCCCTTGCGGGCGATTGCGGTTCGGTCAAATATACAAACGTATAATTCAATGCGGAGCACTTGCCGGCATGCCCTCCCAGCGGCGCAAATTCACCAGGGAAGAGCCCGAGAGCCGTCGCGCCGACCTCATCGCGGCGACGCTCGACCTCATGGCTGATGCCGGGCCGGCAGAGACGACGGTGCGCGCCATCGCCGAGGAGGCGGGACTGTCGCAGGGCATGATCCGGCACCATTTCTCGTCCAAGGAAGACCTGATCAACGCCGCCTACCAGGCGCATATGGCCGGCCAGCTTGAAGGCAGCGAACGCTCGGTCGCCGGCGATACGGCTAGGGCGCGGCTTGCCCGCTTCGTCACCGCCTCGCTGACCTCGCCGGTCGTCGACCCGCGCGCGCTGTCGCTCTGGGCGGCCTTCATTCACATGGTCCGGCGCGATCCGGCGATGCGCGCGACGCATGAAGAGAATTACCTTGCCTATCGCGACAGGCTGGAGGCGCTGGTCGCCGCCACCCTGGCCGAATCCGGGCGGACCGCAACATCGGAAGAGTTGCGCCGTCTCGCGATTGCCTGCAACGCGGTGATCGACGGTCTCTGGCTCGAAGGCGGGGCGTTGCCCGATGCCTTCGCGGCGGGAGAGATCGAGGCGATCGGCCGCGCGTCCGTCGCAGCACTTCTCGGCCTGCCGCTCGACGATGGAACAGAAGAATGAGATACGCACCGATCATCGACCGGCTCGCCGGGCTCGGCGGCGCCAAGTGGGAACTGCATGCCGCAGCCGTCGAGATGCGGCGGTCGGGCCGTGACGTCATCGACATGACGATCGGCAATCCCGACGTGCCGGCGCCGCAGACGCTGGTCGACCGTGCGACGGAGGCGATGCGGTCGGGCCGGACCGAATATTCGACCGGGCGCGGGGAGGAGACTTTGCGCGCGGCCCTTGCCGACCGTTATACCCAGCGTACAGGGCGGCCCGTCGGCATGGATCAGGTGCTGTGCTTTCCCGGTACCCAGACCGCGCTCTACACCGTGATGATGGGCGTGGCCGGGCCGGGGACCGAAGTGCTGGTCGGCGACCCGATGTATGCGACCTACGAAGCGGTGATCCGAGCCAGCGGCGCGGAGCCGGTGCCAGTTCCGCTGCGCCCAGCGAACGACTTTCGCATCGCCGCCGAGGATATCGCCGCGCGGATCACCGAACGCAGCCGGGCAATCCTTCTCAACACCCCGCACAATCCGACCGGCGCGGTGCTGACCGCCGCCGATATCGACGCGATCGGGGCAGTGGCAAGGGAGCACGACCTCTGGATCGTCTCGGACGAGGTCTACGAGGAACTGGTCTTCGACGGCATCGCCTTCGTCTCGCCCTTTGACAGGGCGGCGTTCGCGGACCGCACCGTCTGCGTTGCCTCGATCTCGAAGTCCCATGCCGCGCCGGGGTTCCGGTCCGGCTGGTCCGTCAGCTCGGCGGAATGCGCGGAGCGTCTGCTGCCGCTTTCTGAAACCATACTCTTTGGCAACCAGCCCTTCATCGCCGACATGACGGCCGCAGCGGTCGCCGAACCTTCTTCAGTCGCCGCCGGAATGCGCAGCCGTTTCGCGGCGCGGGTGAAGTATCTCGACGACCGGCTGACGCAGGAAACCGTGCTTCGGGTGCATCGGCCAGAGGCGGGGATGTTTGCGCTGATCGACGTGTCTGCCACAGGGCAGGGCGACCGCGACTATGCGCTCGGCCTTCTCCACTCGGGCGGGGTCGCGGTGATGCCGGGGTCCGCCTTCGGCGACACGCTGAAGGGCTGGGTCCGGCTGGCGCTGACGGTGGATGACGCGCGGTTCCGCGACGCCTGCGACCGGATCGTCGCCCATGCGCTGGCTTTGAGAGAGGGAGAGCGGGCATGACCACGGTCGGCGAAGCGCTGGTGAAAGCCCTGGAATCACGCGGAGTCCGTGTCGTCTTCGGCATCCCCGGCGTGCATACGGTGGAGCTTTACCGTGGCCTCTCCGGCTCCTCGATCCGTCATGTCACGCCCCGCCACGAACAGGGCGCGGGCTTCATGGCCGACGGTTACGCCCGCGTCTCGGGTCAGCCCGGCGTCGCCTTCGTGATCACCGGTCCGGGGCTGACCAACACGCTGACGCCGATGGGGCAGGCGCGGGCGGATTCGGTGCCGATGCTGGTGCTTTCCGGCGTCAACCGGCGCGATACGCTGGGTAAGGGACTTGGCCACCTGCACGAACTGCCCGACCAGAACGGCATGGCCGCGCTGGTGGCCTTGTCGTCCGAACGGGTGGAAGAACCCCCGGCCCTCGGCCCCGTGCTCGACCGGGCTTTCGCGGGCTTCAATGGCGGCCGGCCCGGCCCGCGCCATATCGAGGTGCCAATCGACGTGATGGCACTTCCTGCCGAGCCTGTGGCGCCGCAGGCTACACCCGCCCCGACGCTTCCCGCCCCCGATCTCATCGCTGACGCCACGGCGCGGCTGGCACGGGCCAGCACCCCGCTGATCCTTGTCGGAGGCGGGGCGAAACGCGCGGGGGATTCCCTTCGTCTTCTGTCCGAGGCGCTCGACGCGCCGGTTGTCCAGACGGTGAACGGGCGCGGCCTGATGCACGGCCACCCTCTCACCGTGCCGGCGAGCCCGAGTCTGGAGCCGGTTCGCGACCTCATCCGCGGTGCCGATATCGTGCTCGCCATCGGCACGGAATTCGGCCCCACCGATTACGACATGTACGGGCGCGGCGGCCTGCCCTGGCCGAAAGAGCTGATCCGGGTGGAGATCGACGCGGCGCAGCTTGCCCGTCACCCCGCCGACCTCGCGCTTCAGGGCCATGCCGAGGCGATCCTGCCGGCGCTGGTCGCCCTGCTGCCCGGCAGGCGCGCCACCGACGGCGCGGCACGGGCCGAAGCCGCCCGCACCGGCGCATGGGTGGCACTCGATGAGACGACGCGCGCCCAGATCGCGATCCTCAACACGGTGCGTAATACCCTGCCGGGATCAATCTTCGTCGGCGATTCCACGCAAGCGATCTACGCCGGAAACCTCTATTACGACCACGACCGGCCCGGCGGCTGGTTCAACGCCGCGACCGGCTTCGGCGCGCTCGGCTTCGCGATCCCGGCGGCCATCGGCGCCGCTCTTGCCGCGCCGGACGCGCCGGTGATCTGCCTGTCCGGCGACGGTGGTGCTCAGTTTACTCTGCCGGAGTTGATGACGGCGGTGGATGAACGCCTGCCGATCATCTTCCTGATCTGGAACAATCGCGCCTATGGCGAGATTGCCGCGTCGATGGAGGCGGTCGGTGTCGAGGTTATCGGCTGCCACCCGACCCCGCCCGATTTCGAGGCCGTCGCGCGGTCTTGCGGCATGCCCTACCGGCGGACCGGGATGTCGCCCGCAGATGTCGCCACCACGCTGCGCGGTTCTTGGCCCGCAGCCGGGCCAGTGATGATCGAAATTGACGCGGGGCGCTGAGCTCAGCAGCCGTCCTGAAAGGCCGAGATGATCTCCACCGCCTCTTCGGCGGTATCGACATAGGTGAAGAGCGACAGGTCGTCCTCGGAAATCGTGCCGGCCCTGGCCAGCGCCTTCCAGTTGATCACGCTGTCCCAGAAATCCCGGCCGAACAGCAGGAACGGCACCCGCTTCATCCGCCCGGTCTGGATCAGTGTCAGGCTCTCGAACATCTCGTCGAAGGTGCCGAAACCGCCCGGAAAGATGCAGATCGCCCGCGCCCGCATCAGGAAATGCATCTTTCGGATCGCGAAGTAGTGGAAGTTGAAGCAGAGGTCCGGCGTCACATAGGAATTCGGCGCCTGTTCGTGCGGCAGAACAATGTTGAGCCCGATGGAATGTCCTCCCGCGTCGGCTGCGCCGCGATTGCCCGCCTCCATGATGCCGGGACCGCCGCCGGTGACGATGACGTTCTCGCGCCCGTAACTCTCCATGCTCCTCTCGGTCATGATCCGGGCCAGCTTGCGCGCTTCCTCGTACCAGTGGGACAGGGCCATGGCGCCCTTGCCCGCCTCGGTCTTGGCGCCGCCGGCTGTCTCGATCAAAGGTTCCTCGATCCGCTCGGCAGTGCCGGTCGGATCGGGTATGCGGGCACTGCCCATGAGCACGATCGTCGATTCTATGCCACGTTCATCCATGATCATCTGCGGCTTGAGAAGTTCAAGCTGCAGGCGGACCGGGCGGAGTTCCTCGCGACACATGAAGTCGTGGTCGGTGAAGGCCAGCCGGTAGGCCGGCGCACGCGTCTGGGCGGTATCGGGGATACGGTCGGCGGCCTCAACGTCCTGATGACTGTGACGGAAGCGGTGGCTGCGCGGATCTTCGTTCATACTGTCCTCGGGTCTCTAATCGTTCCAGACCTAACGGTTTTGGGCGGGGCAGGCCAGCATCGCCGCGCCAAATGGCGAAACTGTGACGCGCAAGGTCGCATTGCCTCAAGGGCCGCCGCACCCTATAGGGCAACTTCACGCGCAATCAGCCCCCGGGGAGACGCCGATGTCCAATGCCGCACTCGAGACCGCCATCGAAGCCGCCTGGGAGGCGCGCGACCAGATCACGCCCGCGACGACCGGCGAGGCGCGCGAAGCGATCGAAGACACACTGAACGCGCTCGACAGCGGCAAGCTGCGCGTGGCCGAACGTCAGGCGGACGGCACCTGGCACGTCAACCAGTGGGCCAAGAAGGCGGTTCTTCTCGGCTTCCGCATCAAGGACATGGAAATCCAGAGCGGCGGCCCGCAGGGCAGCGGCTGGTGGGACAAGGTCGATTCGAAATTCACCGGCTGGGGCGAGAACCAGTGGCGCGCGGCGGGCTTCCGCGCGGTGCCGAGCTGCGTGGCCCGCAAGTCTGCCTTCATCGCCAAGGGCGTGGTGCTGATGCCCTCCTTCGTCAATCTCGGCGCCTATGTTGACGAAGGCACGATGGTCGATACCTGGGCCACGGTGGGTTCCTGTGCCCAGATCGGCAAGAACGTCCACCTCTCCGGCGGCGTCGGCATCGGCGGCGTGCTGGAGCCGATGCAGGCCGGCCCGACGATCATCGAGGACAACTGCTTCATCGGCGCGCGCTCCGAAGTGGTCGAAGGCTGCATCGTCCGCGAAGGCTCTGTCCTCGGCATGGGCGTCTTCATTGGCAAGTCGACCAAGATCGTCGACCGCGAGACCGGCGCGGTGACCTACGGCGAGGTGCCGGCGGGATCGGTCGTCGTCGCGGGCTCCATGCCCTCGAAGAACGGCATCAACCTTTACTGCGCGGTGATCGTGAAGCGTGTGGACGCCCAGACGCGGTCGAAGACCTCGATCAACGAGCTTCTGCGTGACTGATCCGGCGAAACCGACGAAGGAAAAGCGCCCGCAGCAGGTGTTCACCCTTGTCGTCGAGGTCGGGCGGAAAGCCGGCGACGGTCTGCCCAAGAGTGCCACCGGCGCCGCGCTGATGGTCTATGCCTCGGGCGTGGACGAGGCCGAGGCGGTGCGCGAGACGGTGGCGGTGCTGAAAGAGGCCGACCTCGCGCCGCTCGACGTGACGGGCTACGGAACGTTCGACGAGCGGGTCGCGCAAGGCCACGAAATCGAGGACGACGAACGCGCGCTGATGGACAAGGCCCTGGCCGAGAACGCGGTCATCGTGGCGCAGGTGACACCGTTCTTCGACAAGGCCTGACCGCCCACATTCCGGCAGGTGACGGATGCCTCCGGCGGGGATATTTCGGGCAAGATGAAGCGGTGGGATCGAGACGGGATGCCTCTTGGCCTTTTGGTCCGTCGCGCTCATATAGGGGGCAACTGGAGAACAAGGGGGCGGCGATGCTCGAATTCGGTCAGGCAAAGGATGCGGCGGTCGGTGGCGATCTCATCCGCGACGTGAACGAGGCCAGCTTCATGGCCGATGTCATCGAGGCGAGCAAGGAAGTGCCGGTCATCGTCGATTTCTGGGCACCGTGGTGCGGCCCGTGCAAGACGCTTGGCCCCGCTCTCGAAGCGGCGGTGACGGCGGCCAAGGGCAAGGTCCGCATGGCCAAAGTCAATGTGGACGAGAACCAGATGATCGCCGGGCAACTCCGCATCCAGTCGATACCGACGGTCTACGCCTTCTGGCAGGGCAAGCCAGTGGACGGGTTCCAGGGCGCGATCCCCGGATCGGAGATCAAGGCCTTCGTCGACAAGCTGGCGGCGCTGGCCGGTGACGGCGGCCTCGGCGAGGCGCTTGATGCGGCCGAAGCGATGCTGGCCGAAGGCGCGGCCGTCGATGCCGCCGAAACCTTCGCGGCGATCCTTGGAGAAGAGCCGGAGAACGCCCGCGCCTACAGCGGCCTGATCCGTGCCCATCTGGCGCTCGGCAACGAGGAACAGGCCGAGGGGCTTTTGGCGGGCGTGCCGGCCTCGATCTCCACCGCTGCGGAGATCGAGGCGGCGCGCGCGCAGCTCGCGCTCCTGAAGCAGGCGGCGAAGGCGGGGCCGGTGGCGGAGCTTCTCGACCGGGTGCTCGCGCGTCCCGACGATCATCAGGCGCGCTTCGACCTTGCCCAGGCGCTCCACGCCGCCGGCAAGATCGAAGGCGCGGTCGAGGAGTTGCTGGAGCTGATCAGGCGCGACCGCGAGTGGAACGAGGGCGCCGCGAAGAAGCAGCTCTTCACCATCTTCGAAGCGCTGAAGCCCAATGACCCGGTGGCGCTCAAGGGGCGGCGGAAACTCTCGTCGCTGCTCTTTGCCTGAACAAAGCCACCCGTTAGGATCGTGGCCATGATACTGCATGGCGATCTGCCGTCGAAAATCCCGCTCTTCCCGCTTCCGGGGGCGCTTCTGTTGCCGCGCGCGCGGCTGCCGCTGCAGATATTCGAGCCGCGCTACCTCGCGATGCTCGAGGAGGTGCTGAAGACACCCGACCGGCTGATCGGCATGATCCAGCCGCGCCCCGGCCCCGACGGCGCCCCGCGCCTTGCCCGGATCGGCTGCGCCGGACGGGTGATTGCGTTTTCGGAAACCGACGACGGGCGCTACATGATCACCCTTGCCGGGATCTCGCGGTTCCGTCTCGGCCGCGAAATATCGGGGTTTGCCCCCTATCTCTCCGGCGAGGTGAGCTGGGACGATTTCGCCCGCGACAGGGGGGGCGCCGAGGCGGATACAGGCTTCGATCGCACCGCGTTCCTGAAACTCCTCCGCCGCTATTTCATCGCCGAGCAGCTTTCCACCGACTGGGAGAGCCTGAAGGAGGCGGAGGACGAGCTCCTGATCAATTCGCTCGCCATGCTCTGCCCGTTCGAACCGGAGGACAAGCAGGCGCTTCTTGAGGCGCCGACGCTCGAGACCCGGCGTGAAACGCTGGTGACTCTGATGGAATTCGCTCTCCGGGGCGGTGGCGACGAGGTGTTGCAATGAGCGATGAGGTAAAGCCCGACCGGAGGATGCTGGAGGCGCTGGTTTGCCCGCTGACGCAGGCGCCACTCACCTACGACGCCGAGGCGCAGGAGCTGATCTCCAAGCCGGCGAAGCTCGCCTTTCCGATCCGGGGCGGCATTCCGGTGATGCTGGTCGACGAGGCGCGGCAGATCGAGTGATGCGGCGCGGTGGCAGGTTTGCCTCGCCACAGGCTACAGCGGCTTGCCCTGCAGCAGCCTTGGCGGAGTGCCGGCGATTCCCGCCGCCTGCCGGATGAAGGCACGACGCAGGCCGGGGAGCGCGCCGACCACGCCCATGCCGAAGTCGCGCGCCGCGCGCAGAAGCGGATTGTCGTTCGAGAACAGCCGGTTGACCCCGTCCATGCCAAGCGCGAGCGTAGTCGCATCGAACCGCCGCCAGGTCTGGTAGCGGTCCAGCACGTCCGCGGCACCAATATCCTCCCCGCGTCGATGGGCGTCGACAAGCACTTCTGCGAGCGCGCCGACGTCGCGGAACCCGAGGTTGAGGCCTTGCCCGGCGATCGGGTGGACGCCGTGCGCGGCGTCTCCGACAAGGGCGAGGCGGTCGGCGATGTAGCTTACGGCGAGGGTCAGGTTCAGCGGATAGCTGAACCGGCCGCCGGCCAGTTCGATCGTCCCGAGGAAATCTCCGAAACGCGGCCGCAGCAGGTCGAGGAACGCCTCGTCGTCGAGGGCCGCGATGGCGTTTGCCTGTGCGTCCGCCTCGCTCCACACGATCGACGACCGGTTCCCCTTCAACGGCAGGATCGCGAGCGGCCCCGAGGGCATGAAGAACTGGTGCGCGATGCCGTTATGGGGTTTCTCATGCGCCACCGCGCAGACCAGCGCGGTCTGACCGTATCCCCAGCCGTTCCGGGTGATGCCCGCCCTTTGCGCCGTGCCCGATTGCCGCCCGTCGCAGCCGGCGAGAACCCGGCCGGTCAGGCGCCGCCCGTCCGACAGCGTCACCGTGACCCCGGCCGGCCCGGCCTCCTGTGCGGTCACGGTCGTGGCAGGCAGGTGGGTGATGCGCGGCTCTTCCTGCATTGCGGCAAGGAAGGCCACGTAGAGATGGCGGTCCTCGACCATGAAGCCCATCGGGCCTTCTTCTATCTCCGCCGCCTCGAAATGCAGGAAGAACGGCGATGGCCCCTCGCCCGGTCGCCCGTCCGATGTCTTGATTTCCAGCATCGGCTGGGCCTCGGGCGCGACCTGGTCCCAGACCCCGATCGCGGTCAGGAGGCGCTTGGAGGCGATGGCGAGCGCATAGGCGCGGCCGTCGAAATTCGCCTCGGCCCGGGCGCGAGCTGGCTGGGCGTCGATCACCGCGACCGAGAGCCCCGCCTGCGCCAGCGCGAGCGCAAGGGCCGGACCGTTCAGCCCGCCTCCGGTGATGATCACATCCGCATCGTATTCCATGCCCGCCAGTATCCCCGCCCGTGCGGGATTGTCCATGCGCAGCGGTGCCGCACGGGAGGCATGGCGGTCGGCTCTGTGGGACGAAGCGGGTGTTGCCATCGAGGCGCGAAGGAACGCGTCCGACACTCGGGTGGGCAACGCGTTGACCCGATGCCTCCCTCGGCTAGACTGGCGGAAGGAGGCGCGCGATGATCACCGAGATCGAAGATTTCTTCACCAGGGGCTGCGGTCGTTGCGCCCGGTTCGATACGCCCGACTGCTCCACCCGGCGCTGGGCCGACGGTCTGGCAGCGCTCCGCCGGATCTGCCTCGGCGCGGGGCTGACGGAAACGGTGAAGTGGGGCCATCCCTGCTACATGCACGCAGGCCGCAACGTGGCCCTGATCGGCGCCTTCCGCGAGGATTTCCGCCTGACCTTCTTCGAGCCGGCGCTCCTGACGGATCCGCAGCGCATTCTCGAACGGCAGGGGCCGAACAGTCGCCACCCCGGTACGGTTCGTTTCCGGTCCGACGCCTACCTCGCCGCGCGCGAACCCGCGCTGCGTGCCTGTCTGGCCGAGGCGATGGCCCATGCCGCCGCCGGCCTTCGCGCGCCGAAGGAGGCGGCCGATGCTGACCTGCCCGAGGAACTGGCGGAGGCGCTCGACAGCGATCCGGAACTGGCCGAGGCGTTTCATGCGCTGACACCGGGACGGCGGCGCAGCTACGCCATCGCGCTGAACGCCGCCAAGGCCGCCGCAACGCGCATCCGCCGCATCGAGCGTTTCCGTGACCGGATCCTTGCGGGCAAGGGCGCCAACGAACGCTAGCCCCGCTTTCCAACCCCGCGTTGCCGCGCTACCGTCGCTGCGAAACCACGGAGGCAGGCATGGCGGAATGGCGGCAGATGAGCGCGGGCGACCTTGGCCGGGCGATCGGACAGGGCGAGATCGACCCCGAGGAACTGACGGCGGCGTTCCTCGACGCGATCCGTGCGCACACGTACCGTGACCGCATCTACGCGCGGATGACCGAGGACCGGGCGCTGGCGGAAGCGGCGGCGGCGTCGAAGCGGGCGAAGGCCGGTCTGCGGCTTTCGCCGCTCGACGGGGTGCCGATCTCGTGGAAGGATCTCTTCGACACGGCGGGCGTGGCGACCGAGGCGGGCTCGCGGCTCCTTGAAGGCCGGGTGCCTGACGCAGATGCGGAGGTGTTGCGGACCGCGACGGCGCAGGGCCTCGTCTGCCTCGGCAAGACCCATATGACCGAACTGGCATTCTCCGGACTCGGCCTCAATCCGATGACTGCGACACCACCCAACGTCAACGATCCGGCGCTGGTGCCCGGCGGCTCGTCCTCCGGTGCCGCGACATCGGTCGGGTTCGGGCTGGCGGCGGCCGGCATCGGCTCCGACACCGGCGGATCGGTCCGCATCCCCGCCGCCTGGAACGACCTTGTGGGGCTCAAGACCACCTCCGGCCGGCTCTCGCTGAACGGTGTCGTGCCGCTGGTCGAAAGTTTCGACACCGTCGGGCCGTTGACCCGCACGGTCGAGGATGCGGCCCTCCTTCTTGCCGCCCTCGAAGGCTCCAAACCCGCTGACCTGACCGGCGCGACGCTGAACGGCGCCCGCTTCCTCGTCCTCGACAACGTCGCCCAGGACGACATCCGCCCCGAACCGCGCGCGGGCTTCACCCATGCGCTCGAACGGCTGAAGGACGCCGGCGCGACCCTCACCCACGGCGCCATCCCCGAGCTTGCCGACGCGATGGGCCTTTCCGGCATCCTCTTCACGACCGAGGCCTACGCCACCTGGCGGCGCGAGATCGAGGCGGTGCCGGAGAAGATGTTCGGCCCCGTCCGCGACCGCTTCCGCGCGGGCGCGGCCCATTCCGGCGCCGATTTCGTCGCCGCCTGGCGCTGGCTGAAGGCGATCCGCGCGGTCTGGGCGGAACGCACGGCCTCCTATGACGCGGTCCTCGTGCCGACTTCGGTGACGCTGCCGCCGAACGCCGACAGGCTGATGGCCGACACCGACTATTTCGTCACCGAGAACCTCCTCGCACTGCGCAATACCCGGATCGGTAACCTCATGGGATTGTCGGCCCTGACACTGCCGACCGGGCTGCCGATGACCGGGATCATGCTCATGGGTCGCCCGATGGGAGAGGAAAGGCTGCTCAGGATCGGGGCGGCGGCCGAAACCGCGCTGCGCTGAGGGCCAAAAAGCCACAATCGGCAGGCTCCAGCCCCCGGAAAGCATTGCTTTTTCTGGACCCGCGCGCGCGACCCCGCTAATCTGCGGCAAAACGGGGCATGAATGACCCCGATGATTGAGGCAGAAATGGCGTTTCCAGAGCGGTTTTCGAACCTGCCAGATTACGCGTTCCCGCGTCTGCGGAAGTTGCTCGACACCCACGCGGCGGGTGGCGAGCCCATTGCCATGACCATCGGCGAGCCGCGCCACGCGATCCCCGACTTCGTCGCCCCCACGCTCGCCGCCCATGTGAACGAGTTCGGGCAGTATCCCCCGAACGAAGGCACGCCGGGCCTTCTTGCCGCCATCGCCGGCTGGCTCCGCCTGCGTTACGGGGCCGATCTCGGGCCCGAACGGATCATGGTCCTGAACGGCACCCGCGAAGGGCTCTTCGACGCCTGCATGGCGCTTTGCCCCGAGGTCAAGAACGGCCGCCAGCCTGTCGTGCTGATGCCGAACCCGTTCTACCAGCCCTATGCCGCCGCGGCCCTCTCGGTCGGCGCCGAACCTGTCTATGTCCCGGCCACGGCGGCGACCGGGTTCCTGCCGGATTACGCCGCACTGCCGGCCGACATCCTCGACCGCACCGCGCTCGCCTATCTCTGCTCGCCCGCGAACCCGCAAGGCGCGGTCGCCTCGCGCGACTATCTCGCCGAGGTGCTGCGGCTGGCGGAGAGGCACGACTTCATCCTTCTCTCCGACGAATGCTATTCCGAGATCTGGCGCGACCATCCGCCCGTCGGCGCGCTTCAGGTCGCCGACGAGATCGGCGCCGACCCCGAGCGGGTCGCGGTCTTCCATTCGCTTTCGAAACGCTCGAACCTGCCGGGCCTGCGCTCCGGATTCGTCGCCGGCGGGGCCGGGGCCATCGCCCGCTTCCGGCAACTGCGCGCCTATGGCGGAGCGCCCTTGCCGTTGCCGGTGCAGCGCGTTTCCGAGAAGGCTTGGGGCGACGAAACGCATGTCGACGTCAGCCGTGCGCTCTATCAGGAAAAATTCCGCATCGCCGACAAGATCTTTGCCGGCATGCAAGGGTATCAGGGACCGGAGGGCGGGTTCTTCCTCTGGTTGCCGGTCCCCGAGTCCGTCGGTGACGGCGAGGCGGCCGCGCTGAAGCTCTGGCGCGAAACCGGGGTGCGCGTGCTCCCCGGCGCCTATCTTGCCCGCGAGGTCGCGGGCCATAATCCGGGGAAGGGTTACATCCGTGTCGCGATGGTAGCCCCAAAAGAAGAAATGCGGCGCGGGCTGACGATGCTCCGCGACTGCCTCTACGGTTGAGGGACGAGGGACATATGGCATCCTACCAGGCAAGACAGCGCGATCCGCTTCTGGACCAGAACATTCAGGCCGCGATCGAGAGGCGCGGGAAAGAGCTTCTTGGCGCCGCGCTGATCGTTCTGGCGGTGCTGACCGCGATGATGCTGGCAAGCTATTCGCCCGATGATCCTTCCTGGCTCGCTGCGACTGACGAGCCTGCGCAAAACCTTCTCGGCCGCTTCGGCGCCGCCATCGCCTCGCCGCTCTTCGTCATCGCCGGGCACGGGTCGTGGGGGATCGCGGTGGTCTTCGCGGCCTGGGGCCTGCGCTTCATGCTCCATCGTGGCGAGGAACGCGCGCTCGGCCGGGTGATCTTCGCCCCCATCGCCGTCGCACTGATGTCGGTCTATGCCTCGACCATGCTGGCGGGCCCCGACTGGGCGCACAGCTTCGGTCTTGGCGGACTTTTCGGCGATACGATCCTCGGGGCGATCCTTGGGGTGGCGCCGGTCTCGGCGACGCTCGGGCTCAAGGTGATGTCGGTCCTCGTGGGGGCCGGCACGCTCGTCATGGCGCTCTTCGTCCTTGGCTTCGACATGCGCGAAGTGAAGGCGATCGGGCGCTTCCTTCTGGTCGGTTCGATCGTCGCCTATGATTGGCTGCTGCGCACTCTCGGACGTGGCGCCGTCGCGTCGCTGCATGGCGCAAAGGCGCTTCAGGACCGGAACCGTGCCCGCCGCGAGGCGGCGCTGGAACGGGCCGGGGACGAGGCCACCTGGGCCGGGGCGCAGAGGTTGGATGTCGTCGCAGACGCGCCGCGACGTGGTGCGCAGGTTTTGCGCGCCGATCCGCGCTTTGCCGACCCGATGGTGTCGGAACGGCCCCCGGTCCGCGAAAAGCGCGGCCTTTTCGCCCGCGTGACCGAGCTTGCCCGCCGCCAGGCCGAACCCGACTATATGGACGATCCCGAACCGGAACTGATCGAGCCGCACCTCTCGCGTTGGGCCCGCAACGCCGAGGCGCCGTCCGAGGACCGCATCAAGGCGCGTATCGCCGATGCGGTGAAATCCCGCGGCGCCCATGCCGTTGCGGCGGACCCCGTGCTGCGCGCCGAACCCCCTCTGACCGCGATGGCCGCAGCCCGACTGGGCACCGCCGCTGCCGTGGCGACTGCTTCCGCCGAGCCGCGCTTCATGCCGGCCGCGCGCCTGCCCGGCGGCAATGTCTTCACCCCTGAGGACGAACCTGTCGGCGCCCCGCTGACGGCCGAACCCCTCTTCGACACCGAAGACGGCTTCGACCACAACGTCTTCGCCGATCTCGACGGCGATGCCATAGCGGCTTCCCACAAGCCGATCGTCCAGCACGCCGCCCGCAAGGCGCCCGCGCCCTCGCGCCAGGCCCTCGCCGAAGCCCAGCCGCGCCTCAGGTTCGAGGAAACCGCCGCCGAGTACGAGGTGCCGCCGCTTTCGCTGCTGGCCAGCCCCTCTTCCGTCCAGCGCCGCCCGCTTTCCGACGAGTCGCTCGAGGAAAACGCGCGGATGCTCGAAAGCGTCCTCGACGACTACGGCGTGAAGGGAGAGATCGTCTCGGTCCGCCCCGGCCCGGTCGTCACCATGTACGAACTGGAACCGGCGCCCGGCCTCAAGGCCTCTCGCGTCATCGGCCTCGCCGACGACATCGCGCGGTCGATGTCGGCGCTCTCCGCCCGCGTCTCCACCGTCCCCGGTCGCACCGTGATCGGCATCGAACTGCCGAACGCCTTCCGCGAAAAGGTCGTGCTGCGCGAAATCCTCTCCGCCCGCGACTTTGGCGACTCGGGCTTGCGCCTGCCGCTCGCCCTCGGCAAGGACATCGCCGGCGAACCCGTCATCGCCAACCTCGCCAAGATGCCCCACCTGCTGATCGCCGGCACCACCGGCTCGGGCAAATCCGTCGCCATCAACACGATGATCCTCTCGCTCCTCTACAAGCTCACGCCCGAGGAATGCCGGCTCATCATGATCGACCCGAAGATGCTGGAACTTTCCGTCTACGACGGCATCCCGCATCTCCTCTCCCCCGTCGTCACCGACCCGAAGAAGGCCGTCGTCGCCCTCAAATGGACCGTGGGCGAGATGGAGGAGCGGTATCGCAAGATGTCCAAGATGGGGGTGCGCAACATCGAGGGCTACAACGGCCGCGTCCGCGAGGCCCTCGCCAAGAACGAGATGTTCAAGCGCACCATCCAGACCGGCTTTGACGAGGAAACCGGCGACCCGGTTTTCGAGACCGAGGAATTCGAACCGAAGACCATTCCTTACATCGTCGTCATCGTCGACGAGATGGCCGACCTGATGATGGTGGCGGGCAAAGAGATCGAGGCCTGCATCCAGCGCCTCGCCCAGATGGCCCGCGCCTCCGGCATCCACCTCATCATGGCGACGCAGCGGCCCTCGGTCGATGTCATCACCGGCACGATCAAGGCCAACTTCCCGACCCGGATCTCGTTCCAGGTCACCTCCAAGATCGACAGCCGCACCATTCTCGGAGAGATGGGCGCCGAGCAGCTTCTTGGCATGGGCGACATGCTCTACATGGCCGGCGGCTCCCGCATCACCCGCATCCACGGGCCGTTCGTCAGCGATGAGGAGGTCGAGGAGATCGTCAACCACCTCAAGTCCTACGGGCCCCCGGAATACATGTCCGGCGTGGTCGAGGGCCCGGACGAGGACAAGGAGAGCGAGATCGACCTCGTCCTCGGCCTCGGCGGCGACGGCGGTGAGGATGCCTTGTACGATCAGGCCGTGCAGGTCGTGCTGCGCGACCGGAAAGTGTCGACCTCGTATATCCAGAGGAAGCTCGGCATCGGTTACAACAAGGCCGCAAGGCTGGTGGAGCAGATGGAGGACCAGGGCGTGGTGTCGGCCGCGAACCATGTGGGGAAACGGGAAATCCTCGTCCCCGAACAATAACCGTAAGGTGCGCATTCATTGCGCACCCCACGCCGCCCTTGGAGCACCAATGATCTTCACCAAACTCTGCCGAATTGTTGCTTTTCTTGCCATTGTCTCCGGCATCATACTGGTTGGCATGGGTGCCATTCTGGCTACTAGTAACGAACCCGGTACCGACCTTTCCCCGATCATCGGGCGCCGTAGCACTGGCCAAGTTATCGACAGAGGTTTTTATATAATCCTCGTAGGGATCGTCCTGGGCACCCTCTCAGACATCAGCCGAGCCTTGCAATCCAAACTCGGCTGACCGTAGGGCGAGGTTCACCCCGCCACCGGTCTCAACGTTCGCACTCCACCCCGCGGGCAGCGCCCGACCCTGGGTGGGCGCTGCCCGGCGTTGCCGCCGGGCGGAGCAAGCCGTAGGGTGTGTGCTCGCACGCACCACTCCCTCGCCGCAAAGGGTGCGTGAAATCACGCACCCTACCTCCCCAACCGCGAATCCCTCAACGCGGTCAGCCCCTTCACCTTCTCGCGCTCCCCGTCCTCCCGCGCTGCTTCGACCGCCGCCTCGGGATCGAAGACCTCGCGGCGGAGCGCATAGACCCTCGCCACTCCTGCAACCCCATACCCCAACCCTAGCTCGCCCCCTTCGGCATCGGCAGGCGGCCGGAGTTGTAGTCCGACCAGTCGGCGATGTCGGGGTAGTAGGCCTTGCGCCAGGCGCGGACGCGGGGGTTCATGCGGCGGCGCCAGAGCGGCGGGATCATCGCGAGCGCGGTCATCGCCGGATAGCCGAGGGGAAGCTGCGGCGCCTCGTCGGCCGAATAGGTCTGCAACAGCGGAAAGCGGCGGTCGGGCCTGAAATGGT
Source organism: Rhodobacterales bacterium 32-67-9 (assembly GCA_002280515.1). Taxonomy (GTDB): domain Bacteria; phylum Pseudomonadota; class Alphaproteobacteria; order Rhodobacterales; family Rhodobacteraceae; genus Albidovulum. The sequence goes on from NCEA01000004.1 coordinate 34,908, forward strand.
GGTCGGAATGGCGCTGAAGGTTGATCAGCATCCAGTTCGTCACCCTGTGGTCGGCATTCCAGGAATGGCGCGGCAGGACATGCTCGTATTTCCCGTCGCCGAAGTGGCGCCGGGTCAGGCCGTAATGCTCGACATAGTTCACAAGCTCCAGCTGCCAGACCGCGACGAAGGCCTGCCAGACGAAAAGCCCGAGGCCGGCCCAGCCGCCGAGTGCCAGGGCAAGGCCGAGTGCCGCGAGCTGAAGCGCGCCGTAGCGCCAGAACGGGTTTGACGGATGGAGGTTTGGCCGGCCGGCGCGGGCGAGCATCTGCGCCTCGGCCCGCCAGGCCGAACCGGGGCCTTCGGCGAGAACCCGGGCGAAGGCCCGGTGGAACCCTTCGTTGTAGCGCGCTGTCACCGCGTCGCGCGGGGTGCCGACATAGCGGTGATGCACCAGAAGATGCTCGCTCCGGAAATGGCTGTAGAGCACGGTGGCAAGCAGAAGGTCGCCGAGCCAGCGTTCGACCCGGCTCTTCTGGTGCATCAGTTCGTGCGCATAGGTGATGCCGACCGAGCCGGAGATCACCCCGACACCGAAGAAGAGCACGATCTTTTCCCAAGGCCCGAGGTGATCCGAACCGGTGACATACCAGATCAGCCCGTAAAGTGTCGCGGCCTGGAGAGGGAACCAGATCAGGGTGATGAGCCGGTACCAGAAAAGATCGCTCTCCGGTGTGCCGGTGTCGGGATTGTCGCGATTGAGCCCGGCGGCGGCGTCGAGGATCGTGGTGACGACCCAGCCGTAAAGCGGCAAGAGCCAGACTGTCCAGCCACCCGCCGCCGCGCCGATGACGGCGAGGGGAATCAGGACCAGAGACAGCCAGAAGGGCAGGGCCGAAGCCAGTCGAGAGATGGGGGCGGGGCCGGGCATCGGGTTCCGTTTCGTCGTTCCGGGGCGAAGTCTAGCCGGGCCGACGCGAGGGCTCAATCGTCGTGCAGGGCCGCCGCGGCAAGGTCATACACTTTCCGCATCAGCGTCGGCAGGTCAGAGGGACGGAAGTCCCCGGGCGCGAGGAACTGGCCGGCGCCGGCCGCTGTGGCGTCGGGCAGCCGCGCGGTCATGACCGAAAGCCGCAGGTGGAAATGGGTGAAGGTGTGGCGGACCTCGCCCGGCGCGCTTCTCCAGTCGGCGGGCATCGGCGGCGCGGGCGCCGGCTCCGCCTCGGCCCAGCCGGTACCGGGCCAGCCGAGCATGCCGCCGAGCAGCACACTCTCCGGCCGGCGCTCGACGAGGACCGCGCCATCGTCGCGCTGCCCGACATAGGCGATGCCGTGCCGGATGGGCTTGGCCTTCTTCGGGGTCTTGCGGGGCAGGCCTGTAGCGATGCCTTCCCGCTCCGCCTTGCAGGCGGGGCGCAGCGGGCAGATGCCGCAGGCGGGGGATTTTGGGGTGCAGATCGTGGCGCCGAGATCCATCATCGCCTGCGCGTGATCGCCGGGCCGGTCGGCCGGCGTCAGCCGCGCGGCGAGCGCAGTCAGATCCGGCTTGGCTGCCGGCAACGGCGTTTCCACGGCGAAGAGCCGGGCAATGACACGTTCGACATTGCCGTCTACCACCGCCGCCGGCTCGTCATGGGCGATGGCCGCGATCGCTGCCGCCGTATAGGGGCCGATGCCGGGCAGCAGCAGCAGCCCGTCGCGGCTTTCCGGGAACTGGCCGCCGTGGTCGCCTGCCACCACGCGGGCGCATTTGAGGAGGTTTCGGGCACGGGCGTAGTAACCAAGCCCCGCCCATTCGGCCATCACATCCCCGTCTTCCGCCGCAGCCAGCGCCGCGACGTCGGGCCAGCGTTCGGTGAAACGGCGGAAATAGTCGCGGACGGCGGCGACGGTCGTCTGTTGCAACATGATCTCCGACAGCCAGACCCGATAGGGGTCGGGCCTGACACCCGCACGCCGCTCCTCCGGCCCGACGCGCCAGGGCAGGGCCCGGGCGTGCCGGTCGTACCAGTCGAGCAGCGCCCTGCCGATTTCCTCGTCACGCAATCTTTATGTCCCCGTTTCCCTCAATCCGGTGGGCAAGACCCTGCCGCCCGCATAAGATAGAGCCTGATACGGGAAAGGACAGGGATGAGCGTCACGTCCTCTGAACCGAAGCGCCGCCGCCGCGGGTTCGAGCCTGCAGCGGGCCTTCTGAAGGATCGCATCCGCGAAGCGGGCGAATCGCGCGGCTTCGCCGTGACCCGGCTGCTGACCCATTGGGCAGAGGTCGTGGGCGAGGAGGTCGCCGCGATGGCCCGTCCGGTAAAGGTCGGCTATGGCCGGGAAGGCTTCGGGGCGACGCTGACACTCCTGACCACGGGGGCGGCGGCGCCGATCCTCCAGATGCAATTGCCGAAGATCCGCGAGAAGGTGAACGCCTGCTACGGGTACAACGCGATCTCGCGGGTGGTAGTCACCCAGACCGCGCCGGTGGGATTCGCCGAAGGGCAGGTGGCCTTTGATCCGGCCCCGCGCCCGGCTCCGCCACCGCCCGACCCTGCGATCCTTCGGCAATCCGCCGCCCTCTCGGGCGAGGTGCGCGACGAAGCGCTGCGGCTGGCGCTTGAAGCTTTGGGCGAAAAGGTCTTATCTCGCCCCCGACTGAAGAAAGGCTGACCTCATGTCCAAGACATTCCTCTTTGCCGGCGCGGTGGCGCTGGCCGCTGCCGGCGGCGCGTTCTGGATGAGCCGCAGCGGCACCGCCCTGCCGCCGTCGCTTTCCACTGCGGCCGTGGCACAGGAAACAACCGCAGCGTCCGAGGCGGCGGCGATCCCCGACATGGTGCTTGGCCAGGCCGAGGCGCCGGTCGAGGTGATCGAATATGCCTCGTTCACCTGCCCGCACTGCGCGAACTTTCACGACACGGTACTCGGCAAGCTCAAGGCCGACTATATCGAGACCGGCAAGATCCGCTTCGTCTACCGCGAGGTCTATTTCGACAAGTTCGGCCTTTGGGCCGCGATGGTGGCGCGCTGCGGCGGTCCGGAGAAGTATTTCCCGATTTCCGACATGATCTACGAAACGCAGAAGGACTGGCTTGCCCCCGGCGAGGCGGCGGGCATCGCCGACAACCTGCGCAAGATCGGGCTGAAGGCCGGGCTGGGCGCCGATCAGGTCGATGCCTGCATGAAGGACAACGATGCGGCCAAGGCGATGGTCGCGACCTATCAGGCCAACGCGACGAAGGACGAGATCAACTCCACCCCCTCCTTCGTCATCGACGGGGAGAAGTATTCCAACATGTCTTACGAGGATTTCGCCAAGATCCTCGACGAGAAACTGGCGAACTGACCCGATGACTCCGCTCGCCGGGCTGAAGGTCGTCGAACTGGCGCGGATTCTGGCTGGCCCCTGGGCCGGCCAAACCCTTGCCGACCTCGGGGCTGAGGTAATCAAGGTGGAAGCGCCCGAAGGCGATGACACCCGCCGCTGGGGGCCCCCGTTCATCGAGCGGCCCGGGCCGAATGGCGTCGACCGGTCGGCCGCTTATTTCCATGCGTGCAACCGGGGCAAGAAATCAGTGATCGCCGATTTCCGGACCGAGGATGGGCAGGCCGTGGTCCGCGACCTCGTCAAGGACGCCGATATCCTCATCGAGAATTTCAAGGTCGGGGGCCTCGCGAAATACGGGCTCGACTATCCGAGCCTTAGCAAGGTCAACCCGCGGCTCATCTATTGCTCGATCACCGGGTTCGGGCAGGACGGTCCCTATGCCCATAGGGCGGGCTACGACTACATCATCCAGGGCATGTCCGGGCTGATGAGCGTGACCGGCGAACCGGACGGCCAGCCGCAGAAGGTCGGCGTCGCGGTTACCGACATCTTCACTGGCGTCTACGCGGCGACCGCGATCCTCGCGGCCGTGCACCAGCGCGGCGTCACCGGCGAAGGGCAGCATATCGACATGGCGCTTTTCGACGTGGCGACGAGTGTCATGGCCAATCAGGCGATGAACTACCTCGCCTCGGGCACGGCGCCGATGCGGATGGGCAACGCGCATCCGAACATCGTGCCCTATTCGGTTTTCGATTGCGCCGACGGCTGGATCATCATCGCGACCGGGAACGACGGGCAATACCGGCGGCTCTGCAAGGTGCTGGGGCTGGAGGCTTTGGCCGAGGCGCCGGACTACCTGACCAATGCCGACCGCATCGCCAATCGCGCCGCGCTGACCGCGGCGATCACCGCGAAGACCGCCGGCTGGAAGAAGGCCGACCTGCTCGCGGCCTGCGAGGCCGAGGGCGTGCCGGCCGGCCCGATCAACGACATGGGCGAGGTCTTTGCCGACCCGCAGATCGTCGCGCGGGGCATGCGGGTCGAGCTTGACGGCGTGCCGGGGGTGCGGTCGCCCTTCACCTTCTCGGGCGCCGATCTGGCTTTGACGCGACCGTCGCCCAAGCTTGGCGCGGATGGTGCCAGCGGTGGAGCCGCTAAGGGTTGACCGGCACGGTGGGTTTCAACCCACCCTGCGCCTCAGATGCCGAGGGTGCCGAGGGCCGCGTCAAGCGCGGACCAATCCTCAAGATCCAGCCGTACCGGCACACTGAGCACGTTCGGACGAAACTCCTGCGGAAGCCGCACGGCATCCTTTTCGGTCGTCACGAGCTGGGCGCCGAGGCTGGCCGCCTCGCTTTCCAGCCGGTGCAGGATCGCCGGTGTCAGCGGCTGGTGATCGTCAAGCGGCACGGCGCGCAGGATCTCGGCACCAAGATCGCGGAGGGTGACGAAGAACTTCTCCGGATGGCCGATACCGGCGAAGGCGAGAACCTTGAGGCCGGGCCAGTCCATGCCCGTCGGAAGCGGTGTGAGCGCGCCCTTTAGCCGGGGCAGCGTGACCGATGGCCCCCAGGACCGGGTGAATTCATCCTGCGCCTGGGCCAGGCCGACAGTGAGGAGGAAGTCGGCGCGGGCAAGGCCTGCCGCGACCGGTTCGCGCAAGGGGCCGGCGGGCAGGCAGCGGCCGTTGCCGAAGCCGCGCCCGGCATCGGCGACGACGATGGACAGATCCTTTTCCAGCGCCGGGTTCTGGAACCCGTCGTCGAGCAGGATCGCCTGCGCCCCTGCCGCCACGGCCGCTTGCGCCCCGGCGGCGCGGTCGCGGGCGATCCATGTCGGTGTGAACCCGGCGAGCAGGAGCGGTTCGTCGCCGACTTCGTCCGCCTCGTGCACGCGTTCGTCGACGCGGGCGGGGCCGGTCAGGGTTCCGCCATGGCCGCGGCTGACCACATGGGCGGTGATCCCGCGCGCGGCGAGGCGCTGCACGATGGCGATCACCGCCGGGGTCTTGCCGGTGCCGCCCGCTTCGAGATTGCCGACGCAGATCACTGGAACGCCGACCCGCAATCCCGGCCCGGCGGCGACCCGCCGCGCCGTGGCGGCGGCGTAGAGCCAGCCGAGCGGGGCGAGCAGCCGGGCACGCCAAGCCGGCCGGTCGGGCTCCGTGTACCAGAAGTCCGGTGCGCGAAAAGCCATCAGGCGGCCGCCTTGCCGGCCCCGGCGCGGAGCGTCGAGAGCACCACTTCGGCCACCCGTTCCGTCACCTCTGCGCCACCGGACGAGGCCGCCCAGGCATTGTGGGCAAGCGTCGCGGCCTTGTCGGGGGCGATGAGGTCGGCGACCGCGTCGGCGAGTGCGGCCGGCGTCGGCACGAGCCGTGCCGCGCGTGCCTCGGTCAGCCGCGCATAGGCGTCGGGATAGGGGCCAGGATGCGGCCCGTGCAGGATCGCCGAGCCGAGCGCCGCCGGTTCGAACGGGCTGCGCCCGCCGCCGCCGGGCGCCAGAGTGCCGCCCATGAACGTCACCGGAGAGAGGCGATACCAGAGCCCAAGCTCGCTCTCGCCGTCGGCGACGAAGACCTGAACCTCGGGCTCCGGCTCTTCGTCGCGGGCCCGCAGGGCCGCCGTCCAGCCGTCCCGCGTGATGCGCTCGGCGATGCCGGGCCCGCGGGACGGATCGGCGGGCACCAGGATCAGGAGCATCCGGTGCGCAAGCCGCATCGCATGGGCATGGGCGGCGAGCACTGCCTCCTCCTCGGCCTCCGGGCAGGCGACGGCAAGCCAGACCGGGCGGGTCTGCAACAACTCGGCCAGGGCCGCCCGCTCGGCTTCGTTGCCCGAAAGCGGTTCGGTCGTTTCCTCGATCCGGCCGGCCACGTCGACGTGCAGCAACCGGCCACCGATGGCGTGGAGCCGGGCCGCGGTATCGGGGTCCTGCGCGAGGATGCGGTCGAACCGGGCGAGGAGCGACCCGGCCATGCCGCGCCGCCAGCGCCAGTGCGCGGCGGCTCCCGGCGTCAGCCTGATATCCGCGAGGACGAGCGGAATCCGCCGCTCATGTACCTCGGCGATCAGCGCCGGCGGCAGGCTCGACCCGGCGAGTAGGAGGAGGTCGGGCCGCCAGTGGTCAAGGAAGGGCCGCAGGACTGGCAACCGGTCCGGCGGCAGGACATCCGTGAGCGTCCCTGCCGGAAACCCGCCGGCATTCGGAGCCTGGGTGTCTTCGGACGTGATCAGGAACCGCAGGTCGGGCCGTTCCCGTACAAGCTGACGGGACAGTTGGGCGAGGCTGCGAAGCACGGCGCCCTGGCCGAGATGGAGCCAGACGAGTACGCCGTCGCCCCGGTCCGCACGGGGCGGCAACGGCCCGGGACCGCCCCGCGCGGCGGCCATGAGATAAAGCGCGAGGGCAAGCGACCGTCCCATCGCCGCTTCAGCTCAGGACCCGAGTTCCTCGGTCGGGCCCGCTTCGGTATCCTCGTCCCTCAGCCGGTGGATATGGGCGATGAAGTAGCGGGTATGAGCGTCGTCGACGGTGCGCTGGGCCTCGGACTTCCAGGCATCATAGGCGGATTCGTAATTGGGGAAGACACCGACGACATGGATCTTCTCGGGGTCCTTGAAGACGGTCCGGGTCGGATCTGTCAACTCTCCGCCGAAGACGAGGTGAAGGCGTTGGGTCATGGGGTACTCCGAGATGTGTCCGACGGTTCGGGTCCACCCTATGCGATGGGGCAGGGCGCCTCAAGGCGGCGCGGCCGGTTGGTGACCGCGAGGCACGATTGATGCGCGTCAACGCGGCGATGGCGAAACCGTGCTTTTGTGTTCTCGTCGAAAGGAGGAAAGCAAGGTCATGCCGAAATATGGGTCGAGCGGGCGATCGTGGTCTGTCTGGGTCGCGCTTGTCGCGGTTTCGGTGGCGTTCGTGCTGCGTCTTCACGATCTCGACCTGCGGACGATCAGCCATCCCGAGGTCTATGTGCCCGGCATTCCGCTGCCGACCGAAATTTCGGTGCCGCCGCCGCGCCTGACACTCCGCGAGGCGATCACGATGCATTTCCATGACGAGCCGCATCCGATGGGCTGGTATCTTGCGATGTTCGGCTGGACCCAGATTGCCGGCGTTTCGGAATGGGCGCTGCGGTTCCCCAGCGCGGTCTTCGGCGCGGTCTCGGTCTGGGTTTCCTTCCTCGTCGGGCGGCGGGCATTCGGGCCGGCAGCCGGGGCGCTTGCCGCGGTGCTGCTGGCGCTCCACGGTTTCCACCTCTTCTGGAGCCAGGTGGCGCGGATGTATGCGGCGGGCGCCTTTTGGGGACTTGTCTCGGCCGCGCTCCTCCTCGCCTTTGTCTATGGCGAGCGGTGGCGAGGCTGGATCGGCGCTTTCTATGTGGCAAGCCTTGTCGCCGGGGCGCAGACGATCGAACTGATGTGGCCTGTCATCGGCATGCAGATCCTCTGGGCCGGGCTGGTCCTGCCGAGCGCGGTGCCGTTTCGCCCGGCAGCGCTCTGGCGTCTGCCGTTCGCGGGGGTGCATCCGGCGATCCAGTTGCAGGCGGTGGCGTTGATGCTCTCGGCGCCCGAGCTTCTGCATTCGGCCTACCGGATGCGTCCGGGGGCGGTCGAGGAACAGGGGCTGACCTTCCTTGAAGAATATACGTCGTTCGGATTTCTCTTCGGACACGATGTCGCGGCCATCCCGACGCTCGCGATACCGGGCCCGGCGGCGGCGGTGCTTCTCGCGATTGCGGTCGGGACGCTGATCTTGGCGTTTCGGGTGCCGGCGGTGTGCCAGCGCCCGACGCCGGCGGCGGGCGATTTGCCCCGTTGGCTGCCGTTCGGCGCGGCTGCGAGCATGACCGTGCTGATGGTGTGGATGGCGCTCATCGCGCATCGCCGGACCGGAGCACTTCTGATCGTGAGTGCAGGGCCGGTTCTGGCCCTGGCGCTCCCCGTCGTGGTCCGCGCGGTGGAGGCGGGGCTGCGCCGTTGGTCAAGATTCGAACCGTGGCGGCGCCAAGTCGCCGGACCGCGCCTTCTGGTCTGGCTGGTGGCCGTTGTGGCGCCCGTGATCCTTTTCGTTCTCTCCGCCAAGGTGGCGATTCTGGCGAGCCGCGCCTTTCTGGTCTTCGTGCCGTTTCTCGTCATTCTCGCCGCGGGATCGGTAACGGGGATCGCCCGGGTCTGGCCGCGCCGGGCGGCGGCGGTCGCGCTGGTCGCGCTCTTCGCCGCAAGTGTGCCCTACTCGTTCGAAAAGCCCGGCAGTCCGCGCGACTACAAGGCGCTGGTCGCGGGGATGCGGCCCCAGTTGCGGGCCGATGACCTCATCTTCGTCCTCGACAAACGGTGGGAGGAGGCGCCGCTCTACTACTACCTGCCGGATGCCCGCTACATCCACATCGACTATCCCGCGGCCCTTCTGGCCGACCCCGGGGCGCGGGTCTGGCTGGTGACCTGGCCCTCGCCGTTTCGGCCGGTGATCGACGATGCCCGGAGGGAGGCGCTTGCCAGCTACGGAAAGGTCGGAGTGGTGACGGCACTGCGTGCCTCGGCCGAGCTGTTCCTGCCGCCGGCGGTGGAGTGAGCGACGCGTCCGCCGGTCAGGCGCCGACGAGCGCGCCCTGAAGGTCGCGCCAGAGCGCCTCGGGCGCTGCGATGACGCCGGCGGCTTGCGGAACCGGCGTGTTGTAGGCGATGGCGCGGCCGGCGCGGTCGGTCACCCGCGCCCCTGCCTGCCGGGCGATGAGGTCGCCGGCGGCGATGTCCCATTCCCAGGTCGGGCGCAACGTCAGCATCGCGTCGAAGCGTCCCTCGGCGACAAGGCAGAGCCGCCAGGCGAGCGAGGCGCGGAATTCGCGCCGGAAAGGCGGTGGCGTGCCGTTCTTCCAATGCGCGGGCGCAAGGCTCGGTTTCGAGGTCAGGAGGGTCGCGCCGTCGGTTCGGGTGCGGGCCGAGGCGCGGATCGGTTGGCCGTTCAGCATCGCCACACCACCCTGCGTCGCGGCATAAAGCGCGTCCTTCATCGGCAGGTAGACGACGGCAGCGGTGATCGCACCCTCCTCGGCCACGGCGAGCGAATGGGCAAAGCTCGTATCGCCGTCGATGAAGGCGCGGGTTCCGTCGATCGGATCGACGATGAAGCTGCGCGACTGGCCGAGCCGGGCGGGGTCGTCCGGGGTTTCCTCCGACAGCCATCCGTAATCGGGCCGCGCGGAGCCAAGTTCCGCGTGCAGCATCGCGTTGACGGCAAGGTCGGCCTCGGTCACCGGGCCGGCGCCGCCGGGCTTGTCCCAGACCTCGGGCCGCTGGCGCCAGAACCGCCGGGCGATCTCTCCCGCCGCCTTGGCCGCCTCGGTCAGAAGCGCGAGGTCACGCGCCGGCAAGGGTGAGGCCTTCGACCAGAAGCGAGGGCACGACATGGCTCAGATGCGCCCTTGCGTCGTTCGCGGGGGTGATCCGCAAAAGCATGTCGCGCAGGTTGCCGGCGATGGTGCATTCGTTGACCGGATAGGCGATCTGGCCGTTCTCGACCCAGAAGCCGGAGGCGCCGCGCGAATAGTCGCCCGTCGTTGAATTGATCGACGAGCCGATCATCGAGGTGATGACAAGGCCGGTTCCCATCTCCTCCAGCAATTGTTCGCGGCTATGGTCGCCCTGCGTCAGCGCGATGTTGGAAATGCTGGGTGCAGGGGGCGAGGAGGTGCCGCGCGTCGCCGAGGCGGTGGAGGTCAGCCCGAGCTTCCGGGCGGTGCCAAGGTCGAGCGTCCAGCCCAGCAGGATGCCATCGCGCACGACGTCGCGCGCCTCGGTCGCCAGCCCCTCGGCGTCGAAGGGGCGGGAGCCGGAGATGCGCGGGCGGTGCGGGTTCTCATAGATCGAAAGCCCCTTCGGCAGCACCTGTTCGCCCATCGCGTCGCGCAGCCAGGACGAACCGCGCACGATGGCGCTGCCGTTGATCGCTGACAGGAGATGGCCGATGAGGCCGGCGGCAATGCGTTCGTCGAACAGGACCGGGTACGCGCCGGTCTTCGGCTTGCGCGCACCGGCACGTTCGACGGCGCGGGTGCCGGCGAGGCGACCGATCTCTTCGGCCGAGGGCAGGTCGTGCTGGTAGGTCCGGCTTTCGGCGGCCCAGTCGCGCTCCATCTTCAGCCCGTCGCCGGAAATCGCCACGGCGGAGGTGGAGCGCGAGGTGCGTCCGTAGCCGCCGGCGAAGCCGTTGGTTGCCGCCAGAAATATCCTGCGGCGAGCGTAGCTCGCCGATGCCGACTGGCACTGGCTTACGCCCCTGACGGCAAGCGCCGCCGCCTCGGCCCGGCGGGCATCGTCTTCGAGCGCTGCGGGCCCCGGTTCGGGCGCGCGGTCGACCAGATCGAGCGCGCCAAGATCCCAGGCGCTGGCAAGCTCGGCCCTGTCCGCAAGCCCGAGGGTCGGATCCTCGGGCGCCTCCCTTGCCATCGCCACGGCACGCTCTGCCATTTCCGCGATGGTGCGCGTCGACGCGTCGGAGGCCGAGACGCAGGCCTGACGCTTGCCGACGAGAACCCGCAGGCCGATCTCGATCCCCTCGGAGCGCTCGGCCTGTTCCAGCGTTCCCGCGCGCACGTCGACGGACACGGATGTGCCATCGACCGCGATCGCATCCGCGGCGCTGGCGCCGGCCGTCTTCGCGGCGGCAAGCAGCGCCTCGGTCAGTGGGGCGAGACGGTCGGGCATGGGAGCGGTCCTGCTAGGGTTGCGGTCGACTAGCACGTAGTCCGGCAACGGGCAGGGCGCAAGGGTGGCAAGGCGGGGGACCACCCGCCTTGCCGGTGTCGTTCCGGCCTACTGGATCTGCTGGCCGTTGGCGAAGACGCTGCCGCCTTCCTTGAACTCGATCTTCGAGGTCAGCGTATCCTCGCCGGTGGGCACCGCGAAGAGGCCCATCATCATCCGGGCGCCCATCGCCTGATCCTCGGGCACGAACCCCATCGCGACAAGCTTGTCGATCAGGCCGTTGCCGCCGATGAGCTGGAGGTCGACCGAGCCGACGGGAATCGGCATTCCGGCCGAGTTGTCGAAGGTCATCGCGCCGTTGCCCGTCAGTTCGGCGCCGACGGCCGCGACCTTGAGTTCGTTGATGTCGAGCGTCTCGACCTCACCCGGCGGGGCGTTGACAATGGTTTCCGCCTCTTTCGGGTCGAAGATGTTCACCAGCATCTTCGCCGCGCCCTTGATGTCGAGGATCAGTGTCGCCGGATCGCGCGGAAGCTGGCTTGCCGGGTCGAACATCGACCAGAGTCCATCGGACACCTCAAGATCGACGAGTTTGACCAGTAGCCCGAAGGGCTGCGCTGTATCCCCCTTGGCGACCGGCAGGGTCAGGTCGAACGCCGATTGCGCCAGCGAAAGGTCGATCGGCACCGGGAAGGCCGACATCTGCATCGACACATTGGAATCGCGCCCCTCGCCGCCATAGGCCAGACCGTCCTTCGACATCTTGAAGTGCAGCGAGCCGCCGCCACCCGTCGACTGGACGTTCACCGTTTCCTCGCCGTCCTTGAAGTCCATGACATATCCGCCGCCGGTATAGCCGAACGTCCCGTCCATCGAGAGCCCGGCCTGAAGGGCGGCATTCATGTCGGCCATGTCGATCCCGTCCGGAATCGCGGCCGAGGATGTCCCCGCAAGCCCGGTGAGCGTGCCCGAGGCCGAGAAGTCGCCCTTGCCCTCCGGGTCCTGTGCCGCGATCTTGAAATCGACTTTCTCGGCCTTCATGTCCGAGGTAAGCGCCCGTCCACCGTCGCTGATCATGCGGTAGCTGCCGGAATTGCCGGTCAGGGTCGCATTGAGGGTCAGCGGTACCTCGGCCCCGTCCACCGTCATCCCGTCGATGACGATGGCCATTTCCGGCGCGGTGAAATCGTAGGTCGTGTCCCCGGCAATGCCGGAGACAATCACCGACAGCCCGCTCTGGGTGATCTTTACCCCCATGTCGACGGGTTCACCGGTTTCCGGCTTGGTCAGGACCATCACCGGGATTTCGTCGGACATGGTTACTTCGACCCGGCCGTCGCCAAGCTCCTTCAGCCGGATTTCCGCGATGGTCGCCGAAAGGCCGCCTTCTGGCGTCTGCGTCGCGAAGACGGCGTCGGTGACGACCAGCGTGTCGCCCTCCATGCCCTTCGAGCCCGCGGTGACCGACTGACCGAGATCGGCGTAGTAGTCCGCCATGCCCTGCCAGACCTCCTCGGCCGTCACATCGGCACGCAGCGCCGCGGAGCCGAGCAGGAAGGCGGATAGCGTGACCGCGCCAAGACCTGTCCATTGTTTCATAATCAAGCCTGCCTTGTGTTCAAATGCGTGCCACAGCATCCGCTCACCGCAGGGGGCGGTCAAGGGTCACCGGGGGATGGAATTCCTCCATCCGATGCTGTTACAGGGGAACAATCGGGCGATTTGAAGGCGGTGGCGCATGATCCGGCTGGAGAAGGAGGACGGGCTTTGGCGGGTGGTGATCGCGCGCGAGGCGAAGGCGAATTCGCTGACCCGCGACATGCTGACGGAACTGGCCGGGATCGCCGAGGCCGCGGGGCGCGAACCGGCGCGGGCATTGGTCCTGACCGGCGAGGGCAAGGTCTTTTCGGCCGGAGCCGACCTTGACGAGGCGCGGGCCGGCCTTGCCACCGATCCGGTCTGGGAACGTCTGTCGGGCGCCATTGCGGGCCTGCCCTGCCTGACCATCGCGGCGCTGAACGGCACGCTCGCTGGCGGCGCCTTCGGCATGGTGCTTGCCTGCGACCTCAGGATCGCGGTCGCGGGCGCGAAGTTCTTCTACCCTGTCATGAAGCTCGGTTTCCTGCCGCAGCCGTCGGACCCGGCCCGGCTAGCCGCGCTGGTCGGGCCCGCCAGGGCGAAGATGATCCTGATGGCGGGGCAGAAGATCGGGGCCGACGAGGCACTGGCCTGGGGGCTCGTCGACCGGATCGTCGCGCCGGACGCACTTGCCGCGACTGTCGCGGCGCTGGTCGCCGACACGCTCGGCGCCACGGCCGCGCACGCGGCGGGGATCAAGGCGCTTCTGCGCTGAGCCGGGTCAGTGGCCGGATACCAGTTTCAACCCGATGATCCCGACCAGGATGAGCCCGATGCAGGCCAGGCGCAGCAGGTCCGATGGCTCGTTGAAAAGGAGGATACCGAGGGCGACGGTCCCGAGGGTCCCGATGCCGGTCCAGACCGCATAGGCGGTGCCCATCGGCAGAGTCCGGAGCGCGAGCGCGAGAAAGACCATGCTGGCGACGATCGCGACAGAGGTCAGGACACTTGGCCACAGCCGCGTGAATCCTTCAGTATACTTAAGCCCAACCGCCCAGCCGACCTCCATAAGGCCGGCAATCAACAAATAGAACCAGGACAATCTCGCCTCCGCAGCTGTCTGACCCGAGGACGCTACGCCGCCTGCGGGCGGCCTTCAATGCCGGTTCTTCGGCCGTCGCGGCCCTGGTACGCGCGACACGAAACCCGGCGGCCGTCCGGCGACCCAGCGGACGAAGGCTGCGATGCGGGGATGGGTGCGCAGCGCCTCGACCGTCGGGTAATCGCGGGCAAGTTCGGCTTCGGTCAGCGAGGCGTGGATCTCGGCATGGCAGATCGCGTGAAGCAATACCGTCTCGCCGCCCTTGCCGCCCTTCAGGCGTGGCACAAGGTGATGCCGGCTTTGCACGACATCGGGCGGAATCGGGCGCCCGCAAAGCGCGCAGATCGGATCGCTCTCGTCCGGATGCAACGGGCTTCCCCCTTGTCTCCACGCGGCTTTCTTGCCAGAGGATGTGTCCAAAGAGCAAGCCCAAGGAAAGCCAATGGACGGCCAGCCGGAAATCGTCACGAAGGCGCTCGCCTACGTTCAGGACGGATGGGATCTGGCACTCAGCTGGATGACAAGCCCAGCCGCGTGGTCGCAGTTCGCGCTGCTCGTCCTGTCGTGGGGGCTGTCGGTCTTTGTCTCGCGCCGCTTCGGGCCGCGTATCCAGGCGTTCGTCGGGCCGAAGGACGGCGCCCGGGGGCCGGTCGCGGCGCTGCGCCGTTTCGCATTGCGGTTCCTGCCCCTGCTCTTGCCGCTCTTGGCCTACGGGTTCACCGCGATCGGCGAGGCCTTCACGCGCTCGGTCTTCGGGTCCGGCGCGGTGATCGCCTTCGGCAAGCGGGTCTTCCTGTTCCTTGCCGCCCGGATCTTCGCGACGAAGATCCTGCGCGATCCGTTCCTCAGGCTGCTCGCCCGCTACGTGCTGATCCCTGTCGCGGCGCTTTACGCGCTGGGCCTGACCGACGAGGCGGCGCTCTGGCTCGAAAGCCTGAAGGTCGAGCTGGGGAACATCACCGTCTCGATGGCCGCGCTGATCCGGGGCGCGATCGCCGGAAGCCTGCTCTTCTGGCTCGGGTCGTGGTCGAACCGGCAGAGCTCCGATTACATCAAGTCGCAGGAGGAACTGCGGCCGGCGACCCGCGAACTGGCCGCGAAGGCCGCAGAGATCGCGATCTTCGGCGTTGCCTTCCTGCTGCTGCTCAACATCATGGGGATCGACCTGACGACCGTCGCGGTCCTCGGCGGCGCGCTCGGTGTCGGGATCGGCCTCGGCCTCCAGCAGATCGCCGCGAATTTCATCTCGGGCATCATCTTGCTGATCGAGGGACAGACGACCGTCGGCGATTATGTGGAACTGGATGGCGGAGAGGCGGGGACCATCGTCAGGATGACCGCGCGGGCCTGTATCCTCGAAACCTTCGATGGCAAGTGGATCGTGGTGCCGAACGAGCATTTCATCACCACGCGGGTGGTGAACTTCTCCGATCAAGGCAGCGCCAACCGCTACGAGGTCGCGTTCTCGGTCAGCTACGACACCGATATCAACCTGGTGCCCGAAATCATCGCGACCGCCGTCGCGGCCCTTCCCTTCGTCCTCGCCAAGCCCGAGGCGCCGGATTGCGAGCTGAAGGGCTTCGGTGAATCGGGGATCGACTTCGTCGTTGAATACTGGGTCAACGGCATCGACGACGGGCGCAACAAATATGCCAGCCAGGTTCTGTTCGCCGTGTGGAACGCCCTCAAGGCTGCGGGAATCGAAATCCCCTACCCGCACCGCGTTGTCGAATTGAAGGGCGGATTGCCGAAATGACCGACGCGCTTGTCATCGGTGCCGGTCCTGCCGGGCTGATGGCGGCGGAGGCCTTGACCGCAGCCGGGCGGCAGGTGGTACTCTGCGAAGGCAAGCCTTCGCCGGCCCGCAAGTTCCTGATGGCCGGCAAGTCGGGCCTGAACCTGACCAAGGACGAACCGCTCGCGGATTTCTGCGGCCGCTACGACGCGGACTGGCTGCGGCCCATCCTGGAGGCGTTCGGGCCGGAGGCCGTCATGGGCTGGGCGCGGGATCTTGGGCAGGAGGTGTTCACCGGATCATCGGGGCGGGTTTTCCCGGCGGCGATGAAGGCCTCGCCGCTGTTGCGGGCCTGGCTCGCGCGGCTCGGGCAGGCGGGTGTCCAACTGCGAACCCGTTGGCGCTGGGCGGGGTTCGAGGGCGACGGTTTCGCCTTCGACACACCAGAGGGGCGGCAGCTGATCCGCCCTCGGGTCACGGTTCTGGCGCTCGGGGGCGCAAGCTGGTCGCGGCTCGGCTCCGACGCGGCCTGGGTGCCGTGGCTTGGCGCGCGGGGCGTCGGGATCACCCCGTTCCAGCCGGCCAACATGGGCCTCCGGGTCGACTGGTCCGCCCAGATGCAGCGGTTCTTCGGCCAGCCGGTCAAAGGCGCCGCACTGATCGCGGGAGGGCAGGTCGAACGCGGAGAATTCGTGATCTCGGTGCGCGGGATCGAGGGCGGCGGCGTCTACGCGGTGTCGCGCGCGGTTCGTGGTGGCGCACCCCTCTATCTTGACCTCCTGCCGGGGCGCAGCCCGGTCGAGGTTGCGGGGCGGCTCGCGAAAGGGCCGGGCAAAGAGACGGTGGCGAACTGGTTGCGGAAGATGCTGAAGCTCGACCCGGCCCGGATCGCCCTCTTGCAGGAATGGGGCCGGCCGCTGCCGAAGGGCGAGGCGCTGGCTCGCCTGATCAAGGCGCTGCCGGTGCGCCATTTCGGCCCGCGCCCGATTGACGAGGCGATCTCTTCCGCCGGCGGCATCTCGCGGGAAAGCCTGACCGAAGGGCTGGAACTGACGACACTGCCGGGCGTCTTCGCCGCCGGCGAGATGCTTGACTGGGAGGCGCCGACGGGCGGCTATCTTCTAACTGCCTGCCTCGCGACCGGCCTCTGGGCCGGGCGGGCGGCGGCGGAACGGCGCTGACCGAAGTCGGACACGCGGCAGCGGGGCGCTGATCGGCGGTGGCAACCGATGTCCACGTCTCAAGACGCGGCCGGATGTGATAAGATCCTGACTTCGGAACAGCAGATCTGTCGGAGGAAAACATGAAGACTCTGATGCTTGCGATACCGTTGGTTTCCATCGTGGCGGCCTGCGAGACGCCCGAAGAACGCGCCGTCGGAACCGGCGCCCTTGCCGGCGCCGCGTTGGGCGCGGCGGTCGCCGATGACGGCGACCGCGCCGAAGGAGCGCTGATCGGCGGCGCGGCGGGCGCGGTTGTCGGCGGCCTGATTGGCCAGGCGCAGCAGCCGGGCGACTGCGTGTACCAGGACCGTTACGGCAACCGCTATGTCGCCGCCTGCCCGTAAGGCGCGCACCGCCGCAATTCGCGATTCACGCGGATCTGACCCCGGTCCTTGTGGTTCGGGTTCCGCTGCCCGATGTCCCGGCGTGACCCAGCGGCGCCTCAGCGCGCCATGGCCCGGATATAGGCCGGCCGCTTGCGCATCCGCTCAAGATAGCTCGTGAGCTTGTGCTCCACAATCGGGAACTTCGCCCCGAGCGCCCAATTGCCGCAATGGGTCAGGATGATGTCGGGCACCGTCATGATGTCGCCCATCAGGAACGGTCCTTCGCCCATGCGGTGGACCAGCGTCTTCTGGCTGCGCTCGAATTCCCAGCGGAGCGTGTTCTTGATCGCGGCGTGGCGCAGTTCCTCGGGCAGGATGAAGCTGTGGCGCGCCGCCATCCATAGAGCAGCGTCGAATTCGTCGAGCAGGAACTGCGTGAGGCTGTCTTGCCGGGCGCGGTCAAGCGTGCCGGCCCGGTGGGTCAGTTTGCCGTGCTTGTCCGCGAGATACTGGATGATCGCCGTCGAATCGGTGATCGGTGTGCCGTCCTCGATCAGGACCGGAATCTTGCCGGCCGGATTGAAGGCGGTCACCCCTTCGGAGCGCGGCGGGGCCGGGACGTGGTCGTAGGCAGCCTCCAGTTCCTCCAGCATCCAAAGGACGCGCGCCGCGCGGCTCTTGACGGTTCCGATGACGGTATACATGGACGGGCTCCGCTGAGGGTTGGCGCATGGAGCCACGCGGACGCTGCGGGCGCAAGTGGCGGATGCAGGGCCGGCGTGGTTCAGCGCCGGTTGAGCATCGCGAGGCGGATCAACGCCCGTTCCATCACCGCCATCGCCGGCGCGCGCGAGGCGGAGCGGAGCGTGAGATCGGTATCGGTGAGGATGCCGAGCGCGGTTTCCAGCCGATGCATGCCCCAGCTTTGCGCCTGCCGCAACATCCGGTCGCGACGCGGGCCGAAGACCGGCGGGCGCATCCGCGCGATTCCCTCGGCCGGTCCGCCGGGGGCCGAGGCCGCAGTATGGAGCGTCCGGAAATGGCGCATCGCGGCAATAGAGAGCGAGACCGGGTTCACCCCCTGGCCTTCGAGCCGCCGCATCAACGGACCGACATCGCCCGAGCGCGCCTCGGCCACGGCATGAAGGACGTCGTCGACCTCCGCCTCGATCGTCGAGGGGGCGCAGGCGGCGACATCGGCGGGGCTGAGCGGCGCGGCATCACCGAACTTGTAAAGCGCGATCTTCTCCACCGTCTGGCGGAAATCGCCGGGATCGAGGTCGCGGGCGAGGGCCAGAAGATCGGTCATCGCCTCGCGCCCGATCTCCTTCAGGCCGGCCCTGGTCAGCGTCGCCTCGATTTCCTCTCGGCTCGGCGGATCGTCGTAGATGCCGATGGCATATGCGTTCGGATGGTCTTCGAAAGCCTTTCTCAGGGCCGAGGATTTGCCGAGGCTGCCGGCCGTCACCACCAGCATCGCGTCGCCTTGCGTCCAGCCGGCAAGCGCGCCTTTCAGGACCGGGGCCGCCGCGTCGCCCGCCTCCTCGACGAAGGCGACGCGCGGGCCGGGGAAGAACCCCTGCGCCCGCATAGCGTCGTCGACGAGCGCGGGGTCTTTCCTCAGATCGCCGCCGGGGATGCGGGTCAGGCGCATTTCCGCCTCTCCCTCGGGCCCGATCAGTGCCACGATCACCTCCTGTCGCTTCAGCGCCACCCGCATCGCGTCGGCGCCGAAGATCAGGAGGCCGGCGCGCTGAGGCTCCGGCGCCGCGAAAAACCGTGTCGCGGCCGCGCCGGCAAGCTTCATGCGCCGTTCCACTCGGCCGAGGTCGCGATCAGCCGTGTGACGATCTGGTCCGCCAGAAGCCGCATCAGCCGGGCATGGGCATCGGCCTCGGACGCGGCCGTGGCCACCGATGTGCCGAAGGCCGAATAGGCGGTGAAGGAGGAGACCTTGCCGGAACTCAGCGCCGCGCCGGTGCCTTCGTCATGTAGAGTGAAGGCAATGGTTCCGATCACCTGATAGCGGTTGATCGTGTTGTCGGGTGCGATCGCCTGCCCCTCGGTCTTGGTCTCGATCCGGTAGGAGAGCCGGTACTCCGGCGCGCGGGTCCGTCCGAGCCGCTCCTCGAGCCGCGCGACGAGGTCGAAGCTGTCCTTGTCGGTGGGCGCATCGACCGTCACCCGGCCCAGAAGCCCCGCTGCCGGCCCGCCCGGCGCATAGGCCGGCGTGAATCCGCAGGCGGCCAGTGGCAGGGCCGCGAGAAGGTAAAGGATGGCGCGGCGGTCAGATGACGACATTGACGATGCGGCCCGGTACGACGATGAGCTTTTTCGGCGCGGCGCCGGCAAGCGCCTTTGCCACAGCTTCGTCGGCCAGAACGAGCTTTTCAACCTCGGATGCGACCATGTCCTTCGGCACGCTGATTTCCGCGCGCCGTTTGCCGTTGATCTGGATCGGCAGGATCACCTCGTCCTCGACCAGGAGCGCCGGATCAGCCTTCGGCCACGGCGCCACCGCCACCAGCCCCTCGCCACCGAGCATCGACCAGATGTCCTCCGCCAGATGTGGGACCATCGGCGACATGAGCTGGGCAAGCGTGCGCATCGCGATCCGTTTGGTCGCCGCCGAAGCGTCGGATTTCGCGAAGGTATTGGTGAATTCGTAGAGCTTGGCCACCGCCTTGTTGAAGGCAAATCCCTCGATCCCTGCCGTCACGTCGGCGATGGTGCGGTGCATGGATTTGACAAGCGCCTGATCCTGGGCCGTATCCGTTCCTCCCCGCACGTCGATCTCGGAGGCGAGGCGCCAGACCCGGGCGAGGTGTTTCTGCGTCGCATCGGCGCCCGAGGCCGTCCATTCCACGTCGCGTTCCGGCGGGCTGTCGGACATCACGAACCAGCGCGCGGTGTCGGCGCCGTAGCGGGCGATGATGTCCATCGGGTCGACGACGTTCTTCTTCGACTTCGACATCTTGATGACGGGCCCGATCTCGACCGGCGTGCCGTCGGCGAGCGTCGCGCCCTCGGCCGTGCGCGTCACCTCGTCCGGCGTGTGCCAGACCGGGCGGCCGTCCTTGCTGCGGGTCGCATAGGTCTCATGCGTCACCATGCCTTGGGTGAAGAGCGCGTCGAAGGGCTCGATCGCCTTCGCCGGCAGGTGGCCGCAGATATGCATCGCCCGGGCGAAGAAGCGCGAATACAGGAGATGCAGGATCGCATGCTCAATCCCGCCGATATACTGGTCGACGTTCATCCAGTAGTCGGCGTCCGCCATCACTGTCGGCGTCGCCGCGCGCGGCGCGGTGAAACGGGCGAAGTACCAGGACGAATCGACGAACGTGTCCATCGTGTCGGTCTCGCGCCGGGCATGTCCGCCGCAGGCCGGGCAGGCGCAGTCGCGCCATGTCGGGTGCCGGTCGAGCGGGTTGCCCGGCTGGTCGAAGCTCACGTCGTCGGGCAGGCGGATCGGCAGGTTCTCCTTCCGCTCCGGCACCACGCCGCAGGCGGCGCAGTGCACCACCGGGATCGGGCAGCCCCAGTAGCGCTGGCGGCTGATGCCCCAGTCGCGCAGGCGGAACTTCGTCACGCCCTGCCCGTAGCCCGCCGCCTCGGCATGGGCGATGGCGGCGTCGATGGCTGCTTCGCCGGAACGCTCGACTGCAAAGCCTGTGATTTGGCCGACGGCTTCGCGCCAACGTTCGACGTCACTCGGCGGAAGGGATAGTTTAGAATTTCTTTCAAACCAGAGTTCCAATGGTCGAGTGTAGCGCACCTTCTCGGACTTCTGCGGCACGAAAGGTTCCGCGCCGATGTCCCAGCCGCCGTCCAGCGGCAGGAAGGTATCGACGATGGGCAGCCCGTACTTGCGGCAGAAATCGTGGTCGCGCTGGTCATGGCCGGGGCAGCCGAAGATCGCGCCGGTGCCGTAGTCCATGAGGATGAAGTTCGCGATCCAGACCGGGATTTCCCAAGTGGGATCAATCGGATGGCGCACCTTCAGTCCGGTGTCGAAGCCAAGCTTCTCGGCCGTCTCGATGGCTTCTTCGGTGGTGCCGCCCTTCCGCGCCTCGGCGCAGAAGGCCGCGACCTCGGGCCGTTCGGCCTCCAGCGCCCGGGCCAGCGGGTGGTCCGGCGAGATGCCGAGGAACGAGGCCCCCATCAGCGTGTCGGGCCGCGTCGTATAGACCTCGATCCGGTCCATGCCGGCATGCGGCGCGGTCAGCGACCATCCCATCTGCAGGCCCCGGCTCTTGCCGATCCAGTTGGCCTGCATCAGCCGCACCTTCTCGGGCCAGTCCTTCAGCCCGTCGAGCGCCTCCAGAAGCTCGCCCGCGAAATCCGAGATGCGGAAGAACCACTGCGTCAGTTCGCGCCGCTCCACCTCGGCGCCGGAGCGCCATCCCTTGCCGTCGATGACCTGTTCGTTCGCCAGCACGGTCATGTCGACCGGGTCCCAGTTCACCACCGCGTTCTTGCGGTAGACGAGGCCCTTGTCCATGAAGTCGATGAACATCGACTGCTGCTGGCCGTAGTACTCCGGATCGCAGGTGGCGAATTCACGGGACCAGTCAATCGACAGGCCCAATGGCTTCATCTGCTCGCGCATCTGCGCGATGTTGCCGTAGGTCCAGTCCTTCGGATGGCCGCCCCGTTCCATCGCCGCGTTCTCGGCCGGCATCCCGAAGGCGTCCCAGCCCATCGGGTGCAGCACACTGAATCCACAGGACGACTTGTAGCGCGCCACCACGTCGCCCATCGTGTAGTTGCGCACATGGCCGATATGGATGCGCCCGGAGGGGTAGGGGAACATCTCAAGCACATAGTACTTCGGCCGGGCCGGGTCGCGCCGGGCGGTGAAGCAGCCGGCCTTGTCCCAGGCCTCTTGCCATTTCGGTTCGATCTCGGCGGGGTCGTAACGCGACATCTCATGTTCCTCGGCGCTTGGCCCGCCGGTTATACAAGCGCCGCGCGCGAGGTCCAGAGTTTCCCTCGCCCGTCTTCTGTTCTGAAATACCTCGGGGTCCGGGGCAGCGCCCCGGTCGTGCCGCCACCGCCCGCCGGACGGTTGAGGTCAGAGCTTGCTGTCGCGGATCCTGAGCTGACGCGCGCGGGTCAGGATCGCATCCTCGACCGCCCGTGCGGTGGCCGGATCGACCGGACCCGCCTTCGACATCAGCGCGACCTTCAGCGAGCGCGCGTCAAGTGCCGGGTCCTGCACGTAGATCGTCGCCCGGTAGGCGCGCCCGCCGCCCGGCGGCGTGCCAAAGCCGGTGACGATGACGCCGGAGAACGGATCGACCGACTGGATCGGCAGGAAATCAAGCACTTCGAGCGAGGCCTGCCAGAGATACTTGTTCACTTCGACGGTATTGTTGGGGTCGGTCGAATCCCTGAAGAGGTCGAAGAAGCGCGAGCGGTTCCGGTTGGCCGCGGCACTTTCGGTCCGCGACTTCGACTTGGTCGCGAGCCCTTCGTTCGTCCCCCTCTGCCTGGCGAGGGCTTGCTGGCGCGCCTCTTCGGTCGCCACGACATCCTCGGACGTGGGGGGCGCTTTTCGCCGGAAAAGCCCGCTGTCGCCGGACCCGATGCCACCGCAGGAGGACAGTGTCGCCACAATCCCCGCGAGAATCGTCCCGCGCATCACGTTCCGGACTATCATGACCTACCCCCGGGCTGCCCTGTCCGCTGTCTAGCCGACGCTCCCCGCGTGAACAAGGCTTTTCAGGCTGCGGGGTTCCGGGCGATTCCGGACCGGCCCGACGCGACTGTGGCAAGACTGCACCATCGCCCCGGCCACGTCCCGGCCGCCCCGTCCTTTCCGTTGCAATGGGCCGGCCAAGGGCGGAAATAGGGGCATACCCAATTTGGATTCTCCTGAGTTGGGCCTGCCTTTAAGATCAACGAGGGAATACGAAATGAAAAAGATCCTTCTCGCCTCGACCGCTCTCGTCGGCTTCGCCGGCGCTGCGGCTGCGGAAATCTCCCTGTCGGGCTACGCCGAAATCGGTATCGACGGCGGCAACCTGGGTTACGAGACCCAGTTCCACAACGACTGGCAAGTGAACTTCAACTTCTCGAGCACGATGGACTCGGGCGTCGAATTCGGTGGCAAGGTCCAGATCGAGGAATCGAACTCGCCGGCCGCGATCAACGGCGCCGTCACCAGCGACGACGAAGCCTTCTGGGTTTCGGGTGCGTTCGGCAAGGTTACGCTCGGTGAAACCGACGGCGCCTTCGACTGGGCCCTCTCGGAAATCTACACCGGCACCGGTATTTCCGACGACCATTCGACCCACGCTGGCGCCTACTGGTTCACCGGTCTCGACGCGACCTATGACAACCAGATCATGCGCTACGAGTACTCGTTCGGTGACTTCGCCGCTGCTCTGTCGGCCGAAATGGACGACACCGGGGTTGGCGACACCAACTACGCTCTCGGCGGCAAGTGGTCGGGCACGGTTTCGGGTCTCGATGTCGGCGTCGGCGTCGGCTACCAGGACAACGGCGTGAACAGCGTTTGGGGTCTGAGCGGTTCGGCCGGCTTCTCGAACGGCTTCTCGGTCGCTCTCGGCTATGCTGACCTCGACGGCACCTCGGACGCGGTTGGCAACGGCGTTCCGTCCGACAGCTGGTGGGGCGTTGGCGTGGCCTACACGCCTGCGACCATGAGCGCCCTGACCGTCGGTGTGAACTACGGTGAATACCAGGCGACCTCCGCTTCGGGTATGGCCGATCCGTCGGGCTGGGGCATTGTTGCGAACTACGATCTCGGTGGCGGCGCGGTTGCGATGGCCTCCTACGGTTCGAGCGACAACGGCGGCGCCGGGAACGGCCATGGCGACCAGACCTGGTCGCTCGGTCTCGGCATGTCCTTCTGATCTCACGATCAGAGATGCTTCGGAAAGAGCGGGCCTTGTGCCCGCTCTTTTCATTTTCGGGGTGCTCCCAGGGTCAACTCGACATTGGCAGGGCCGGCCGATATGGTCCGCGCCGACGCGTATCTGGCTTGGAATAGACGATGACCGTGATGACCGGACCCGAAATCCAGACGGCCTATTCCAAGGCGCTGGAGCTTCACAAGAGCGGGCAACTCGAAGCGGCCCTGAAAGCCTATGGCGCCATCATCGACGCCAATCCGAGGATCGCCGAAGCGCAATTCCAAGTAGGCCGGATCTTTACGGCCATGAACCTGTTCGAACGTGCATTCCAGCATCTCAGGGCGGCAATCGCCCTGCGCCCGTCGGAAGGTGCCGTGTGGCAGGCTCTTGCCGACGCGGTGGCCCTTGGCGGCGATCCCGCGACCGAGGCCGAATTCCTGAGACACCTGAAGGTCGCTCCAGTGGCAATCGAAACCCGGATCGCGCTTCAGGACCGATTCGGCGCCCGGCGAAAAAACACTAAGCCCGCCACCGGAGGAATGAAACCGACCGACATCCGGCGCCTTCTGGCTCTGCTCGACGGTGGCCGCCATGCCGAGGCCGAACGCCTCGCGACGACGATGCTGCGCCTTCACCCGGCCTCCGCGCTCGCACTGAACATTCTCGCCACGGCGCAAGCGGTTCAGGGCAAGGCTGCGGCTGCCGAGGTGAATTTTCGCAAGGCAATTCAGGTCGACCCGACATATGCCGAAGCGCACGACAATCTTGGCCGCTTCCTGATCGACAGGAAGCGAGAGGATGAAGCGGTGCAGCACTTCCGCCACGCCGTGATGCTGGCGCCCGGACTGCCGTCGGCGCTGGTCAATCTGGCCACCAGCCTGACGCAGGCTGGACAGCCTGCGGCCGCGCTGACCCTGCTGGAACGGGCTATTGCGAGCGGCGCGGATGCGTCCCCCCTGCACATGGCGACGGGCAATGCCCATACCCGACTAAAGAATTTCGCCAAGGCCGAAGCGGCGTTCCAGCGTGCCATCGACGCCTCGAATGGTGGCACGCCCCAGATCGTCGCGTTACTGGCGCAGTCCCAGGCGAGACAAGGTCAGGACCGGCTGGCGATGGAGAATTACAACCGCGCACTTGCGCTCGACCCTGAGTCCCCGATCGCTACTGGCGGCAAGGCAACGCTCCTGCAGACTCTCGGTGAGTTCGATGAGGCGGAGGCGTTGTTCCGCAAGGGCTTCGAGATCGACCCTTTGAACGGTGAAAACTTCCGCGCCTTCATCATGTCGCACAAGACGCGGCCGAACGACCCGGTCATCGACATGATGGTCAGTCGCTACGACGATCCGGCGATATCTCCTACGGACCGGATGAACATGGGCTTCGCGATTGCGAAAGCTCTCGAAGACGTCAAGGAGTACGACCGCGTGTTCCGTTATCTCGAAAACGCGAACGCGCTGATGCGGAAGGCGGCACCATACAGCATCGGCCAGCGCTATGAGCAGGTTGCCCGGACCAAGGCGGCATTCTCCGAGATCGACTGGAAGAGAACGAAGATTGAAGGCACGACCGATTTCGCCCCGATCTTCATAACGGGGATGCCTCGTTCCGGAACGACGCTGATCGAACAGATCGTTGCCAGCCACTCCACCGTCACCGGAGGAGGCGAAATAGGTGAGTGCGCGCGCGCGGCTCAGCTTCTGATCACCGACCCGAAGCGTCCGTTGATAATGCATCCGCCGTCACTCGGCGATGTTGCCGGGCTCGGCCATGAGTTTGAAGCCTACATCCGCGAGCGGTTTCCCGACGCGGACCGGATCACCGACAAGTCGATCCAGACCTACATGTATCTCGGCCTCGTGAAGCTCGCCATGCCGAAGGCGCGTTTCGTGATCGTGCGCCGGGACCCGCGGGACAACCTCCTGTCGATCTACAAGAACAAGTTCCCCGACGACACGCACCTTTATGCCTACGACCAGCGCGACCTGGCCGCGTTCTATGGCACGTTCGTCGACATGATCGACTTCTGGCGCGAGAGGGTGCCGGACTGGTTCTACGAGGTGCAATACGAGGAACTGGTGGCCAACCCCGAGGTCGAGACGCGCAAGCTGATTGCCGCCTGCGGGCTGGAGTGGGAGGATGCCTGCCTCAGTTTCCACGAGAACAAGCGCAAGGTGGAGACATTGTCGGTCTACCAGGTGCGCCAGCCGATCTCGAGTGCCTCGGTCGCGCTCTGGCAGCGATACGAGAAGGAACTGAAGCCAATGCTCGACGCGCTGAAGGAAGGCGGGCATGTCGCTGACTGACATCCTGTCGCGGGTGCGCGAGGCGGAACGGGTGGCGGGGCGGGCCGAGGGGTCCGTCACGCTGATCGCGGTCTCCAAGGTGCAGCCGCTCGGGCGGATCGAGGCGGTTCTGGACGAAGGCCACCGGGTCTTCGGCGAGAATTACGTGCAGGAGGCCGCCGGGAAATGGCCGGCGCTCCGCGAACGGTTCGGCAAGGTAGAGCTGCACATGATCGGCCCCTTGCAGACCAACAAGGCGAAACTCGCGGTCGAGCTTTTCGACGCGATCCATACCATTGACCGGCCGTCGCTGGCCGAAAAGCTCGCGCGGCTGGCCGAGGCGCGGGGGGCATGCCCCGATCTCTTCGTGCAGGTCAATACCGGGGCGGAGCCGCAGAAGGCCGGTGTGCTCCCTGCCGACGCCGATGCCTTCGTCGCAGACTGCCGTGCCCTCGGCCTGCCGGTCCGCGGCCTCATGTGCATTCCGCCGGAAGGTGAGGACTCTGCCCCGCATTTCGCGATGCTCGCCGGAATGGCGGAGCGCAACGAGATCGCGGGTCTGTCGATGGGGATGAGCGCGGATTTCGAGGCGGCGATCGCGCTCGGCGCGACACATGTGCGCGTGGGGTCCGCCATATTCGGCGCGCGGGATTACACGGCGCGCTGAAGGGGCTGTCTGCCCCTCTTGCCGCTATCGCGGCAATTCCTCCCCGAGGGTATTTTCGGCAGGATGACGCTCAGAGGCGGTCGGGAATGATGACGCGGGCTCCCGGTGCCGCGTGCCGGGCGATGAAGAGGAGATCGCGCCGCGCGAAGGCGAGGCAGCCGGCAGTCGGGTAGCCGGGCCGCCGCCACTGGTGGATGAAAATCGCCGAGCCCTTGCCAGGCACCGCGTCGGGCCAGTTCCAGTCGAGCGGCAGGATCAGGTCGTAGAGCGGATCGCCGCGACGCAGGCGCTCCTGGCTTGGGCCGAAGGCCTTGCGGACAAGGTGGTTGTAGGCTGGATGTCCGGGGGCGTCGCACCAGCGGTCCTCGAGGTGGATCGGCTCCGCCCATGGGGGCAGGGTGTGGGCGGCGATCCGGTCGGGACGGAATAGGAGGCCGATGATCCGGTGGGTGCCGGCCGGCGTTGCGCCGTCGCCTTCGCGCTTGTCGGTGGCGATTCCAGAGCGGCCGATGCTGAGCGGGAAGATCCGGCCACAATACCGCAGACCGGCCGGCGTCAGGACGAGGTCGTCGGGGCTCACAGAAGGTGCCCGGATTTCTTCGCCTTGGTGGCGAGGTAGGCTTCGTTGTGGCGGCTCTGGCCGACCTTCAGCGGCACCCGTTCGGTCACGGTGATGCCCATCGCCTCCATCATCCGGATCTTCGCCGGGTTGTTGGTGAGGAGCCGGACGGCGGAGAAGCCGAGTTTCTTCAGGAGCGCCGCGCCGAGGCGGAAATCGCGCTCGTCATCTTCGAAGCCAAGCCGGTGGTTGGCCTCGACCGTGTCGAAGCCCTGGTCCTGAAGTGAATAGGCGCGCATCTTGTTGGCAAGGCCGATGCCGCGGCCTTCCTGATTGAGGTAGAGCAGCACGCCCGCGCCTTCGGCCCCCATCTGGGCGAGGGCGGCCCTGAGCTGCGGCCCGCAATCGCATTTCAGGCTGCCGAGGAGGTCGCCGGTGAAGCAGGCCGAATGCAGCCGGGCGAGGACCGGCTTGTCGCGCGCCGGATGGCCGATCTCGATCGCGTAGTGTTCCTCGCCGCCGTCATCGGGGCGGAAGACGTGAAGCCGGCCGGCCTCGGCGGCCTCCATCGGCACGCGGGCGGAGACCACGGGGTGGATCGGGGCGGATTCGGACAGCGCGGGCGCGGCGCGGTCCCAGTCGATGAGGGTCAGCCCTTCGAACGCGGCGAGTGCCGGTGCGTCGGCTGCGGCGACGAGGACGGCGGCGGGCAGAAGGCGCGCGGATTTCGCGAGAGAAATGGCGGCGCGCGCCAGCGTCGGATCTCCGTCGCGGCGGCTTTGCAGTGGCCCCTTCATCGGCGAGCGCAGGTCGTCTGCCGGATCGGCGACCGCGGCGACCCAGGCCGGGCCGGCGTCTGGCGGCACGACCAGGCGGGCGAGGTCGCCGTCATAGGCGCGGGCTTTCAGCGTCTCGGCCCGCCGCTGGGTAATGGCGAGCGTCAGCGGCCCCATCGCCGAGAGGGCGGCGAAGCGCGCCGGATCGAGGGCCTCGGCGGCGAGCGCCAGCGCCGCGCTGCCGCCCGAGCAGAGCAGAACCGGCACGCCCATGCGCAGATCGGCGCGGGCGCGGTTCAGTCGTTCGACGATGTCGGGGCCGAGAGGCATGTTTCAATCCGGCTGGGTCGCTGCCCCCTAGATAGTCCGGCGCGTCACAAATTGAAACATTTGCCGCACACGCGACACGACCGCGTGAGATATCGGTGCCGTGACTTGCCGAACCCCCCGCGCATGAGCATCTCATTCGGCAAGTAGCGGAGGGCAAGACGATGGCCAACCTGAAGAAAATCCTGCTCGTCGACGATGACGAGGACCTGCGCGAGGCGCTGGCGGAGCAGCTCGTCTCGACCGAGGATTTCGATGTCTTCGAGGCCGGCACCGGCGCCGAAGGGATCGAGAAGGTCAAGGAAGGCATCTACGACCTCGTGATCCTCGATGTCGGGCTGCCGGACACCGATGGGCGCGAGCTTTGCAAGAAGATGCGCAAGCAAGGCGTGAAGTGCCCGGTCCTGATGCTGACGGGCCATGACGGCGACGCCGATACGATCCTCGGGCTGGATGCCGGCGCCAACGACTATGTGACGAAGCCCTTCAAGTTCCCGGTGCTGCTGGCCCGCATCCGGGCGCAGCTGCGCACCCACGAACAGTCCGAGGACGCGATCTTCCAGCTTGGACCCTATACGTTCAAGCCGGCGATGAAGATGCTGATCGATGAGCGCGACAGGAAGATCCGGCTGACCGAGAAGGAAACCAACATCCTGAAGTTCCTTTACCGGGCGACAGAGGGTGTAGTCGCGCGCGAGGTTCTTCTGCATGAGGTATGGGGCTACAATGCCGGCGTCACGACACACACGCTGGAGACGCATATTTACCGCCTTCGCCAGAAAATAGAACCAGATCCGTCCAATGCCCGCCTTCTTGTGACCGAATCAGGCGGTTATAGACTGGTGGCATGAGTTCCCCTTGTCGTGTCGGGGTTATGGCACGGCATCCTCCCTGTTGGACTGGCCGGGCTTCGTGCCCGGCCTTTTTTTGTGCCGCGGCGGCGGCGATGCCCTGCCTTTATTTGACGGCCGTCACCGTGGAGGCAGGAAACTTCCGCCCGGCGAGAAACGGATAGGCGAGGGCGGCGAGTTGCTGGCGCTCCGGCCCGTCAATCCGCAGGAAGTACCATTTCTCACCGTCCTCGACCGCAAGAAGCGGCTGTTCGTTCTGCATCACCGCGCCGTCGGCCTCGGTCACGAAGGCGGTCGGGACCAGCACCCAGGTGACCGTCGTGCCGTCGGCCAGGTCGTCCTCCTCGGCGTCGAGCGCGGATTGGTCGGCGGTGACATCGCGGACCTTCGTGCCTTTCATCAGCGCAGCCGTCTGCTCCACCAGCGTGGTTTCGAGCTTCTTCGTCTCGACCCCGCTCGCGCCGGCGAAGACGTTGAGCACACGCGGCGGCAGGGCGGCGACGATGCCCTTGGCGTCGCTCCGGCCGATCGCCCTGAGATAGGTGCCGAGCGACGTGTCGAGCGATTTCGCTTCGCTGGCATCAAGCGGGCGGGCCGCGGCCGGATGCGCCATCAGCACGGCAAGGAGGAGGGCGAGGGACCGGAAGAATGTCATCGTGAAAGCTCCGAATTGCGGTTCCGGCATCTTGCACGGCGCGGGCCGCAGCTCAAGCCGGCCAAGGCTCCGGCTGCGGCATGGACATTGCCTGCACCCCGCCGGTAAGGTCACGCGGCGCAAGAGACGAGGAACGCCATGCCCTTCACCATCGCCACCTGGAACATCAACTCGGTCCGGCTGCGGGAGCCGCTGGTGCGTCGGCTGATGGGCGAGGAAGCGCCCGACATCGTCTGCCTGCAGGAATGCAAATCGCCGGTGGAACTGATCCCGATGGAGGGGTTCGCGGCACTCGGCTATCGCCACATCGTGGCGCGCGGGCAGAAGGGATACAACGGCGTCGCGATTCTCTCGAAACTGCCGCTGACCGAGGTGGGCGCGCATGATTTCGTCGACCTGGGCCATGCCCGCCACGTCGCGGCGCGGCTGGAGAACGGGGTGACGATCCACAATTTCTACGTGCCCGCCGGGGGCGATGTGCCTGACCGGGAGGCGAACGAGAAGTTCGGCCAGAAGCTCGACTACGTCAGCGCGATGCGGGATTGGGCGCATCGGGACCGCCCGGAAAAGGCGATCCTGGTGGGTGATCTCAACATCGCGCCGCGCGAGGATGACGTCTGGAACCACAAGCAGCTTCTGAAGATCGTCAGCCATACGCCGGTCGAGGTCGAGCATCTGGCAGAGGCGCAGGCGGCCGGCAACTGGGTCGACGTCACGCGCAACGACATTCCCGAGGGCCTTCTCTACAGCTGGTGGTCCTACCGCTCGCCGGACTGGGACGCGGCCGACAAGGGTCGCAGGCTCGACCATGTCTGGGCCACGCCCGATATCGCCAATGCCGCGCATGGAAGCCGGGTACTCCGCGCCGCGCGCGGCTGGGAGCAGCCTTCCGATCACGCCCCGGTCTTCGCGACCTTCGACCTCTGAGCCGCCGCGCCCTCAGGCCGCGAGCGGCGCTCGAGCGCCCTGGCGTGCAAGCGCTAGGGCCTGCACCTCGAAACCCAGAAGCTCGCGGCGGACCGGGCCGAAATGCAGCGGCATCTGCCCGTGGTCGACGAGGGCACCGGGTGCCGTCGATCGCGCGAGGTCGGCATTGCGGCCGATGCGGCCGAGATAGAGGCTCTCGGTCCAGACGCCGCCGGCGCGGATCAGCGCGTGCCGTTCGAAAAGCAGGCCATGGCTGACCGCGAGGATGCCCGCGCCGGTCCAGACCGCGCTGCGGCCGTCGACGAGATGCCGGGCCTCGACGAGGACTTCGGTCTCGCCGAAGAGATATTCGACATCGGTGCCCGACAGCGCGACGCGCTGGCCCGCGCGCAGGATCACGTCGCCGGGCAGGCCGAAATGACGGGCGCTCAGACGCACCGTCCCGAGCGCGCCGACCGACGGGGCGATGACGCGGCCCTGCCAGAGCACGGGAAGGGCGCGATTGTCGGCGGTCCGCACCCGGTCGCCCGGACGCAGCGAGGCAACCGGGCGCGGGCCATCGACGGTTTCGACAAGCGTGTCGGGTGCCAGGCCGGGCATCGGCCCGACCGTCTGCCAGTGGTCCGCGAGCCCGACCCAGCCGACCCCTGGATGGCGGAACCGTGTGGCATTCGTGCCGAAGAGTGCCGCGACCTCGTCGGGCAATACCGGCAGCGCGCCGTGGGCCTCCTGCTGGCGGATCGTGCCGCGCGTCAGGTTCTCGGCGGTCAGGAGGCTTCGTCCGCGCGGCCGGTCCCAGTGATAGCTGAGCCGCATCCGGCCTGACATTGGCTCCCGGCCAAGGCCGATGGAGAGATGGCTGACATCCGCGCCGTGACGGCGCAGGAGGTGCATCCGCCCGCCCGGCATCGGTTCGATCGCGAAGATCCGTTCCGGTTCGTTCTGCGGCGACAGGCGAAGAACCGCCCCGGCCGTCCGGGCGATCTCTCCGAGGTCAAACTCCAGGACAAGCGTTCCCCAGTCAAGGTCGCTGTCCCTCACGTCCCGGTATCGGCGGGTGGCGCCATCGCGCTGCTGCACCAGATGCCAGCTCATGCCGGATCGCTCCGGCCGGTAATCCGGCCCCACCCGGCGGGACTTGATCCCGCTTGTCCTGCCATTGCCCCAACCGCTCGATCCTGGCGACGTTGCGCCGAAGTTGCTTTTGCCCGTCTCGGGTCTCTGTTCGTACACAAACTATGTCCGGATGCGAGTGATTTGTGAATCGCCTCGCGATTTCCGCAACGCCAACCTCATCGGCCGGTGACCATCCTGCAACACCGGCTGCGCATTGAAGCCCGCAGGCGAAGCGAGTAGTTCTGGACCCGTCCATGAAGGAGCGCGCCGTGCCCGAACCCGTCGATCATGAACCCGTCGATCCCGTCCGCCTGACCGCCGAGCTGATCCGCTGCCCCTCTGTCACGCCGGAAGAGGGCGGGGCGCTGGTGCTGCTGGAAAGCCTTCTCGCCGAGGCCGGGTTCGACTGCCACCGGGTGGACCGCAACGGCACACCGAACCTCTTTGCCCGCTGGGGGCGGCCCGGCGCGAACCGGAGCTTCGGTTTCAACGGTCATACCGATGTGGTTCCGGTCGGCGACGCGTCCGCCTGGACCCGCGATCCCTTCGGCGGCGAGATCGTCGACGGCTGGCTCTGGGGGCGCGGTGCCACCGACATGAAATCCGGGGTCGCCGCCTTTGTCGCCGCCGCGATCGACTTTGTCCGCGCGACACCGCCCGACGGCGCCATCGTCCTGACCATCACCGGCGACGAGGAGGGGTCGGGCAAGGACGGCACCGTGGCGCTTCTCGACTGGATGGCGGCGCGGGGCGAGGCAATGTCAGTCTGTCTCGTGGGCGAGCCGACCTGCCCGGAGACACTCGGCGACATGATGAAGATCGGCCGCCGGGGATCGTTGACCGCACATGTCGAGGCGAAGGGCGTACAGGGGCATTCCGCTTATCCGCACCGGGCGAAAAACCCGCTCCATGCGATGGTCCGGCTGCTGGACGGGCTCGCCGCCCACAGGCTCGATGACGGGACCGAACACTTCGACGCCTCGACCTTGGCGGTCACCACGATCGACACCGGCAACCCGGCCGGCAACGTCATCCCGGCACGGGCGCGCGCGACGATCAACATCCGCTTCAACGACGCGCATTCGGCGGCCAGCCTGTCGGACTGGCTGCGCGCCGAGGCCGCGAAGGTCGCGGCGGAGACGGGCGTAAGCTTCGGCCTCGACATCCAGGTCTCGGGCGAAAGCTTCCTCACCCCGCCGGGCGAATTCGTGCGGCTTGTCGCAGGCTCGGTCAAGGCCGAGACCGGCCGCGACCCGTCGCTGTCCACCTCCGGCGGCACGTCGGACGCACGCTTCGTCAAGGATCATTGCCCGGTCGTAGAGTTCGGGCTGGTCGGCAAGACCATGCATCAGGTCGACGAGAGGGTGGAGGTGGCGCAGATCGGCCAGCTCAAGGCGGTCTATACGCGGATCCTGCGCGATTACTTCGCCTGACGCGCTCTCCACATCGGGGCGCCTCGGCCCCCTCTATCACTGTGCGCCAAATCCCCGCGGCACCCCGCCCGTGCCGGTGCGGCACCTGCCGTTTCCGCATGACGTCGCGCTCCGGGCGTGCTAGCCAGCGGCCATGGCCAGCATCCCTTCCAAATCCGAAATCCTCGACTGGATCGCCGACAATCCCGGCCTTTCGGCCAAACGCGATATCGCCAAGGCCTTCGGCATCAAGGGGGCGGACCGGATCGAGTTGAAGCGGCTTTTGAAAGAGCTTGAGGGCGAAGGCACGCTGGAGCGCCGCCGCAAGACCTACCGCGATCCCGAAAAGCTGCCTCCGGTCACGATCCTCACGATCCTGCCGCCGGACAGGAACGGCGACCAGTTCGCGCGGCCAATGGAATGGCAGGGCGAGGCGCCAGAGCCGCGCGTCCTCTTCCAGCCGCGCAAGGCCGATGCCCCGGTGGCCGAGGGCGACCGCATCCTCGCCCGCGTCAACGAAGTGAAGGGCGAGGATTATCACTATGAGGCCCGGCTGATCCGCAAGATCGGCAGCAACCCGCACAAGATCCTTGGCATCTTCCGCAAGGCGACCGAGGGCGGGCGCATCGTGCCCATCGACAAGGGTGCCGACAAGGAATGGACGGTCGCCGCCGATGCCACGCTGGGCGCGAAGGACGGCGAACTGGTCGAGGCTGAACTCGCCGGGCCGAAGGGCCGGATGGGCCTGCCGCGCGCGCGCATCATCGAGCGGCTGGGCGACCCCTCGGCCCCGAAGGCGGTGTCGCTGATCGCGATCCACCAGCACGGCATTCCCGACGATTTCCCGGACGCGGCGATCGAGGATGCCGACCGCATGAAACCCGCCCCGCTGGGTAAGCGGGAGGATCTGCGGCATCTGCCGTTCATCACCATCGACCCGGCCGATGCGCGCGACCATGACGATGCCTGCTTCGCCCATCCCGACGATGACGCGAAGAACGACGGTGGCCACATCGTCTGGGTCGCCATCGCCGATGTGGCGCAATATGTTACGCCCGGCTCCGCGCTCGATCGCGAAGCGAGACACCGGGGCAATTCGACCTACTTCCCCGACCGGGTCGTGCCGATGCTGCCGGACCGGCTGTCGGGCGATCTCTGTTCCCTGCACGAAGGCGTGGCGCGGCCGGTCCTTGCTGTCTGGATGAAGCTTGACGCGAAGGGCCGCAAGGTCGCGCACCGGTTCACCCGTGCGATAATCAAATCCGTCGCCAGCCTCAACTACACCGAAGTGCAGGAGGCGCAGGACGGCCGCCCGAACGAACGCTGTGCCGGCCTTCTGGAGGAGGTCATCGCGCCCCTCTACGCCGCCTACGAGGCGACGAAGACGGCGCGGGCGATGCGCCAGCCGCTCGACCTTGACCTGCCGGAACGCAAGATCGAGCTGACCGAGGACGGCCGGGTGAAATCGGTTGCCTTCCGCGAACGGCTCGACGCTCACCGTCTGATCGAGGAATTCATGATCCTCGCCAACGTCGCGGCCGCCGAGGAACTGATCCGGCTGCGCCGCCCGCTTCTCTTCCGGGTGCACGAGGAACCTTCACCCGAAAAACTCGACGCATTGCGCGAGGTCGCGGTCGCGTCCGGCTTCACGCTGGCGAAGGGGCAGGTCCTGAGGACCGAACATCTCAACCGGCTTCTGGCCCAGGCCGAGGGCACGGATTTCGACGAGCTTCTCAATATCACCACGCTACGGTCGATGACCCAGGCCTATTACACGCCCGAAAATTTCGGCCATTTCGGGCTGGCGCTCAAAAGTTACGCGCATTTCACCTCGCCGATCCGACGCTACTCCGACCTCATCGTTCACCGGGCGCTGATCCTGGGGCACGGCTGGGGCGAGGACGGGTTGTCGCCGCAGGACATCGAGATGCTGGCGGAAACCGCCCTGCATATCTCGGAGACCGAGCGTCGCTCGATGGCGGCCGAGCGTGACACGACCGACCGCTACCTCGCCGCCTATCTCGCCGACCGGGTCGGCAGCGAATTCGCCGGCCGCATCAGCGGGGTGACGCGGTTCGGCCTTTTCGTGAAGCTCGATGAGACCGGCGCCGACGGGCTCATCCCCATCCGCTCGGTCGGGCGCGAGTTCTTCCATTACGACCAGCGGGCGCAGACCCTGATGGGCGCCGATACCGGCCTCACGATCGGCATCGGCCAGCGGGTGACGGTGCGGCTCGCCGAGGCGGTGCCGGTCACCGGTGGCTTGATGCTTGAGCTTCTCGACATCGAAGGGCACGACGTTCCGGCCGGGGCCTCGGCGCGGCGTGGCAAACCTGTGGCGCGGCGTCCCGGCGCGGCACGCGCGAAGGCGGCAAAGATCCGCGGCAAGGTGGAACGCCGCCGCCGCTGAGGCGGAACCGCGCCCGCCCGCGAGACGGAGCTTTTCCGCCCGGTTCCGGCGCGCTACACTTTGCCCAAAGAAGAACGAGAGGCAGGCCGGGACATGCGCATTTCATCATTCATCGCCGTGGTTTCGACGCTCCTTCCCGCGATGGCCGGTGCCGCGGGCATGGTGCCGGCGGCGGCGGACAGTCAGGGCAGGATCATGGGCGGACCCGAAGAATTAATCCCGGCTTCGGCCAATCTCGGCTTCAACCGCTGGATCGAGGGTTTTCGCGGCCGCGCGCTGGCGCAGGGGATCAGTGCTGCGACCTTCGAGCGCGCCTTCCGTGGCATCGGCTACAACACCTCGGTGATCGAGAAGGACCGCAATCAGAGCGAATTCACCAAGGCGATCTGGGATTATCTCGACAGCGCCGTGTCCGACAGCCGGGTCGAAAACGGCAAGGCGGCGCTGCGGCAGAATCGCCGGCTGCTCGACCAGATCGAGGCGCGCTACGGCGTTGACAAGGAGGTCGTCGTCGCGGTCTGGGGGCTCGAAAGTTCCTACGGGACCTATCGCGGCACGACGCCGCTGATCGAGGCGCTGGCGACCTTGGCCTATGACGGGCGGCGCGGTAGCTTTTTCGAAAGCCAGTTGATCGCGGCGCTTAAGATCGTCCAGGCCGGCGATGTCGACCCGCGCCAGATGACCGGAAGCTGGGCGGGGGCGATGGGACATACCCAGTTCATCCCCACTTCCTACCTTGCCTATGCGGTGGATTTCACCGGCGACGGAAAACGCGACATCTGGTCGGACAACCCTGCCGACGCTTTGGCCTCGACTGCTGCCTACCTCGCGCGGTTCGGCTGGAACAAGGGCCAGCCCTGGGGCGTCGAGGTGCAGTTGCCGCGCGGCTTCGACTTCGGTCTGACCGGCGAGCGGGTGAAGAAATCGCCGGCCGAATGGGCTGCGCTCGGGGTGCGAGACGTGGACGGGCGCGCCGTGCCGAACCACGGTACGGCCTCGATCCTGATGCCGGCGGGCGCGCGCGGGGCCGCCTTCATGATCTTCGAGAATTTCCACGTCATCGAGCGCTACAATTCCGCCGACGCCTATGTGATCGGGGTCGGGCATCTTGCCGACCGGCTGAAGGGCGGGCAGGCGATCCAGGCGAAATGGCCGCGCGAGGACCGCGCGCTGGTCTTCGCCGAACGCAAGGAATTGCAGGAACGGCTGTCGCAGGCGGGCTTTAGCACCGGCGGGGCGGACGGCAAGATCGGCCCCAACACGATCGCCGCGATCCGCGCCTATCAGCGGTCGATCGGAATGATCCCCGACGGCTATGCGAGCCTCGATATACTCAGAAGACTGAGATGAAAGAACCCTGCCTTGCGCGAGCGAGGCAGGGCGCTTCCACTTGGGCGGTCATCGGCGTCCCCGCCTGTACCGCCCGGCCAGTCTGGCCGATTCCGGTTTCCACTTGGTTAAAATATCCCCGCCGGAGGCATAGATTCCTAGCTTCCGGGGGCCTTGCCCCCGGATCCGCGTGGGGGCGCTGCCCCCACACCCCCGGGATATTTCAGCCAAGTGGAACCGCAAGGGAGGCACCCGGCGTCAGCCGGGGACGGAGCAGCGCGACCGGGTGGGTCCGGAGTGTCAGCCGCATCGCGGCGTAGTCTTCCACCACCTGCTCGCCCTCGCTCATCTCGGCGAAGACCACGGCGGGTTCGACGATCCCCTCGCCGTCGAGATCGCCGGCGAAGAGGGGCAGGGGGGGGGCGGATGTGTAGGCGCGGGCGGTCCAGAGCGCGTCTCGGCGCGACAGGCCGAGCGAGGCGAAGGCGTCGGCTTCGGCGAGAAGCGTCAGTGTCCGGGTGGACACTCCGGCGCGGCGCCAGACATCCTCCATCGCGGGGTAGCCGTTGCGGCGCGCGGCGGTGATCCACTCTGCTTCCTCCTCCGCCAGGCCCTTGATCTGCCGGAACCCGAGGCGGAGGGCGAGGGAGCCGTCGGGGCGCTCTTCCATCCGGTTGTCCCAGGTGCTGGCGTTGATGCAGATCGGCAGGACCTTCACCCCGTGGTCGCGGGCGTCGCGCACGATCTGGGCGGGGGCGTAGAAGCCCATCGGCTGGGAATTCAGGAGCGCGCAGGCGAAGATGCCGGGGTGGCGGTATTTCAGCCAGGCCGAGGCATAGACCAAGAGCGCGAAGCTTGCCGCGTGGCTTTCGGGAAAGCCGTAGCTGCCAAAGCCCTCGATCTGGGAAAAGCAGCGGGCGGAGAACTCCTCCTCATAGCCGTTGGCGGCCATTCCGGCCATGAACCTGTCGCGGAACGCGCTCACCTTGCCGTGCTTCCGGAAGGTCGCGAGCGAGCGGCGCAGGCGGTCGGCCTCTTCCGGGGAGAAGCCCGCGCCGATGATGGCGATCTGCATCGCCTGTTCCTGGAACAACGGCACCCCGAGCGTCTTGCCGAGAACCTCGCCCAGTGCGTCGGAGGGGAAGCTCACGCTTTCGAGTCCGTTGCGCCGCCGGATGAAGGGATGCACCATGTCGCCCTGGATCGGCCCCGGCCGGATAATCGCCACCTGGATCACGAGGTCGTAGAACTTGCGCGGCTTCATCCGTGGCAGAAAGCTCATCTGGGCCCGGCTTTCGACCTGGAAGACGCCGATGGAATCGGCCGCGCAGAGCATGTCGTAGACCTGCGCGTCCTCGGGCGGCAGGGTGGCCAGCGTGCAGTCGAGATTGTGGTGCTCGCCGAGAAGGTCGAAGGCCTTGCGGATACAGCTGAGCATGCCGAGGGCCAGCACGTCGACCTTGAGAATGCCGAGCGCGTCGATATCGTCCTTGTCCCAGGGGATGACGGTGCGGTTCTCCATCGTCGCGTTCTCGACCGGCACCAGCTCGTCAAGCCGGCCTTCGGTGATGATGAAGCCGCCGACATGCTGGCTGAGGTGGCGGGGGAAGCCCTGGATCTCGGCGATCAAGTCGAGTGTCTGCAAGAGCCGCTGGTCCGTCGGGTCGAGCCCGATCTCGCGCAGCCGTTCAGGCGATACCGCCCCGCCGCCCCAACCCCAGATCTGGCTCGACATGGCCGACAGCGAATCGTCGGACAGACCCATCGCCCGGCCGACCTCGCGGGCGGCGCGCTTGCCGCGATAATGGATCACGGTGGCGCAAAGCCCGGCGCGATGGCGGCCGTATTTCTCGTAGATATGCTGGATCACCTCCTCGCGCCGCTCATGCTCGAAATCGACGTCGATGTCGGGCGGCTCGTCGCGCGCCTCGGAGACGAATCGCTCGAAGACCATGGTGCCGATCTCGGGGCTGACCGAGGTGACCCCGAGCGCGTAGCAGACGACGGAATTCGCCGCCGACCCGCGCCCCTGGCAGAGGATGCCTTCCGCGCGGGCAAAGGCCACCACATCGCGGACCGTGAGGAAATAGGGTTCGTATTTCAGCCGGGCGATGAGGTCGAGCTCGTGCGCGGCCATCGACTGCACCCTGGGCGGCACGCCGTGTGGATAGCGCCAGCGCAGCCCTTCCCCGGTCAGGCGGGCGAGGCGGGCCGAAGGCTCCTCGCCGTCGAGGACTTCGGAGGGGTATTCGTAGCGCAATTCGTCGAGCGAGAAGGCGAGGCGTCCGGCGATCTCTCCGCTCCGGTGAACCGCCGCCTCGTGCCCTGCGAAGAGGGCGAGCATCTCGGCTTCGGAGCGCAGGCGCTCTTCGCCGTTGGCAAGGGCGCTGCGGCCAAGCTCGTCGACCCGCAGGCCGGTGCGGATGGCGGTGAGCACATCGGCGAGACGGCGCCGGGCCGAGACATGCATGAGCGGGCGGGCAGAGGCGACGGTCGGCAGGCCGAGCCCCCGGGCAAGGGCGCCGAGCCGGTCGAAGCGGCGCCGGTCATGGCCGTCGTAACGCGGCGCCATGAGAAGCGCGAGGTTCTCCCGGCCAAGGCGGCGCGCCAGCTCTTCCGCCCGTGACGCCCATTCGCCCGCGCCGCGCCCCGGCGTGGCACTGCCTGACAGCCTGCCCTCCGGCGGGTGAAGCAAGAGTTCCATTCCCGCGCCCCAGGCGAGGAGGTCGTCGAGGGCAAGCGCGCATTGCCCTTTCGGTGCCCGGAGCCGTCCAGCCGAGATCAGCCGGCAGAGCCGGCCCCAGGCGGCGCGGTCGCGGGGCAGGGCGGTGACGCTGAAGCCATCCGACAGACGGATCAACGCGGCGGGGAGGAGCCGTGGCGCCGTG
The DNA here is from genome assembly GCA_002280515.1 of Rhodobacterales bacterium 32-67-9. GTDB lineage: Bacteria > Pseudomonadota > Alphaproteobacteria > Rhodobacterales > Rhodobacteraceae > Albidovulum. The sequence continues at coordinate 74,965 of NCEA01000004.1, forward strand.
CCGGTCTCGCGACGGATATCCCGCGCCGCGACATGGGCGCGGACGATCCCGGCGACGGAATTCAGGTCGGCAATGGCCAGCGCCGGTTGGCCGCGATCCGCGACCCCGGCCATCATCTCCTCGGGGTGGGAAGCCCCGGTGAGAAAGGTGAAATTCGAGGTGGCTGAAAGTTCGACGAACATGGAATCCTCGCTGACGCATCGATTGTATTCATGGTTTGTTCTCTTTGCGAGTCTGCCCTGCGGTCAGTGCGGTGCAAATCTCCGCCCGGGTGATCCCGGTCAGGGCGGGCAAAACAAAACGGCCGCCCCGAGGGGACGGCCGTTCCTGATCCCGACGCGGCCGGCTCAGCCCTTGCGGGCAGCGCGGACCGAGTCTTCGAGCTTGCCGAGCGCCTCGGTGAAGACCGCGTCCTGGATGGTGATCGGCGAGAGGAAGCGGATGACGTTGCCGTAGACGCCGCAGGTCAGAAGGAGAAGCCCGCGCGACAGCGCCTCCATCCGTACCTTGTTGGCGAAATCGGCCGAGGGCTTGCCGCCGAGATTGAACTCGACCGCGTTCATAAAGCCGGGGCCGCGGATGTCGACGATCTCGGGCACGTCGTCGCGAAGGCTGGCCAGATGCTGCTTCAGCCGCGCGCCAAGCTGGTTGGCGCGGTCGCAAAGCCCTTCCTCCTCGATCACGTCGAGAACCGCGTTCGCTGCCGCAATCCCGAGAGGATTGCCGCCATAGGTGCCGCCGAGCCCGCCGGGGGCGGGGGCGTCCATGATCTCGGCCCGGCCAGTGACCGCCGCCAATGGGAAGCCGCCGGCCAGCGACTTGGCCATCGTGGTCAGGTCGGGGGCCACGTCGTGATGCTCCATCGCGAACATCTTGCCGGTGCGGGCGAAACCGGTCTGCACCTCGTCGGCGATCAGCAGGATGCCGTGCTCGTCGCAGATCGACCGCAGCCGCGACATGAACTCGCGCGGCGCCTCGTAGAAGCCGCCCTCGCCCTGCACGGGCTCAAGGATGATCGCGGCGACGCGCTTGGGATCGACATCGGCCTTGAAGAGGTATTCCAGCGCCGCGATCGACTGGTCCACGCTGACGCCGTGCAGCGGCACCGGGAAGGGGGCGTGGAACACGTCCGCCGGCATGCCGCCGAAGCCGACCTTGTAGGGCACGACCTTTCCGGTCAGCGCCATGCCCATGAAGGTCCGGCCGTGGAAGGCGCCGGTGAAGGCGACGACGGCCTGGCGCCCGGTTGCCGCGCGGGCGATCTTGATCGCGTTCTCGACCGCCTCGGCCCCGGTCGTGACGAAGATCGACTTCTTCTCGCCCTTGCCCGGCACCATGCCGTTCAGTCGTTCGGCGAGGCGGACGTAGTTCTCGTAAGGCACGACCTGATGGCAGGTGTGGGTGAAATGGTCGATCTGGTCCTTCACCGCCGCGACCACCCTGGGGTGCCGGTGGCCGGTGTTGAGAACGGCGATGCCCGAGGCGAAGTCGATGTAGCGGTTGCCTTCCTTGTCCCAGATCTCCGCGTTCTCGGCGCGGTCGGCATAAATCTGGGTCATGACGCCGACGCCGCGCGACATGGCGGCCTTGCGGCGGGTTTCGATCTCGGCATTCAGCATGGCAGGTCACTCCTCGGACGGTTCGCGGATTCGATAGCGGGTCGGTATCGAATGATCAATATTGCGAGTTGATGCCCAATAAATTTATCACTATGGGGAAGGCCCCGCAACGGACAGGCGGGCGGAGGGCGGGCGATGGATTTCGACACAGGCGCGCGGCTCAAGGAAGAGCGTGAAAAGCGGCGGATGTCGCAGCGCCAGCTTGCCGCGGCGACGGGTGTCACCAGCGGCATGATCTCGATGATCGAGCAGAACCGAACAAGCCCCTCGGTCGCGACAATGAAGAAGATCCTGACGGGGCTTGGCATCTCTCTTGGCGATTTCTTCGCGGACGAGGCGGAAACCGGGGCGAAATGGCATTTCACCCATGCGGAACTGAGGGAGATCACCCCCGTTTCGAAACTGGGAGACGCCGGCGCCGGCGTGGTCTTCCGCCAGATCGGGCGCCCTGGCGCGGCCGCACTCCAGATGCTCTACGAAACCTACGCGCCGGGCGCCGATACCGGCCCCGAACTATACAGTCATGATGCCGAAGAGGCGGGTTTCGTCATCTCCGGACAGGTGCTCGTCACCGTCGGCGAGGACACGCAGCTTCTCGGTGCCGGCGACGGCTATCTCTTCAACAGCCGTACCCCGCACCGGTTCCGCAATCCGGGGCCGGGGGATTGCGTCATCGTCTCGGCCTGCACGCCGCCGACATTCTGAGCGCCGCCGCACACCGCGCCCGCAATTTCTCTGAAATATCAAGGCGAATCGGCGGAAAGGCGCGGAGCATCGGCGGAATTTCGGCCGGCGTCGGCCGAGTGGAAATCCGCTTATGGAATCCGCCAGCGAAAGCGCCGATTCTAGATCGTGCAGTCCTGATGGAAAGGAGCCTCTCATGGACTACCAACAGCACATGTACGGTCGCTCGTCGTACGATGCGTCACGGGCGCGCGGCGAGATGCACCACGAAGGCGGGGTTGGCGGTGTCCTCCTTCTCGTGGGGGTTATTGTTGCGGCGCTTGCGATCGTCATCTGGTTGGCGGGCAGCAATACCGGCGGCGATCTGCAATCCACCGCGCCGGTCGTCGCGCCAGATGATGCGGCGACCTCCCTGCCGACCGATGCCGGCACATTGCCGGCATCGGAATAGCGGGCTCGGAGCGGCGGAGTTGGTCAGGCTCCGCCGCCGATCCGGCCCATCGTTCCCATCAGCGTCCGCAGCGCGCGCCCCTTGGTCAGCCATGAGGTCGCGAACGCGATGATCGCGATGCTTTCACACCAGAAAAGATAGTGGTTCGCCAAGAGGGCAGCTTTCGTCGCCGCGCCTGTGAGGAAATAGGGCACGATTGCCACCATCATCGCCAGGATCGCGGTGCCGGAGAGCAGGAAGATGAAGGTCCGGCCGGTCCAGCGCAGACGTCCTTCGGAGTCGCGCTCTCCGCGCGGAAACTGAACGAGGGACAGGAGCGCGAGGCAAAGGAAGAAGACGGAAGCTGCGGCGTAATGCAGGAAATCCGCATGTGCCGTCGCGCCGAAGATCCAGCAGACGCGCGGCTCACCGATGCAGAGGGGATAGCCCTTCCGGCTGATCGGCAGCAGCGCGACGGCGAGCGCCGCGGCCCCGGCGATGCGGGCGAGCCACTTGTCCGACAGCCATTCCCCCGGCGCGCGCTCATAGCCGCAATAGGCGACCAGAAAGATCCCGATAGCCGACAGCGTGCCGGTCAGGACCCCACCCATCGACGTATAGTAATAGTCGCTGACCGACGCTTCGAGCCGGTGCCCCGGATGGATCGCGTGGATCATGAGTGCCAACGGCAGGAAGCAACCAAGATAGCCGAGGGCCTGACGAACGGCGACGTAGGACAGCACGAGGCTGTTGTCGGACGGGGCGGGGGCAGCGGGTTCGGACATCGTCGGATCTCCCTCGGAACGAAGGGCGCGATGATAGCACGGGGGCGGCCCGCGTTGCGGTCCCGCCCGCTCCGCCGGTCAGAGGTTCGGGTGACGGGCCTGGGGCGAGGCAAGCTCCTCCAGGATCGCATGGGCCGCTGCGGCCGGGTCGGGCATGGCCCAGACCGGCCGCCCGACCACGACGTGATCGGCGCCGGCCGCAATGGCCTGGGCGGGGGTGGCAATCCGCTTCTGGTCGCCATGGTCGCTGCCATGCGGGCGCACGCCCGGCGTCACGATCAGCCTGCCGCGCGCCTCGGGCAGCGCGCGGATCAGCGCCGCTTCCTGCGGGCTGCAGATCACGCCGTCGGCGCCGGCGGCGAAGGCGCGCCCGGCGCGCTCGGCGACGATGTCGGAAAGCTCCCCCGGCCGGATCAGCGCCGCGTCAAGATCGGCGCGGTCGAGCGAGGTCAGAATGGTGACGGCGAGGATCTTCAGATCCTTGCCGGCGGCCCCCTGTTTCGCGGCGCGGACGACATTGGGGTCGCCGTGCACCGTGAGGAAGTCGAGGTCGAACTGCGCCAGACCGCGCACCGCGGCCTCCACCGTCGCGCCGATGTCGAACAGCTTCATGTCGAGGAAGACGCGCTTGCCGTGCTCCTGCTTCAGTTCGTTGGCAAGCGCCAGCCCGCCGCCGGTCAGCATCCCGAGGCCGATCTTGTAAAAGTTCACCCGGTCACCGACCCGCTTCACGAGGTCGAGGCCGGCAAGGGCGTCTGGCACGTCGAGGGCGACGATCAGGCGGTCATCGGCTTGGCGCATCGGCGGTCCTTTCGAAGGTCCGGTCGGGTTTGGGCCGCGCGGGACCGCCTGTCAAGCATGGATCGGGCAGGCCAGCCCGCTCAGGCCGCGCGGCGTTGTACGTGCCGCGCGGGATCGAAGGCCAAGCTGAGTTTCGCGGCGCCGAGAAGTCGGTCGCGCAACGGCGCGGCACCGGGTGCGCGGCAGGGCGCAGAGGTCGCCACGAAGATACGCACCGGACCAGCCCCCCAGAGCACGGTCAGCGCGACCTCTGCCTCCACGCGCCCTTTGCGACGGTCGCGGTGGGCGCGGGCGATGCGGGCCGAGAGGATCCGCATCCCTTCAGGCCCGGCGCGGACGGAACGGGCTCGGCATCGTCCGCGCGGTCCGCGGCGCACTGTCCCGGTAAACGGCAATCGCCATCCACTGCGACGCCGGTGCTTCGCCGGTGATCAGGAACGCTCGTTGCCAGCGATTGGCGGCGCGGCTCAGCGCGCCGGCGACGCGGTTTTCGATCAGGCTCATCCCAGTTTCCTCCGTTAGGGTTAAGCCCGATTAAGCGCGAATCTCCTTTCGATTTGGTTTCCGGATTTTCACCGCCGGCGCGTTCTTGAAATCGCCGCAGACGATGGCCAAGTCACTCACGAGACCCGGGATGTGTCGTGCCGCAGAGGTGGGCGATCGGAAGCCCGGGGGCTAGCAAAGGAGATACCCGATGAACATGGAGAAGTTCACGGAACGGTCGCGCGGCTTCCTTCAGGCCGCTCAGACCATCGCAATGCGCGAGGGACATCAGAGAGTCGTTCCGGAGCATCTGCTGAAGGCGCTGATGGATGACGATCAGGGGCTTGCGTCGAACCTGATCAAGCGCGCGGGTGGCGAGCCGGCGCGGGTCGCCGAAGCGGTCGACCAGATGATCGCCAAGATGCCGAAAGTATCGGGCGGCGACGGGCAGGTCTATGTCGATACGACGCTGGTGCGGGTTCTCGACGAGGCGGAGAAGATCGCCAAGAAGGCCGGCGACAGCTTTGTGCCGGTCGAACGCATCCTGATGGCGCTCGCCATGGTCAACACCAAGGCCAAGGACGCGCTCTCGGCCGGTGCCGTGACCGCGCAGGCGCTCAATGCCGCGATCAACGATATCCGCAAGGGGCGGACGGCGGACTCGGCCTCGGCCGAGGAGGGCTATGATGCCCTGAAGAAATATGCGCGTGACCTGACCCAAGCCGCCGAAGAAGGCCGGATTGACCCGATCATTGGCCGCGACGAGGAGATACGTCGCGCGATGCAGGTTCTGTCGCGGCGGACGAAAAACAACCCGGTGCTGATCGGTGATCCGGGCGTCGGCAAGACCGCCATCGCCGAGGGCCTTGCGCTGCGCATCATCGACGGCGACGTGCCCGAAAGTCTGAAGAACAAGCGACTCATGGCGCTTGACATGGGGGCGCTGATCGCCGGCGCGAAGTATCGCGGTGAATTCGAAGAGCGGCTGAAGGCAGTTCTGAAGGAAATCGAGGCCGCAGCCGGTGAGATCGTCCTTTTCATCGACGAGATGCACACCCTCGTCGGCGCCGGCAAATCCGACGGCGCGATGGATGCGGCGAACCTGATCAAGCCGGCTTTGGCGCGCGGCGAGTTGCACTGCATCGGCGCCACCACGCTCGACGAATACCGCAAGTATGTCGAGAAGGACGCGGCCCTTGCCCGGCGCTTCCAGCCTGTGCTGGTCAACGAGCCGACAGTGGAGGACACGATCTCCATCCTGCGCGGCATCAAGGAGAAGTACGAGCTGCACCACGGGGTGCGGATCTCCGACTCCGCCCTCGTCGCCGCGGCCACGTTGAGCCAGCGCTACATCACCGACCGTTTCCTGCCCGACAAGGCGATCGACCTCGTCGACGAGGCCGCCTCGCGGCTCCGGATGGAGGTGGATTCGAAGCCGGAGGAGCTGGACGCGCTCGACCGCGAGATCCTGCAAAAGCAGATCGAGGCGGAAGCGTTGAAGAAGGAGGACGACGCAGCCTCCAGGGACCGGCTGGAAAAGCTCGAGAAGGAGCTAGGCGACCTGCAACAACGCTCGGCCGAAATGACGGCCAAGTGGCAGGCGGAGCGCGACAAGCTCGAATCCGCGCGTGGGCTGAAGGAACAGCTCGACCGGGCGCGGAGCGAGCTTGACCAGGTCAAGCGCGACGGCAACCTCGCCCGCGCGGGCGAATTGTCCTACGGCGTCATTCCCGGCCTTGAGAAGCAGCTTGCCGAAGCCGAGGCGAAGGACGATGCGCTGATGGTCGAGGAAGCGGTGCGGCCCGAGCAGATCGCCGAGGTCGTGGAACGCTGGACCGGCATCCCGACCTCAAAGATGCTCGAGGGTGAAAAGGAAAAGCTCCTCAAGATGGAAGAGGAACTCGGTCGCCGCGTGATCGGCCAGACTCGCGCCGTTGAGGCCGTGTCGAAAGCGGTACGGCGTGCACGGGCAGGGTTGAACGATGAGGGGCGGCCCCTGGGCTCGTTCCTCTTCCTCGGCCCGACCGGCGTCGGCAAGACGGAGCTTACCAAGGCGCTCGCCGAATATCTCTTCGACGACGAACATGCGATGGTGCGCATCGACATGTCGGAGTTCATGGAGAAGCACTCGGTCTCTCGCCTGATCGGCGCGCCTCCGGGCTATGTCGGCTATGACGAGGGCGGTGTCCTCACCGAGGCGGTTCGGCGTCGGCCCTATCAGGTCGTCCTCTTCGACGAGGTCGAGAAGGCCCATCCGGACGTTTTCAACGTGCTCCTTCAGGTGCTCGACGACGGGGTTTTGACCGACGGGCAGGGCCATCATGTCGACTTCAAGCAGACGCTGATCATCCTCACGTCCAACCTCGGGTCGCAGGCGCTGAGCCAGTTGCCCGAAGGTGCCGATGCCGCCGACGCCAAGCGCGACGTGATGGATGCGGTCCGGGCGCATTTCCGCCCCGAGTTCCTGAACCGACTCGACGACCAGATCATCTTCGACCGGCTGACGCGGGCCGACATGACCGGTATCGTCGAAATCCAGCTGCGGCGGCTCGAAAAGCGGCTGGCGCAGCGCAAGATCGAGCTTGATCTGGACGAGGCCGCGCGGAAATGGCTGGCCGATCAGGGCTACGATCCGGTCTACGGCGCCCGTCCCCTGAAACGGGTGATCCAACGGAGCTTGCAGGACCCGCTTGCCGAAATGCTCCTTGCCGGCGACATCCTCGACGGCGAACGGGTACAGGTCGGTGCCGGCGCCGAGGGCCTGATCGTCGGCGATAAGGTTTCGGGTACCTCGCGGCCCCGGCCCGAGTCCGCCGTGCTGCATTGATCCGGACGGGGGCGGCGCAATCCGCCCCCTTTCACTGTCGGCCATGTACCTCGGGGGCAGCGCCGCCACAGCAATCCGATCCGCCATTCGTTACAATCCGCATACGCAGACGTGACAGGTCTTTATTGGGCATGAGGCCGGCTCCGGTGTAGCTTTCGCGCAAAGCCCCCGGTGCCGGAGACAAAGATGAGCCGCTTCACCTCTGATCTGAAATGGTCCGATGTCACGCCGCGGGCTGATTTCCTCAACCGCCGCCAGCTGATCGCGGGTGCCGCGGCGCTGGGCATTGCCGGCCCGGCATCGGCGAAACTGGCCTATTTGCCCTCCGCCTTCTCGACCGATGAAGAGCCGAACACGCTGGAAGAGATCACGACCTATAACAATTTCTATGAATTCGGTACCGGGAAGGGGGATCCGGCCAGCTATGCATCGGCCCTGACAGTAGACCCCTGGTCGGTGAAGATCGACGGCATGGTCGACAAGCCAGGCAATTACGATCTTAGTGACATCCTTTCCGGCGTTACGCTCGAAGAACGCATCTACCGCCTCCGTTGTGTGGAGGCCTGGGCGATGGTCGTGCCGTGGATCGGCTTTCAGCTTTCGGACCTTCTGGCCCGGGTCGGCGTTCAACCCGCCGCGAAATACGTGGCCTTCGAGACGCTGGTCCGCCCCGAAGAGATGCGCGGCCAGACGTCCGCGCTCCTCGACTGGCCCTATCGCGAAGGGCTGCGGCTGGACGAGGCGATGCACCCGCTGACGATTCTCGCGACCGGCCTTTACGGAGAGGAGATGCCGAACCAGAACGGCGCGCCGATCCGCCTTGTGGTGCCGTGGAAGTACGGCTTCAAATCGATCAAGTCGATCGTGCGGATCAGCCTGACCGAGACCCAACCGCAGACGACATGGAACATGCAGAACCCGCGGGAATACGGGTTCTATTCGAACGTCAACCCGGAGGTCGACCATCCACGGTGGAGCCAGGCGACCGAACGGCACATCGGCAGCGGACTCTTTGGCGGGCGCGAGCCGACACGGAAGTTCAACGGCTATGAGGATCAGGTGGCCGGGCTTTATTCGGATCAGGATCTGGCGAAGGATTACTGATGTTCCTCACCGACTCGGTCAACCGGGCCGTCCGGCGCGTCCCAGCGTGGCCTATATATACTGTCGGCGCGGCGCTGCCAGTCTGGCTCCTCTGGCGGGGAACCACGGGGGGCCTCGGTGTCGATCCCGTCAAGGCGATCGAGGATACGCTCGGCCTCTGGGGGCTGAAGCTGATCGTGGTCGGGCTCTGCATCTCGCCTTTGCGGCGCGCCTTCGGTGTGAACCTCATCAAGTATCGCCGGGCGATCGGGCTCCTGACCTTCTTCTACATCCTGCTGCACTTCCTCGCCTGGATCGTGCTCGACATGGGCCTCCTCTGGGGCCAGGCGCTGAGTGATATCGTTAAGCGCCCCTACATCACCGTCGGCATGGCCGGCCTTCTGGCGATGGTTCCGCTGGCGCTGACCTCGAACGACTGGTCGGTGCGAAAGCTCGGCGCGGCGCGCTGGCAACGGCTGCACCTTCTCACCTATCCGGCGGCGGTGACCGGGGCGGTACACTATCTTTGGCTGGTGAAGGCCTGGCCGCTGGAACCGGTTCTCTATCTGGCGGCCATAATCGCCCTGACAGGTCTCCGGACGATTCTGAAACGACGCGCGACTCGGCCGTCGAATCCCTTTTACAGCGCCGGAACGTAGAAAATTCATGGAGTTACGTCGGGTCAACGCCCCCCGCGCCAGATTCGCGCCGCCGAGTCTCGCCGAATCCTGAGGTTTCGAGAGGGCAAACGGCACCGACCCAGCGCCCGGTCTGTGGATAAGCCCGAAAAGTGGCCCGATCCCGGCCGGCGCGGCGAAATCTTCTTGCACCGAAAGCCGCCCAATTGTTGCCATCATTGCGCTAACCCCCAGATTTTGGGCCGGAAACAGGGGCTGCTAAAAAAATGTCATCTTTCTCGAAAAAAGCTCTTGCGGTCCCCGACGCCGATCCGTAAATACCCCCTCACCGAAGCGGACAACACTGCAACGGCAGACGGAAACGGCGGCAACGCCCGGAAGTCGAAACGAAAAAAACGAGTGATATGCAGGCGGGCGCGCCAAGTAAGATACGGCGCCTCCGGTTGATTTTGTCTCTCACGCTCTTTGAAATCGCTGGTTACTGAAGAGATATGTGGGCGGTTTGGTCCTTTCGATGGACAAACGCTGCATATCGGCCTTCTAGGGTTCGCCCGATGATGAAGGTGTCAGCTTCACTGTTTGACGGACTTCGTTCCCTTGGAACGATGTGCATCAAACGGTAGACATCCGGTCGCAAGCCGGATGCAGATGTGCAGAGGTTCGAACGTCAAGGTTAGCGCGCAAGCGCTTTCAACTTGAGAGTTTGATCCTGGCTCAGAACGAACGCTGGCGGCAGGCCTAACACATGCAAGTCGAGCGAACCCTTCGGGGTTAGCGGCGGACGGGTTAGTAACGCGTGGGAATATGCCCAAAGGTACGGAATAGCCTCGGGAAACTGAGAGTAATACCGTATGTGCCCTTCGGGGGAAAGATTTATCGCCTTTGGATTAGCCCGCGTTGGATTAGGTAGTTGGTGGGGTAATGGCCTACCAAGCCGACGATCCATAGCTGGTTTGAGAGGATGATCAGCAACACTGGGACTGAGACACGGCCCAGACTCCTACGGGAGGCAGCAGTGGGGAATCTTAGACAATGGGGGAAACCCTGATCTAGCCATGCCGCGTGGACGATGAAGGCCTTAGGGTTGTAAAGTCCTTTCAGCTGGGAAGATAATGACGGTACCAGCAGAAGAAGCCCCGGCTAACTCCGTGCCAGCAGCCGCGGTAATACGGAGGGGGCTAGCGTTGTTCGGAATTACTGGGCGTAAAGCGCACGTAGGCGGAC